>JAJZXU010000022.1 GCA_021806235.1 Thermoplasmata archaeon
TATCATACTGCCCATTTCGGATAACCTATCGCCATACCCTGAGAACTCATTATATTTTTCATAGAGGCCGTAATTTGCTATGTTCATATTAAATTGATCGCGTACACCTGTATAAATATTTTTATCAGGGGAATACGTGAAATGTGGCATGTTAAAGGATTATTTGCAGAAATTATTATTTTTTATTATACTGTGGAGGTTATTAGAAAAACTCATTATAAATTATAATTATAAAGTTTCTATAATATTTTTAAATGAAAATCATAAAATATGTTAAAAAATTATGGTAAATAATGGACGCACTGATTATGGCTGGTGGCATGGGGTCAAGAATGAACAATAATAAAAAGATGCTTCTAAAAATAAACGATGAATATATAATATCTATACTGATAAAAAAATTAAAAAAACTTAATTTTAACGTAAATGTATGCATAAGCGATAATACAGCTTTTTTAAATGAGATATTAAATGAAAAAATTATACACGGTACCGGTGATTACAGCTATGATTTAAAATTATCACTGGATAAATTAAATTTGCCCGTTATTATATTTCCAGCTGATGTAATATTTAATATTGAAATAATAGAAAAATTTATCGATGGGTCGATGGAAATAAAATCCGGCATTGTAAACTTAAAAATAAATAATGAACTGACGGGCATATCAATTTTCTTTGAAAAATTATATGATTATGAGCTTAAATACAGTAATATAAACTATAACAGGAATGATTTCTTTAATATAAATTATAGTAGTGATTATATAAAAGCGAGAAAATTTTTTGAAAAATAGCAAAATTTTTTTAACATGTATTGATTAGTGTATACTGGACTTGACCGGGGAGCCAGTCCCTCCCTGTGACCCGAAGACGAAATGCGGGGGTGACTGCCTGAAGAGGGCAACCAGGCCTTTGACAGTCTCCATGAAATCGTAGAGTCTCTGTCCTCTTGGATCGGGGGTTTATATCTATAATCTCAAAGGAGAATACAGATATAATTCATCTGAAAAATCCGCCAGGCCCGGAAGGGAACAACGGTATTCGGAACCATTGATGCTGAGAGGGTGCGGGGAGGAGAGGAAGTGGAGGACGCTATCAAAACACCTGGTCTGATTCAGGCGTGTCCAGTACTATGATGATAAATATGTACAAAATTATTCAGGATACCATTAATGGGCCAATCAAGATAGATGGTATATACAGTGATATTATAGATTCACCATATTTTCAGAGGTTAAGGTACATAAAACAGTTGGGTTTATGCTATTTAGTTTTTCCCGGTGCAAATCACACAAGATTTGAACATTCCATAGGGACAATGTTTATGGCAAGGGAGATATCAGGCACCTTAAAAATAGATGATGAAAGATTGCAGCTGGCAGCATTATTGCATGATATAGGCCATCCACCATTGAGCCATGGCATAGAGGAGGTTTTTTATGATTTATATAAAACAAAGCATGAGGACCTAACCTTAAAAATAATAAAGGGTGAAAAACCATACGAGGATAGCAGTATACCGGACATATTAAAGAAATATGGGTATGACCCTGACGAAATAGGAAAAATAGCTATTGGTGAATCTAAAAAAAATAGTTTACTGTCAAATATTATAAGTGGTTCAATAGATGTTGATGAAATTGATTATCTGAGAAGAGATGCATTTTTCTGTGGGGTCACAATAGGCAATATAGATTATAAAAGGATATTCAATACAGTAAAAATAGAGAACAATAAAATTGTGGGAGAGGAAAAATCAATAACAAACATTGAATCTGCAATTATAACAAGGATATTAATGTATAACTCTGTTTATTTCCACAAAACCTGCAGGATAGCGCAAAAAATGTTTGGTTATGCGTATTATGACAGTGACGATAGAAACATAGATGATTTAAAATTAAATGATTTTGAATTAATAAATAAATTACTGAATGGGAAATCAAAAAATATGGTAAAAAATATCCTGAAGAGGAATTTATATAAAACAGCTTACAGTAGCTATTATAATATGGATAATTACAGTATGATTCTGAATAAACTAAATGGATTAAATAAATTTGATTATATAATGGATATAATACCACCATTATATTTTGGGGGTAAGGAAAGGGTTAAAAATTACATTGAGGTTTATTATGATAATAAAAAATATAAAATAGATGAGATTTCACATCTGGTTAAATCACTGCAGGGGGAAGTTGAAAAGAGAAAAATGATAATTTCGGCAAATAATAATGCATACAGCTATATTAAAAACATTGTATAATTCACAGATGTTTTTCCATCCGGTATGCGTTTCTTGAGCCATTGAATTCCAGCAGATAATAGTTTTCTATAAAATCTATTATTTTATAGCCATGATTTAAATAAAAATTTTTTGCGTTTTCGTTTTTCTCCCTTACTTCTAAAATAACGGTTTTACAACTTCTATTTTTTATTTCGTCCTCAATGGCGTCTATCAATTTTGTTCCATAGCCTTTCTTTTGATAGTCCGGCAATATTGCTATACTTTCTATATCCATTGAATTTTTATTTAATTTCGCTGCTGTCCCGTAGCCTATAATTTTATTATTTTCTTCTATTACAACTGTAAAACTTGAATTGCTATATATCATGGATTTAAGCATAATTAATGAGTAGGCACCAACACTAAATGAAGAATCCTCTATTTTTGATATATCGGATAAATCAGAATTCTTAAAAAACCTTAATTCCATTTTTAAGATATTTAAAATATATTAATAAATTTAGCCAAAAAAGAAAAAATACTGGATACTATAAATTATTTTGATTTCTTTGCCATGAAATATATGATTCCTGATAGTATTACCATTACAGCATCAAGTATTATGCTATCTACTGCAGACGGAGTCCATGGTAATTTTTTCCCGAATACAGGAGCCGCTGTTATTCTTGATTCCAGTAGTAATGCTGTATCAAGTATATAGAAAACAAAAACCGGTAAATAGAACTCCTTTTTTCCGTTTACGTATATCATTGCTGAGACTATAGCTATCGCAATTAAAAATCCAAAAAATACCGTTACTGCATATGGCAATGGTAGAACGAGCAGTGTCATGTGAATGCCCGCCCACATAGCAGAACCGAGAATAGCCAGCCATTTTAACGTATCAATTGCCTTATTTGTCATAAATGTTATAAATAAATCATACTATTTAAATTTTTTTACAAATTATATACAAATATGAAATTTTTTCAGTAATTATTATTTTCTATAAATTCGGCATTAACTAAAATATTTTTTAATGGACCTGCTAATTCCCTATCGGCTATCACTATTTTTTCAGGTTCAATTTCATCTATCACCGGTTTAATATATATCCCGTATAATTTATCTACAAGGTAATCAAAGCTTATAATTCCATTAAATTCCGTTCTTTCAAAAAGATTCATAAAATGGTCCTTGCTTATGGTTCTTAAGGGTAGGAAATTTATTAATTTGACATTCTCGTTATTGCCTATGATTTTATCGTATTTTTCTCTGTAAAACGATTCACTTTTTTCATAGGAATCCGTATAAATGCCATTAAAATTTATGATTAAAGTTCCATTTTTCCTTAATGGCTTATCAAACTGTAAAACTGTAAAATTATCAACGGTAAATATTGTATTTATATCCTGGAATTCCAAATCGTCATATTCCAGGCCGCCATGAACTAAATTTTCATCATAAACATATGTATTGTCTTCCAGTATTTCTATATAAAATAGAAACTTAAGTGCATTATTCCTGAGGCTATTCAATTTATCTTCATTCATCATGCAAAATTAAAAAATTGTATTTAAAACATACGCTAAGCGCCACGGGGGTGATTCGAACACCCGATCCACAAGGGAACCAGCTCTCAAGGCTGGCGCCGTACCACTGGGCCACCGTGGCAAAAAATATTTACTTTCTAAGCCTGCCATTGGATCTTATTGATGGCCTGCTCTTAGAACTACCAAGCCTTCCATGACCCAGCCCCCTGTTTTTATATCCGGCGGAGGTTAGTCCACGGTAAGCCCTACCTTTATTCTGTGGTTCTGCAATCCATGATATTTTCCTGTCCTTATATATCGATGGATTTGCCTTATCTACAAGTATTATTTCATAGTATTTGTATAAACCATCTTCACCAACGTAATATGAGTTTAATACTTCCATATTCGGATATTTGTCTGCGGTCCTTTCCTCTGCTATTACCTGTATATTCTTTTTTAATGTCATTTTTGTATATCCGAGCCTCCTTGGCCTTCTTCCGCCCATGATTTTTGGTTTATGCTGTCCGCCCCTTCTTACTCTGGCCCTTGCCACAACATAGCCTTCCTTGGCTCTGTATCCCATATTTCTGGCTTTATCTATTCTTGTTGGGTATTCTAACCTCTCTATAGAATGACCTTTTCTCCAGGATACCATTCTCTGTTTCTGTAATCCATATATTTCCGATTTTTTTAGTTTTTTCCATTCATCCCTGATTAAACTGTAAGAACTTTCCATATTATTCACTTTTAGTTAATAGCTTATTTAAAAATAATATTTATAGCTTGTTATTTGTTAATGCCTCAACCGAAATTATTATTAAAAAATCATAAAAACAAAATATAGCAATAACATAATGTAATATTGAAAGGGTCTGTTTTAAGGAAAAGGTATATATTGATTCATTCGGAATACGGAATAAATGGCATTGATAAATATTTATATAGTTATTACAGTGTTAAAAGAAAATATAAGAATAATAATTTTGCAATATTTATGTGTAACCAGTTTAATAAGGACAATATAATAAAAATGCTTGAAAAAAAGGGGTACAGTGTAATATATGTAAGTGGAACAATAAAAAAATGTAAAAAAATTATGAATGCCTTTATTGAAAAAAATATACTGCAATAATTACTTTTTTATTATGCTTTTTTCATCGTCTGATAAATTTAATACCAGCGATATATAATTGAAATCCTTTTTTGCTTTTGTTTTTAATATATAATAAAACCACATTTCATTTAATATTTCAGATACAGAGGTGTGTGATATAACGGATAATTTTATCATAAAATTTCTTAAGTTATATCTCTCACGGTTGTTTTTCCTTGCACTGAGTTTTTTTATGTATTCGGGGAATTCATATTTTACATAGTGGTCATTTTTATTCTTTATTACCAGTGAAACTCCAGAGGATATTTCAAGTGCATAATTAACCAGTGAGTAATCCCTTAATCTTTTTCCATAATATATATCCGCCTTTGATAATATATCGTAGGAATTCATCATATCCCCGGGGTCACTGTATTCATTGGGTATATTTTCATCGATCCATTTCATATAAAAATCAGGGTCATCATCCATACTATATAATGAATTTAAAATATAGTCGTAGTTGTTTTTCCTGAATGTATCAGATATTATATAATATATTGATCTTGATGTGTCCCTGCTATTTCCAGTTGTGTCGTGGTTTGCTACCTTGTATAAATATAAATCATTTATCATCGACCTCATATCGGGTTCGTTCGCCTTTATTATTTTATTTATTTCGCTGCCCGAAATGTTTATATTTTCCTTATCTGAAATAAATTTCAAACGGTCAAATGCCCTGTGAAAAAATAATTTATAATTTAATTCATTTTTCCTTTTATACGGTGTCATATCTATAACGATAGATGATGATATTATTTCCTTTGCAGAGTTTTTGCCCCTGAATGCATAGTAATCATTCATTGTTATTATGATGGGATTTTTTGTTTTCCTTATTATATCCAGCAACTCAGATAACCCGCCAGAATCTCCACCTTTTGATGGATTTTTTGATTCAAAGATATTGTCTGCTTCATCTATTAATATTAATTTATCCGGTTCTTTGTTGATAAATAAATCGTGGTATTCTGAAGCCATCAGTGCTATTCTTTTCATATTTTCCCTGTTCCTCTGATCCGATGCGTTCATTTCTATTATCGATAAACCGGCATGTTTTGAAAGTGCGTATGCTGTGCTTGTTTTACCTGTACCCTGAGTACCCCAGAGGATCACAGATTTCTTGGTTTCTTCATGGTTTAACCATGAATCAATCCATGATTTTAAAATATTTTTTGTTTCATCGTTTATTATTAAATCGTCTATATTATCTGGCCTATACTCATCAGGCAATGACATTAATGCACCTTTGTTCCAGATTCCATATCCCTATCCGGGTGCAGTAGAGAGACACCGTTATTATCTTCAACTGCCAGAAGCATGCCCTGGCTTTCAAGTCCCATAAACTTTGCAGGCTTTAAATTGTTTACAATAATTAATTGCTTGCCTAACATATCCTCGGGTTTATAATAATCTGATATACTTGATATTATCTGCTTTTTCTCATCGCCTATGTCAACAACTATTTTCAACAAACTCCTTGATTTCTCTACCTTTTCGCATTCTATTACCTTTCCAACCCTTAAGTCTATTCTGTGGAAATCGTCTATGGTTATTTCTTCCATATCCTGTATTTTTGTAATAAAATATAAACTTATTCATTTTTTAACGTTTTTTTAATGGAAAATGGATTCAGTAATTTTATAAAGGTCATTAACTGTTTTAATGATATCTCCTTTAATAGAATTGCCACAATAAAGAATATTACTACGGATAAAATTGCCACAGGTGTAAATAAAACAATATCATAGACCTTTATATATAATGTTACAAAAAATAGAAAGAAAAACTGTGCCCCTGATGGAATTAACTGTGTCAAAATTTTTAAATTTACATGCATATTTTCTGATCTTATGACTATTAAACGATATGCAATTGTTTCAAAAAACATTGCCATAAATGTGCCCACTGCTCCACCCAGAACACCTAATGAAAAAAATGTTATTCCAAAGATATTTGATGGAATCAGCAATAAATCAAGTGCTATGTTTACAATCAGTGATATTATCGTTACAAGCCCTATTTTCTTTGTTAATCCCCGGGCTATTAAACTTGATGTATATGGCGAGTTTATTGCTACAAAATATGATGCCAGTGATAAAAATATTAGCAGTTCCGAATATGGTATAAGCTTGGCATCCCATAGATTCGCAACATAGATTCTTAAAGCAATAAATATTACAACTAAGGGCAATATGAACAGTGATATTATCCTTTCAAACGATGTTATGTTATCCGTAAATTCCTTTTTTGTGTGTCCGCTCATCAATAATGGAATGAAAAGCACACTTATTGCTCCAGAAAACGTTACTATTGGTGTTGTTATTTTCTGCAGAGATGCAAATGCCCCTGTTGCAACTGCGTGCCAGTAAAATTCTATTAAAACCTTATCAATATTGCCGCTTACGGATGCTATAATGGATGACAATGCCAGTGGATATGCTATTCTTGTATATCTTTTGAACATTTCCATCGTTGGCTTTTTTATATTCCATGGCCTTCCAAGGACAAAACCTATCATAAAATACAGGAAATATGATACACTGTATATTATTGCAAATAAAATTGAGGCATTGAGTATATTATATCCCGGAATTCTGTATAAATATAATATGCCTAAATATATAAATGCGGAATTTCTTACCAGTGCTTCCACCATCTGCGGTACAGACATTCTTGCTGATTGTAATTTTGAATTGAAATATATGTTTGGAATATCCTTTAATCTTCTGAAAAATACATACGGCAATAATAATATTATTGCATATATCTCAACATTGCTCTGGAATCCACGGTGCAGTATATCAATCCATACAAACAGTGCAGCAAGGACAAAAGATATTGTAAGGAAGGTTTGAACTGTTCTTATTGCCAAAAACGTACCGTTGCATACACCCTTATCACTTTTTTTATCTGATAAAAATCTTAAATGTGCCGATCCATAACCAAGGTCTCCAACAATACTCATTAATCCAATAAATGCAAGTGAAAAACTTAAAAATCCCCAGTACTGAAGCCCGATAAATCTTATTATAAAGAACAAACCAATGTAACCGAATAATGAATTTGTTATCTGGCTCAATACCAGTAGTGGAGATTTTTTTGCAATCAATAGTGCGGTATATCAAATTATACGAATAAAGTTTATGATTTTTACAAATATTTTATTTTCCTTTACAATAACACTGAGATTAAAAATTATAAAAATATATTTTTTCCATTATTTATATTCAATTGAAAATGAATTATAATATACTCAGAACTTCGATCAGGATGTTCTCATATTTTTTTGCTATTTCTCCGTCGGAATTCAGATAATCTTTTGCCTGAACAGATGGCTTTGGCATCAGAATTCTTGTTTTATTGCCCTGTTGCATCAGAACAAGTTTACATGGTATAAATGCGCCCATATCAGGATTATCTGTTATTAACTCCAGTGCAGCCTTTGGATAGCACACATCTAAAATATAATACGGTTCTATTTCTTTATTCATTTTTTTAACCACTTCTTTTACATCCACATATGATAATATTAGCCAGTCCCTCTCTTTTAACGCCCTGTGCAGTTCCCCAAATGTGTTTTCAGCATTTTTTTCTATTGTTCTTTCATATGAATACATGATTAAGTATATACATTAAAAGTATTTAAAACCCATTTAGTGGCATACACTAACATCCAGAGTGTTATAATAACGGATCTTATCTATTTCACCTATTAACCTGGCATGTTATAATATTTCATTCCCAGACTCCTATTAAGGAAACCAGCAATCCCACCTAATCCTGCAAAAGTAACCTCTGATTGCTATAGTAAAAGAAATAAAATTAATCCCATAAAAAATATCATTGATTTTATTAATTTCCCGGAGGTATTTTATTTAATTCTTCTTCACCTATCATGTACTGTATCCTTTTTCCCTGCTTTATGTATTTATATAAATTTGAACCGGTATCACTATTCATCCTTAATTTTATAAAGCCCTTTGAAGAACTGCGTGCCTGCATTATTAATATGCCATCAACATATATTTTTACAGGTTTGTTTCTTGCACCAACATCTATGAATATGGTTTTGTTTTTTATTTCAAATAATGCTTCCTGCATTATATTTACATCCTCTGATAATGTATCAACGTCTATTTTTAAGTTGTATGCCTTTTCTAAATTATTTACGGTTTCTCCCTTTTTGCCTATTAATTTTGGTACTTTTGTATCCGGAACTTTTATTACTACGCGATTATCTGAAGCAAAACTAACATCGATATGATCTGTACCAAGGAACTTTGCCATGTCCTCCTTTATTTTACCTGCAGCAAGTGCGTATAATGGGTTTACACTGCTTGATGCTGTAGCACCTACAGGAATAACAACGATCTGATCACCGAAGGTATATATTTCACTCAGTGTCTTATTTTTCATAAAATCTTTTATTAATATTACCGGTCTTGCCAGGTCTTCCTGATTCATCCCTGATGGTACCTTAACGACGTATTCTGTTGTTAAGACCTGTGAAACCTTGCCGTTTTCTATAAACAATACCGTATCAACTACCTGCGGTATTAATCCTAATTCTATTCTGCTCACAAATCTTTGAATTGCATCAACTGCCCTTGTGGAATGGACAACACCTATCATGCCAACACCGGCCAGTCTTAAATCGGAATAAACCCTGAAATCAGATGTTACCCTCATTTCATCGAAAACGGTGTAATCCTCACGAACCAGCAGTAATATATCCCCTGTTTTTTCCATGTCACCTTCCAGTGATGTGTACTGGGTTATACTATCATTTACCTGTAAATCCCTTGGTTTTTCCATTGTTTTTACTATTTTA
The DNA here is from genome assembly GCA_021806235.1 of Thermoplasmata archaeon. Taxonomy (GTDB): domain Archaea; phylum Thermoplasmatota; class Thermoplasmata; order Thermoplasmatales; family Thermoplasmataceae; genus Ferroplasma. Next base: position 9,753 of record JAJZXU010000022.1, read on the forward strand.
TTTTTTGATGCATAGTATTCTGCCAGAGCAGTAACAAATGTACTTTTACCTGCACCTGGTGATCCTGCAACCAGAATGCCATTGGCTTTATTATCGAGCCTTTCCATAATTTTTTTATCCAGATTGTAATCTCCTATCGTTGTTTTTACAACAGGCCTTATAGCTGTTATTTCCATTATATCTGAAAATGGTGGCCTTGTTATTATAATCCTTAAATTCTTTAACTGTATGACTGTAGCCCCTAACATATCCATTTCTATGAAAGATTGGTCCTCAAATTTGCCTCTTTGGACTATATTATATGCAATATTTTCAAGCTCATCATTTGTTACAGTATAATTTAATTCTTCCAGCTTAACTTCTCCGGGTTTCCCTCTTTTCACCAGAGGCTTCATATTTACCTTTAAATGAACGGATGATGTGTCCTCATCAAAAAATTCTTCAATATCACGGACTTCCTTTTCAGGACCTTTTAGGTATACAACATTTATGCCTTTTATTGATGCCAGTATACTCTGTATGTGGTCTCCAGTTACCAGTGTAGCACTGTTTTCTATTGCAATGTTTCTTATTATATTGTCAATTTCTCCACTGTGTGCATTTCTTATCTGCCATTCCATTGGCCTGTTTCCCAGAATATCTATGTAAATTTTACCACTATCCGCCAGTTCCCTTAATTTCTTTAACTCTTCTAATGCCGTAAAACCTATTGATCTTCCTTCGTTTGCCTGGTGCTCTATTTCTGCTAACATTGCTTCAGGTAGAATAACCTTTACGCCTTTTTTATCCTCCAGATATTCTCTAAACTTTCCGCTTATTATTACTGATGTATCAGGTACGTAATCCACATTAGTTAATTGTAAATTATTATTTAAATAATTTCAAACATAAAAAATTATTTTATCCTGAACCAAGTTCCTATTTAGGGATTATTTAGATATAGAGGGAAATGCTAAACCAGAGATGGGTTAAACAGCAGGAAATTAAAAAGTTTTATAAATGAGAAAAAAAGGAAAGGTCATTCAGGGAATTAGCAATAATATATTGTTATGAAATAGCTCTGCACAATAAATTATAGAGGTTTTTTCTATGGATTTTTTGTTAATTATTCTTACCTGCACCCGGATAACTCCGGCATTAAGAAAGCATCAGAGTTGAGTATTATGAGGGGGGTCATTTCATCGTGGGAAGCTCATAGGAGAACCGGCTTAGGGAAAACAGGGAGAATTCCCGTTACTTATGGCATATCCTTTATGTGGTTAGCCTGGCTCTTCTCAACCTTCTCGATTCTAACTGCTGTAACCTTATACTCTGGAGTATTCTGCTTTGAATCCCTGTACGGTCCAGTGATTCTGTTAACCAGAGTCTCCGGGTCATTGAATGTGGCGAATGCAACACCTTTGGCCAGAGAGTAGTCCATAGACACCTCTAATACTGCACTTCCAAATTTACTCTCCACCCGAACACGGTCTCCTGCATCTACATTCAAATCCTTTGCGTCCTCTAATGACAGATACACATGGTCAGTTCTGTGCAATCTCTTGTTTCCAGAGCGATCTGTCATAGTAGATGCATTGAACTGGAAAAGTGATCGCCCTGTTGAAAGCAGGATCGGGTATCTGCTGTCCGCAACTTCCCTAGAGGGGACATAATCAACATTTACAAGAGATGTTCTCTCTCCCTTAGAGAACCTGTCAACATGAAGTATTCCTGTACCATTACTGTGTTCCGTTTCACATGGCCATTGCAATCCATGCTTATTTATACGCTCATATGTTATTCCGGACCCGGCTCCCCATACCATCCTTATTTCATTCCATATCGCTTCCGGTGAATCGAAATCAAAACCGTCTGTATAACCCATTTTCTGGGCCAACAGCTGTATTATTTCCCAGTCGGCCTTTGCATTGCCACGTGGTGGAATAGCCCTGCGAACACGCTGTACCCTTCTCTCTGAATTCATGAATGTTCCATCTTTCTCATATGAGGAGACAGCAGGGAAAAATACAGAACCAAATCTTTTAGCAGTTTCATTAAAAAACAGATCCTGGATGATTATAAAATCCATTGAGGATAGGGACTTCTCAGTTAATTCTATGTCAGGATTTGTTTGATAGAGATCCCAGCCAATGACCCATAACGCCTTAAATTTGCCAGAAATGGCTGCATCCATCATCTGAGATTCATCGAGCCCCCTCTCTTCGGGTAATTTCACTTTCCAGATATTTTCAAATGTAGTCCTTGCTGTGGCAATCGGTACATAACCTGTTAATTTTGAGGGTTCACAACCCATATGGGCTGATCCCTGTACATTGTTCTGCCCCCTTAGGGGATTCACACCTGCACCCTTCTTTCCAAGGTTTCCGGTAAGCAATGCCAGATTGACGAGGTCAATCACACTATCAGTACCCTGGGAATGCTCTGTAATCCCGAGACCATGAAACATCATGGATGGCTTTTCCTCAGCGTATATCCTTGCAGCCTTTCTGATCAGCTCAGGTTCCACACCGCAGATTGCACCGGCCCTCTCTGGAGTCCACGGTCTTATATAATCCCGGAACTCAGCATAGCCATCAACCCTCCCCTGAAGAAAATCATTGTCTACCATGCCCTCTTCAACAATTACATTTGCGATGGCATTTATCATGGGAATGTTGGTTCCCGGCCTTATCTGGAGATGTATATCAGCATATGTAGCAAGTTCGGTCTTCCTTGGGTCTACCACAATTAACCTTGATCCTCTCAGTTTTTGCTGTTTTATTCTTGCACCAACAACTGGATGATTCTCGGTAGTATTTGTTCCAAAGAGTAAAATGGTTCTGGCACTCTCTATATCGCTAAACGAGTTTGTTGCTGCTCCGGTGCCCAGAGTTTGACCCATTCCTGCAGCTGTAGGGGCATGGCAAACTCTTGCGCAGCTATCCACGTTGTTTGTTCCAATAACAACCCTTGCGAACTTTTGGGTGAGATAATTTTCCTCGTTTGTGGCCCTTGACGAACCAAGAACACCTATTGAATCTGGTCCATACTGTGCTCTTGTATCCCTGAGTTTTTCTGAGGCGTATTCCAGTGCCCCGTCCCATGTGGAAGGTGTCCATTTTCCATTGACCCGGATCATTGGATCTGTGACCCTGTCCGGAGAGTCAACAAATGAAAATGAATACCGGCCCTTAACACAGAGATGCCCCCTATTCACAGGTGAATCAAGAACCGGAAGGATCTGTACAATCTTCCCGTGGGATGTCCCAATGTTTATTTCACAGCCCGTGCCACAGTAGGAACAGATGCTATGTGTAAATTCTTCTGGATGCCCTTCCTTAATAACTGAAACATCTTCAATTGCCCCAGTTGGGCATGTATCAGCACAGGCGCCGCAGCTCACGCAGGAACTTTCAGTAAGATTCTTACTTCCATCTGCCAGAAGGGTTACATCGTCCCCGCGTAGCCATTTTTTCCAGACGAACTGTCCCTGAACTTCATCGCATATCCTGACGCATCTGTAACAGTTTATGCATTTATTCATATCCACATGTATAAATGGATGGATATCCAGATCTTCATAGACTTCACTGTTTTCTTTTAATGTCAATCCTTTGAGTAAACCGTATTTCTCGAGGTATCTGTAAAAATCCTTATTCCTGTCTATCTGATTTAAATTGAAATTTTTTCTATCCATCATAAGTTTGAGAAGGGTTTTTCTATACCTGTCCAGATCCGGTGTTTCTGAACTCACAGCCATTCCGCCACGTATAGGTGTCGTGCACGCTGTTACCGGATGGGCATTTCCATCTAACTGTACAACACACAACCTGCATCCGCCATAGTCCCTGAGACGTTCATCGTGGCACAATCCTGGAATATCAATTCCATTTTCCTTCGCTGCCTGGAAAACTGTAATCTGGTGATCAAATTCTGCAGTTTTCCCATCAATACTTATGCGAAACATGATCTCACCTCCCTGTTGAAGTTTGTATTTGCACTGGAAAGGAACTCCCCCAAACCGGTTCCAAGGCCACAGAGACTCACCTCTTTCAGTGTGGATACAATGTCAGTATAATCATCATATGATAGGGATTTATTCGTTCTGGTGGAGAATGCATCTTTGATTACACGACTCCCAATCCTGCAGGGGGTGCATTTTCCACACGACTCAAATGCCACAAAGGATGATACATTTTCTATGAGCTCATGCATGGATGTATGTTCATCGAATGCTATGACTCCCCCATGACCAAGAGAAGCCCCTATGGCACGCATCTCCTCATAGCCAAGTTTAGTGGAAAATTTATCCGGCGTGACTATCCCAGCAAGTGGCCCTCCTACGATCACACCACTGACATTTCCTTCTTTTAAGCCACCACCAATCTCAAAGATAAGGTCTTCAAGGGATATACCAAGGTCAATCTCGTACAACCCCGGCCGCCTAAAAAGAGAGTTCAGGGAGACTGCTTTGGTACCCCTACTTTTCGAGAATCCAAGATCCTTAAATTTATCAGCCCCTTTTGTAAGTATCCATGGCACATTGGAGAGAGTCTCAACATTATCGATCACTGTTGGCATGTTAAACAGGCCACTTTCCGTTGGATAAGGAGGCCTTACAGAAACTTCTGGCCTCCTGCCCTCTATTGACCTCAACATGGCGGTTTCCTCACCACATACGTAACTTCCCCTCCCCACTACAACACGAAGATCAAAGGAAAAATCAGAACCGAGAATATTCCTGCCAAGAAACCCATTTTCATTCATACTCCGGATCGCACTCAAAATTGTGGAAATGGCTTCAGGATATTCTCTTCTGATGTAGATATAGCCTGCGTTTGATCCGGATGCATATCCGGCTATTACCGTTCCCTCGAGCAATTTGAAAGGGTCATATTCCATGATCACCTTATCAATATATGCACCGGCGTCACCTTCATCGGCATTAACAATAACATATTTTCTGTCCGATGACTGTGTGAACACACTTTCCCACTTAACTCCTGTTGGAAAACCTGCACCTCCACGCCCTCTCAGCATTGAGTCCTTTATTGTTCCAACAACCTCTTCTCTATTCATTGCAATAGCATTTTTCAGGGCCGAGAAGCCACCAGTATTTGAATAATCCTTAATGTCTCTGAGAGGCCCGTTGACAATGTTTTCAAGCACAATAGCCGCACTTGATTTTACCTCAATGCTTGGCTCTCCATTTTTATTCGAAGACGCAGGGCCAAGATAACACTTTCCCAGGCAGTAGGTTTTCTTTTCACTCCTCTCTGCCAATCCAAATAGGGGCGGGTCCCGAAAACGGGAAACAAAACAGGCCGTGCCTGAACAATATTCAATCCCATTATGATCCTCTGGAAATGTGTAAAAAGAGTCGACATCATTTAAAATACCTGATCCGGACCCGTTAATATTGGATAACTTTTCATGCTTCAAATGAGATGTTTTTTTAACCTTCTTCTTCTCTTCTCTTCTTTCCATTTGCTTTTCCTCCTATCATAAAAACTTTTGCTTAATATTTATTAATATTCTTATTATATATTAATTTTGTTGCATATTCCTATAGCTATTATCTTCCTTTGTTTTAATTATTTATATTTTATAATATTTTTGTATTATGTTTATTTGTAACAGTAATATCATCTGCATATCTACATTCATAAAATGATTGCTTAGAAAATTATTTAATATTGTTATATATTTATCATACAATGGAAAAAACAGAAATAAGCAATTACGAATATAAAATACTGAATTATATAAAAGATAAAAAAAATGTAAATGAAAATAATATAAATATAAACGAAAATGAGAGAATAATTTCAAGTTCAATATCATATTTAGAATTTAAAAAATTAATAGATGTCAGGAAAGAGTATAAAAAAACATACAGTATTACAGATGAGGGGGATGAATATTTAAAAAATGGTTTTCCTGAAGAAAAATTATATAATATATTAAAGGACAAAAAGGAATTAACGGTAAGGGAAATTCAGAATTATTTAAACGATAAATATAAAATAGCAATGGCAAACCTTGCCAAACTTGGAATAAAACCTGTAAATGGAAAAATTGTTTATAATAATGATAATTTAAATAATATTTTCAGTGAAAATAGATTGGTTTTAAGTGGAATAAAGGATAAAAAATATTCCGAAAATAAAAAAATAAATGAATTTATAAAAAGAAATTTAATAACTGAGAAAAATAACCTGACAAGAATAATAAATATAAATGACAGTGGATTAAATGCGTTAAAAAACTATGAGAATAATGATTATATGGAATTGCTAACACCTGAAATAATAGCATCTGGAGAATGGAAAAATAAAAAATTCAGAAAATATGACCTGAATTCCAGGGTTGAAAGAATAAATGGTGCTGGTTTACATCCATTAACATATTTAATAGAGGAGATAAGAAAAATATTTTTAGAAATGGGATTCACAGAAATGCATGGCCATTATATGGAATATACCGCGTGGAATATGGATATGCTATTCATACCACAGGATCATCCTGCAAGGGATTTACAGGATACATTTTATTTAAAAAATAACAATGAAATGGAATTTGAAGATCCGGAAATATTGAAAATAGTAAAAAGAGTTCATGAAAAGGGTTATAAAAATTATTCTGGATGGAACTATAAATGGTCAGAAGAAGAGGCTAAAAAAATAATATTAAGAACGCATACAACTGTAAACACAATAAGACATTTATATCATAATAAGGAAGAACCACAGTTTGTTTTTTCCATAGAGAAGGTATTCAGGCATGAAAGTGTTGACTGGAAACATTTATCCGAACTATACCAGATAGAGGGATCGGTATACAGTAAAGATGCAAATCTATCAACGTTAAAATGGCTATTGAGAGAATTTTATTCGAGGCTTGGGTTTGACAATATAAGATTTTTACCCTCATATTATCCCTATACAGAGCCGAGCATGGATGTTATAGTGGATATAAATGGTAAGGAAGTGGAAATGGGCGGTTCGGGAATATTCAGGCCGGAGGTTACAGGGCCACTGGGATTGAAGTCCCCTGTGCTTGCCTTCGGACTTGGGCTGGAAAGGCTGGCAATGATATATTATAATTTAAATGATATAAGGGAGATATATAACGGTGATCTGAACTGGCTAAAAAATTATAAAATAAGATTTTAAATGCAGAATAATTAAATTTTATTAATAATAATTTAATACGTGTTTATGAAAGTAGCTGTTATAATGGGTAGTTCCTCAGATTTTAATTCTATGAAGGATGCAATAGATACATTGAAGGAGTTTGGAATAGAGGTTGAAGCCAGAATTGTTTCTGCACATAGAACACCGGAATTCATGCTGGAATACGCAAAAACTGCAGTAAAGAAGAATATAGAAGTGATAATTGCCGGTGCCGGTGGAGCTGCACATTTGCCTGGAATGGTTGCATCAATGACTTCATTGCCCGTTATAGGTGTTCCTGTTCAATCCAGGGCCTTAAATGGACTGGATTCATTATTATCAATAGTTCAGATGCCTTCAGGTATTCCAGTGGCAACAGTGGCTATAAATGGCTCCAGAAACGCAGCCCTGCTTGCAGTAAGAATACTCTCAGTAAAATATGATAAATTGAGGATTTTAATGGAAGATTATATGGAAAAACAAAAAGATAAGGTTCTGGGTGAAAAATTATGATTCTTGGCATTATTGGTTCCGGCCAGCTGGGCTATATGATGATAAATACCATGAGAAAGTATCCAATGGAATTTTATGTTATAGATGAAAATAAGGGTCCTGCAGGGTATATAGCCGATAAATTTTTTTATTTAAATGATTACAAAACCTTTGTTGATTCGTGTGATTATGTTACCTTTGAATTTGAACAGGTGGATGAAACGGTTTTAAAATATGCCGGAGAAAAGAATAAGTTAAGGCCGGATATAAAAAGTGTAAATTTAAAAAAAGATAGATTGCTGGAAAAGGATTTTTTGAGGAATAACAACCTGCCTGTTGCTGAATATGAAATTGCCGATGATTATAAAAAAGCCTTTGATATTGCACAGTCCTTTGGAAAGGGTGTAATTAAATCAAGGCATGGTGGCTATGATGGCAAAAACCAGTATTTTATAGATAAGAATACTAAATACATGGCTCATGATAATATACCGTATGTAATAGAAAAATTCATAGATTATGATTATGAAGCTTCTATAATAGCAGTGAGGAATGAAAATAAAGACTTTGAATTTTTTGACCCCTCATTCAATTATAATAAAAATGGAATATTGATATATAATATAGCACCGGTAAAAAATAATAATATAAGCAGTAAAATGATTAATATAGCAAAAACGCTTATGAATAAATTAAATTACATAGGTGTCATGGGAATAGAATTTTATGCTGTAAATGATAATGTTATAATAAACGAATATTCACCAAGGGTTCATAATACAGGGCACCATACAGTATCCGGTTCATCAATATCACAGTTTGAAGAGCATGTAAGGTCTGTAATGAATTTAAAAATAGTTAAACCTGTTTTATTTAAGCCCTCTGGAATTTTAAATATTATTGGAACAGATATAAACGGTAAAATCAATAAAATAATCGATGATAAAACAGATATATACTGGTACCATAAATCCGATGTAAGGCGTAAAAGAAAAATGGGGCACATCAATATATACGATGATTGCTATGATAATATACAGAAAAAAATAAATGAGTTAATTAATATTGTTTATGAAAATGGATTAGACAGTTATATATAATCATAGCAGTAAAACGCCTTTTACACCATCAACATTTTTAATATTATTTAAAATATTGCCTGAAACTGGTATTGATGTTACTATAATAGCCTTTGGATTATCAAGAATCTCGGGGTCATCGGTTATAACCTGCCTTACATTTATCCCATTTGATGAGAGTATTGACATTACTCCAGAAATTATGCCGGGTTTATTTGCATCATCCGGTATTATTTCTATAACACCGAAACCTATTTTTGAACCTGCACCTTCGAAATTGGAGACTGGTTTTAAATTATAAAAGAAATCATATAATTTTTTATCTTTAATTATCCTTGCCAGCATATTTACAACAACCCTCCTATCCACCTTATATGCCCTGGCTATTGAATTTGGCTTTACCTCTATTTCATCACAAAAAATTTTGGTTTCATCACCAATAATCCTGACAGAGAGTCCGACACTAATTAATTTCTGTATGACCTTTTTCTCAGCAGGATAGCTGTCAAATGCAGTGTTTATATAGTCCCACATATCCATATATAACAATCGCATATAATAAACTTACACTAACATTCCATGCCAGTTTTCTTCCATTATTTTTTATCCAGCAAAATAGATAAAAATATCGTATTATTCTAAGATACAGTAAATGATTGTATTATCAGATTTACATAACACACATTTTTGCCTCAGAAATACTGTAAATTTAAGTGGTTACAGTTTATATGGGCATGGACTCCTAACACAGGAAAATTGCCATAGACTTAATGGTAATATTAATATAATAATCCCGTTATTTTCCCTCATCTGGAGACAGCGGCTCACTGGCGATTAAAGCGATGAAATAAAATTACTGCCATTTCCATGTTTACCGCTTTCTCAAACATCCCTGCGGTGAGGAAGGAGAGAACGGCAACAAAGACATGTTATGCATGGTCTATCCAGTAAAATAAATAATTTTATATGGTCGGGTTTAAATTAAAAATTATTATTTTGAATATTTTTCTACAAGTTCCTTGAATCTGTCATAGTTTTCTGGTTTGTGTACATTAAGGTCTGAGTTTTTCATTGTGCTTATTATAAATTCTACAGGAAATTGCATCGGTAGCTTTGAAACAACAAATTTTGCTGTCTCTTCAGGTTTTTCTTTAAACAGTTTTATTCCCTGGTTATATGCCTCTACAAATTCATTTTCATGGTCATACACTGCTGCACCACAACTACCCGGGATATAGATATTGTTTTTCTTGAAGTATTCTTCTGTGCTTACACCAGAATTATCCATCGCAGGTACAACAACTGTATCAACTTCGTTTTTATTCATGGCGTTCATGAGGTCTCCCATGCTTTCATAATATTTTATATCAACGTTCTGATGTATCTGGTCCACAAGTGCCCTGAACAGTATATCTGCTGCACCACCTTTTCTTGCCATTCCAATTTTATATCCAAGTTTTGGTGTAACCCTTGATAGATTCTCAATTGTTACATAATTCAATGGTAGTTCTCTTTTCATTAAAGAAACTGTAGAATCAAGGACGACATCCGCCTTCCCCTCCTTTTTAAACTCAATATCCAGATCATTCCTTACCATCTGTGCCGCTACCATAGGATAACACACAGGTCCAGGTGCTGCTATTATTTTCATAGTTAGTAATAGATAAGTAATTTATTAATGTAATGTTTTTGTTAACATTAGAATAAAAATAAATAATATAAATGAGATAAATAATATATTTTATAATATCGATAATAAAAATAACAGAAAATAATATAAGTAAAGTAGAAATTAACTTTTTTAAGATTTAAATGGAAAAATACTTAATTCTTGAAGACGGAACGGTAATTAGTGGCAAAGGTTACGGCTATAGTGGGGAAACAGAGGGAGAGCTCGTTTTCACCACATCGATGTCTGGTTATATTGAAACAATAACAGACCCATCATATGCAGGAGAGATACTCATTTTTGCATTCCCGGAAATTGCAAATTACCCATTAAGCTATGAAAATATGGAATCAAACAAAATTCAAATATCAGGCCTGATAACAAAGGATGCACATAATATTTTTTATGGTGGTGAATCGGGCAGGGATTTTAATGAGTTTTTAAAGGATAATAAAATACCGGCAATAGATGGTGTGGATACAAGGTTTCTGGTGGAGAAGATAAGGGAGAATGGTGTTTTAAGGGCTGTTATATCAAATAAAAATGAAATGCCAGATAAATTTGATAACCCCTACGATAAAAATTTAGTTGGGTCAGTGTCGAGGAAAAATTACCAGTATTATGATTCTGGCAACAGAAAAAATATACTGTTTATCGATGTTGGAACAAAAAACAGTTTAATAAATAAGTTGGGTGAAATAGCGTCATTGCATATGGTTCCGTATAATTATGACCTTTTTAATATAAAATTTAAATATGATGCCATATTTATTCCAAATGGCCCCGGAGACCCATCCCATGAATCACTGAAAAATATAAGGGAGTTTATAAGGGAGAAATATAATGAGGTGCCGGTTATGGGTGTATGCCTTGGAAATCAACTAATAGCACTGTCATTTAATGGCAGTACCGAAAAAATGAAATTCGGCCACAGGGGAGTTAACCATGCTGTTATAAATGATAATAAAATATACATAACATCACATAACCATGGTTATGCAATAAACAGGGACTCGTTAAAGAATACAGATTTGAGGATAACTGGCTCTGATATAAACGACAATACCGTTGAAATGATAGAGCACAGGGAGTTGCCGGTATATTCTGTACAGTTCCATCCCGAGGCACATCCGGGGCCCTATGATGGGGACTGGTTTTTTGAAAAAATAAAAAATACAATAGGTGCTAAAAATGATTAAGTCTCTCAAATGTACTCTGGTAATAGGTTCAGGACCAATAGTTATAGGGCAAGCAGCGGAATTTGATTATTCAGGATCACAGGCATGCCTGGCATTAAAGGAAGAGGGAATAAAAACAGTTTTATTAAATTCGAATCCTGCAACAATACAGACAGATAAGGAAATAGCAGATAAAATATATATAGAGCCCATAGAGCCGGATACGGTAATAGAGATAATAAGGAAGGAAAAAATAGATTCAATACTGCCCTCAACCGGTGGGCAGGTAGGTTTAAATCTGGTTATACTGCTCGGTAAACTTGGAATTTTATCAATGTATAATATTAAGGTTCTCGGCACTCCTGTTAGTTCTATTGAAATTGCAGAGGATAGAAATAAATTCTTTAACCTTATGAAAAAAATAAATGAGCCGATAATAGATTCATATACATTAAAAAAAGATAACTATATGGATGAAATAGGAAAAATTAAAAGGTACCCATTAATATTGAGAACAGGTTTTTCTCTGGGAGGATCAGGGGGCACAGTAATAAATGATAAAAATGAGTTATTAAAATACTGCAATGAATATTTCTCAATAAAGAATTATGACATAGAACTTGATGAATCATTGCTGGGATTAAAGGAGATAGAATATGAAATGATGAGGGATAACAATGGCAACTGTATATCAATATGCAACATGGAAAACCTTGACCCTATGGGAGTACATACCGGTGAAAGCATAGTTGTTACACCATCACTGACCCTGAGCAATGACGATTACCAGAAATTAAGGACATCCGCAATACATATAGTAAGCGAAATTGGGGTTGTTGGTTCATGCAATATACAGTTTGCACTGAATCAGAAAACAAACGAATATTATGTCGTCGAGGTAAATCCCAGAACTTCAAGGTCATCTGCCCTGGCATCAAAGGCTTCCGGATATCCAATTGCAAGAATTTCAACAAAAATAGCTATGGGGTATAATTTAAATGAAATAAAAAATCCCATTACAAAAAATACATATGCCGCTTTTGAGCCCTCACTGGATTATATAACGGTAAAAATACCCAGATGGCCATTTGATAAATTTTCTGTAAAAAGAGATATAGGCATAGAGATGAAATCAATAGGTGAGGCAATGGGAATCGGCAGGATATTTGAAGAGGCCCTATTAAAATCAATATCGTCTTTAGATATTAAAAATTCAAAAACACTGAGATTGTTTACAAATAAGGATGAAACTATGGAACTGCTGGAAGGGTCAACGGATCAGAGAATATTTGCCATTTTTGAGGCACTGTTCCAGGATATTGATATGAATATTATATGTGAAAAAACCGGATATGATGATTTCTTTGTAAATAAAATGAATAATATTGTAAACGCAATAAAAAACATAGAGATAAACAGTATAGATAATATCAGGGAATTGAAAATTCTGGGAATTTCGGATGAAACAGTATCATATTATGCAAAAATGGATATTCTGGATATAATAAAATACAGGTTCAAAAACAATATTTTGCCGGCTTATAAAAATATAGATACATGTTCTGCAGAATTTAATTCTGATACACCGTATTTATATTCATGTTACGATGTATACAGTGATTTAAAGGTAAAAAATAGCAGGAAAATAATAATTATAGGATCCGGGCCAAACAGAATTTCACAGGGAGTTGAATTTGATTACGGTGCGGTGAAATCTATTATCGCATTGAAAAAACTCGGTTATACATCAATAATGGTTAACAGCAATCCGGAAACTGTTTCAACGGATTTCGATGTTTCCGATATTTTATATTTTGAACCGATAACTCTAGAACATATATCCAACATTATAAAAAGGGAAAATCCCGATGGAATAATAATACAGTTCTCCGGGCAGACGGGACAGAACATGGCTAAGGATTTAAATGAATTATTTAATAATATAATCCTTGGAACAAAACCGGAGGACATATATAAAATAGAGGAGAGAACAATATTTTCAAGGAAATTAAGGGAATTAAATATTAAACAGCCAAACTTTATTGAAATAAATAATTTAAATGACATGGAGGAAAAAATTATTAAAATAAAATTGCCGGTAATCATAAGGTCAAGTTTCATAATAGGCGGAAGGGCAATGGATATAATATATGATTATGATATATTATCAAAAAGGGTTAAGGAATTATTTACAGAAAGGCCCGGATACCCGATTTTAATAAGTGAATATCTGCAGGAAGCAACAGAAATAGATGTTGATTTTGTTTCAGATAAGAACAAATCTGTACTATGTGGAATATCTGTTCACATAGAGGAAGCTGGGACACATTCCGGGGATGCTACAATGGTTTTAGGGCCAGATGCAATTGATAATAAGAAAACGGATGAAATAGAAAAGATAGTAGAAAAAATGAGGAGTAATTTTAATCTAATAGGATTGTCAAATTTACAGATCGCAATAAAAAATGATGATATATATATTATAGAATTAAATTCAAGATCCTCCAGATCAATACCATTTGTTTCAAAGGCAACGGATATCAACTGGGTAGAAGCTGGGATAAAGGCTATTTTTGGAAATGACATAGATGAAAAATACATAATCCCGAAATCCCATTTCATAAAGGTGCCTGTATTCCCATTTAAGAGATTTAAGGATCTTGATGTTATACTTGGGCCAGAAATGAAATCCACCGGTGAAGCAATGTGCTGTGGCAAGACATTTAATGAATCCATGTCAAAGGTTATAAAAATTATGAAGAGGAACTTTAAATTAGAATCCGTTATAATTACAGTTAATGACAGTGATAAGGATATAGCAATAAAAATAGCCAGGGAATTAAATAAAAATAGTATAAAAATATATGCAACTCCTGGAACATCGAAGAAATTAAATGATAGTAAAATAGAAAATATTACGGTGTACAGGATAAAGGATATGAGGTCACCGGGACTTATAGAAGCAATAAAAAATGATAATATATCATTAATAATAAATACACCGTCAGAAACATACGGTTCCATGAGAGATGGGTTTGCAATAAGGGAACTGGGAATAAAGATGGATATACCTGTTATAACAAATATAAAATTTGCAGAAAAATTAATAGATTCCATACTATCAGACAATAAAATTGAATACAGGGAATTAGCGGAATATTATTAAAAATTATTTTTATACTTTTCGAGATTTTGAATTCTTTTTGCGGGATGTGGATGGTCTGAAAATAATGATCTCGGTGCCTTCATTGTCTTTAATTTTTCTATAGTGTCATCTATATCATCAAAGAAATCTGTTTTAAAATTATTATCTGAAAACATTAACATATCATTTATTGAACGTTTTTTATTTCTCCCATAATTTTGTGTATCTTTTGTTAATTTCGCCAGGCTTCTCTGCAGATTGTATGCACCACCGGGTACTGTCTTTGCAGAATTCACATCAGCATATGATTCCCTTATTCTATTTACACCTAATATCATTATATTAAACACAAAACTCAGTGCAAATAATAACACTGCAATTAAAAGGAAATTTCCACTTTTTCTTGATCCAAAACCGGAAAATAGAGTTCCATAGGCCATATAGAATATCAATGTGGGTATCAGGCCTATAGCCATCAGTAATTCCATGTCGTGATGCCTGATGTGGCCAATTTCGTGGCCTGTTACTGCTAACAATTCATCATGGTTTAACGTGTTTAATATGCTCTTCGTAAATGCTATTCTTTTTCCGGTTAATGGAGAACCGTAGGCAAATGCATTCGGTGATCCGTTTAATGCTACATATATTTCCGGAATTTTGTGTATATTATTGTAATTGCATGCTTCCCTTACAATATCAAACAGCTCAGGGTATTCCGACTCAGCTGCTTTTTTTAATTTAAACGTTAACCCGACCAGATATGGGCTTAATAACCACTGAACCATATCAATGAAGAGCATTATAATTAATAGCAGGTAAATTAATGATGATGTTACTGTTATTCCATACAGATAAACAAGAACACCGGCTACAACAAAGGCAAAGATCAATGCTATTGCCATCCCCACAAGTACAGTTATAAATCTTAATTTGAATGCATATGTATCCATAATACCATGATTGCAAAATACAGATTTAAATATTGTTAAATAATGATTGGTATCTAATATTAAATCCTAAAAAAATATTAACGGTATTATAATTGCCATTAAATGAAGGATTTTGAAATAATTTATAAAAAGGTTAAAAAAATGGCACCCGAACATCATTTTGAATTCAAAAATGACCCGTTCTGGATACTGATAACAACAATATTATCACATAGAACAAAGGATAAAACAACCGATGAAGCAGCAAGGTCATTATACAATATATACAAAGATTCGTATGGGCTTGAAAATGCGGATGCCGGTGACATAAAAAAGATAATAAAAAACGTTGGATTCAGCAATGTAAAATCAAAAAGATTGATAGAGGTATCAAAAATAATAAATCATGATTACGGTGGAAAGGTTCCGGACAGTCATGATGAACTGATAAAAATACCGGGAGTTGGCAGTAAAACGGCAAACATTGTTTTAACACAGGGCTATAATATACCCGCAATAGCTGTTGATACACATGTTTTCAGAATATCAAACCGTATAGGGCTTGTAAAAACAAAAACCCCCGATGAAACTGAGGAAGCCCTAAAGAAGATAATACCGGTAAAAGATCAGATAGAATTTAATCCTGTATTTGTGGAATTTGGAAAGAATATATGTAAACCTGTATCCCCAAAATGCAATGTGTGTTTATTAACAAGATGCTGTGATTATTATATAAATGGTATGGAAATAAAAAACAAAAAATAGATATATTAATGTGTCTTCTATGGTTATGGAGTTGAAAGTCAATAGCGAGATGGATGTTGATAGGAGTCTCTGCAATTACTGTGGTGCATGTGTTGGTATGTGCCCAACAGATGCAATTTTTATGGATGAGACTGTTATTGATATCAATGAAGAAAAATGCATAAAATGTGGTTTTTGTGTTGTGGGATGCCCTACAGCTGCAATTTCAGCGGAGTGGTTCCATGCTAAATTATGATGTTTTGGTAATAGGCGCAGGTCCCGCAGGGAGTTCTGCGGCAAGATATGCTTCAAGATATGGTTTAAAAACTTTATTAATAGAGAAAAGGCCAGATATAGGGTCACCTGTAAGATGCGGTGAGGGTGTTTCAAAATCATGGATGCCGGAGGTGGATTTAAAACCTGACCCACACTGGATATCGGTTGAGGTTAAGGGTGCGAGAATATATGGACCATCCGAGAGGAACCCTATAATGTTAACCGCGGAAAATGCTGGAAACGAAGTTGGATATGTTATAGAAAGGGATAAATTCGATAAACACGTTGCAGCTTTAGCAGCATCCGAGGGTTCAGATATATGGGTTAAATCACCTGCGGTTGGTATTATAAAGGAAGGAAATAGAATTGTGGGTGCCAGAATAAGGCATAATGCAGAAATAGTTGATGTAAAAGCTAAAATAGTAATAGCAGCGGATGGCTTTGAAAGTGAGTTCGGAAGATGGGCTGGATTAAAATCATTAATTTTAGCAAAAAACGATATAATATCCGCAATAGAATACAGAATGATAAATGTTGATTCAAATGAAGATTATACAGATTTTTATCTGGGGTCAATAGCACCTGCCGGTTATTTATGGGTATTCCCTAAGGGTCCCCATGAGGCTAACGTCGGTATAGGGGTAACAATATCAAGAATGAAAGATCGCTGGGATGTTAAAAACTATCTGGATAACTGGATAAATTCACATCCGGGATACAAAAAAGGTAAAATAATACAGGAAATAACAGGTGGCGTTTCGGTAAATAAGGTAAGGGATAAAATGACATTGCCTGGACTGATGGTCATAGGTGATGCTGCAAGATTAATAGACCCTATAACCGGTGGTGGTATAGCAAATGGTTTAATATCAGGAAAATATGCGGCACAGGTTGCAAAAAAGGCAATAGATGCGAATGATTTTTCAGAAGAAATGCTGAGAAATTATGAGCTAATGGTAAAGGAAAAGCTTGAAAGAAAACATTTAAGAAACTGGTTTGCAAAGGAAAAATTGGGTACATTATCAGATGATACCCTGGATAAATTGATTGATGTTGTATCCGGTGTTAGAATAAATGAAATATCTGTTGAAAAAATACTGAAAGCTGTCCAGGTAAAATATCCTGAACTTGTAGAACAGTTAGAAGATTTAATTTAAAGTAAATTTTTATTATATTATTATTTTTTAACTTATTTGAATGGGATTATAAATAAATTATTAAATATAACCATAAATCCAGAGCTGTGAAATGAATGTTGTTATGAATTTATTTCGTATCTAAACCCATGTTATCCAGGCCAAAATCCCCACCCTTTATCTGTGATTTTAACAGTTTTCTGAAATTCCTGTTGCCTTTCATCATTTTCAGATTGTTCTTCATTCCGCGGTATTCTTTTAATAATTCACGGACGCTTGCTTCTCCCCTGCCTGATCCCATTGCCACCCTTTTTATCCTTTTTGCATTCAATAAATCGGGATTTTCTAATTCATCAAATGTCATTGAATCTAATACAACCCTGTATAACTTTAATTTTACATCGGCCTGGTCTATCTGCGATTCATTTATCTTATTCCCACCAGGAAGTTTAGTTAATGGTAAGGAACCAAATATTTTTTTTAATAGACCGGGTTTAGAAAACTTCTCCCAGACATCATACATATCCATTAAATTGAATTTGCCAGACATCAATTTTTCCAGGGATTCCTCCGCCTCTTCCTCTGTGAGGTTTGTTTCCTTAACGGCCTCCATCAGGGCATCAATATCACCCATACCCAGTAATCTTGATAGGAATTTTTTTGGGTTGAATATTTCAAGGTCATCCACATGCTCGCCTGTACCTATAAAATAAACCGGGGATTTTATATCAGCAACTGCACTTAAGGCACCTCCAGCCTTTCCGGTACCGTCCATTTTGGTAATTATAACACCATTTATATTTACCGCATTGTTTAGTGCTGCAGCCTGCGGACCTGCCTGCTGACCAAGTGTTGCATCTATAACAAACAACACATTATCTGGCTTTATTTTCTCCTTTATTTCCTTAACCTCGTTGATTAATTCATCATCAAGGGAATCCCTGCCACTGGTATCTATAATTTTTATTTTTGTATCCAGTTCCTTTATACCATTTTTAACTATTTTTAATGCGCTTTTTTCGCCCTTCTCACCATAAAATTTTGAATTTATACCCTTTGATATCTGGTACAGTTGTTCATATGCACCGGGCCTGTGGACATCAGCTGCTATTAAACCCGCAGAAAAACCTTTTTTCATAAACAGTTTCGCTAATTTGCCTGCTGTTGTTGTTTTTCCATTACCATATAAACCCACAAGCATTATTGTCTGCGGTTTCAGTTCAAAATTTGCATTCTCTCCAAGAATTTTTAATAATTCATCATAGATAATCCTTATAATATAGTCCTGATTTGTCATGCCTGCAGGTGGTTTTTCATTTAACGCCCTTTCCTGAACGGTATTTGTTAATTTTAAAACAAGCTTTACATTTACATCTGCCTTTAATAAAGCCCTTTGAATGTCCTTAGTAACCTCCTTTATGGTATCCTTATCTATATAACTTGCACCTGATACTTTTCGTATTATACCCTTTAATGAATCTGATAAACTTTCAAGAGCCATAATTAAACATTTAAAAATAATATTTAGTTTTATCTAATTTACAAAGATGTTAGTATTCTCTCCATCTGTATCCACATGATTCACAGGTATAGAATTTTGTTTCTGGCTCATCGGCCGACCTTGTTTGCTTTAATAGATAGTATGCACCGGTATGGTGGCATTTAGGGCATACGGCATCGCTATCCAGTGGTTCTGCACTAACCTCCTTTGCAACCATTACAATCTCCTTATCCGAACTCCGTGATGTTATCCTCTGACTTGTAACAGCCTCCTTTAAAACTTTATATCCACAACTATTACATACATATTTATCTTTATTTGGAGTCATTAATGAACCACACTTAGGACAGAACATTAGTCAGTATTACAGAAAAATATTTAAATTTATTTAGATAGAAGGTTTAAATAAAAATTGCCCATATATGGGTATGGATATAAAATATATATTGAAAAATTATAAGAACATAGCAGTTGTTGGATTATCCGATAAACCTGACAGGTATAGCTATCTGGTTGCCGACTATTTATTAAGAAATGGATATAATATTATACCGGTAAATCCAAACATAGAAGAATGGCAGGGAATTAAAGTATATAAGAATATAAAATCAATAGATAGAAATATTGATGTGGTAGATATATTCAGAAAACCCGAATTTATTCCAGAAATAGTCAATGAAGCAATTGGAAAATCAAAAGTTATATGGATGCAGGAGGGAATAATAAATGATGAGGCAAAAGATATTGCAGAAAAAAATAATATGTATGTTATAATGGATAAATGCATGAAAAAGGAACATGAAAAATTAAATAAAGGTAATTGATACACAATAAAGCTGGGATAGCCTAGCCTGGTAAGACGGTAGATTCGAAATCTACTGCTAGAAATAGCTCGGGAGTTCAAATCTCCCTCCCAGCGCTCAAAAAATATAAAAATGATAAGACAATGTCATACCATGAAATTATTAACACACTACATATTTTCAACTGGCCTGCTGGCATTCATAGGATCACTATTTTCTGGGAATTTTGGTTTGTTTATTTCAGCATTTATAATATCAGTAATCTCAAATTACATAATAGACCGGTTCGGGCATAAAATAAGAAATGGATTTTATACAAGAACAAAAAGGACACATTCTATCAATAACAGCATCATGATTGGTTTGATGCCTGCATTTGCTTTAATGTTTGCCCTTGATATATATCATAGTATTATAATAAACAGTGAAATAATTGCAGTATTCTATCAGGGATTTTTTGCAGGGCCTTCACATTTGTTTCTGGATGCATTTACATGTAATGGAATATTTATAAAAAGTGGAAATAAATTTAAAAGATTTACCTTTCTGCATTTAAAATATAATAATAAGGCAGTAAATTATTTATTTATTTTCTTGGGGTTATTATTTATAATTGCTTCAATAAATTTATAATGATATTTTACCTGGTATTTTTGGAAATGGCGATACATCCTCTATCCTTTTAACACCACAGATAAATCTTGTGAATCTTTCAATCCCTATACCAAATCCTGTTGATAATTTTATTCCGTGTTTAGCCAGTTCTATGAACCATTTAAACTGTTCTTCTGTCTGGTCTTTTTTGTGTATTCTTTCAAGTATTTTTGATAATTCGAATTCCCTTTCTCCACCTGATGATGCCTCCTGATAGCCCTCAGGATATATTAAATCCATATCCCTTAATATGCCGGGTTTATCTGGATATTCCCGATCATAGAACTCTCTTTCCCCTAACGGTATATCTATTAACCACACGGGTGATTTTGCTTCCAGTGACAGCTTTTTCTCAAAATCCCTGCCATATTTCTTCTCTGCATAGGCATATGTTATTTTATCAAATGGTTTTTTATAATCCGGTAGTTCCCTGTGGAAATACTTTAATTCTTCTGGATGCTCCTTCTTTATTCTGTCTATTGTGTATATAATTAAATCCTCTGCCAGATCCATCATTTCCTCCCGCGATTTATCCAAAGCCTCTACATCTATCTGTGAAAATTCATACAGATGCCTGCCGGTGGCTGATCTTTCTTCCTGTTCCAGCCTTATGTTGGGAGACATTATAAAGATCTTTTTTAATTCCTGCACGGCTATTTGCTTATGGAATATCATACTTTTTGTAATCCACATATCACCACCATATGCATGTATTCTTGGATCATATACTGGATGGTTTAATGGGTCTGTTAACGGCGAAATTATAATGGGTGGTATTTCAATATACCCCCGGGATCTTAAGAAATCCATTACATATTCCCTTACATAGCCCTGAGTAACTATCGCATGCTTAACCCTTTCATCTGAGAGATGCTTTATTGAACTCTCTATTTCACTTACAACATATTCTTCTTTTTGATTGACTGTTTCCATAATTATATAATTATACCGCTATTTATAAATTTTCTATACGCTTTTGTGTTATTAAAACAAACCTTTTATATACTTACATGTCATTTTGATTTTATGCTTGATAGCGTGGATAAAAAAGATGTGAAAATAATAGATTACCTGAAAGAGCATGGCAGGGACAAGATTTCTGATCTGTCCAATGCATTAAATATACCCAGGGCCACAATATTTGAAAGAATGGAAAGATTGAGAAAGGACGGTTTTATCAAAAAATATACGGTTGACCTTAATTATGAAAAACTTGGTTACTCTGTATTATCATATATACTTATACAGTACGACTCTAAATCAAAAACCGATCAGAGAACATTATGCAACAATCTGGCTAAACTTGATAGCGTTATATCTGCATCAATTATAACCGGTGACTGGGATATTATGATTTTAACTGCACAGAAATCAATGAAGGATCTATCAAATTTCGTCCTTGAAAAATTGAGGACACTAGATGGTGTTGAAAAAAGTTTAACAATACCACTATTCGAAAGAATATTATAAATAAAATGCATTATGATATGAAGCTGGGATAGCCTAGCCTGGTAAGACGCAGGTCTGGAAAACCTGTGCTCGTAAGAGCCCGGGAGTTCAAATCTCCCTCCCAGCGCTGTTTTTTTCATTTAAATTTTTAAAGTTTATCCTGTTTATATTGTTTACAATATCGTGTAAAACACTTTCCGGATTTTTTATGTAATCTATAGACCAGACCCTGTATAAACTCCACCCACGACCTTTTAATATTTCATTTCTTATTCTTTCTCTTTCTGAAACAGTTTTCATGCTGTTATAAATGGTTCCATCCGTTTCTATGCCCAGGATATAATGATTTTCGTTTTCAGGGTCTATTACAGCCAGGGCTATATTGTTTCTTGAAAAACCTATATTTTTTTCTGTTTTAAAGCCATTTTTTTCAAGATTATTTGATATATCGTTTATTATCTCATCATTATTTTTAAATTCCCTGAAATCAGTGACATTACTGTTTACTGCAAAATTTATATATTTCCTTAACAGATCTGGCCCCTTGCCCGAATTTAATGGCACCCTGATATCCTCTGATCTTATTGATGATACAATTATAACCTTTTTTCTTGCCCTCGTTATCGCAACATTCAGCCTTTTTTCTCCACCTGCCGTGTTTATCGGACCGAAATTCATTGTCAGTTTTCCATTTTCATCCTTGCCGTAGCCTATACTTAAAATTATTATATCCTTCTCGTCACCCTGAACATTTTCCAGATTTTTAATAAAAATATCCCCATTATTCAATATTTCTGATAATACAGTATCATTTTTTGAATAATTCAGCATAACATCCTCCACTGCGGATCTCTGCGATTCACTCAATGTTACTATGCCTATTGATGTTGTATAATTTAATTCTTCCTTTAATATCCTTACAACTTCATTTGCCTCTGTTATGTTGTTCCTTTTCTTGCCACGTGAATACAGACCCTCAGTATAAATAAATTTTATTCCTGTTTCTTCCGGGTTTTTATATGCCGATGGGAATGATTCAAGTAAATTGTCATAAAAATATTTATTTGAAAATGCTATTAATTTATCATCCACGCTTCTGTAGTGCCATTTTAATAATATTTTATTTAACCCCAGTGCATCAAACTGGTCCAGAATATTATCAAGAACAACATAATCCTCACTGTATTTGCTGGAATTTATATTTTCAAAAAATGATGTTGGAGGAAGCTGCTGTGTATCACCCGAAACAATAACCTGCTTTGACCGCATTAATGATCCAACTGCCTCTGGTGGTGTTAACTGGGAAGCCTCATCAAAGATTAACAGGTCAAAGCTCATTTTATTGCCGAAGAATGAACTCACATTTGTTGGGCTTGTCATTACACATGGTTTTAACTTAAACACTGAGTTGCCGATTTCATCAAATAGTTTTTTTACCGGTTTCTGGTATTTTTTCTTTGAGTTTTCTGTTTTAATTATCATTGATATTTCAGGAGATCTGGATAATGCCTCCATTTTATTCCTGTATAAATTATATATTATATTATTTCTATTTATCAGTATCCGCTTTTTATCAAATGATATGAACATATTTATGATCCTTTCGTGGGATGATGCCCTGAAATCCTTTAAATTTTCATCATTATTTATATAATACATGATGAAATTTTTATAAAATTCTGACCTGAATGCTGACAGAATTAATCCGGGTTTTAATCTTTCATTCATTACCGATGATACATCTATTCCCGCATTTCTCATTACCTCTATCAGGTCATTCAGCTTAACATATCTCTCAATGTCAGATGATAATATGTTATCTACAATGGCTTTTATTTCATTAATGCCCGGTAATTGCAGATCATTATCGTCTAACATTGTATCTAAATAATTTATATTTTTTATTAACTCCTCATACAGGGGTTTTACAAACACTATCTCATCTATATCATTATAATTCGAAAAGAAGGCTTTAATACTGTCATTCGGTATGTTTTCTGTCATATTTATAATATTTTTTGCGTATAATATCCTTGCCTTTTCATTCACAGAGATGTTTTTTTCTTCCATAGTGGTTTCCAGTGATTTTAATTCCTTTTCCTTTTCCTCTACTCTTGCGGCATAATCAAGGTCATTTAATATATCATCATAACTATCCCTGCTTTTATCCTCCGTTAAATCCATTATTTCCTTTATTAATGCCTTATAATTTGATGATAACCGTTTTAGTTTTGTTCTGTATAAATTCCTGAAATCATTCCTTAACTGTAAAATATCCAGGTTTAAGAATTTGGGTGACCTTTTCTTTGATAGTAGCTCTAACATATAATCGTACTCTGACTTTGCTTTATCATATTTTTCTATCAGGGAGTATAATTCATTTATGTAATCATCATTAAAATAATTATCATTGAGTTTTATTTCCGTATTTATGGAATTTACAATGTTATAGATAGTTTCAAGTGAATTTATATTATCTATTTTAATTCCAAATACATTATTTATTAAATCCGCATTTTCAGTTAATTTATCAACATTTGATGACAGATTTTCCAGATTCTTATAAAATGCTTCCTTATCATCCTTGAATTTCTCTATATTGAAACCTGCCGGGATTTTATTATAATCTTCTATTATGTCGGTATAATCATCAAATTCTGCCAGCTGGAACTCTATATTATCCAGATCTTCCTTTGATACTTCCAGCACCTTATCATCTATTTTTAGTGTTAAATCTGTTTTATTTTTTAGATAAATATCACACGCCTCATATATGCTTGTGTTTGATTTCCCCCTTTTCAAATGTATAGCCCTGGCATAATTATTTAGAGTATCTGAATACCTGTCCACCAGCATTTTTTCCTCAGTGATGCTGTTCTCATCTGTTATGGATCTATAAAATGATTTTATTATTTCCGATTTTGGTTTATTCCCATGAAATTCCAGTATATAATTGTCAAGGCCTATCTTATCAAGCCGTTTTTTAACAACGTCTATTGCAGCGTATTTCTCACTTACAAATAAAACGCTTTTATTGTTTTTCATGGAATCGGCAATTATATTTGCAATTGTCTGGCTTTTGCCTGTTCCTGGTGGGCCATTTAAAATAAAGCTTGCACCGCATCTTGCAGCATATATTGCATTCAGCTGGCTTGAATCTGCATCCATTACAGTATCAATATCATAATTCATTTTTTCAGGCATTTTATCATTTAACGCCTTTATTATGTCTAAATTACCGGCAAGTGACTTTGTTAATTCATTATTCTTTATAAGGTCGTGATTATTTTTTATATCGTTATATATTGTATTGTTTGTAAATGATAGAATGCCGAGATAAACAGAATTACTGACAACCCATTTTGAATCTTTTATTATTAATTTAAAAACTCTAATGGCTTCAGAAACATTAAGATTCTCATCAAAATTAAAATCAAATTTTATGCCAAACTGTTCCAGTTTTTCTTTTAATACTGGATTGAAAAATATCTCACCCTCAATGGACTCCAGATAAAAATTATCATATAATTTTTTATTGATTTCAACAGGTACAAAGAATAACTGTGTTTCCACTCCATTACTGTTTTCATCGAACCATTTTAAGACACCGAATGATAGGTATAAAACATTTGAACCATGTTCCTTCAATGCATTTTTTGAATTATAAAGTATTTCATTCAGTGATTTTAATATACCCTCTCTTTTTGATATTATAATTTCATCCTTTTTTCTTGTTTCATCGTTATTTAATTTAAATACCATTTTTTTATCCTTGTTAACAAGGTCATCGAATAGAAAGGCCATTGACGGGGTTAATATTCTTAAAAAGTTTTTATTGTCGAAATATAATAATTTATTATTTTTTGATGTGTCTATTATATCTTTTTCCCATTTTTTTATGTTTTCATCTATGTTTACTTCCATTGATATTCCTTATCTAATAGTTAAAAATGTATATTAATCTTATTGTTTAATAATTATCAATTGCGTTTCCTATATTTAATTTTTCGTCTTACCTGTGTTATATTTATCCTATGATTTAATTAATAACCCATGATTAAATTTGTTAGACAAACACTGAAAGATTCCTGCAATTATATACCAGAGATTACGGAGATAGATAAGTATTCCAAAAGAATAGGTTTTCTGTAACATGCGTCAATACTTGTAGGTTCAGCAATTTCCAGGGAGGATCTGGCAGCTCCAGCCATTAACAGCGGTATAAGCAAACCACGGTTATCAAAATTGAATGCATACAGGAAGTACCAGATGCTTGCTGGTGTATTCTATGATCCTTTATATCCATTTATAATGGCACACAACTATTCCATATATGAGGGATTGCTGAATATAATTGGAATAGATTCAACATTCATAAAAACAATGGCAAAGGGTTCAGGCAGGTATACAGGGGAGAATACACAGTATGGAATAAAGATGCATAATGCATCAATAGTATTTCCCCTTGCCGTACCGATAGAATCCATTGTTACACCTGCAAATACAAATGGCAGCATCAAGTTTGATGGCATTGTAAATAATATAGATGGCAACACACTGGAGAGAGCAATACTTGCATTCGATCTGGGCTATTACAGCCTTAAGAGATTTAAGAAACTGAACAGTAAGGGAATTATGTTCAGAATAAAGGGCAATGCAGTGTATGAAATTATTAAGGAACATAAGAATTCCAAAATAATAAGATTCAGCAATGGATTGGAATTAAGGCTTGTAACGCTTCTTATTGATAAAGATGAAAGGAATTATATTACCAATATAATGGATGTTCCGGATATCTATATCCATTATATCTATTCACAGAGATGGTCAATAGAGATATTTTTTAGAAGAATGTCAATGGCATTATGCTGCAGATCTTTGCATCACTCATAGCATACATTATTCTATCAATGATGCAATCATTGATGGCCTATTCCATATCCCTGGCAGAAATATTAAGAATGCTGAGAAATGTGATTAAACTGCCATTTAAAACAGGTAAGAGCACTGCAAAGAACTGTAAGATATAATTATAATTGAATAGAACGGGTTCCACATGGGGGAAACCATTACCCCTATCCTAGAGCATGCTATAATCAGGATAATTTAGATAAGCTTTTCCATGGCATATTTTACTGTATTTTAATAGATAATAATGAAAATTAACAGCATTGATATTAATTAGTACTCCATTAGTATTAAAAAACGGTAAAAATTAAGTTAAGTTTCTGGAGTAATGGTTAAGTATAGGAAACGCAATTGTAATTATTATAAATAAAAAATTTAAACTTCCTGGTAATCTATATTTACATTTTTTGTTTCTATGCCATAATGATTCCATATCACTGCTCCAATAAACCCAATTAGCCATAAAACTACATTCAGTAAAACAAAATCATATAAATTCAGTGTGCTTGTATATAAAACCAGTAATGTGTATGATATCATAGGGGCAAGCCTTACAGTTCCTATAAATGCTCCACGCCTCCTTGTGGGTGCCAGCTCCGGTTCTAAAGTTGTCCTTGATGCCCATGCAAATTCACTCAACATCATATTCACAAATAGTAGTGGGTAAAATATTAAAACGTTTTTTAAATATGGAACAAGCAGGAATATTAAAACTGTTGATACAAAACCGAAGAAATATGAATATAATGTATATTTTTTTCTACCCCTTGTTATCAGGGGTGCTGCTATAAACCCTGCTACTGAAGCTCCAAGTAACGCTACAAATATAATCATATTATCTGTGGAAACTCCAGCGAATTCGTATGGACCTATGATATACGCCATTAAACCAAATGTTGTATACTGTGATATGCCCATTATCATTAATACCGGCAGGCTTAATTTATATGGTGGTTTATTAGCATCTGTTCCATTGCCATCAATATACAGTTCAGATTTTTCCTTTTCGGCCTCTGAATGTTTACCATTTACCTTTAGCCATCTGTATGATTCTGGCAGCAGTAACCTTGAAATTATCATTATTATTATAAGTACTGCAGCGGATGCCAGTAATATTATCCTGTCATAGAATACATCTGCGGTTATAATAAATAACCCCGCTATTAATGCACTGCCGATATTATCAAAGTCGGATATTATTGTTAACCACTTTGCCCTCTGTGATATGGGTGAGTTCTCCGAGATCAGAGATAATGTTGGTATCTCCTCACCACCAACACCAAATTCCGCCAGTAGAAGTCCAATTAACAGTGTAACAAAAACATAACTTAATGAAATTATTAATATTCCTACACTGTAAATTATCATTGTGATTATAAATATTTTCTTCCTGCCAATTCTATCCGATAAAAATCCCATTGTTATATTCCCAAACGGAACTAATATGGGACCTATTAAAAGAATTATTACCTTTAACGTTTTCGGTAAAACTCCTATTAGGGAACCGGCTGCTGCCAAGGGTCCCAATGTAGCTATCATACCCCAGAATGTTAAGCCAGAAGAGCTGGAAAGCAACATAAATTTCTGCTTCTTGCTTAACATTCTATACACCTGTTAAATGCTCTATTTTCTTTCATGACCATCTTCCTCCGCCGGTATTGCCCGGATCAGGTTCCACGGGTCGATCCCTATCCTCTCAGCTTTTTAAGCTCCCCGGTATTTTATGTAGTTATAACGGCTATAAAAATATTTTTATTAATACAGACTCTCCGCATGTCATACAGAATAGTTTCCAGTTTTTGAGAAATAATGTAGCTTTATGAATTAATATATGTATTGAAGTAGCAGACAAGTTAAAATTGGGGGAAATGATTATGATTTATGAATGACATAATCCCCCCATTAAATAATGCAAGAGATGTTAAAAAGCTTTTCTCATCTTCACTTAATAGTTTATTCTCACCTGCAATGGCAGCAAACTCATTATATAATGCTGGAGATCTTGTAAATGCAATAAGGAATTCCATTACCAGAAAGCTGTATATAGAAACCTATGTGAGGAATAATCCATCTAAGCATACACCATCTGCTGATACTGTATTCAGGTGGCTCCGTTATGTTGCATCCGAACAGGAATCATATAACGGTGATATCTATGATGGCAGTAGCAAGGAAAATAATTCAGGCATTGATGCCATATCTGGACTCATTGACCTTACTGTAAGGATTGCAGTGAATAGTGGTGCATTTAAACAGCCTGTGAATGTTGCCATCGATGAGCATGACG
This sequence comes from Thermoplasmata archaeon, assembly GCA_021806235.1. GTDB lineage: Archaea > Thermoplasmatota > Thermoplasmata > Thermoplasmatales > Thermoplasmataceae > Ferroplasma. The sequence goes on from JAJZXU010000022.1 coordinate 39,157, forward strand.
AGCCATACTATGGCATGGATAATAGATACCTTATCAATGCACCATTCCATAAGTTCCGTGGTACTGATAAGGCATACAGGTTTGCAACACTGGACACGGTAAAGAAGGGTGAGAGGTTTACACTGGCCGTCATGAAGAAAAACCAGCTGGATGGCATAGACAATGCAATGGAGGTTGGAGAATTGATAAAGCATGCAATTAGCCTTGGAATCAAAATAGACAAGGTCCTCATTGACCGTGGATACCTGGATGTTGGAGTAATAAAGACAATAGAGGGGCATAAACTGGAGTATATTGTGCCTGCAAAGGACAATACAAAGGTAAAGAAATTCAAGAAGATGGAAATGGAGTACCATAATAGCTTCTCATTCCTGGTAATAAGGGATACCATATCATCAGGAAAGGAAAGTGTTAATTCCAGTTTTGTCCATGTGGTGTACTATCCAGATGGGAAAAAGCATGATTTCTCATTCTATACGAATATGGATGTGAATGAGTATAATGTAATAGCCATTGCAGAACTCTACAGGGAGAGGTGGTGTATAGAGAATGGCTACCTGGAAAAGAAGGAAACAAAGGAGAAGACACATTCAACTGCCATTGCAGTACGGTATTTCCTTTACTTTTTAGCTGTGCTGCTATATAACCTGTGGATCCTTATAAACCTTGTAAGGATTAAATCCGGTTATTCATGGCTCATACTCATGGACTTTCTCATAGCCATGGGCAGGGGTAAATGGGTGATGATTATGAACGACAACGGATAAACATACAGAATAAAAGGGATATATATGGCTCCCAATTATTCGATATACATGCCATTGATAGCTGATGCTATGGCCGTGGCATGATACACCGCTGTTCTATAGGGTAAAAATTGGAAGGGTTTGTAGCAGCATAAGATAAAAATACCCGGATTATACAGATTCAATCATATGAGAATATATGGATTCACAGAAAATGCCTATTAAAACCATCCAGATTAATACACATGCGGAGAGTCTGTAATACAGTGTAAAAAATAAATTTTTAAGATACCTATTTTAATTTAAATAATTGGACTTTTCTGATAATACCATAAAATGATCGAAAATAATTCTCCTGCAAATAATTATTTAATATATTAAGGGGCGTATTGGAGAAACTCTATTGAATGTATTTACAGTGATACAACATCAGTAGGATATTTGAATTCGTGTTAATGATGTCTTTATCCAAACAGTAAAATGGTCGATTTATAATTTTATAAATAAAACCGTGCGAAATTATATAATTTTTTTTACATAATTTTCCAGTTCTGTATATTTATTTTTAAAATCGTCGTCATTTTTTATCTTTGATAGGTTACTGGATATTTCTACTATTTTATTATGAATTTCATTATTTTTGTCATATGGCTGTATATTCATTTCAAAGGGTTTTTTGTGAATATGCCTTTCCGATAAAATTCCTGAATTTTTTAATTTTTCTAATAAATATTTTGAATTTAAGACACCACATACATAATATGCCTCACTTTTATTTTCAAAATATGCATAATATGCAGTATGATCAACAATTATATTTTTTTCCTCCAGTACGGCACATCTAATTGAAGTGCCGCTTTGATTGTATACAACCAAATGTTTATAAGTATGCTGTGATAATAATTTATTACCATAATTTAGCCACTCCATTACACTGTAGGAATTTGCTTTTTTCTTATTATTTTTATTAAATTTTGCACCCCTGTTTTTTTCCCAGTCTATTTCAATTTCATTTAATTTATTAACATAAACATTCAATAAACTTTTTTTAATGTTATCTACATCATCTTTAAGTATATCTTTTCTAATAGAATATGTATAGGGTGTTGTATCTTTATAAGTATCAATAACCACTTTATTGTTTGTTAATGGCAAAATAGCCTTTTCATTTAAATTCACTTTAAAGTTTTTAATGGATTCTCCCATTATAACATTATAAATTAAATCTTTTAATACATAAAAATGATCCCATGAAAACTGATAATTTCCCTTTTTATGCCTCTTATCAGCAGTTTCTGGATTATATTTATCATCTGTACTTATTATATATGCATATTTTTCTTCGTTTTCAATTTTTATGAAATAATAGGGCCTTGGGAATATTGTAGCTCCACGTCTAAAAATGTCCTTATAATATGAAATACCTGAAAAATTAAATTTTTTATTTGAAATTGAAGACTCATTTTTGCTTATATTTATATAATAATCCATATCTAACAATTCATATTTTAAATCCGGGCTAAAAACATCTGGTTTTTTATTATCGCTTTTTATTAAAGCACCTTTTATTATTTTAGTGGTTTTATCATATGTAAATATTAAAATGCATGACGGTTTTCTGAATGGATTTATAGAATTGTTAATATCTACCACTTCTTCTATATTTGGAGAATTTTCCCATAGTTTTCTTCTTAAGCCATTATACTGCGCCGCATTAATTACAGACCGTGTCAGGACAAAACCTATTTTGCCTAAAGTACTTTTTTTACTCTTCTTTAAATATTCTAATGACCTTGCAATAAAAAAGCCTGCATAATCCATATTTGCTTTATTCTGTGAACCATGGCCCATTTTATAATCATTATATATTGCATCTATATCCTTCTGCCTTTCAAAGGATATTTCCTTATATGTTAGCCAGGGTGGATTGCCTAAAACAACGTCTATTTTATTTCTGAAATAATATGGCGTATATATATTCTTTAAGATATAGAACCATACGCCATCCTTGCCGCTTTTAACTAAATCTACTAATTTTTTAATTAAATCTTCATTGCCTTTAAATCTTGAGGGAAAATCTATATTTTCATTATTTAAATTAGATTCAACAAGTTCTCTCATATCATTTATATATTTACTTATATTGGCTATAGGATAATCTGTTTTGCCTACAAACGAATAATCAAATTCTGCTTTTATATCCTTAATTGGTGAAAAATCTACTGTTACAGATTTGACATCGGAGTATAAAGAGCTTTTACGATAATATGTCATTAGTGAATCAGCTAAAAATACAGGTATGACAAATGAAAAGTTCAGCCATTTTCCCCTTAAGGATAAAATATAATTAGCCTTTGAGAATATTACTGCTATGGGATTTATATCAAATCCTATAACCTGATCAATTATATTATTAGATCCAAGATCCATTTTTCTTTCTATTGCTAATTTTAAAAATGTTCCTGAACCACACGTCGGATCTAAAACTACATTATCTTTTGTTACTAATTTATTTACAAGTATTTTTGCCAGCCATTCCGGTGTGTAAAATTCTCCCAAATTATGCCGTTCGTTTGGTGATATAACACTTTCATATAGAACTCTGAAAATATCATCCTTTACATCTGTAAAATCGTATAAATCTATTTCTTTTTCTATATAATCAAAAAACTTATTACCTTTGTTAAATATATCAAAAAAATTGTCTGGTTCAATAAAATTTAATATTCCTCTGGCCATAAATGCTGAACCATCAAGAATTGCTTCATTATTTTCTATTTTCAGTGACTTTCCAACTATAAATAATGAATAATAATAAATTATTACATGCCTCAGGAAAAAATCCTCTGTTATTTCATTTTCATTGCCAAGAACCTTTGCAACATAGTTTTTCCACTCATCATATTTTATTGAATATTCTCTATTTCCAATTTTTATTACTTTATTATTTATTAATTTTAATAACTCATTTTCCAATTCCAGCAACCTTGGAACAATGATTTCAGTTTTAGGCACTAATTTTACATTTTCCGGGTTAAATAATAAATATATTCTTGTGTATAAATTACCAAGAGTATATTCGTCGCTATTTTTAATTTCTTCATTTAAAATTAATTTGTATTCCATATTTCTGATGCCATTATATACCTCAAACGTGTTTCCATCCGTTATAATTAATTTAGTAATGTTATATCCATCTATTTCTCTTTCCTCTTTATACCTTTTTAACTCCTCCTTTGCATCATCTACCATTTTTTTATTTAATTCATTTTTTGTCTCTATCAATATTCCTGCATAAAAAATATCATTTCTTTTTTCCTCAAATCCTATAAATTCTGGCTTTATTTGCAATATACCCTCCATCAATTTGCTTTTCATATATGCTCTTTTATTGTATTCTCCTACTTTGCTTGGCAGTGTATTTAAATACTCTTTAATATTTTTTTCAAAGTTTTCCGGAAAAATATAGTTGACCATTTAAAAAGATAATGCCCAATTACTTTTAAATTTTTGGATACCTACACATATATTATTAGCCGCTATTTCTATTATTTTTATATTATTAAACTTACAATTACAATTTGACAATTTGGATTATATTAAAACAATATTAAAACCTCTATATCTCCTTCAAGAGATTAATATTATAAGGAGTTATACCGGGTATTGCAAATAATAAATATTCTAATATGAAACATCCATTATTTATAATAAATATAAATATACCATTAATGAACTGTAAAAATACTGCTTTAATAGCAATAACAGATAATGGAATAAACATATCGGAAAGATTGAGGGACTCAATAAAATATGATTTGTATTTAAGCAGAAGATTTTACAGTAAATACAGTGCAAGGTATTTCGATAAACTTAGTGATATAATTGAAACGATTTTTAATAAATACGACTGCATAATATTTATTCTATCCCTGGGTGCTGTAATAAGGTTGATTTCACCATATTTAAAGAGTAAATATACAGATCCTAAAATAATAGCTATAGATGATGCGGGCAAATTTACAGTAAGTGTTGTCTCGGGCCATGAAGGTGCAAATGAATTATGTGAATATGTATCATCATTATTAAATAATATTCCAGTAATAACCACAGCATCAGATGTTGACAACAAAATTTCTCCAGAGTATATTGCACATAAATACAGTTTAAAAATAATAAATAAAAATATTTTAACAAAAATTTCATCCGATATAATAAATAATTATAACATCTGCATAAAAAACGAAACAGGCATTAATATGGAATATAATAACAGTGAAAACTGTGATGGTTATATAATTGTTACATATAAAAAAAATGATGAAAATAAATATCTAATAATGGTTCCTAAAATACTGGTTATAGGTATTGGTTTTTCAACAGATGCAAATTTTAATGATATGAAAAACGCAATTGTGGAATTATTCAATAAAAACAATTTTTATACAGATTCAATAAAAACAATAACAACAATTGATATTAAAAAAGATAATGAATATATAAAAAAACTGTCGGAATATTTCAATGCCGGTTTAATATTTTATAATAGGGATGAACTGAATACTAATTCACTGTATAAATCCAGTACAGTGTATAAATATACGGGTGCATATTCAGTTTCAAATGCTTCTGGAAGGATAGGGTCGAATAATGGCAGGGAATTAATAAGAAAGGAAATATTTAAGAATATTACAGTATCGGTGTTTGAATATGAATATAAATAGTGTTATGATTGCTGCACCTTCCAGTAATTCTGGCAAAACTACGGTGACCGTGGGAATTATGCTTGCATTAAAAAATCTGGGTTACAGTGTCCAGCCATTCAAGGTGGGGCCTGATTACATAGACCCGGGGTTTCACACATATGTAACCGGCAATAAATCAAGGAATCTTGATACGGTAATGGGAAATAAAAACATTGTAAGAGAAATATTTGTGAAAAATTCTACTGGAAAAGACATCTCAATAGTTGAGGGCGTTATGGGACTATTTGATGGAAGATCTGCAAACAGTATAAGGGGAAGTTCATTTGAAATTTCACTGCTGCTGAATATACCGGTAATACTGGTAATAGATATATCTGCAATGGCAAGAAGTGTTACAGCCATAATACATGGTTTTAAAAATATAGATAGAAGGATAAATTTGAAGGGCGTAATATTAAACAGGGCAGGTTCTGATTACCACTGCCGGCTCGTTAAGGAAGCGGTGGAGAAAATAAATCACGTAAAGGTTCTGGGCTGTATAAAAAATGATGACAAATTAAAAATAAATTCAAGGCATCTGGGACTGATACCGTTTGTTGAGGATAAACTGAATGATGATTATTTTTCAGAATTAAACACGGTAATAAATAATAGCATAAATTTAAATGAAATAATAAAAATATCAAAAACAGGCAGTACTGCCGGAACCAATAAACCTGTAATATACAGCGGTATCAGAAATAAAAAGGTGAGGATAGGAATAGCGTATAACAGGGCATTTAATTTCTATTATGAGGAAAATATAGAAATACTGAAAAAATATGGAGCCGAAATAATATATTTTGACCCAATTATGGATGCAGAATTGCCTGACGTTGACGGAATTTACATAGGTGGTGGCTTTCCTGAAATATATGCTGGTGAATTATCCGGGAATAAGGGTATGTTAAATGATATTAAAAATAAAATAGAAAATTATATGCCGGTATTTGCAGAATGTGGTGGTTATATATATCTGTGCAGTAATATAAATTATGGTGAGAAATTATACCCAATGGTAAATGTAATACCTGCAAATGTATATATGGATAAACTAACAATAGGCTATAGAGATATTCGATCAAATTATGACAATTATTTATTAAAAAAGGATCAGAAAATCAGGGGACACGAATTTCATTACACGGGAATAGAATATTTCGAGGAAAATAATAAACCATATAAATTCAATGATAAAACCGATGGCTTCTATTATAAGAATACAATTGCAGGCTATATACACATGTATTTTCCATCAAACCAGAAAGTACCAGAAAATTTTGTAAAGAAATGCTATGAATACAAAAATGGAGCTAAAAATTTTTAGAGAAATATTATTTAGGAGCCACTAATATACAATGATGGAAAATAATTTTGTAATGCCAGATGAGAATTCATTGATAAATTTATCAAGTGATATGTTCAACCATTTTAATTTAAAAGTGACATCAGAAACCATGAATTTAAATTATAAAAATAAGAAATTATGTTTTATACTGCTGGATGGGCTTGGGTGGAATACCTACAGAAAAACAGGCATTAAGTTCGATAATGAAATAAAGGGTACATCCCTATTCCCATCAACAACATCAAATGTGTTATCATCAATATTTTTAAATAAGTATCCAGGAGAACATGGCATAAATGGATATTTAGTATATGTTAAGGAGCTGGGTGCAGTGATAAATATTTTGGGGTACACTTCCTCGGCTTCATATATAAGGGATTCCATGGAAAAGGCATATCCTATAAATAAAATATTCAATTTTGATTCAAAAATTAATCAGTTGAATAATACAGGAATAAAAACGATAAATATAATTCCATCCTTTATAAGCAATACATCATTTTCAAATCTATTATACGGAAATAATTATACAGATACATTTTCTAACGTATTCCATAGTTTTTATATGTTAGACAATGATTTAAAAAAGAATTATGATTTTGTAACATATTATCTACCACATATAGACCAGATAGCACATAAACTGGGGCCGTATAATGAGTATACAGTGGAAACTGCAAGATATATATTAACAGAATTATATGAAATAATAAAAAAGCATGATGATTATGATTTTATTATAACAGCAGATCATGGCCATGTGGAGGTAAATAACGTAATAAATTTAAGTAAGGATAAGAAATTAGACGATTTAACGTTAATTCCACCATACGGTGATGTCAGGTCGATATTCTTTAACTATAGTGATGAATTATATGACTATTTAAATAATAATTATAGTAATTTACTGCTGTTAAAAAATAATGATAGTTTATATAAGAAACTATTCGGAAAATTAGATGATAATATACTGAAAAAATTACCGGAATTAATAGGGGTATCAAAAAATAATGACCTGTACCATTATCCATTAAACCAGAGAAAATATGAAATGAAAGGTGCACATAGCGGACTGTTAAAGGACGAAATGGAAATACCGATACTGAAATTTTAATTTTTTAATTCCTTATTTTTACCTATTATGAACCTGCAAACATCATAACCATTGACCTGCCTGTGTGTTGATGTAACATTCATATCCAGAACTGATGAAAATAATCTTGTTTCCATAGAACATGCCTTTCCGAATTTATTTGCCAGTTTAAATATGGGGCAGTTATATTCCAAAAGTTCGTATTTCCCGTCACCTATGTTATTTATTTCCGGATAATAGCCTTCATTTTCCCTTAATTTGAAAAGCTCCTTTACCCTCCTTTCATTTTCAAGGCCGGCCATATCTTTACTGTATTTATTTTTAATTTCGGAGTACCTTGTCTTTAAAAATTCTTCAACAATTTTGCTATTCTCTGTCAGATATAAATATTCCAGTAAATCATCCAGCATTTTGCCGTAGCTATTTGAAATTTTATCCTTTGACAGATCAGTTAAGCCGAATTTATACACAGGCCTTCCCACATTCTTTTTAATTATGTTTCTTTTTATTATTTTTTCCTTTTCAAGTTTATTTATATGGTTTAAAACTGCCATTTTTGATATGGAGAGCTTCTTCGATAATTCATCCAGTGTCATGGACTCCTTTTTTAATAACAGCATTATTTCAATTTCCGCAGGATACATAATTATTATAACGCTTTATTATTAATATATTTATCGTTTATACTTTATAAACTTTATAAATTATTATATTTATATAATTCGGGTTTATAACATGGATATGGGGAAAAAATATGGAAATATAAATGATTATATAAAAAATGAACTGAATGGTGATAGTGGAAAACTGATACACGATATCAGGGAGGCAGAAAAATTATATAAAAGGGAAAAAACCCATAATAAAAAATGCTATGTGTGCAGAGTTCTGGAAATTTTAAAAAACATTAATAACAAATTTCGTAATTTATAGTTATGAAATTAAAAGGACTGTATCTGGTAACGCCGGATTATTACGGTGATAAAATATTTACCATGACTGAAGAGGCCTTAAAAAATGGTGTTAATATACTGCAGTACAGGGATAAAACAAATAATTATGATGTAAAGATATATGCGGGTAAAAAATTTAAAAAACTGGCGGATGATTACAGTGTTCCACTGATAATTGATGATGACCCTGTTTTAATGGATATTATAGATGCGGAAGGAATCCATGTGGGCAGGGGCGATGTGCCATTTGATTACCTGAGGGAAAAATACGGTAATAAAATCATAGGGGTATCAACATATGGTGATGTAAACAAAGCCATAGAATGCCAAAATTTGGGTGCCACCTATGTTGCGTTCGGGTCATTTTTCAATACTGGTACGAAAAAGGATGCAACAATATGTGATATAAATATTTTGGATAACATCAATGATTTAAAAATACCAGTATTTGTAATAGGTGGAATAAATTTAAACAATGTAGACACATTATTGAAATATAATATATCAGGAATAGCAGTTGTATCATCCATATATTCCTCAAAAAATGTGGGTGAAACGGTTAAATCATATATTGAAAAGTTAAGGGAATACAAAAAAATATAATAATGATAATATATATACATTCATGAAAATTGAACAGGCTTTAATTACACAGTTAATGGTTTTATTAAATATCAAAAATGGAAAAAACAGACCATCTGAAATTTCTAAGGAACTGGGAATAACACTGCAGGGTGTTATCTATCATATGAAAATTTTAAAGGAAAAAAAATTAATAGACAGTAATAATAAAATAACAAAGGAGGGTTTTGATTTTCTGTATAATGGTCTGAACTATATAGAAAATTTTGTCCATACAAGCCTGATAAATATAGATTCGTCACTGATATGGGAGGTTATATCAGATGATGATGTAAAAATAAATGATAAATTATATTTATATATGAATGGGGGTTATTTACATGCAACGCTAGAAAGTAAAGGAGAAGCATACGGAAGATCCGTAAAAAATGCGAGCAGAAACGAATGCACTGGAATAACAGATGTTAGGGGGATAATAAATGTAAAACCTTCAAAAATCATCCTATTAACAGTTGATAATATTGAAAAGATAGAGAATTTAAATAAATTCAAAATAAAATTAAGGGAAAAAATTAAGGGCATATACTATAACTTTCTTGGAATTGCAGGAGAATTATCGAAAAATATATTTGATGATTTAAACATAAAAATTGATTTTGAATATTCAGCGATAAGCTGTGCCTTTGAGGCCTCAAAGAGAGGTTTTATAACCCTGATAGTGATGTCCGATAGATTATTCCATTTTTCATTAAACGAAATAAAGGAAATACAGATAAAAAATCCAGAGATTGAGATTGATTTTATACACATATGATTTAATAATATAAAATATATAATATATTAATCTCAATATTCGCAAATGGGATAAGGGCTAGATATTTTTATAGAGTGATATTTATAAAAATAAATTTTGCAATTTTTATAAATATTTAAATATAACGTTATTATAATGGTGAATAGAGGTGTAAAAATTATGGAGGACGATGAAAGTGGCAGTAGGGGTACACATAATAGCGGATCTGTATGGGGTAGATGCGGGGTTAATATCTAGCGCCGATACTATTTCTCCAATTGTGGAGAGTGCAATTAAAGAGGGCAATCTAACTGAGATATCTTCACAGTATTATCAGTTCAGGCCCATGGGCGCGAGTGGTATAGCACTTTTAGCAGAATCACATTTGTCTTTTCACACATGGCCTGAACATGGGCTTGTTACGCTTGATATATATACATGTGGAGACAGGAGTAATGCAGATAGAGCATTTAATTATCTTCTGAATGTTTTACAACCAACATCAATAGACTATAGAAAAGTTGAAAGAGGATCAAAGGTGGAGGAAGACGTGAAAATTGATAATCCACAGTTGATGCTGTGATAATTTGTTGAAAAAATATTTTTTATATTTTGCATTTTTTTTATTGCTTATACTTGATTTACTGATATTTTTTTTTAATATTACAGAGAAATATAATGTTTTAATTATACCTGGAATTGCTGTGTCGGTTATATCTATATTTATAGCAGGCGATATTTTTTTAGATGTTTCATATAAATTTGGAAACAGTATATCCATATCATCAAAATCTGTGGGATTGTTTATTGTTGGCGTTGCTGCAATAATAGATGAATTATCCATGTCAGTTATGGCCGCATTAGAAAATCTGGGTTCAATAAGTTTTGGGGCAATACAGGGTTCAAATGTAATAACATTAATTGCGTTTTTTATTATAATACCGTTATTCTACAGGAGGGGGATTAAAAATTTTAGAATTGATTCATATTTAATATTAATTACATCCGTTATAATATATATACTATCATTATTTATTGTTAGAATTCCGTTTTACATTGGCTTTATCACATTATTTATCTTTATATTTTACATATTATTAATTAATAAGCAGGAAAGCAATGGAAAAATTATAGAAAAATCGGATAATGACTATTCATATTACTATGGCATATTTTCAATAGCTGTAATAATAATAGCATCATATAATATGGTTAATGCAGCATATGTAATTGCATACGTATTCGGGATAAATTCGTTTTTATCATCGTTCTTTTTACTGGGGTTCTTCGGGTCCCTGCCTGAAATAGTAATGATGTTTATAGCTGCAAAAAGAAATAGAAAAGATGTTTCAGTAGGACTTATCACAGGCAGTACATTATACAAGGAAACAATAGTTTTTTCCCTGGCATCGTTTGCAGGAACACTAACGTTTTACAATAGTTTTTTCTCAATAATAACTATGGTAATATTTTCATGTATATTATTAATTTATACTGTTTTATTTAAATAGCTAAAATCCCCAGAACTGGTTATCCTTTCTCTTTATTTTTATTAATTCATTCATAGTTTCCTTTATATCCGGATCCAGATCCTGATCCTTTAATCCCTTTACAACATTTTCAGGGACATCCACGTATAATTCATCATTTGCAAATATGTGCCTGTTCAGGATAACCCCAGCTATGGCACAGGATAATTCTGATCCTTTATCCCCAAATTGTTTGCTTATATCTCCATCCCTTAAGCTCTGGACTGTACCTGCATATTTATTATTGCTATTTACTAATTTATCACCTACTTTAACCCTGCCTGATAATATTTTTATGCCCACTATTACAGGTTTGGCAGCCCTGAATATATAATCAGGCATTATGGTAAACTTTGATGGTATCGGCATACTATTTTTCTTCTCCTCTTCCATTTCATTCTTTTTAAACTTTAACCACTTATCAAGGTCCTCTATTATAGAATATATTACATTGCCTGTTATTGCCCTTGCACTATATGTTTCTATAGCATCTTTTGCATCACTTGATAAATTTACATTAAAACCTACTATAACCTGATCCAGTGGATTATTTAATGTTGATATATTCACTATATCCTTTTTTGTTATATCACCTATTTCAGCAGATCTTATATTAATTTTATTCTGCTCCAGCTCATATGCTATTGCTTCAAGTGATCCAATAGCCTCGGCCTTAATGGTAACACCATTTTCAGATAATTTTATATCGGGCTTTGATTCCTTAATAAGTTCATTATATGCATTCGTTATATTACTATTATTTACCCTTATTATTGAGGTACCAGATATTACATCCAGTTTATCCGTAATTAATATCCTTATACCAGATGCAGCCTTAACACTATCTTTTTCTACAAGGCCTTTTTTCCCTGCTGTTAATAATGCCTTTATTCTTGTTGTTTTTGGGCCTTCTATTGTATTCAATGCTATTGTATCCCCTCTATTCAGGGTGCCCTGATATAGTATTGTATCTAAAGTAGTCCCAAGCGACCCCTCCTTTTTTACCTCGATTACGGAACCCCTTGTGTTTTTTTCCTCAAACTGTATATTCTTTTCAAGAAAATGCTGTGCCAGACCTGTTAAAACCATTAAAATGTCAGGCATTCCTATATTCAATTTTGCACTTACAGGAACTATTGCAAATGATTTTGTAAAATCCGTTATTCTATCATATCTATCCGATGAAATGCCATGTATATATAAATCATTTATTATCTTGTAAATTCTATTATCCAGCTCATCCCTATATTCCTGTCTCTGATACTTAAATACACTAGAAAATGAATCGTTTTTGCCGCTTGTAAAATATGGTATTAAATCCATTTTATTTGCAGCAATTATAAAGGGTGTTTTGTATTTTTTTAAAATATTTAATGATTCTATTGTCTGTGGCTTTAAACCCTCATTTATATCTATTACTAAAATAGCTATATCGGCCAGTGCACCCCCCATTGCACGCATGTTTGAAAATGCAACATGCCCGGGAGTGTCTATAAATAATAATCCTGGAATTTTTATTGGTGTATCTTTAAAATATTTATCAATATTTTTTTTCAATGTTGTTTTATCTATATCGGTTGCACCTATTTTCTGCGTTATGCCACCTATTTCCCTTTTAGCATATGCAGTACCTCTAATATCATCTAATAGTGTAGTTTTTCCATGGTCAACATGGCCAAGGACGCATACTATAGGCTCCCTTAAATCTTTCTTTGTGGTTTCCATAATCAATGATTCAGTATTTCATTATTGTTAAAAAATATTGGGTATTCATGGTTAAATGATTCATCTGAATCGGAAGCATGAACTATATTCTCCTCAATGTTCAATGAAAAATCTCCCCTTATTGTTCCGGGGCTTGCCTTTGATCCGTCTGTAGTTCCGCATATATTTCTGCAGGATGTTATTGCATTGTCACCTTCGAAAATCATTGCCACGATAGAACCGGAAATAAGATAGGAAACCAGACCATCGAAGAAGGGCTTTAAACTGTGCACACTATAGTGTTTTTTTGCCTGTTCTTCTGTAACAGTCATGAGTTTCATTGCGATTAATTTCAAACCCTTGTTTTCGAACCGTGAAATTACATTACCAATTAATTTTCTTTTGACACCATCAGGTTTTATGAGTATTAATGTTCTTTCCATTTATATCATGCCTTTCTCATTTCCTTTATTCTATGATATTCGTTTGTCCATTTTATGTTTCTTGCAGCACGTTTTAACTGTACCATATTAACCTTGCATTTCTTTGAACAGAAATTTAAAACAGCACCATCTTTCCTCACATATATTATTCCCGATGCCGGTTCAATGTCATGTCCACAAAAAGTACATTTTCTATTCTCCATTTATATCACCTTATTGATAATCTTCTTGCTTCCCTTGCTGTCTCCCTCAACATAAGTATGTCTCCTACGGTAACAGGACCGAGTACATTCCTTGCTATTATCCTACCCTGATCTTTACCTGCCAGTACCCTTACCTTTACTGTTGTGGCCTCGCCAGTCATGCCTGTTCTTCCCATTAATTCAACAACTTCTGCTGGAGTTGCTTCATCTGCCATCTACATCACTCCTCATCAGTTTCTTCTGCGGGTGCTTCTTCCTTCTTTTCTGCTTTCTTGGTTTTTTTCGGTTTCTTTTCTCCGGATTTTGATTCTTTTTTCTCTTCCTTAGGTTTCTCTTCTTTCGGTTTTTCTTCCTTCTTCTCTTCCTTCGGCTTCTCTTCCTTTTCAGGTTTCTTTTCTGCTTTCTTGTCTTCCTTACCAGATTTTACATCATTTAGTCCGGACATTATGGATTTATATGCATCTTCATTTTTTCCATAATCCGTAATTGAAAGTGATGCAGCAGAAGCTATTCCTACCTTAACTCCAAGATCTTTTTTGTTTTTTACATATGCATAGGGAATCTTTCTTTCCTCACACAATGTTGGCAAATAAAACACAACATCCGGTGGTGAGACATCTTCTGAGATAATAACCAGTTTGGCTTCTCCTCTCTCTATTGATTTTACTACTTCATTTGTTCCTTTCTTTATCTTTCCGGATCTGTAAGAATTTTCAACAAAGTCTAACACTTCTTTTTCTAACGATTCGGGAGCTTCAAATTTTATATAACTGTTTTCCATATTAATCCTCCTTCACTTTCTAAACGTATTGTAAACAATAATATAAATATTAGCTTATCGCCAGAATTAATATTTAAGCTTGGGTTCTGAAGCACGTTAATGTGGGTCAGATTATATAAGCATAATTTTACGGGACCCGTATTCATTTTCTACTTTAAAGTATTAGTATGCTATTTATTATTTTACCATGGTACGGTATATAATGCCATTAAAATTAGGGATATTTTTAAGAAATCACAAATATTGAGGTCTAAATGTTTGAAACCGGTATGCCATAAATAAAACAGCAATGAATTTTTTCAGTATTTATGATAAATAATAAAATTTTTAAATGATATCGCATATGAAATATATTTCATAGATGGTATCAATGTACTACACTGTAATAATAAAACCGGATAAAAATATAAGAGATAAAATTACATACATGAAAAAGAAATTAGAGAATAAATATGGCTACACCGGAACATTAAGCAATAAAGGAGTTCATATAACTCTGCTATATTTAAAAAATTATAATAAACTGTGTATAGATAAAATAATTAAAGTTTGTAATGAAACAAAGGAATTAACAGTGAAAATAGGTAATATAAATTATTTTGAGAAAACAAAAAATGATAAAAAATATTACATTGTTTACATAAATGTTATCCCATCTAAGGAATTAATAATTTTTCATAAAAAACTGAACATTGCCCTGAACAAAAACGCATTTATAAATGATGAATTTGTTCCGCATTTTAGCCTTGTTAGAAAAAATGTTGATGGAAATAGGCTAAATAACATAATGAATGATTTAAAGAATTTTAATATAGATAAGGAGGTTAAAATTAATCATATATTAATAGGGAGAAGATCTGATATGAATAAAAGATGGAATTTTAAAAGAGTATATTTCAATAAAATTTAAATTGTAATTATAATAACATATCATGAAAAATGTAATACTGTTAATAATGGATGGCCTTGGAGATAGACCGAATGAAATTTTTGATAATAAAACTGCATTGCAGCATTCATATAAACCCAATATGGATTTTCTTGCAGAACATGGTGTAACAGGGCTAATGTCACCTGTTTCCTACGGAATTAGATCCGGATCTGATACGTCCCATTTATCAATTTTAGGATATAGACCAGAAGATTATTATACGGGAAGGGGACCATTTGAAGCCCTGGGTCTGGGTATAGATTTAAAACCTGGGGATATAGCATTCAGAGCAAATTATGCCTCGGTGGTAAATGATATGGTAGTTGACAGAAGGGCGGGGAGGATAAGGGATACAAGTGATTTATCGAAAGAGCTGGAAACAGAAATAAATGGAATAAAAATTATTATGAAGTCTGGTGTTGAGCACAGGGCTGCCCTGATATTAAGGGGAGACAACCTATCCGATAAGGTCAGTGATACGGATCCACATGAGGTAAACTCAAAACCATTAAATACATCGCCATTGGATGATAACGCAAAATTTACAGCCAGTATAATAAATAAATTTTTAGAGAGGTCAAGGAAAATTTTAAATGAACATAAAATAAATAAAGATTTAATCTCAAATGGAAAACTGCCGGCAAATGAAATATTACTTAGAGGAGCTGGAAAAGTACCTGAATTGCCAGATTTTAACATAAAATATAATTTAAGGGCAGCGTGCATATCAGGAACGCCTTTAATAAGGGGAATAGCTAAATTGGCGGGATTTGATATAATAGATGTTGAGGGTATGAATGGCAGGATAGATACGAATTATAAAAATATTATAAACAGTGCCATGGAGTCCTTGAATAAATATAATTTTATTTTAATAAATATAAAAGGCGCTGATATTGGTGGTCATGATAAAAAACCAGAAATAAAAAAATATGCAATTGAAGAAACTGATAGGGCATTAAAGCCATTTAAGGATGTATTAAACAATACACTGATAGTAATCACTGGAGACCACAGTACTCCATGCTCATATGGAGACCATAGCGGAGACCCTGTTCCAATATTATTCAGCACCGATGGAATAATAAATGATGATGTTAAAAAATTCGATGAATTAAGTGTTTCACATGGTTACTATAAGATAAAAAGTGATGATATAATACCATTAATACTGTCATATTCAGATAGATCTGAAAAATACGGTGCTTAATTATATATTATATTTTAATAATTCATCTTATGGTATCCCGCAAATATTTTTAATTAATCTCTGTTTGTTTTAATTACTTCTTTGGTTTTAGGCACATCATATTCCATTAATTCCTTACTTAAATATGATTCAGTAAAAATGGATTTTGCATCATTTAATAATATATCCAAATCATTGTATCTTGAACTGTAATGGTATAAGAACAATCTTTTAACATTTGCCGCTTTTGCTATTTCTGCTGCCTGTTTAGCCGAGGTGTGGCCGTATTCATTTACCATGGGCTCCATGGAAGAATCCATTGTTGTGTCATGTATTAAAACATCGGCATTCCTGGCAAATACCCTCATTGATTTCATTGGTCTGGTATCACCTGTATAAATTATTTTTCTTCCCTTTTTAATACCTAAAGATAAATCCTCTATTTTATATTCCCTGTTATCTATTTTTAAGGAGCCATTATTCCTTAATTCTTCAAGTTTATTTACCGGAAATTTTATTTTATCCACAAGATTTTTATCGATTTTCATTAAATCCTTCTCCTCCAGAGAATATGATAGCGCAGGTACAGAATGATCATTTTTCAATGTTTTTATATAAAATTTATCAAAGTCATATGTTTTATCTGGTTTCAGTTCATATGCATTTACCTTATACTTTATATATCCATAACAGAGTTCTGTTGCCTTTTTTATAAAATTTATTGCATCCTCTGGGCCGAATATATTTAAATCGTTTTTTCTACCCATGAATGATAATGTATTTAACAATCCAGGTAGGCCCAGGAAATGGTCGCCGTGGAAATGGGTTATAAAAATATTGCTTATATCCATAAATGAAATAGCACTTTTCATCAACTGTTTCTGCGTGCCTTCTCCGCAATCAAATAGATTCATAATGTTATCTATATGTATTGCAACGGATGGCAAACTCCTACCTGGTTTCGGCATTGAACCACCCGTGCCTAGAAAAACAATTTTTACATTTGACGCCATAAGACTATATTAAAGAATAATATATTATATTTAATCTATAGCCATTATTAATCGTTAATGAATGATTTTATTTTAAATTTATGATGTTTTATTCAATAAATGCAATTCCCTGAGTATTATTACAAATATTTTATAATATATTGTTACCATTACCGGCATTGATATTGCAAGCACTAAAATTGGGATATAATAATGCCCCAAAATTACACTCAGTATATCAGATAATAAAATAAATAAACCTAGAATGTATATATAATGTATGTATTTTTTATAATTGTTATCATTTTTTAAAACATTGTTAATTGCCATTTCTTTTGGGCGTATCTCTTTAAATTTCATAACATATATAACTAACACAGGTAAAAATAAGGAATCCATAATTATAATTACTGAAGAGATAGCTTTTAATATTACTTTATTGGAAGCAAGAAATATAATAACAGACATTATCAATATAAATCCAAAAGTAATAGTTTGCATTACCCACAAATAATACATAAATTTTTCTCTTTTCATATTTATCACCTGCATGCCGCAGCTATACCTGCTATACTCAGGCCAAAAAAGTTTAAACTGAAAAAGAATCCCCATGCAGCTAATGGTGTTACTGACCCAAAGGATCCGATTATGGCTGCTACAGATAGTGCCATGCCCAATGCACCACCTAGGGTCATTATAATGCTATATATACACATGAAACTATAGTCTATTATTATTGATTCTGTTTTATCTATCTCCATATTCTTAATATTCTTATTTGTATCCTTAAGCATATTACCCATTGCTAATGCTATATAGCCATATTCTATTCCGAACTTATGCATCGTATTATTACTGGAACCCATATAATTCATTGATATTAATTCAATAGAATTTATTAATGTTTTCATCTGATTATTGTATGATGATTTATAATTCAGATTAAATTCATTGCCCAGCAATATCTTGGATGAGTTTAGGGGTACTATGTTTGCATAGATGTGTGATGTGTTGGTATTATTGCTACCGGATATTATATCTGCTATTTCTACCTTGTAATTATTAAACCTCTCTGTAAATGCAATGGAATATCTTATATTAGAATTGTTATAGTACTGCACTAAATAATTTGTGCTGTTTGTTTTTATATAATCTGATTTGTATGGTGTAATATTATTATTACTGGCATTATCCTTATATGAGTATATGCTGTTTATTGATGTTTTATTGATACTGTTAAAATTTATAGCTCCACTCTTGGATACAGCATAATTGTGCATGAATGTAATATTATTTATTTTTACAGATTTATCTGTATCATTATTTGAAGCGGTTTTTTCATCTATACGGTTAATATTATTTAATGGTGCGGTATTAAAGGATATCATGATAAACATTGTAACTACTAAAATGGATATGGCTATTACTATATTACTTCTCCTCATAATATAATATAATATAATATAATATATAAATATTTCTATGCATTTAATAATAAATAATACCTTGAAAATTAAGTTTTAATTTAAAGGCAACTGTTACATCTATAAACTTTTCCTAAAAACCCTTTTTTGGCTCTTTTGTATCAGATATTCCCTTTATGTTTTTGTACACACGTTTGATCCGTGAATCTATGAATTCTTGACTCTACAGTAGGAACATTTAATCATGTTATAACAATCAAATTCCTTGATCACACCAGGAAATAAAGTTATTGGGAAACGCCTATGTTGATCATTAACTGCTGGGTTTTGCACTCTTTTATCCTATATAACCTTTAAATTTGAGGTGCACCTGAATAGAAGTTATGTGCTGGGTGATTCCCATTATACAAATTCTCCGGAGAGGGTAGTAAAATTCAAAATTTCCGTTAATTTTCTCATAAAAAGAATAGCAGCAGATGACCACCGCAGTGTTTAATAAAAAGTTATTATATCATGTTTCAATATATATTTATGATAAATCAGGAAGTAAACATAAAAAATAAAAAATTTACATACATAAATGAAAAACTTGGAAAGAAAGCCCCGCTGGTTATTTTAAAGGGAGATACAGGGTATATAATGTGTGGCTATTTAAATATAGATGCTGCAAATTCTCTGGGTGATATAGCGGTTAGAGTTAGTGGCGTCAATGATATAGACGATGTTCTGAATTCAAAGGTAAATTCATGTACAGATAACGCAAAAAATCTCGGCATAAAACCCGGAGATAATATCATGGATATTATAGACAAATTATAATTGGAAATATTAGTAATCTGGTAAACCAATAATCTTATATACTTATAATCCATATAGATATTATGGCAAATAAGAATGCTGAAAACAACGAAGATAATGAGAATGATGAGAAGGTAGTTAGAAAGACTATATCCATAAAAGGGGTAAGTGCTGATTTATATAACAGAATACAGAAAATTTCAAACGAAACCGGAAAAACAATAGGACAGGTAACAGATGAAGCTTACAAATCATTTGTGGGATCTGTAAACAGTGCTAAAAATATATCACAGGGATTTTTAAATGGAATAAAGGAAGGGTCGTCAAAGTTTATAGAGAATATAAAAGAACTTGAAATAACGGGTACCGACCTGGAGGAAATAGATAGAAAAATAATATTCAAAAACATTGACATACTTACGTTTAAGGATATAGATAACGATACATTTGATAAATATGTGAATTCAATTGTGGTGGTAAAGACCATAATAATACCTAAAACAGTAAGCAAAGCAAGGGTACTTTTAAAAAGTAATTTTGTTGATAAAATAATAACAGAATGATTATTTTATTTTATCCCTGTAAAAGAAAGAACTTTCTATATCAGATATTATTATGCTATTTTTAATACTAAGAATATTTTCATATATTTTATTATGCAATGGGAGCCAGTATTTTTCCTCATAATCTGGATTTAAGGATAGCAAGAACTTATGTTTTGCCCTGAAAACGCTATCAGTAACATCCGAATTAACTGTTTCAGGATCCTTCCAGTAACCCTTCAGGTAGGAATCTATCACCGTATTAATAATATCCAGTATATTTTTCTTTGTAATGTTTTCCGCATTTAAGGGTTTTATTTCATATTTATTTTTTATTTCATTATAGTAATTGCAATCTATACCATTAAAATAAAGGTTAAAATTTCCTTCCAGTAACATTATTTCTTTATAATTATCTCTGTTTTTCTCGTATTCATTTTCAGATATGTATGTTATAAAAATATTATTTATACCAAAACTCTTTACATATTCTGCAAAGACCTTATAGTTGTATCCTATTATATCTCCATGCATTCTGCCTATTGTAGATATTAGATTCATATTACATGTATATCTAATAATTTAAAATATTTATCTAAATTTTACCATCTCATATTTCTATTTAGTAATTCATAATTGAATGCCATTAATTAATAACCTATCTATGAAATGTAAGAAAATCAATATCTGATAATCCGGAAAATTTAAAACTGTATTTTCTTTTTATTTTGGAATTATCCATATTATAATTGAGGTTGTTTTTATAAAATATTTTTATAAAGTTTGAATTACTCTCCCTTATGGAATTATATATTTTATTTCCGAAACAGTATAATGTCATGTGTTCATCAGAAGACATATTGAAGATTTCATTATTGTAATCATTAATTATTTTTTCCGTTAAACACGATAGATCCTTATTTAACAATGGATTGATTATTATATTGTCATTCATTTTTAATGGTATCCCTGATCTTATAGCGGCTAATATATCCGTGTAAATATTATATGTGCATTTCCCATATGTTAATCCCCTACGTATTATAAGATAATTATTGTTTTCCATTACTTTTTTTTCCGTCTCGCATTTTGTTTTTCCATATGCCGTTTCGGGTTCAATTTTATAATTTTCATCCTTTTTATCGTCCCCCGATCTGTAAACGAACTGACTGGACATAAATACCTTTTTCCCGTTTTTGAATTTATTATTTATTACCTCCTGAATTTTTGAATTTAATGGTAATAGTTCTGAGTTTTTATTATAGAAGTCTATTTCAAAATTGTTTATAATAAAATCATATTCATCATTTAATGATAGTATATCATCAATAAAATTAATAAGGTTTGGTCTGGGATATAATATTTTTATTTTATATTCGCTCATATAATCCTTTGAAAACCTAAATCCGAAACTCTCATCCCCATCAAGAATTAATATCTTTTCCACGTATGTAAATACAATACACGGATATAAGTATAAATGTAATTCATTCATTAATAGTTTGCTTATAAATAGTTATCACATAAAGGTTTAAATAATCTATAGTAATTAACTTAGTTATAGGTGATGAGAATAAAAAATAATAACGTTAATTATATTTACATGGTAATAACCATACTTGTAATGACCTTCTCGATGAGGGCAACAAATAATATGGTAATTACAACAACACCCTTACTGGCGAAAATTGACCTACATTTTTCTGAATTCTACGTGGGTATAATTTCCACAGTAATATACCTGTTCATGTTTGTGGTTACCTTTTATATAAATCCCCGATTAAATCATAAATTAAGAAAAAAATTGTTTATAACTGCAAATGCTGCACTGATTTTTGTACTTTTATCATATTTCTTTGCAGATGCTATAACAATATGGCTCTCTTCAGCAATTGCGGGGCTTGCATATGGTATAATGCTGCCTAACCTTATAACATCATCATCCCTGTTAAAAGACCAGAAACAGAGAGAACGCCTAATATCCCTTTACTCTGTTGGATTAAGCCTGAGCCTGATACTTGGCCCATCCATAGAGTATTATCTTCTTACTATTGTTGATTATAGATACGTATTCCTATTTTTCATACCGGCAGTTTTTGTGGGATTTATTACATCCCTGTTCATAAAATTCCCTGAGACTAAGAATGAAACAAGAAAAAATGTATTGAAAAATGATGGATTAAAGGCAGCAATGCTGACAATAACGACCTATAATATACCTTTTGCCGCTCTGAGCATATTTCTAACCTTGTTCGCAATAAGCAGATTCCATGTGTCTGGTTCTGTTGCATACTCGCCATATATATATTTCTTCTCAGTTTCCCTTGCAACAAGATTCATGATGATGTTAAGACCATTTAAAAGTATAAGATTACCCTTAATCTTCTCAATTGCAATTACCGGGCTTGTGTTGTCATTATTCCCATTTATTCCAGATTTTACTGCATTTATAGTATTAATGATGCTTTTAGGAATACCACACGGATCAATATTTCCCATATCAACAATCATGATATCCAGAGGTACAACACTTGAACAGAGAAATGCGGCAAATTCCTATTTCATGGGATATAATAACATATTATTCATGATTGTACCCCTAATATTTGGTTACATAGTGGGAGTTATAGGATACGAAAATTCATTCCTTGTACTGTTAATACCTGTGGTCATATCCGGTATATATCTATTTAAGATATATGGGGAAAATAAAATGTTCTTTCCCGGAAATAAAAAAATTAGTGCAAGTAAAAGCCTTTAAATAATTTTTATAAATTTTTCAAATGGCTCAAAAGATTTAATAATATAAATTTATATTATCTTTTATGGGTTTAATACTGGCTTTAATTTCCATAATAATAATGGTAATACTCATATCGATACCGATGTATATAGCATCAAAGATAGTTGTTCATAACAGGAATTCAACCTTTGGCAATGCAATACTATCAACGATATTAACAGTATTTATCCTAGCATTTATATCATTATTTATACTGTTTATATTTGCACCACTTGCAATATTAGGCAATATACTGGCGTTTTTAATAACATTTATTATATTATTATATACATATAATGGAATATACGGCATAAGCACATTGAGAAGCTTTGCCCTGGCAGTAATGGAATTAATAATATGGTATATATTTTTCATAATTACAGGAGACCTGTTTGTTTTTAAAACGGTACTGTAAAATTTAATTTTTTAATATGTATCAAGTTATAAAATAATTAACATTATAGTAAATTACCGGCATATAATTTCTGTAACCGGTAAAATAGGGTACACTACAATAAAAATTTATATGTTAATAGTAATAATATTTACAGCTGTTTGGTCTATCTATCAGGGTTTAAAACATAATAAAATATCATTAACAACCTGGGCTGCCGTTTCCAGTGGCCCATCATGCTTTTCAAATACTGTAATATCATCGTTATTGTCCGTTCTTTCCAGGTATCCCATGGATAATGCATCCATACATGATAGTGATTCATTCTTATTAATCTCAAAGAGTTTTGATTCAACGGTAAGTTTTGAGGTGTTGTTTATGTATGATAATATTCTATACATCTTGCCTGATTCTTTCATATATTCAATATTATCAAGGTTTTCTATACCCTCATAATATATATCTTTCAATGTAAAACTCTTGTTTAACAGTGAATTCGCAATTATTACTGTTTTTCTTGCACCGTCAAGACCATTAATATCATCCGTATAATCAGTTTCAGCTATCCCCATATTCTGTGCTGTTTTTATTGCTTCCTTAAAATCTATATTACTTAATAACTGGTTTAAAACAAAATTTATTGTTGAGCTTACCTGGCCTTTAAATTCAAGTAGTTTTGATGATTTCAATGAATAATTATTCAAATTGAATAGGGGTACACCACCACCAACACATGATTCGTATAATATTTTTTTCCTGTTTTTTGATGCGGATTCCATTATTTCTTTCCAGTGTAATGCCAGTGGGGCCTTATTTGAGGTAACGACGTTTTTATTACTCTCAAAGGCTTTTAAATATATGTTTTTACCATATAAACCATCCCTGGTTGCCGGTGACATATCAACTATTAAATCAGTATCCGTGGAGAAAATCTCATCAAAGTTTATTTTTGTTTCAAGTTCATTTAATTCATTCCTTTCCTTGTACATTAAAATCTTATTTAAATCCAGACCATCTTTGTTATATACTGTATATTTTGAATCCGATACGCTTATGACACTTAAATCCAGATTGTATCTGTTTTTAAAATACTCATAGTTGTCGTTTATTATCCCCAGAACAGCTTTTCCAATATGGCCTAGCCCTATAATAGAAATTTTCATAGCTGTTAATGTGTAATGATTTTATAAAATTTTGTTTTCAATTAAAATATTATATATAAAATAAATATAACTATATAAAATAATTATAAAACCGAGGCTGCAACAACCCTGTCATCCTCATCCAGATTTATAAGTTTTACACCAGAGGAAACCCTTGATAATATCCTGATTTCATCACCTTTTAGCCTTATTGTTTTGTTATTCTTTGTTATTATTAGTATTTCGTCCCCGTCCTTTACAGGCAGTGCTGTAACCAGAGATCCGGTTCTGTCGCTTTCCTTGAAAATCAGAGTACCGGAAGAACCTCTGTGGTGTATTGAAAATTCTGATATGTATGTTCTTTTTCCTATTCCGTTTTCAGAAATGGTCATTATTGTATCATTATCATCTACTAAAAATGAAGCTAGAAGCTCTGCACCGTTTAGTCTAATAGATTTAACCCCTCTGGATGTTCTACCAGTTAAAGATACCTCACTGGTTAAAAACACAGCAGCTTTTTTATTCGATGCCGTAACGAATACTTTTGATGGTTTATTTGATGCCATTACAGAAACAACCTCATCATTTTCATCCAGTTTTATTATTTTTAATCCAGATTCTCTCATTGATAATAGTTCATTGGCAGATGTTTTTTTAATAAATCCTTTCTCCGTTGTTATTATTAAATAATTTTTATTATCCTTATTATCAAGGGCTTTCATTATCTGTTTTATTTTTTCATTTTCATTTAATTTTAAAAATGTACTTGCTATGCTTCCCAGTGAAGTCCTTGATTTTCTCTCTATTGTATACGCCTTTGCCTTCAATACCCTTCCCGTATTTGTAAAGAAATATATTACATCGTGCGACATGCAGGATAAAATGCTTTTTACATTATCCTCCTTCCGTGTATTTGTAATTATTCCCTTGCCACCACGTTTCTGAACGTTGTATTCCTCTGATGAAACACGTTTTATTAAACCATTTTCACTTAATATCAGTATAGATTCTTCGTTTGGAATTAGATCTTCATCATTCCTTTCATCTATACCCCTGTTTAAAATTTTGGTTCTTCTTTCATCACCGTATGATTTTTTAATTTCCAGTATTTCATTTTTTAATACTTCTCTTCTTGCATTATCATTATTTATTATTTCATTTAATTTTTTGATATTTTCCTTGATGGTTACCAGTTCGTCCTCTATTTTTTTAATTTCTAAACCTGTTAATCTCTGTAATCTCATATCTAATATGGCATTTGCCTGCTTTTCCGACAGGTTTAATCTACTCATCAAAGAACTTCTTGCAGTATCGGTTGTTTCAGATGACCTTATTATTTTTATTACATCATCGATATTTTTTAATGCTATGCTTAAGCCCAGCAATATATGTTCACGGTCCAGTAGCTTATTTACATCGTATACTGACCTTTTTTTAATGATGTTCATTCTGAAATTTAAAAATCCATTTACCATTTCAGATAGATTCATGACCTTCGGCTCGTTATTTAAAAGTACCAGGTTATTGACACTTATAGACGTTTCCAGTGCGGTATGCTCATATAATTGATTTATTGTTAGCCCTTTACTATCATCGTTCTTTATTTTTATTACTATTCTTATTCCGTTTCTGTCACTTTCATCCCTTATATCCGATATATTATTTATTATACCATTTTTTACCTGCTCTGCAACGTTCTGAATGTATACCGCCTTATTAACGCCATATGGCAGGGTTTTTATTATTATTCTTTTTTTATCCTCAGTAATTTCTCCCTGGCATAATACCTTACCATGGCCTGTTCTGTATATATTCAGCAAATCAGAGCTGTTATATATAATTCCACCGCCGGGGAAATCTGGACCCTTTACAAATTTTAATAAATCATTTATATCACAGTCCGGATTTTCAAGGGCAAATAACATTGCATCTGACACCTCTGTTAGATTATGTGGCACCATATTAGTTGCCATGCCCACGGCTATTCCGGATGTACCGTTTATGAGTAACTGCGGTATTTTCGATGGCATATAAACAGGCTCATTTAATGAACCGTCAAAATTTGGCATGAAATCAACTGTATTTTTTTCTATGTCCCTGATCATTTCCTCTGATATTTTATCCAGCCTTGCCTCTGTATACCTCATTGCTGCAGGTGAATCACCATCTATTGATCCAAAATTGCCCTGGCCATCAATTAATGTATATCTTAATGAAAAATCCTGTGCCATCCTTGCCAGTGCGTCATATATTGATGAATCACCGTGTGGATGGTATTTACCCATTGTTTCTCCTATAATACGTGCCGACTTTTTATATGGTTTATCATGTGTAACACCAAGCTCATACATTGAATATATAATTCTTCTCTGAACCGGCTTTAAGCCATCCCTGAAATCGGGTATAGCCCTGCTCACAATTACACTCATTGCATAATCTAAATATGAAGTTTTAATTTCTTCCTCTATAGGCCTCATTAACATTTTTTATTCACCTTATATGTCCAAATTCTGAACAAATTTCGCATTATCCTCGATAAATTTCCTTCTGGGTTCAACCTTATCACCCATTAACAGGTTGAATAACTGGTCTGCATACAGTGCATCCTCTATACTTACCTGCACCAGTTTTCTTGATTCTGGATTCATTGTTGTTTCCCATAGCTGTTCTGGATTCATTTCACCCAAACCTTTGAATCTCTGTATTATCACATTATTTCCCAGTTTCTTTACTAGATCATCCTTTTCATCCTCAAGAAATACGTAATGAATATCGCTTCCCTTCTGTATTCTGTATAATGGTGGCTGGGCAAAATATACATGGCCACCCTCTATTAATTCCTTCATGTACCTGTAGAAGAATGTTAATAACAGGGTTCTTATGTGTGCTCCATCAACATCTGCATCTGTCATTATAATTATTTTGTTGTACCTTAAATTTCTAATTTCAAATTTATCTTTTATGCTTGTCCCTATTGCGGTTATTAAATTTTTAATTTCCTCATTTTCCAGAACCTTATTATCGTTTGATTTTTCAACGTTTAATATTTTGCCTCTTAGGGGCAGTATGGCCTGATACTCACGGTTTCTTGCCTGTTTCGCAGAACCACCTGCAGAGTCTCCTTCAACAATGTACACCTCAGTTTTCTCATTGTCATTTGATGAGCAATCTGCTAATTTTCCGGGTAATGTCCCACTCTCAAGTGCAGTTTTTCTTCTTATTAAATCCTTGGCCTTTCTTGAGGCTTCCCTTGCCGCAGCTGCTGCCAGAACCCTTTTTATTATTGCTTCTGTTATAGGTGGATAGGACTCAAAATAATCTTTTAAAAACTTTTCAGTTATTGATGAAACTATACTTTTTACTACTGAATTGCCCAATTTTTCCTTTGTCTGGCCTTCAAACTGGGGATTTAACATCTTTACGTGCAGTACAAATGCCAGTCCTTCCCTGGTATCGTCGCCTGTTATCGCTGTAACCCCCTTTACCAGATTTTTTGTTTTTGCATAGTCTATTATCGCCCTGGATATGCCCGTGTGGAAACCGGTTAAATGTGTACCGCCTTCTGATGTTTTAATATTATTTACAAAGCTTTCATCTATTTCACTTATATCATTATTGTACTGTAGTGCAAATTCAACCATGTATTCCTTGTATTCCTCTTTACAGTATATGGGGTCTTTATTTATCAGTTCCCTCCCTTCATTAAGGAATTTTACATATTCTATTAAACCACCATCAAAGTGGAATTTTTCATGTTTATTAGACCTTTCATCCGTGAATTCTATTGTTATATTTGGGTTTAAAAATGCAAGATCCATAAATCTCTGGGTTAAAACTTGATATGAAAAATCAGTTGTGTCAAATATCTGTTTATCGGGATAAAATTTTATTACTGTACCTGTATTTTTATATTTTATCTGTATGTTATTTATATCATTATTACCATTTATTTCACCGTAACTCAGTTCCTTTAAACCGGATTCCGGAACTCCCCGCTCGAATTTTTCATAATATATTTTATTATCCTTTTTTACAAGTGCTATTAAATACTCTGATAGGGCATTTACAACGTGTACACCGACACCATGTAATCCACCAGTTACCTTATATACAGTTTTATCAAATTTTGCACCGCTGTGCAATTCTGTCATTACTATTTCAAGGCCTGGCCTATTATATTTTGGGTGGATATCAACAGGTATGCCCCTCCCATCATCCTCAACAGATATTGAACCATCTTTATATATAATTACATTTATGTCTGAACCATAACCGGCCATTGACTCATCTATACAGTTGTCAACAACCTCGTAAACCATATGATGTAAACCATCAGGCCCCGTGGATCCTATATACATTCCTGGAACTTTTCTTACAGCTTTTAGTCCTTCCAGAATTTGAATCTGTGATGAATCATAATTATCCATTTCTTTATCCATAATGTATCCTATAATAATGGTATTAAGGATTATAATCTTTATGCATGACAATGGCATATAAATTCTATGTGTATTATTATAATAAACATAGTCTAAATTATTGATTTTTCATTAAAAATTTTTTATTATATATTTATTTAAAAATATAATTTTTTTATGGTTCGATATCAATATTTAATTATTTATAAATGATATGTTATAATGGAAATCATAAACTCCGGTGGCTGGAAGGTTTATATAAATTTATTTGAAAATGAAAATATTAGTAACTGTGTGAGAAAAATAGTGGATACAGATAATAGTAACAGTAATTACTCAGTTAAAAAAAACAATTTTAAACATAATTTTGATAAAAAATATTTGCCGTTAATATATGATAATTTGAATAATACCTGTTATTTAGCTTTGGGTTTTGTTTATGATGAATACGGACATTTAAGTTTTAACAGAATAGAAAAGAGAAATCAGAACTATTATATTTATATTTCAAATAAAAAATATTTTGATAATAAAAAGGGAAAGATAAGGGTAAAAATATTCAATACATTTTCATTAAAACATATCTTTGCTGCATCATTTCCAGTAAAAAACAGGGAATTTATTTTAAACTATGATAATAATAACAGCTTTATTTATGATATTATACCATATGATACGAATTTCATTATAGATGCAGAGATCC
Organism: Thermoplasmata archaeon; assembly: GCA_021806235.1. Taxonomy (GTDB): domain Archaea; phylum Thermoplasmatota; class Thermoplasmata; order Thermoplasmatales; family Thermoplasmataceae; genus Ferroplasma. The sequence goes on from JAJZXU010000022.1 coordinate 69,392, forward strand.
TGAGAGAGTATAAAACATTCAATGAAAATATATCATTCGGGGAAGATATTATAAACAGTGATATGGTTTATAATAAATTGAAGATAAAAAATATAAAATTTAATAAAAAGGAATGTTATGGCATAATTCAGGGAGGGCCTGACCATAGATTCCTTTATAATCTTGGTAAGGAGATAAACTATAATGTTCAAAGAATTTAATTATTTTTTTAGAAAGATATCAATTTCACTGCCGTTATCATTAAAATCAAATAATTCCAGTTTTGAATATTTTGCAAGTTCCTCAAATTTTTCTTTTTTAAATGGAAATTTTTCCTTAGATGCAATTATTTTAATTTCTTCCCCATCATCGAGATCAAAATATAACCCCTTGAAATATGCCTTTAAATAATTTTCAGGGTCACCACCACATACTACTTTCCTCTGATCCTCAGTTCTCATGCTAATATTATTACTTTTAAGGATTTACAGTTTACTATTTATTAATTTAAATTGAGAATTTTGTGTGTTAAAAAATTATTTGTGCAGAAAGTATCCTTCACTGCCGTTCAGGTTTACATAGCCAAATCTCTCTAACTGGACAACCTCTTTTTTATTAGATGCCAGTGGTTCTATCATACCGGATTCCACAGATCCATCCGGATAATATATTTTAATACCACCTGAATTCTCAGGAACCCACTGTATTATTTTTACTTTTTTATCTATATCCTCAGATATGTAATCCAGAGAATTGGCATGTTTTGTTACAACACATAAATCCTTTAACCTGATAGTTTCACTGTCTTTTAGTTTTTCAAATTCTTTCCCGGGAAAATATATATTTGAATTCTTATCCAGATCGTATTCTCTGCAGCCCAGATCAGGCCTCTGTGGATGAAACATTGCATGGCTCTTCAATTTTTTACTGTTTTTAATATTAAATTTTTCCGGCTCAGGCACAAAGAAATATCTCATTGTATTATAATCTATTATTTCCCTGTTCATTGAATTAAATATTTCCCATGAAAATGTTGCATTGTTTTTATTCATTCCTGAAGATACCCAGTATTTTCTAAAGGTTTCAGGCATGTATCCTCTTTTTTTCAGTGCCCTTATTGTACCTAGCCTTATATCATTCCATCCAGAATATTTGCCCGATCTTATTCCATCCTTCATTAGCGTTGTTTTTAATACTGTACCGGGTATATTTATAAATCCATAATGAAAATACTCCGGTATTTTCCAGCCATTGCATTTAAATACATATTCCTGTTTTTCTGTGTTCACCAGGTGATCTATTCCCCTTATTACGTGTGTTAAACCTAAATAATGGTCATCAACCGATACCGAAAAATTCATTGTTGGATATAAGATGTATTTGTCTCCAGTTAATGGATGCTTTTTATAATTTAGCCTGAAGGCAATCCAGTCTCTTATGGAAGGGTTTGGGTGATTTATATCTGTTTTCATTACAACAGCGGCCTTACCTTCCTCATATTTGCCCTCAAGTAGTTTATCAAATCTTTCCAGATGTATTTCAGGGTCATAATCCCTGCATTTAACCGGTATTTTTTTCAATTTTAAATCATGGAATTCCGCCTGATTCTCCTCTATTACGTACATAAACCCCTTTGATATCATTTTTCTTGCTTCTTTATAATAAAAATCCATTCTTGATGACTGTATTACCTTTTTTGTTACATTAACATTTAGCCATTCTAAATCCTCTGGTATCATGTCGTATGCATCTATATCTACATTTGCCGGGTTCGTATCCTCTATCCTTAATATTAGGTCCCCGCCATATTTTTTCACATATTCATCATTTAAAATTGCCATTCTTGAATGGCCTATATGCAATGGCCCGGATGGGGATGGTGCCATTCTCATCACCACTCTGCCATGAACATTTTCCAGATCTGGTAAATTATGTTTTTCCTCCTTTTTTTCTTTTATTAAAAATTCAGGATATTCTGTATTAACTATTTCTATAATCTGATCTTTGCTTAAGGAATTAACAGTATCTACCCCTGCCTTTACATCCTCAATTATAGATTTTACATTTTTCCTTAAATCTGGATTTTCCGCAATTAATTTACTTACGACCGAAGAAATATCAGCTTTGCCATCATGTAAATATGCATTTTTAATAGCCTGTTTCCTGATTTCTTGCAACATAATAATCATTTACCCCCCTTTCTATAATGCTATTAAGTTCGTCCAGTCCCTGTTTAGTAACTGTTGATATGCATATATCCTCCATTCTATCACACATATCTATTTTTGTTTGAATCCTTATTATTTTATTATTGAATGTGCCTGATATTTCATTGTATAAATTATTCTGCTCTTCTACCGTATATTTTGAAGTGTTTGAATAATCAAATAAAAACAGTATTGTGCCTTCTATTTTTGATAATGCAATTATTGCCCTTTTTTCTATATCATTTCTTTTGCTCATATCACGGTCTAAAATTCCAGGCGTATCTATAAACTGGACCTTTCTTGAATTTATATTTTTATACCCAAGCAATATCTCCTTTGTGGTGAATGGATAGCTTGCTATTTCCGTATTTGTCCCCGTTAATTTTGTTATCAGTGAACTTTTTCCTGAATTGGGTATACCCGCAATAATAAACGTCGGTATATTCATTATTATCCCCGGTAATCTTTTTAAATAATTTTTGCACTCACCTAAGTATAATAAATCCTTATTTATATTATTAATTAATGATGAAAACCTGCCATAATATGTCTTCATAACACTATTCATATTATCTATGGTTTTCAGTGACTTTAACTTTTTAATGTATACTGTGCTAAAATCCTTTATTTTATTTGTTGTCCACTGTATATTTCCAAGACTTAGCTTATATTTATCCACATCAAACATTAAATCTATTAAATCGTAATAAAATGGGTTTAATGTCTCTATTGTTGGGAACTTCCTTATTAGTTTATCCAGATGGCCACATGCTATACTCTCTATCGTTGATATTCTGTCCGTTATCTCCTTTCTTATTTTATCCTCCTTTTTTGGAAAATATGGCTCAACAATATTTGAAGCCTTATGAAAGGATTTGTCTATTATTTCCTGTGATCTTAAAACTGTGGGTATATAATCAAACATGTATCTTTATTTCAATGTGGTTAATATTCTTTTCATTTTCCATTGTATGATAGGGGATATTGTGGTTCGTTAATTTCTGTATGTGTTTTTATTAATTATGGCAACCAGATTTTATGCATAAATTATTTAATAATTTATTGATATACCCTAAAATGGTCAATACAGCAGAAGTGGTGAGGGAATATCTACGGAAAAATCCGGATATAGGTGAAAAACTTAATACAGGCATAATAAATTTATCGGCTCTTGCAAGGCTTATAATGGAGCATGAATCACTTGATGATTTTGATGCTGTTTTAGCCGCAATAAAGAGATGTAAAAATAATAGGCCATTTGCTTCCGGATCCGATACCTTAAACGATTCAAATTTAGAGATGGTCTCTGATATGGCTATGATAATTTTAAAAAGGAGTTACAGCAATATTAAGATAATATCGAATATAATAAACAATGCAAAGAAAATAAATTCAATCAGATTTGTAGATACCACCGGGGGGTTTTCCATAATAACTGATAAAATTTTGGTAGATAAAATATTAACATTTTTCCCCGAAGATCAGATACTGAAAGTTCAGAGGAACCTTGGAGGTTTAATAATAGTAAGTCCGGAAAAAATAGAAAGGGCAAAGGGTTATGTAAATTATATAACAATGCTGCTATACCGGGCAGATATCAATATTGTACATCTTATATCAGTTTATAACGATACTACAATTATTCTTGAAAACAGGGATCTGACAGATGCATTTAAGATAATTTCATCCAAGATAATGGAATAATACCTATAATTAATTTAAAATATACCGTTAATATCCATTATATATGTCACGTTATGATGGGGTCGGTGAATTCAGAGAGAAATATATACCATATAATGAGATAATAAAAATGGCTGATTTAAAGGACGATGATATAATTATAGATATGGGGGCGGGCGATGGTTTTTATTCCCTGCTGTTTTCTAATTATATTAAAAATGGAACTATATATTCTGTGGAAAGGAACCCGGAAGCAATTGAACTCATAAATAAAAAAACAGGGGGTATAAAAAATATAAAAATTATAAATGAGGATATATGCGGCTTAAAAATAAGGGGTTTTAATAAGATATTTTTCTCCACTGTGTTTCATGATATTAAGTGCCGGGATTATGTTATAGACTTTATTAAAAATAATTCTAAAAAACCACTGACGGCAATTTTGATAGAATTCAAGAAAAATAGTATAAGGGGGCCACCGGCTGATATAAAGATAGACCATGATGAATTAAAAAATATTTTTGAGAGCAATGGCTTTACACTGAAATACCACAGAGATTTTCTGTATAATTATGTTGATATATACGTTTTAAACTAATATATAAATATAATAAAAAAATATCATGTTATGAGTGAAGATAATAACGGTAACAGGAATTCAATAAAACCCGTGGCAAAGAGGGTAAAAATGGATAATTCGAAATCGTTAAATTTAATCCAGGGCAGATCCAAGGTTAGGGGGGACAAAGAAAATACAATAACGGAAGTAGATAAAAGGGATATCAACGTCTTTGGAATAAATAATAATAAAGCTGTAATAAAAAAGAAAAAAGATGAAAACAGTAATAGTATAAATTATTTTAAAAATCAAAATAAATGATGCTTTTTCTGCATATTTTCATTGTCGTCGGGTTTTGGCTCATAAAATTCTACTTTGCCGCATGAATTACATTTATACAGTGTAAATGTCTGCGTTGTTTCTGCAAGATCATTCCATCCTCCAAGGAACATACCACCTATTCCCGTGTAACCACCAACCCTAAAATTCATGTTTCCAGCAGGCTCCATTTCTCCATTGCAATCCGGTGTTGAGCATTTCATGAAATAACCAAGCATAATTAATTATTTAAATATATTGATATTAAACTGTTACCACAATAAAAATATAAAATAATAACATAATGTAAACATGGTAACGTGTATAATGTACAATTTAAAAATGAGCGAAATACATCCCTCAACAATATGTGTGTTATTAGATAAATTTAATGATTCGTTAAACGATATGATAGATGTAATTACGTCCCCATTGCCTGATGAAAGTTTGGAAGAGTATATAGAACAGTATGCAAGAACAGATGAGATAATGCCTGATGATAAAACAGTAGGCTTTGTGATAATAAATAAGGATAAAAAGGTTATATCATTAACATTTTCAGATACAGCCGGTATAAAAAAGGATGACGTAAATAAAATTATTGATAAATATAAAAAAATAGGTTATAAAGCCGAATTAGAATATCCCGATTAATACATTGTCAGGTTATATTCCTTATCAGCCTTTTCATAACTTTCCCTTGAGTTTATATTCAATAGTTTACTTATTTTAATCATATATTTTTCTGGTTCCGGATCATACTGCTCACGCCATAATATTAATCTTTTCTTATTATCATCATATAATACAGTTTCTCCATGCTTCTGTATGCAATGTATGGCCTCTGCGGCAGATAACCCGTCTTCCAGATCTTTAAAGCAGTCAAGGTAGCTCATAGATCATTGCACCTCTTTGAATCAAAAACGGGATATTTAATATTATACCTGTTCAAGGAATATATTATTATTTCTGTTAATGACTTTATATATTCATCATAATTTTCTATAAATTTGAATACATTATATTTTTGGTCTATCAGCGTATTATACAGTTCATCAGGTGATATTTCACCTCTCATGCTTTTTATCAATATATTCATGAAATTTTCATTTACAACCTTATTTTTTTTATGGTATAATTTCATGTTTTCATCTATGATATTGTACGCATTGTCTATTTCACCCTCAACCATTGACGCTTTAAATACTTCCAGTACATCTTCAATATTCACATAACCACCTCATATAATTGCTATCCCGATTAAATATGTGTATAACGTAAAGGCAAATCCAAGAGCTATTGTTATTAAAGCCATTATTATAACACTATATTTTATTTCCGGACTCATATCGAAATCATTGTCCCCAGGTTTCCAGAATGAATATAATATTATCCTGAAATAATAGAATACGGATATAACACTATTCAGTATTGATATCACTGCAAGCCACCATAGACCGCCTATTATTAACGTAAAAAACAGGAAATACTTTGCCAGAAATCCCCCGGTAACAGGTATGCCCGCAAGTGCTAATAGTAGAATAGCAAGTGAAAAGGCAGTCACTTTCGATTTTCTGGCCAGGCCTATAAAGTCGTCGATCATAATTTTGTCCTTCTTTACCAGACTCATTGCTATAAATGGACCTGCCTTCATGAATATATACGCCAGTGAATAGAACATTGCTATTGCTATGCCGAATCTTAATAGTGTTGTTCTTGAAACCAGTGCGGCATTATAATATGAATAACCTATTATTGCGAATACCAAAATTAGATTGCCTGCCTGTGCAACACTGGAATATGCGAGTGTCCTTTTTATGTTATTCTGTGACAGTGCTGAGATATTGCCATACGTCATTGTTAATATTGATAATACTGCAAAGAAGTAGAATATATAGTTATAATCAGGAATAAAACCGAGATATAAAATTTTTAATAATACCATATATGCCACAAGCTTGCTTCCTGTTGATAAAAATGATGAAATTGAATTGGGTGAACCATCGTATGTATCTATTGCCCATTGATGCATCGGGAATATTGCGATCTCAAATCCAAAACCTATTATTATAAATACCAGTGCTAACAGTAACGCCACGTTCGAGTATAGTTTGCTAACTGCCAGTAAATTAAATGTCCTTGTTGCAAAATAAAAGTATGATATACCTAAAATGGTAAATGCTGTTCCTATTGTACTTATAACAAAGTATTTTAAAGAACCTTCAAGATTCCTTTTTGTTCTATTGTATGCCGCCAGGATGTATGTTATAACGCTTACACCCTCAAAGGAAACAAATAATACGATCAGGTTAAATGTATACGCAGCTATTACCATACTCAGTGTCATGAATAAAATTAGGGCATAAAAAACATCATGTTTATTCTGTATGTCATGCATGGATGGCAGTATTATAACCATGGATGATACTATAAATATTAATGCCCAGTATGTATTGAAATCTGTAAAATCAAGGAAGTAAATGCTATAACCTGAACTTTTAAATACGACTAGTATAAAGGATATAATAAGTATAATAAATGTAAACAATGCAATTATTTTTTTACTCTCCTTTCTGATTCCTATTGCAAGTGCGATAAATCCTGATAAACCTAATATTATTAATGAATAAAAATACTCGAAATTCATATTAAACCACCCATATGTGAGGCATAAAGGCTCAATAGCCTAAAAATAAGCGTTGGATATATGCCGATAAATATTGAGGACATTAGCATCAAAAATAATATCAGAAACTCTGCCCTGTCAAGATCCTTTAATTTCCCCAAGGATTCATTATAAAAGCCAAATAGTGAACGCTGTGCTGCCCATATAAAATATGCGGCTGTGACTATTAAGCCAAATACTATCAGTAATGTTAAAAGCCCTATACTCTGATATGATGCAATGGTAACCGAAAACTCACCAATAAATCCTGCCAGTGTTGGTAAACCCAGTGAGGCTAATAATGCCGCCAGAAAGAATGAGGATGCAACAGGGGTCCTGTGGTATAATCCTCCAAGGCCATAGACCTGTATCGTATGTGTCCTTTTGTATATGAAATACAGTGATGAGAATGCCAGAGATGTTACAAAGGCATGTGCTATTGTCTGGTACATTCCCCCGGATAGATCCAGGGTTCTTACATAACCTGTTGATAGAAGTGATGTACCGAATGCTATTGTAACAAATGCCATTTCACCTGCACTCGAATATGCTATCATTCTTTTAAGATTTTTCTGGAACATTGAGGTAAATGCAAAATAAACAACGCTAACTAACCCTAAGGCTATTAAAAAGTATGCCAGTGCCACTGGGAATAAACTGGCAACTGGGTATAATATACCTAAAAGGCCATAACCACCCATTGATAACAGGCCGCCGGATAATAATATGCTTCCTGAATATGGAGCTGTATAATGTGCATTTGGCAGCCATTCATGCAGCGGAAATGTCGGTAATTTTATTAGAAATGCCAGTAGAAATCCGAAGAATGAAAAATATAGGGCAGATTTCGGTAAGGGTGTAAGAAATGCTAAATTCATTAAATCCGAAATCTGGAATGTAAATATACCGTATTTTATGAAATAATATGTCGATAATGTAAATATAGACAGCAATAAAAATAATGAACCAACATGCGTATATATAAAGAATTTTATTGATATTTTATCCTTATTGTATGAACCGTATTTACCTATTACAAAGAACATGGGTACGAGTACAACCTCCCAGAATATGTAAAAGAATAGAAAATTCCTTACCATGAATAGCCCCACCAAACCGAAACCAACCGATATTAACAACCCGAAAAAGGTGTCATCGTTTGATTTTTCACCAATTAACAGTGCAAATATTGTTACCATTAATGCCATTATTACCAGTGCATCTGTAAATCCTGTCAAACCGGTTGAAAAATTTATCTGTATGGATATTCCCTTTGCCGTGAAACTTGATAATAGAATATTGGATTTTGATATTATTCCACCGGTGTAGGTTGCAAATCTTAAAAATGAATATATTACAAATATTACTGTAAGAATAAACACTGAAATCAGTGAAAATTGCTTTGCATATTTACCCGTAAAGAAACTTAATATCGTAACTATCAAAAATGCCATAAGAAATCCAATTAATATCATTTTATAACCTCCAGTAATTCTATTATAATAAATAGCACGGTCATTCCAATTATAAGGAAAGTAACATAGTATTCAATTGATCCTGTTTCGATTTTTCTGAGCAGTGTACCGAATTTGGAGAACTCCATACCACCTTCGTCAACAGCATTATCATATTTCCTGTCGTTAGAGCCTATTATGTATGATAACGGTAATATAATTCTCTCAGCCACATAATCTGTATATAAAGTATCAAGATAGAACTTATTCTTAACAACCCTATAAACAATGTTTTTATGTATATCTATTTTATTGTTTACAGTGTAATAATATATTACATATGCTATGCCTATTCCCGTAAATGAGAATATAACCGGTATTATATCTATAAATAATGGTGGAGTGTATGTATAAACTGATGGGTCGATAAATTTATAGAATGGTTTCTGTATCATTCCCAGGGTTAATGATAGAAATGCCAGGACTATCAGAGGCGTTAAATAGATTAATTTCGGATCTTTAGCCTTCTCTGCCAGTTCAGACCTTGGTTTACCTAAAAATACAAGGAAATACATTCTGAATACATACGCTGCAGTGAATATTTCACCGAAAATTAATAATAACCACGGTATAATATTGCCGGACATTGTGTAATATTCATAGGCACCTGATATTATCTGGCCCTTTGAGAAATATCCTGCTGTTGGCGGTATTGCAGCCAGTGTTATTGCGCCAATTAGCATTAAAATGGCCGTAACAGGCATTTTTTTAAATAACCCACCCATGTCCTTTATATTTCTTAATTCTAACAGTGATAGTAATATCACAGCGGCAGCCATGAATAATAATGCCTTAAAAACAGCGTGTACAACCAGATGGTACATTGCAAATGACACACCGGAATAGCCAATTATTCCAGCTATACCTATTGATGCCATCATATAACCCAGCTGGCTTATTGTTGAATACGCTAATATTCTTTTAATATCATTCATTACCAGGCCCAGAATACCGGCATATATTGCCGTGAAAGCCCCTATAAATGTTACAACATATAGTGAATATGCCGATGCATATTCAAACAGGGGGAATAATCTTGCTACTAGATAAACTCCAGCTGTTACCATTGTAGCAGCATGGATTAATGCAGATACAGTTGTGGGTCCTTCCATTGCATCCGGTATCCATACGTGTAATGGAAATTGAGCAGATTTTGCAACAGCACCTCCAAATATCAGTAATGTTGCCAGAGCCAGTGTTGAAGGACCTATTGCAGTAGATATTGCATGTGCATTGTTTATCAGGTAAGGTATGCTAAGAGGGCTTGTAATTCCTTTTATGTTAACCAACTTTGTGTATAAAACTCCCATACCGATTATAAATAATAAATCTCCTACCCTTGTTACTAAAAATGCCTTCTTTGCCGCAGAAGCTGCATTTGGCTTGAAGAACCAGAATCCTATCAGCAGATATGAACATAAACCAACTATTTCCCAGAAAAGGAAGAACAGTACAAGATTTGATGATATAACCAATCCCAGCATTGCGGTTATAAATAATGATGTTTCTGCAAAGTAAATATTCCTCCTTGGGTCATTTTTCATATAGAACATTGCAAATAGATTTATCATTAATGATATAAATGAAACCATCATTGCCATTATTACTGTCAGATGATCAATGTATATACCGAAATCTATGTTATAAAACCAGGTATAATGCGAATAGATATATGCATGGTGTAACAGGTATAAATAACCATCTATGACTATTATCAATGATAATAATATCATTATTGAACTGAATATACCGGCATATCTTCTTTTATAGTGCCCTATTAAATATTCCACAGGAAAGGCTATTAAAGGAAGTATGAAAATAAGATAATATATGCTTACCATTTGATTTCCCCCAGCAAGGATATATTAATCTTACCATATTTCTTGTAAACCACTGTAAATATTGCGATGCCAACTGCGGTTTCTATTACGCCTACAGCTATTATGAATAATGCAAACACAATTAAACTGGTTGAATAATACAGTGATGATATGCCTATAACGTTTAATAATGCTGCATTTATAAGTATTTCAAGTGATATAATCATTCTCATGCCCACCTTTGAGGTAATTATTCCATATAAGCCGATTGTAAATAATATAATTGATAGAAACATTACATCCACTATATTCATTCTTCATCCCTCACTATAAACATTACCCCTATTATTGAGGCCACCAGAATAACAGACAGTAACTCAAACGGTATTAGATATGAGGAAAATAATACCATTCCTATTTTTGATATATTCTGTGATTTCGGGATAAATGACCCTCTTATGTACAGAATGTTTGCACCGAAAACTATTAAGAATAATATAACGGCTATTTTCTGAAATCTATTCTTCATCTTCATTACCTCCGGTTAACATTAAAACAAATACTATCAGCACCACTATGGCACCTGTATATACCAGTATTTCTACACTACCAACAAAACTCGAACCGAGGAATATGAATATGGCTGAGAACACAAGAAGCAGTACAAACAGATATATTGTAGAGTGAATTAAATTTCTAGTGCCTATTGCTGCCATCGCCATTATAATTGCCATAGCAGCAAAAATCATGAATATTGCTGTATAAATCATTTAATCACATCCTGTTCCTGCTTTGTTAATTCTTCCGGTGAATATGTAAAACTATTTCTTGTTCTCGAGTTCTCAAATTCATGGGTAAGATATATTGCATCCGTGGGGCATATTTCCTCACACTGCCTGCAGACAGTGCATGTTCCAAAGTTAACATCAGGATATATGTGCCTTTTATTCTGTAAATTTGTTCTTTCCCCATGTGCAGTTTCTATTGTTAGTTTTTCAGTATCCTCTCTTTTGAAATCCCACTTCTCCATTTTTATGCTATGGTTAGGGCATATCTGCTCGCATAATGTACAGCCGATACACGCTTCAGGTGCTAAAAATATTCTGTACCTGAATCTTTCAGGTATTTCACCCTTCTCCTCCGGGTACTGTGTTGTAATTGGCTTTTTGAACATATATTTGCCTACAATGCCCATTGTTCTTAATGACCCGAGAATGGGTACCGGTTTTTTCGGTATTTCTATTTCCTTTACTGTTGCAACCATTTTTTATCACCTTATATACAATATGAAAAATCCAGCATAAACCAGATTTATTACCGATAACGGCAACAAATATTTCCATCCCAGATTTACAAACTTGTCTATTCTTATCCTCGGTAATGAAACCCAGATAAGAAATGCTATTAAAACCAGTATATCTGTTTTTATGAACAGGTATATAAATCCTAAATCCGTCGTTACAGGTCCGTTGGAACCGGCAAGATATAAAATAGATATGAAGAACGAACCAAGGTAAATCATTCCAAATAATCCTATGTAAAATAAACCAAATCTCATTCCTGAATATTCTGTTGTATAACCTGTAATTAATTCGCTATCACTCTCTGCTAGATCGTAGGGTGTATATGATGCCCTGGCTATCATTGAAATGAAGAATACGATTAAACCCACGGGTTCTATGATTCCATATGGTATTATCTGGTCTGTAACTATTGTTGAGAGATTAAATCCACCAACTATAGCATTTCCCGTTACAAATGACCTTGATGAAATCATTACTATGGCTAAAGCACTTATTAACATTGGTACTTCAAATGAAACATCCTTTGCAACGGCACGCATTGTTCCTATTAATGCATAGTTGCTTCTTGTACTCATGCCACCTAAAATTTCACCTATTGGCAGTATTGACAGGATACCAAATAGCAGGATTAATGTAATTTTTGAATGTGTTATCGTCAGTGACCCAAAATATGTTAAATCACCGAATGGCAATATTATAAATGATACTAGTGTTGCTATCATAATTATCAGAGGGGCTATTTTATATGCCAGGTCATCCCTTCCCTCAGGCAATATCGATTCTTTTCCTATGAGCTTTAATGCATCAGCAATCAGCTGCAGCAGGCCAAATTTTCCTACCCTGTTTGGACCTATCCTTCTCTGTATTCTCGCCATGTATTTCCTGAAAATATATATTAATGCTATAAAGGATATGCCAACAAACATAATTATGAAAAGAGTTTCAAGGAGATATCCTATAGCATAAGAAGCAGGATTTCCAAGGAAAGAAAACCATTCATGTATTCTAGTTAGTAAATTCATCTGTCTATCTCACCTATTACAGTATCTACGGAACCTATTATAACAATCAAATCGGCTATCATCATTCCCTTTGCCATAACAGGAACAACCGATATATTTTTAAATGCGGGGCTTCTTACGTGAACTCTCCATGGCTTAAATGTGCCGTTCCCACGCACATAAACACCAAATTCACCGTTCTCCGATTCTACCCTTGAAAATACCTCGCCATCACCCTTTAAACGTAGCATCATAGATTTCTTTGCCTTATTGTTAAAATATGGGCCATCCGGTATTTTGTCAATGGATTGTTCTATTATTCTTATTGACTGACGCATTTCTTCAACCTTTAATATAAATCTACCCATATTGTCCTTTTTATGCGATATGGGAATATTGAAATTCACCTTATCATAAAATAGATACGGTGCATCCTTTCTTACATCATATGCTATTCCAGAACCCCTTAATAATGGGCCTGTAACACCATAATCCAGGGCAACATCGGGTTCTAAAATTCCAATACCATCATTTCTCTGCCAGAATATTTCACTGTGCATAAACATACCGTATATATCTTCAAGGTATGGCTTGAATTCTTTTAAAAATTCCCTTATATCATTTATTATCTGGTCATTGAAATCCTGATAAACACCGCCAATGCTCATATAATTAACTTCCTGTCTGCCTCCGGAAGCCTCAACAAATATTTTCTGGATTTTTTCCCTTTCAATAAAGCAATGGAAAAACGGTGTCAGCATTCCCATATCGAGACCAAAGGCTCCCAAACCTACAAGCCTCGCTGCAAGCCTGTTAAGTTCGGCCATAATCATTCTTATCCACTGTGCCCTTTCCGGTACCTCCATATCCATTAGTTTTTCAACTGCAGTTAAATAACCTAACTCCATGTTCATTGCATCTATATAATCCATCCTGTCAAAATAAACCATATTATCTGCATAATAATTTAACTCGCATATTTTCTCAGCATTCCTGTGCAAAAATCCTAGAGTTATTTCAACATCCTCTATTATTTCTTCCTGTAATTTAACCTTGAACTTCAATATACCGTGAACTGCTGGATGTATAGGTCCAATATTCAATTCAGTATAGTGTGCCATTACCATCCCTCATTTTCATTGTAACTTACGTGCTCCTTACCCTCTGAGTCCATATTTATGTACTGAACCTTCTTCAGGTCATAGCTCTTTCTTAATGGGTGACCTACCCATTCATCAGGCAAAACTATTCTCCTTAAGTTCTCATGCCCCTCAAATATTATTCCCATCAGGTCATACTGTTCCCTCTCGTCTCCTTTTGCAGCCTTCCATAATTTTGTTAATGACGGTACCTTATCATCCGTGGTTAAAATCTTTACCTCTATGTATTCATGTGTATCGTAATTATGTATATGATATATAACCTCTAAATGATCCTGCATATCCACGCCGGTTATTGAAGATAGGTAATAGCCTTTGCTCTTATAATCTTCCATAAACTCTATTAAATCATTTTTATCGATGTTTATTATCTTTATTTTATTTTTATCCTCACTCTCTGAAATAATTTTATACATAATATTATCACCTGTCCGTTTCATGCTTTATTTTTTTCTGCAGTGTCATTATTCCATACGTCAATGCCTGCGGCGACGGTGGACATCCAGGAATATAAACATCTACAGGAACTACCTTATCAACACCCATAACTACGGAATAACCATCAACGTATGGTCCTCCCTGAATTACACACACACCCATTGCAATTACATATTTCGGGTATGGCATTTCCTCATAAACCCTTTTTACCCTCGGTGCCATCCTTTTTGTCGTTGTTCCGGCCACTATCATTAAATCAGACTGTCTTGGAGAATTACGGAATATTTCACTTCCGAATCTGGCGATATCCAGATCTGCTGCCTGTGTGGCCATCATTTCTATTGCACAGCATGCTAATCCCATTGTTAATGGCCATAATGAGTTGGCACTTCCCCATTCAAGTGCTTTTTCAATAGTTGTTGTTTTTATCCCCAGATCTCCATTTTTCATCAGGTCGCCTCCAAAGCTCTACACCTCTTTATGGATGAGAGGAATTGAAGATTAAATTTCAACCCCTTGCCATACCTTCTTAGCCTTACCTTTCTTACACTTACATCCATATTTTTTCCCTCTTTTTTAATAATTACACTTTTTCCAACGTTATGAATTCCCATTACGTTCCACTCCTCTTTCTGGAAGAGAACAGTATCCCCCGATTGCAATGAATACCTCCTCTGTATAGAGGGTTTAAAGCCCTTCCTGTTCAACTGCAGGCAGCGGTTATTCCTTCTTCTCTGGGAAACCATAAACAGTGATACTCTCTTCTGTGCTGATCCACCGGCTATGACAAAAGCGTCGTTTGCATGTGTTTTCTCTATCCCAAGTGCAATGCGATTCATCTTTGTTATGGATCCGGGTGTTGTTGGCATTAGTGGTTGGTTTCGCATGTTTAAAACGGGAACTCTCAGGTCCCGTACAGTCATGCCTGACTGTAGGTCCACATCGGGATTGTTAGAAGAGGTTTTTAAACCCGACACACTGAGAGTTTTCTCTCTGTTTAATGCATGGTCACAGCTGCCACAGGCTTGTGGAGCACCCGTGGGTGTGTATGTATTTCTCTTTCCTAACTTCTGCTTTTCTTTCATATTTTCAAAGCCCCCTAATCAGCTCTTGCGTTGCCCTCACGGGACAAGCCCACGCCTTTAGTCGTGGGTAGTTGACCTCATCCACCTCATATATCCCATTTTAAATGCGTAATAAACCGCAAATAATGGCATTGCAATAAACACTATTGTTTCTATAAATGGGTATAACCCGAGTTTATAAAAGTCAAATGCCCATGGCAGCAATAATAACATATCAATATCAAACAGTATAAATAAGAATATTATGGCATAGTACTGTACTGTTATATTACCTTCCTCATATTCCTTTGCAACCTCACCGCTTTCAAATGGATGCAGATATGAATCGTCCTTTGCAGGGGGATTGTTTTCTATTGATAAGTTTTCCCTGATATCCTCAGGCCTGAAACTTATTTTATGTTTTTTATACCTGTTTGGTGAAATTGATGGCAGAACCTTGAAGACTAAGTACAATGCAAGGCTCAAAATTATTATCGATATGGCTATAGCAATGTAACCTATTAACATTATCCTTATATTTTTAAACCGTATATAATTATATCGTTGGGTAATAAAGTCAAAGATTTGCAGTCAATTACAATAAATTAATTAATAGTTTTATATCAATTATATTGATATAAAGTGTAAATAAAATCTAATAATTGAAAGTTTAATGGAGTGTTTAATGAGTATTTTTTAACTTTTTATACATTTCAATAACTTTTTTAGCATTAAAAGTTGAATTCGTTTCTTTTTTAAATGAAGGTATAATATTTTTTTCATTTATAGAATTATTAATGATCAATTTATTAATAATTTCTCTTATTTCTTTATCGTTTAATGATTTTAGTTCATCCATCTTTATAAGTTCATTTATATTAATTTTTTTAACGGTAAAAATTTCCAAAGCCTTTTCTATATTGCTTCTGCCCCAGCCATTATTTTTAGCAATATTTAATATTTTTATAAGATTTTCATTGCCTATTTTGGAATTATACTTTTTTTCTAATTCCGGAACTGTCTGTAATAATAATCTTGCTACTGTTTTCGGTTCATCATAAATTTTTATTACTTTAACAAATGTACTGTATAAACTGTTGTTTATTACTGCATCCGATTCAACCGTTGATAATTTATATTTATTATTTAGATTTAATTTTGCTTCTTCCATCGTCTCTGGAATCAGGTTATTTGCCTCATCCAGTAGACTTTTATTTATTTCAAATAATGGTATATCTGTTTCTGGGTACATTCTTTCCTTACCAGGTAGGGGCCTTAAATATTTTGTTTCTCCCTTTTCTGTTGCAGCCCTTGTTTCCGCTAAATCCATGTTTATGATTTTATTCAGTCTTAATCTTAAAAGGCCTGCTAATGCATCTATATTGTTTTTATATGTTAAAACAATTATAATGCTATCATTATCCCCCCGGGATAATAATTTATAAATGCTGTTTAATTCATCATCGGATATGCCATAGCCGGGAAATTCATCTGAATGCATCATTCCACCTATTCCCATATTCCTCGCAACATCCGCAAATTCCTTGCCGAGATGGTAATTGCCGTATTTCATTAAATGGTTTACGTTTGTTATCATTGCAGAAAATACTGATTTGCCTGTTTTTATGGCTTTTTTTATCATTGACGACTCTGTGTTTTTAAATAAATATGTTATATCGTTAAAATCTGATATTTCAGATCCTTTAATTTTTAAAATATCTGAAAGTTCCTTTAATGACTTTTGCCTTGTAACCTCATAGTCTATTGTATCCCTTATAAATGATAACCTTGAAACACCTTTTATTTCAACCCTGCCGTAACCCATTGAGAAATTAACGTCCTGCCTTATTGAATCAACCTCTCCCCTGAATTTATCTGTTGACATCACCAAATAACCTATTGCCTTCGCTGTTTCCAGGGCATGTTCCTGATCTATTATATCGGGTTCTGTAGATATTTCTACCAGTGGTATTCCAAGTCTATCAAGGGAATACTCAGCTCTATCTGTATCCTCCCTTATTTTTCTTGCAGCATCCTCCTCCAGTGTAACTGCTGAAATCCTTACATTGCCCTTTGAGGTTTTGATATAACCATCCATGCCTATTATACCTGTTCTCTGGAAGCCCGAGGTATTTGAGCCATCTATAACTATTTTCCTCATAAATGATACATAATCAACAATTTTACAGTGCAGTGCCATTGATAATACAACTGCCGTTTTTAATGCCTCATAATCAACATCATGTGGAGGCTCCTCATCCTTTTCTACCAGGCATGAATTATCACTGGAATAATATACAAATGTTCTATCTCTTATCTGCTCATATTTTACCGCATTATCAATTTTACCAAGTTCACTCATTACCGGTGTCATTTTTCTTTCTATAATGAAATCCGTTTTTTCCCCTTCTGTACTGCATGAACAGAATAATTTATTGCCCTTTAATTGAAAGTGAATTTCCAGTCCTATTTTCATATCTATCACCATAATATTCTATTATTTATTTCTCCCCTTAAATTTGTTTTCATTAAATTTACAAAACTGTCATTATAATTTGCTAATAAATACATAGCTTTTACCATTGCAGTTTCGGCTAACATATCATATAACGGTATAACATTTGCTTTTAATAATTCCCTGCCTGTGGAATAAACATTTAAATTTACACCACCATAAATACACTGGGATGTCATAAAAAAATGAACGTCTTTTGATAATTTTTTTATTGTTTTTATAATGCTGTCAGAAACATGGCCCAGGCCAGTGCCCATAATTATTACAGCATCCTTATTGTAAACCGTATTGTAAAAATCCTCTTCCTTTATCCCCGGATAAAAATATATAAGTGAAACATTGTCATTCAATTTATCGTTTAAAATGTTATTTTTACCGGTACTTTTATACTCCGAATTAAAAATTATATTTTTATTATTATATACTGCTATTTCAGAATTATCTACTGTTTTAAATGCACTTCTTTCGCTTGTATGCATTTTCCTTACCCTTACACCACGATGCAATGATATATTATTATCTGATATCCCTGAATGCATTGCCACACCGACTTCACCTATATCTGTTGAGGAAAAATGTATTGAACCTTCTATGTTTGTGAATGCATCACTGCTTGGTCTGTCAGAACTCCTCTGACTGCCTGTAAATATTATTGGATTTGTCTGTTCCTCAAACATAAATGATAATGCCGATGCAGAATATTGCATTGTATCGGTTCCGTGGAATATTATGACACTGTTATTATTATCCAGTTTTTCCTTAGCTTTTCTTGCAAAATTGATCCATTTCTCTGGGTTAACATTTTCACTTAATATATTATCTATATTTTCATGTGATAGATGATAATCGTCTATATTGTTAACATAATTATATAAATATGAAATATCTTTAACAGGTTTTACTGCACCGGTTTCATAATCTATTGAACTGCCTATTGTCCCACCTGTTGTCAGGATACATACATTATTTTTGCCATGTTTTTCAATACTTTTTATTTTTATGTCCTCACTTTTTTTACCATTACCATAAACATTCTTTATTTTTATATTTTCATTTCTTACTGTTATATTATAACCATTATCGAGCTTTACTGTCGTTTTTTCATCGTCTGAACTTATAAAAATACCCTTATAATTATTGTCTTTATAGTTAAATTCTATTTTTTGACCTGTTAACATTACAGATTAATTATTAAAATGTATAAAAACTTTATAAGTTTTTCATAATTTCCTTTGCGATAATTATTTTCTGAATTTCATTTGTTCCTTCGTATATCTGTGTAATTTTTGCATCCCTCATATGGCGTTCCGCATCGAAATCCGTTGTAAAACCGTATCCACCAAATAATTGCAGCGACCTTTCTGTTACGTATACTGCTGTATCAGAGGCAAACATTTTTGCAATTGATGATATTTCTATTGTATCTTCTTTTTTTTGCCATCTTTCCGCCGCATCCCTTATTAACAGTTCCGATGCCTTTATCCGGGATTCCATTTCAGCTATCATAAACTGTATTCCCTCGAAATTTATAATTTTTTGATTAAATTGCTTCCTTGTGTTTATATAGTTCAATGCCTCATTAAATGCCGTCTTTGCTATTCCAAGGGCCTGTGCGGCTACACCAATCCTGCCTGCATCTAAGGTATCCATTATTACCTTAAACCCTTCATTATATTTTCCTACTATATTCTCTTCTGGAACAAAAACATCATTAAAACTTAATTCAACCGTGCTTGAACCACGTATACCCATTTTATGTATATCCTTACTAATCTCTAAGCCCTTAGAATCAGCATCAACAACAAATGTTGTTATACCCTTATACTTTAATGATTTATCTGTTGAAACATCCATAACAAAGAATTTTGCTAATCTACCATTTGAAATAAATGTTTTTGTTCCATTGATTTTATAACCATTATTATATTTCTCTGCATGTGCACTTATTGAAGCTGCATCACTTCCTGCATTTGGCTCAGTAATGGCCAGACCACCGACTGCACCTTTTGCTACTTCTGTTAGGTATTTTTGATTTAAATGTTCACTGCCGAACATCATTAATGGCTCGGCAAACAACGTTAATGCGCCATCCAGAACAAGAGCGGTGCTTGGGCATGCCTCAGATATTATTTCTATAGCATCTATAAGAAATGGAAAGCTTAATCCATTGCCACCATATTTTTCTGGTATATATGATGAAAATAGTCCCATATCACGCATGCCATTTATTATATCTTCAGGAACATACATCTTTTCATCTATTTCCCTGGCTCTGGGTTTTATCTTTGTTTCTGCAAATTCTCTCACATATTTTAGAATGTCTTTTTCAGTTTCATTAACCATATATGTATATTATTTATTATAATAATATTTTTATTATTGGAATAATAATAATCTTGATTTTTATCAATTTGTTATAAATCCCCTACATTATTAATATTATTGAGTGGATTTTACAGTGATTTAAACACCAGAAATAATTTATTCAGTTAAAATATTAAAATTGGTTATTAAAGGTAAACACGGCGTAATACTGTCATTGAGTTAACTTTATCTCTTTTTAATTATTACATGATGATGTTTTTGACATTTTCAATAAATATTAAGAATAAAAAAATATTGTTTATAGGATCCGGAAAACTCGCAGAACATAAAATAAAAAATGTAATAAACCATGAACCTTCGATACATGTTATCGGAATTGAGGCAACGGACTATATTCTAAATTTAAATAAAAGCAATATGATATCGTATTATAAAAAAGAATTTAATGAAGATGATATTAAAAATGATTATTTCATGGTTTTTGCTGCAACCAATAACAGAGAATTGAATAAAAATATATCAATACTGTGTAAAAATAAAAATATTCTATGTGATAATGTTAGTGACCATAATTATTCCGATGTAATAACACCGGTAAATATAAAAATAGATTACATTGATATATCAATAAATACAAATGGCGAGAATCCGGGATTAACAAAAGAATTAAAAGATTTATTGTTGGATGATATGGTTAATAATAATTGTAACTTCGAGGAAAAGATAAAAGAGATATATTATAAAAAAATAGGAGACCATGAAAACAATTGGAAATAAAAAAATATATGAAACCCCAGAGGAGGTAATAAATCCGGAACATACCATGTTAATTGACTGGGACCTGCAAAATGGACTTGTGAAAAACATTTTTAATAAAAACGAATTTGTAAAGAACGTAACAACTATAAACAATGCGGCAAGAAAAGCAGGCATCCCTGTAGTTTATACAAAAATTACGCCATTGCCATTTAAGTACATGCCCTCTTCGAGTATATACTGGTATATGAAGAGATTTAATATCAC
This sequence comes from Thermoplasmata archaeon, assembly GCA_021806235.1. Classification (GTDB taxonomy): domain Archaea; phylum Thermoplasmatota; class Thermoplasmata; order Thermoplasmatales; family Thermoplasmataceae; genus Ferroplasma. The sequence continues at coordinate 90,967 of JAJZXU010000022.1, forward strand.
TGATACCTCCAAAATGCCAGTTTTTATGGCTCCCGGATCTGAAGATGCTGAAATTTATAATGATTTTACTCCAGAAAAGGAAGATTATATACTCAATAAAAACACTGCAAGCGTATTTATGGGAACAAATTTTGACAATATGATGAAAGCGGCTGGAATTAAAACAGTTATATTTACAGGCATAGCTACGGAGATAGGCGTGGAATCAAGCGTAAGGGACTCAGTAAATCATGGATATTATACAGTTGTTGCATCGGATTCATGCTCATCGTATGATAGGGGAAACCATGAGGCCGCATTGAAATCCATGTCGGCAGTTTCAATGGTCATGAAAACAGCCGATATAATAAATGTTTTAAAAAAATATTAGGAAAATATTAATATTAGAATTTATTATATTTTAAAATGGATGTTAGAAAATACATTAAACTAAAGAACGATATTGAAACTGTTATAGGTATAATAATAGGTGTTATTTTTGGAGAAAAATTTATAACGGTTATAGCTCCTTATTTTATTAGATATGCATCATCCGGAATTACAATATCATCAGGAGTATATGCACCTTTGATAGCTATAATAACTGGTGTAATATTATTCCTTGGAATAAGGTCATTGGCATACCTTCTATCATCTATGTTTCTAGGTACAGGTATAAGTATAGCGATATTTGAGTTTGCAGGAATAAGCGTATATGCAAGCCTTGTCGGTGTTTTCAATGTATTATTACTACTTCATTAGGGTTTATGACAAAAATAATATACCATAATTAAACTATACTATGGAATGATTTCATTAACATACAAGAAGATTAATAAAAAACTTATTAATTATTTAGAGGATTCTATAAAAAATGATTCCTACGATGAACTTATACAGTATATTCTAAAGGAAGAAAATAACATCAAAAGAGTATATGGTGATGAAATTGAAAGTATATTTTTTAATTACCTTGAGGATAAAGACATCCCTGAAAAATTATATGACCTTATAAATGAAATAGATAATAAAAACAGGCTTGTACTGTTATACCAGATTAAACTGTATTACAGTAATAATGATATTGACAGATTTCTGGAATTAATAGAAAATAATAAGAAGCTGTTATCAGTAAAAGGTATAAGGGAAAAATTTGATAATTTCCTTGATTCAAAACCCGTGTATGATAAACTGCTGTATCTGTCAAAAATGGATATTTATGATAATGCATATGTTGAAAAATACATAATAAATAATTATAATTTTAATGATTTTAAAAATATTGTTGATAATTTTACCGGCAATAATGATTATGAAAACGCAGAAATTATTTTAAAAAAATGCATAGAATTAAAAAGGGATATCAACTGTTATTATTTACTTGGAAGTATTTACATTAAAACTAACAATAAAAAGGCACTGAACGACACTGTAAATTATCTTTTAATAAATGACAGTAAAAAACCAAATGAAAAACTATCTAGATACCTGTATTTTGAGGGAAAGTACGGTATGGCAATAGAATACGCTGATAAATTAGACAGGGGAAATAAAATACTGGCAGATTCATATTATTACAATGGCAACTATGGCAGGGCTCTTGAAATTTATAAAAATGTTTATTATAATATTGATAAAGGTGTTATATACAAAATAATAGAAATAGAACACATAATAGGTGATTACGGGTCCTTAATAGTATATCTAAAATCCCTGGAAAAAATGGGTACACTGGATAGAAACTTTTGTCTGTATAAAATAGAAGCTGAAATGAAACTTGATATGTATATTGATGCGGAAGATGATATAAATCTATATACAAAGAAATATGGCAATGATAAGGCTCTATTATATCTGAAACTGGAATATTACAGGCACATAGAAAATGAGTCTATGGAATATAATATGGCAAACGAAATATTAAAAACCGGAGAAAAGGACATTAATGTTTTCAATACAATAATTAATTACCAGTATAATAATGAAAATTATACCGAACTTGAAGAATTCATTGAGGAACACAGCATAAAGGATAATTTCATGGGAAAATATGTAGCCTCATTAATATATAATAACAAAATGGAAAATGTAATAGAAGAGATAAGGAATAATACGAAATTGCTGAATAATGGCGAGGTAATTGACTCATTATTTAATGCAATAAAATCGGATAAAAATATAAAACTTTTTGATTCAATAGACTATAAAAATACATTGCTTGAATTTGTAATTGATTATTTAAGGGGGAATAAAAATATAGACTATTTAAAATATTTTGACGTTGTAGATAGGGGGAAATCTAAAATATGTGCATATATCATAGCAGTAAATGGCATAGATTTTAAAAATAATGTAAAGAAAAAATATGTGAAGGATATATTATCAAAGGGCAAATTCAGTAATATTAATTATATAATAAAAAGTATTTTTGATGCTTACAGTGGCAATATCAATGATGATACCAGGGATTTGAAATATTTCCTGTACCCTGTAACGGATGCTTTAATTAAGACCGGTAAATACGATACGGCAAAAAAGATGATTGAAAGCTTAATTTCAAAAAATCCAGATCCGTTTTATTATTATTACCGTGGTTTGATTGAATATCATAAAAATAATTATAGTGATTCTGAAAAATATGTAAATGAAGCAATTGAAATATTAAAAAATGCTGACTTCTTTTCTTTAAAATTAATACTGGCAATGAAGCAGAATAGCAGTATAAATAAATTGCTTGATGAGGCATTTAATTTAAATTTTTACTCTATTTTCGGGGATGCATATGAATTTATTTTATATAATAAAATTGATAGCACCATAACTGAGTATTTTTTCAATTTAAATATACATGATATAAATCTATATAGAATAAAAAGGAATTTGTTTGATGAATATAAATCAAAAGTAAAATATTCTGCATTAACCCTTGCTGGAGATTATAATGAAGATGATATGATAAAACATTATAATATATTAAAAAATTCTGATGTAAAAATGGGAGCGAAATTTTTAAGGTTTTTTAAATTTAAAACCTATAAAACTGATGAAATTATAGCAAATTATTATTATTCAATAAATGATTATTATAATTCATTTAAATATTATAATGATGCTTTTATAAGGAATAATGATGTTATAGATAATGTAAATTTTATTAAAATCAGGAATGATAATGAAATATATAATAATGCCATAACTAAATTCATTGAGAACGGTGATTATTATAATACTGTTGTATTATATTTTATAAGAAAGGAGTATAATAAAATAGAAAAAATTATAGATAAAATATATGATAATAAAAAAATTATGGAATTCCTTATAGAGAATGCGTGGAATAAAAATGATATAAGAAGTAACATAATAAAAATTTTCAACGAAAAAAATGACAGAATAACAGGCGAGTTAATAAGTAAAAAATTTGATGATGATGAGGATTATTATAATGAAATTCCAGTTTTAAAGAGATTACATGAATTATATAACGACGACCTGATGATCTTAGATAGGTTAATATCTGCATTAAGCAGGAACAATGAAAAAGAAGATGCTCTATCAATACTGTATAATAAATTCCATGAAACAAAGAATTTATTTCTGTTTAACAGGCTTGTTTCAATGTATTATAACTTCAGGGATTATAACTCCATAATGAAGCTATATAATAGCAATTATATAGATAGATATAACATTAAATATTTCATTTTTTCCTCAATAAAATTATTCATGTATGAAAATTATAAGACGCTTAGCGAAAAATACAGGGACTTAATAGATAAAAATGTATTTAATGAAATAAATAATAAGCTGTCGTCTTCATATAAGTTTAAAAATTTATTATCATGGGTAAAAAAACTTTTTGAGTATGAATATAAGGAAGATAAAAAAATGAAATTTGAAGAGTACTATAAAATTGTTCCAGATTATATTTCAGAAAACCTGTATAAATTTATTGAAAACATGGAGCCATATACATTTATAAATAAGTATGTTTATAATGATATGTCAAGAGATATTATTAGAAAACTTTATGAAAATGGTTCAGTGGTTATAACAAAAATAAAAATAAATAAAATATATAATATCGTTAAAGATGTTATAACAGCAAAGAACTTTTATATATTTATTGACCGATCATTGAGCAATGTGTATAATATAAAATTCAATAGCAAATATGAATACATATTAGATAAAATAAACCGGAATAATATAAATCCAATGGAACTCGTTGCCAGATTTGATATAGGGCTTATAGATGCTTTAAACATAATTGATATTTTGAATAAGAGTGATAAAAATGTATTACAGTAGAAACAATGAAACTAATGATATACTTATAGCAGTTTTAATCCTTACCATATCATTTACATTAATGATAACAGGCGGGATAACAAGAATAACAGCATACAGTACAGAATTTATAGAACTTGCGGGACTCACAGGGTTTGCAGTAACAGTAACAGCTTTTCTACTGCATGAAATGGCACATAGAACTGTTGCAAAGAAATTGGGTGCAGTGGCATTCTTTAAATTATGGCCTGCGGGTGTTTTAATAGCACTGATAACCTCTATGTTCGGATTTTTATTTGGTGCACCGGGGGCTGTTGAGTTTGCAGGTTTATATGATCAGGAGAGTGAGGGAAAAATAGCACTGGCAGGTCCGGCAACAAATATTGTCATTGGGGTAATATTTTACGTTTTATATCTACTGCTGTCATTACCATCAATGTACATAGTTGAATTTGTTTTATTTTACGTTGCATTGCTGAACCTGTGGTTTGCACTGTTTAATCTGTTGCCCATACCACCCCTTGATGGAAGTAAGGTATTTTACTGGAACAGTAAATTATATGCAGGCATATTCATACTTGTAATAGTTTTAAATTTTGTCGATGGGCTAATACCATCATTCCTTGGGATTCATTTATAAACCATTTTAAGTAAAAACATTAAATAAAGGTTATATATATTATTTTAATATTGAGTGAGGAAGTGATTAAAATTAACACCAAAGAAACTTGTACTTCATGTGGCATAGGGCTGGTTGAAGTTGGATATTCAATATTACTTTGCCCTAACTGTGGCGAAGAAATGATAGGTAGATGTAAGCAATGTAGAGAGCATTCTACACCATATGAGTGCCCGAAATGCGGGTATTTGGGACCGTGATATTCATGGGAGATGTAATGGTTTTATTAAGGGTATTGCCAGAATCAATTGATATTAATCTGGATGAATTAAAGGAGAATATATCAAAGAAACTGGATGGTCTCTGCAAAATCAATGAGGTAAAACGGGAAGAGATTGGCTTTGGATTAAATGCATTAATGTTTTCGATAATAGTACCGGATGAAGAAGGAAAAATGGACAGGGTAGAAAATGCAATATCTTCCGTTGAACATGTAAGCCAGGTAGATACCAGAGATGTTACACTAATTTAAAATGTTATTTATTATTTTATTGATCTTATTTACAGTAATTTTAATCCTTATCTCGATGGGACATATATTTATAGGATCACATAAATATGTAGATGATAACATAAAAAATGATTATTACCCAAAAACCCTAGTAATGCTGCCATGTAGGGGCATGGACTATTCATTGAGATCTAATTTAAATTCAATAAAAAATCAGAACTATAATAATTTTAGGTTAGTATGTGTGGTTGATGATGAAAACGAAGGGGCATTAAAAGTCATAAAAGAGTTAAATGTGGAATATATAATAAGTGCTTATAAATGCGAAAAATGCAGTGGCAAGGTAAAGGCAATAAGTACTGCAATGGAAAAATTTAATGATTATGATGTTTATGTAATCGCAGATTCTGATATATATGTTAAAAATGACTGGCTTATAAATCTAATAATGCCATTAAAAAATAATGATGCAGGATTATCAACAACATTTCCATATTTTGCCCCAAAAAATGGTTTCTGGTCTGAGGTCAAGGAAGTATGGGGATTTGTTGGCATGGGATTAATGGAATCAAAACTTACACGGTTTGGCTGGGGAGGATCCCTGGCATTTAAAAGAGAGATAATTGAGGATGATTTAAGTTTTTTTAGTGAACATATATCTGATGATACTGCACTGACAAAGATAGCAAAAAATAAAAACTTAAAAATATATTATACAAAAAATTCAATGCCGTATGTAAACTCTCCGGAGAATTTTGTGGATTTCTTTGAATGGGCTAACAGACAAACAGCACTGTCAATATCTGCAGACAGAAGAATTTATTATTATGGTTTATCATTTTACGGGTCGTATTTATTTCTGTTCTTTTCCGCAATTTTAATGGGAATATTTTATAATTATCTATTCTTCTTATTTTTAATTCCAGCGGCACTATATGTAATAAACATGTTAAAAAGATTGGTTAAAATAAAGTTTACAAATGTAATAGCTGCAATAATCCTGCCGGAGATATATATTATAAATCTATTAATAGCAAAAAGAATGAAAAATATAAAATGGCGTGGAAGAAAATATAACATAACTGATAAAAAATTACTATAAAAATTATTATAATACCTTGCTATATTATGCTATGAAAACACCGCAGTTATTCGGAACGAATGGCATAAGGGGAGTTCCAAATGATTATTTGACAACAGAATTTTCAATGGCAATAGGAAAGGCAATAGGAACATTTTTTAATGCAAGGAAAATAGCTATTGCAAGGGATACAAGAATAAGTGGCGATATGATACTGCTATCAGTTGCCTCTGCTGTTTTATCAACTGGAACCGATACTGTGTATTTAGATATATTGCCAACACCAGCATTACAGTATTATTGCAAAAACCATAAAATACCGGGAATAATGATAACAGCATCGCATAACCCACCACAGTATAATGGCATTAAGGCGATAGATTCGGACGGTACTGAAATCGACGAGGAGAAAGAAGTAGAAATAGAGAATTTAATATTTTCAAAGAAGTTTAAAAACGTTCCATGGAATGAGATTGGGCAGTACTCATCCGACAATACCGTGATAGACGAATATATAAACGGCATTATGAATGCTGTAAACACCGGCAAAATAAAGGAGAAAAAATTCAGTGTTGCAATAGATGCGGGTAACGGTGCATCATATTTTACGAGTCCATTATTATTATCAAAATTTAACTGCCATGTAGTTTCATTAAATTCAAACCCCGACGGAAAATTCAGTTCAAGGGATTCTGAACCGAAACCCGAAAATCTAAGTGATCTGATTAATATTATGAAAACAAAAAAGTTTGATATAGGAATAGCCCATGATGGGGATGCTGATAGGTGTGTTTTTATAGATGAAAATGGCAATTTTATAGATGGCGATAAGAGTCTGGCATTAATTGTTAAATATTCAATAAATAAAAATGATAATGTTGTTACCCCTGTAAGCAGTTCCGATGCATTAAAGGAGATCTGCAATGAAAAAAATGCAAATTTAATATTAACAAAGGTTGGTGCACCAATAGTTGCAAGAGCAATGATAAATAATAGGGCAATAATAGGTGGAGAGGAAAATGGCGGAATAGTTTATGGTAAGCACCAGTATTGCAGGGATGGTGCCATGACCCTATCATTGATGTTAAATCTACTGGCAAATGAAAATAAAAAACTATCAGAATTACTGAAGGATATACCGGATTATAAAATGATAAAATCATCGGTTGAACGGAAAAGGGAATGGAATGAAATATATAATGATTTAATAGAAAAATATAAAAATAAAAAAATGGATTTTACGGATGGCGTAAAAATATATGATGACAATGGGTGGACATTAATAAGGCCCTCAGGAACCGAGAAAATAATAAGGATATTTTCTGAATCAAAAAGCATGGATGATGCAGCAGAATATAATAGGGGGTATTCAGATTACTTAAAAAGTTTATAAACTTTTATACATTGCAAAAAATCTTGTTACTGCATTAATATTACCTGCAAAGCCGAACCATAATAGCAGTATATCTGTAGCGTATATTTTTACAGAGTATAAATCAAAATGAGACACAATAAATAACTGTACCAGTATGAATATTATTATTAAAACTAATCTATCTGCCCTTCCTGCTATACCGGAATAATTTCTTTTTAACCCAAGAGCCTGTGATTGGGTTCCCATATAACTTGTCATTAGAATTCCTATGATTGCAAATAAACCAATGTAAACATTTCCATATACTGAAAAGGTCATGCCCATTATAATAAAGATATCCGAATACCGATCAAACACATGGTCCAGCAGGTCTCCCTTTTTTGATGAAATGTTTTTTAATCTTGCTATCTTTCCATCCAGTGCATCGAATAATGCCGATAATATTACAAAAATAAATGCAAGGATTAGATAATAATGGCTGAAATAATAAAATAATCCACTTAAACCTGCAAAAACTAATGATAATATGGAAACTGTATTTGGATTTGCCTTTACAAATATTTTTGATAATGGGACTAATATTTTATCTCCCTGGCTTCTATATGAATCAAGTACCATAATGGTTTATTATATCTATATTATTAAATTTATTTTATTTATTTTCCCTAATTAGTAGATAGGATGTTGAGAAATAACCGCTGGAATAATATAATAACCATATGCCCGTAAAAATAAAATTCTGTAGAAAATATATTATTGATCCGGTTAGAAATATAATACCAAATAGTAATATTATGTATATAACTGAACTTATATTGTGTTTTTTGCCCTTTGGGGTTACCTTATATATACGCTTTGATTTAAATGCCCTGAAAGCCCATAAAAGCATAAAAGGAGACAGTGCAACTGTGTATGATGACGTACGTCCCAGACCTGTTAATGCCTCCTTATTGGTAAAATTCAATTTTTTCCCTATCAATATAAATACATATGCATATAATGCAAGGAAAATGAACCATATTAAAAATAATATATTATTCAATATATCAAAGTGTATAAATGGTATAAAGGCTATGAGAAGCATTGCCATGACAAATGTCAGTATTATAGGTATATACTGTAAAAGGAATGCAATTGCATCTATTTTTTTTATTATCGATAATTTTGATGAGGAAATTGACTTGAACCTTCTCGTAAGGACTTCAATAGAACCCATAGCCCATCTTGTTTGCTGTATATAAAACGCCCCGAATGTGTCCGGTACATCTATGTGAACACTTGCATCCGAACTTACGATCTTTTTACCCGCCTTTAAAAGTTTTGCACCTATTTCAAGGTCATCCTGAATCATTTCTGGGTCCCATGCCCCAACGGCTTCCAGAGCACTTTTTTTAAATACGGTTCCACAGCCTATTGGAAATACCTCCATATTGCCCTTATCCCTGCCCTGGACTATCGATTTATTTGTAAAATATGTTGAGATTATAACTCCTCTGGTTAATGAGGTGTTGTTATGTGTATAACCTTCCCAGTTCATTGTAACCGCATCTGCTTTCCTGTTCAGTAACTGCATGTATGCAGACAGTAATGAATTTTTATCAAGCCTTGCATCCACATCCAGTGTAAGAATGAGATCACCACGTGATCGTTTATATCCTTCAAGCAGGGCTCCACTTTTATATCCTATTCTATTTTTCCCCCTTCTGAATAATAAAATGTCTGTATTTTCTGGTATAATAAGTTTTGATTTGATCTCATTGAAATAACTTTCACGGTCATCTGAAATTATTATTATTTCAATTTTTGATTTGTCCCACTCTGCTTCCAGTACATTTTTTATTAAATCGTTTATTGTATCCACATTTTCCCCTTTTGTTGGGACAAGTACTGATAAATATGGAAAATCTTTAATTTCCACTTTATTATACTTAAATTTTGTACCCATATAATAATAAAGTAACTGGAAAAATAATATTATAATTGGTGGAATAAAAATTATTACAGGTATTATGAGATAATACAGGTTAATCATAGCATTTCAACCCTTTAAAGCCTATAGCAATTGTTTTTGCAAATCTTTTAATTTTCATGTTAACACTGTTTATTTATATTCTGCAATTCCTCTATATACTGCATTACGTGCAGGGTTTTTATAATCATTTATTACCTTAAATATAATATTTCTGGATTTTAACGTTACTGTCATTGAAAAGTGTATAGATAATATCCTATTTAATTTTTCCAGTGATATCATGGCGGAAAAAGCCCGTTGGTTTTTTTTCTTATTTTTTGTTTCCAGAGCAGTAAATATCAATATATTCGTAATAATTCATCGCTGTGCAAACTTACCACACACAGGACAAATTGTACAACATTCCCAGTAGGGTAAGAAGCTCGATTTCTCCAATCCATTCCACATATGTTAGTTGTATATACTCCCCGGCATGCGCCGTCTATTGCCGCCATAGGACAGACAGAAATTGATTTGTACTTTAAGTATATTAAGGTTATATGGATACGGACATTGCATTTCTTCACCCACCAAGTATCTATGATTTCAGGAAACGTGCACTTAAGGAAGGGCCAATTGGAGATGTAGTCCCATCCACACCATTATTCGAGATGTACCCTATTGGATTTGTAAGTATGCTTGGCTATGCACTGAAGCACGGGTACAGGGGTAGGATTTCAAACATTGCAGTACTGATGTTATCAAGCAATAAATTTGAAGTTGAGAAGTATATAAAAAATATTGATTCTGAGATATATGGCATTGATCTTCACTGGCTTCCACATGTACAGGGTGCCTTTAACATAGCAAGAATTGTTAAGAAAATACATCCTGATAAAAAGGTTCTATTTGGTGGATTTACCTCATCATACTTTGCTGAGGACATAATGAAAAGCAATGAGGCCGTTGATTTCATACTGGCAGGGGACTTTATGGAGAAACAGCTTGTTACGCTTTTGGATACAGTTGAGGAAGGTAAAAGTCTGGAAATGGTTCCAAACCTGGTTTACAGGGATGGAAACAAAATCAGGAGAAATAAACCATTAAAAGATGATGATCCCGGTGATTCCGTATTTATTGATTACAGAATTCTTATAAAGAATGCCATAAAATACCATGACATCCGTGGCCATCTTCCATATTATAACTGGATAAGGAATCCAGTGGCAGTAACACTGATTCAGAGGGGGTGCCAGTATAACTGTGGCTTCTGTGGTGGATCAAACTTTGCCTACAGTAATAATTATTATCCTGTGTCACCGGTAAGAAGATCTCCAGAAATTATAGCAGATGAGATTGAAGCAGTAAAGGAAACAATAAGTTCACCGGTTTTCATTGCAGGTGATATAAATCAGACAGGTGAAAAGTACTATACTGCACTCTTCAGGGAAATCCGTTCAAGGAAACTTGACCTTCCCATTCTCACAGAGTATTTTGTGCCACCTGGAAGGGATTATTTCAGGGATTTTTCCCGGAATGTGGTTGATTTTTCCTGTGAAATATCGCCGGATTCCTCGATTCCTGGGATAAGAAATATAACCGGGAGATATTATTCCAATGATGCTCTGGAAAAATCTATTTCGCTTGCCAGGGAATTTGGGTCAAAAAAGTTTGATATTTATTTCTCCATCGGGCTGCCATACCAGACAGTTGAAGATGTAATGAAGGATGGGGCATACTATGAGCACCTTTCCAGGGATTTTGGAAGCAAAGAGATGCCTGTATATGGATTTATATCACCGCTCACGCCATTTCTCGATCCCGGATCACTCTTCTACGAGATGAGGGGAAAATATGGATACACTATTAATGGAAGCAACATTATGGATTATTACAATATGCTTGATAGAGGTTCTTCATGGGAGGATTTTCTGAATTATTATACAAAATGGATGTCCAGAGATGATATTATTAAGGCAACTTACCTTGCAGGAATAAAAATGGTTGAAATTGGCAGCAGGCTTGGACATATTCAATATGAAGAAAAGAACAGAATTATAAACAACATCATGAACTATATGAATGGCAGCGAATATATATCACATGAGGATAAGAGCCGGCATCTGACATACCTTGTGAAGGAGATAGACTGGTCCAGGAAACATGGCCTTACATTCGATTCTTCCCTTGTCTTTATTTATTCTATTTTTGAGAGAGTAAAGGGTGAATTTAATTATATTTTTAGGAAAAAATAGGATTGAAATATAAGCATAATTACCAGATCATTTAACCCCGGAATAAATACGCTTTTCCATCATTGCTATAGTTGAGGATATAGCTATCAGGAGTATGGCCAGAATAACCATGGCAAGGCCGGTAGCCTCAACATACCACGAAAGGGTGATCGTATATACCAGTACGCCGAACGCCCCAATTGTTGTACCGGTGCCTGCAAATGCCACAATAATGTTTTTCAGGGTGTTCTGTTCCCTGACAAAGTAGATAAATACAAGTAATATCCCTGCAAGCAATGGCATAAGGAAAAAGGCAAATAGCAGATGACCGTTTGTAAACGCCTGGTCATATAGATATCCTGCCCCTCCAGCAGGCGGGGTACCCGGAGACCCGAAACCATAATATGTTTCGTTGAATTCCATGGAATAACCCACTCCTATCATCACAGCCATAGTTGCCATCCATATATACATCTCCAGCGCCTGCAGTAATCTTTCAGGCTTCTTTAAAGAGAGGGCATAATAAAGGCCAGCTATAGAAATAAGGGCACCGGCCCCAATCAGACCGGTCTGGCTGTCATCAAGGGCAAGACCGTTCATCCCCCCTGTTCCGGATACAAATAATGTAGGAATGGAATAGGTACCAAAGGCTGATGTGACATCCTCCCACGACTAAAGCCGTGGGCTTCCTGTTTCATCGACAGTGCCTCTTTCATGTATTCCAGAGGTCTTACTCCATCTCCCGCCACCATTTTTGGGTGGTTTATCAGGCTTCAAATCCCCACTGCCCGTGGGTACTCAAGTATGTAAGTACTTATTCATTTATATATGTTCGCTTTCATCCCACCCATAAATGGGGTGGGTTTTCTCGCTCACTGTGATAAAATAAAGATAACTCATGGAAATGACTCCAAATACTGAAATCAAAAGGCTGACATTTACTATTCCTCTTTTCATGGCTGATAATTTTTCATAGCCAATGTAAATTGCAGCCAGGGCTACGATCACTCCCATTACTGCTGGCAGCATCTGATGCGAATGTGAAGTAAAAATATTGCCCAGGAAAGTATTCAATCCTCCCCATGCGATTACATAATTATTGAACCATGGAACTGAGGCAAAGCCAAATAGAAAACCATATTCATAGATTACTCCCATTAGCGATGCAATTATGCCGGATACTGTGCCCACAAGAAGAAGGGCATATGCACCCCAGATTTTTCGAAATTTTTCCCTGTCATGGAATGGCATGAGAATAAGCGATACAAGAAATATAACTGCAAGAATGATCATCCATACATCCCTAATAGCCTGAAGGGCGTAGTCAATATTTGCAAAACGTGCCGGATAATAAAAGGCTATTCCTAAAGCACTGATGAGTAAAAATGGATATGTACCAATATTTACAATTTTTCTTTCAAATGGCAGGAGATTCAGAAGTTCAGAAGAATATATAAACAGAAGAAAAACAAATGGTATCATTATCGTGTGGATATAATTAACCATATCAGGGGTAAAATCCCCAAGTTTGAACCAGCTAACGCCTGGCAATAATGGACCTATTAAAAGAAACAGGGTAATATAAATAAAGACTGACATGGAATTATACCGCGGGCTTAAAATAAAATTTTTACCAGCATAACCGTTAAAGACTCCATGCATATAAAGTTTATATAGATTTAATTATTAAATATTGTGATTTTAACTATGGTAGAAATAAACCACCATGAATTGTAAAAAGGAAGGACACAGTGTAAAAACAGCTATTATAAACCTACTGACGGGAAGATATTATAATACTCTGCCGGTAACATAAATAATACGCCATATTGGAATGAAAATATTAAACCCTATTGAAGGATATTTTATATTTTGGTGGTATAAACAGTATATTTTTAATTTTTGTTACCCTGTTATTATGTATTTTATATGTTGCATAACCGAGATTTGTATTATTATATGCTATTACTTTTATTGTAACATTCCCGGGTATATTTTCGCCCCTTACTGGATATAGATAAAATGTCTTTGTCTGGCCCGGTGATATTGAATTATTGCTGACATTAAATAGATAACCATTATAATTTGTTTCGTTTACCATGGCACGGAAATAAAGATTTTTATCTGAACTACCACTATATGTTAAATTAACCGCTATATATTTTATACTGCCACCTTTAATCTCTGGTTTTATGGAATTTATATTTACCTTATTGACATGGTAATAATTAATGCCCGAAAATATAACCACAATTATTACAATAAATATGAATGCTATATATGCAAACCTTTTCAATTTTTTATAGTTTATTTTTTTAATGCTTATAAGATCTTTACCATAGTTTATATCCTCTATAACCAGTAATGATAATACTGGCCAGTATATGAAATATCCCGGCAGTACACGGTAATTAAAGAAAAAGATTAAAACCGGAAATACAAATAGTTCATATTTTAATAAATCATAATATTTTATATAAATAATTATTGACATTATAAATACCAGGGTGAATACAATGGTAAAGGCAGTATATGGAATGTAAATATAACCCATGAATGAAAGCTGCGATATGCCATAGCCTATGCCTATTAGACGGTTTAATTCGGGTGATAAAACATTAGTAATATATGTAACTGGACTTAAAATAATAAAATAACCGTTTATTATTAAAAAAACTGCAGATGCAATTAAAAGCCACTGAATAGCCTTTTTTAATCCCCTTTCACGGTAAATCATATATATAATAAATGGAAAAATAAAAATGGGGAACTGCTTTGCGGATATGGATAAACCAAAAAATATTCCGGATAAAAATGGATTTTTATAGAGAAAATAATATGAAATCATTAAAGATGAAACCCATAATATGCCTATTATGGCATCAACCGCAGAGTACATATACACAAAATTCATTATAATTGCCATTACCCCCAGCAATGCCAGTTTTTTATCCTGGAATTTTTTATACACTAAGATTAACGGTATAATAGATAATAATCCTATCATGGCATTATCCAGCCTGCCTATAAAAAAATATGGTATGTATGCAATAAAAGCCAGTGCAGGATATCCCATAAATGTTATTACTGCGCCATATGTTGTTGGTGTTGTATAGTCAAGGTTAAAATTTTTATAAATGGAGAAAATATTTGCTGTTGTTGAATGTATATACGGATTTAAACCACCTAAAAATTGTTTTGCCGAGTATAGATCTATTAAATATTCATCATCTACTGAAAGGTTTATCAGTAAGGTTGTTATTATTATTCCTGCGGATAACGTTAAAATAAACAGCAATACTATTATCCCAATATTTTTTTGAGTGAAAAAATCTTTATCTAACAGTTTATAATTGTTTTTATCATAATAATGTTCCATCAGTAGTACTACTGCAATAATAAAAATAATTATAATTATTTTAAGGTAAATATTTCTTAAAAGATTTACTATCAGTAAAACAGGCAATAAAAAAATTAGATACCTTAAAAGATGAATATAATTTTCGTGAATCTTTATTTTAGCATTGATACTGGATAAAAATAGAAATATAAATGAAAATATTATGAAAAAAGATTCTAATAGTATTGCATATATATTAAAATAACCATAAAGACCCCATAGAATAAATGGTATAAGCATAGACATTGTCGAAATTTCATTTAATATTATCCGGTATTCTTTATCGTTCATTTATATCACATAACCACGGCATGAGATTATAATAGCTGGGTTTTAATCTAACATCGTTATATTAATCTTTTTAATATATTTATTGTACATGACCATGACCATCCATGGTTATATAAATACGGAATGCAAGTTATTACCTTCAAACTATAATCCGGGAAACAATTTAATATTTTGTTGTATTATGTACAGTTATGATACCCCGAGTTATGTCTGTTGCCTCCACGGATTCTGGCGGTGGAGCAGGAACAATGGCGGATTTAAAGACATTTACTGCCTTAAAGGTTTTTGGTACAGCTGTTGTTGTGTCATTAACCGCACAGAATAGCGTTTCTGTAAAATCAATATACGAACTACCATTAAAATTTATAGATGACCAGTTTGATGAAATTCTGGATGATATAGGTACAGATGCCGCTAAAACAGGAATGCTATATTCATCCAGTATAATAAGTGAAGTTGCGGATAAATTTATTCAGTATGGTGTAAAAAACATTGTTATAGACCCTGTAATGATTTCAAAAACAAATGTGAGGCTATTAAAGGAGGATGCGATAGATACCATGGTAAATAAACTTATGAAAATAGCATGCCTGATAACACCAAATATACCTGAAGCGGGGGTTATCTCAAAAAGTAAAATAAATAATTATAATGATATAAAAAATGCCGCTAAAATAATTTATAACAGTATTAATACAAAGGTTTTAATTAAGGGTGGGCATTATAATTCATATTTTTCAGATGATATTCTGTATGATGGAAATGAGTTTTATGAATTTAAAAGGAAAAGAATAGATACAAAAAATACACATGGCACCGGTGATACACTGTCGTCTGCAATTGCATCCTATATGGCTAAGGGTATGCCGCTAAATGAAGCAATAGGGAATGCAAGGGAATATGTAGAGGGAGCTATTAAAAACTCATTTCCAATGGGTAAGGGCTATGGCCCTTTAAATCATTTCTGGGTGATAAAATGATAGGTAAAATATCAAGAGATTTTTTTGAGAAAAATATTATAAACAGGATAGGAAAGACTAGGGAAGAGGTTGTTGTTCCACCTAAAAATGGTGTTGATGTTGGAATAGTGAAGGTTGGGAATAAATATATGGTACTGACAACGGATCCGTTATATATTGATAAAACATTCGGATTAAAAAAGGCTGCATGGTTTGCATTCCATATACTGTTATCTGATATGTACACCTCTGGAATAAGGGCAGATTATATGAGCATAGATTTAAATCTACCATTAAATATAAAGGATGAGGAATTTAATGAGATCTGGGATGTTATAAATGAAGAGTCCTTAAAATATAACATAGAAATAGTAACAGGACATACGGCAAGGTATGCAAACACAGATTATCCAATGCTTGGCGGTGTTACACTGGTAGGTATCGGTGATAATTATATAACAACTGAAAATGCAAAAATTAATGATAAAATAATAATGACAAAAACATGTGCCCTTGAAGCATCTGTTGTATTATCATATACCTTTCCCCAGTATGTTAAGGACAAACTGGGAACAGATACATTAAGTGATCTAAATAACATGTTTTACGATATGTCCTGCATACGTGAGGAGGAACTGTCAATAGATTATGGCATAGATAAGATAACATCAATGCACGATGCAACAGAGGGTGGTTTATTAAACTCAATTTACGAGATAGGAATAGCATCTAATAATGGATTATTGGTAAATATGGAAAAAATAATAATAAATGATAATGTAAAAAAAATCTGTAAACTATTCAATATAAATCCATTGAGGTCTATAAGTGAGGGCACATTACTGATAACGGTAAAAAATGAATATGCAGATGAATTCCTTAATATACTTAGAGAGAATAAAATAGAATCCGAAATAATAGGTGAAATAAAGGACAAATCATACGGAATAAAAATAATGGAAAACGATAATTATTATGATATAAAGCCCGAAGATGACCAGTTCTGGTCCGCAATAATAAGTGGAACTAAGGATAATTTAAAATAGAACATCCCCAATATTCATGGCATTATATTTTAAATCCATATCAAGATCCTTCAACATATTTCCTGTCAGAATTGATGCAACAGTATCACTTTTGCCTATTATATTGCTATCCCTTAATTTTTTTACTCCGGCTAAAGATGCAGCGGATGCCGGTTCACAGCCAATTCCAGACCCATCTATTATTCTCTTTGCTTCCATTATTTCCTTATCGGATACCTTCTCAACAATTCCCTTTGTAAATTCTATGGATCTTTTCGCCTTCTTAAAATTTACAGGGTTGCCTATTCTTATTGCCGATGCTATTGTTTCTGCCTTAACAGGTACTATCTTATCCATTTTACCGTTTATATAATCATAAAACGGTGATGCACCTTCTGCCTGTATTGCTATTAATTTCGGAACCTTTTTTATTTTGTCCATGGATTTCAATTCCATCAGGGCTTTGCCAAACGCTGATGTATTACCCAGGTTTCCCGCAGGAAATGATATAAAATCCGGTTCCAGTTTTTCCATTATCTCAAATATTATTGTTTTCTGGCCTTCTATTCTCCATGGATTCAATGAATTTAAAACATAAAAATCATCTCTTTTTTTCAATGTTTCCCTGACATTTGCCATGGCTGTATCGAAATCCCCGTTTATATTAACTATATTGGCACCGTATGCTATTGCCTGAAATAATTTATTTTTTGATATCCTGCCTTCCGGTATAAGTACATAGCTATTGATACCGGCGAATGAACTGTAACTTGCCGCAGCAGCAGATGTATTACCGGTAGATGCACATAATGTTTTCTTAAAACCCAATCTCATTGC
Source organism: Thermoplasmata archaeon (assembly GCA_021806235.1). Classification (GTDB taxonomy): domain Archaea; phylum Thermoplasmatota; class Thermoplasmata; order Thermoplasmatales; family Thermoplasmataceae; genus Ferroplasma. The sequence continues at coordinate 109,519 of JAJZXU010000022.1, forward strand.
CTCAGAAACTGCAACCGTCATACCCCGGTCTTTAAAAGAGCCGGTGGGGTTTTCTCCCTCGTGTTTTAAAAATATATTTTCTATTCCCGAGTAATCAGATATTTTAAAATTTTTATACAAATTTGTGTTTCCTTCCCTCTTTGTTACTATATATTTTTTGTCTATTCCCGGGTGTATTAAATTTTTATATTTCCAGACGCCGTCATAATTGGATAACTCAAAATTGTCGAGATCATTCTGAATAATATCTAAAATATTACCGCATTTATCACATAAATAACTACTCCTATTTATATCATACTCGCTGTTACATACAGGGCATCTTAATATTGAATAAACCATTGAATGGTTAATGATAAATCCTATAAATTTTTTGTTATTTTTGGTAATCAGATTGGCCAGAAAACTTTAGCAAGTTCAACTATTACCGCCATTGCTATTCCCATGTAAATGATTAACTTTGGATCTATAGCAGGACCTTTTATTTCCTCCTCGTTGAAATACCTTATCAACCCTGCTCCCGACTGGAAGTTTTCATTGTTATTATCTTTAGCCATATGATGAATAATTTAAAACTATAATTTAAATGTTGTTATTATACTGGAATATTTATAAATTAAAATTTCAGTTTGTTATAATTTTTGTATAAATCTTCTATAAAATTATCCTCATTGCAATTTTGAATGAATAACTTACATTCAGTGTTATATGTCCTTATTATAAAAAAATTGCATTTAAAGTCTATATTTTCATGAACGCTAAGGGTTATTCTGGCGTTTTTCTGTGATATCTCTATTATATTATTTATATTTATAGTTAAAAATGGCATATCAGATAATATATGGGTTTCAAAAAGCTGGTAAAAATAAAGAGAATAACTATCCATAACAATTTTTGCTTCTATATTTTTATTTTTTATAATTTTTTTTATCACATTATAATTATTGTTTTTTACAAGGGCATTAAAATTATTATCCATCCCATTTATATCATTTAAACTATATTTTTTTACCTTTTTTATAAAAAGTGCTTCGGATAAATGATTATAATATGTAAATGGAAATATCGTAATTGATCCTATTATGATGAATAATACAATGGTATAAAACATATAATAAAATGCGAAATCCTTATATCTATATGACATAAAATATGCTATAATTAAGGATGATGCAAAGCATGAAACGAAATAATAGGTATTTTTTATCATTGTATAATATAAATTTATATATTATACTAATATTTATTGCCTGCAGGCGGTATTATTTCTGTAAATAATAAAAAAACACAGTTAATTATAATAATTTAAATAATATTTTTCCATTAACTAAAAGGTGAAATTAAATAAAAATAGGATTTATAAAAATGCATGGATTATTGCTGTTTTAATCATAATATTAATTTTTATATCCCTTACATTATATTCCGGGGTTTTCCCACCGGCTTCCGTTGTTGAATCATACAGTATGGAGCATTCAAGCACATGGCAGTACGGGATGATCGATGAGGGCACAGTGGTATTTGTGAAAAAGGTAACGGCTATAAACGAAATAAAAACGTATGTAACCGGTAGTGAACATAACTACACAAGTTATGGCGAATATGGAAATGTGATACTGTACCATGACTACGGAAACGGCAAAACTATTATTCACAGGGCAATGTTTTATCTATACTGGAATAATGCAATGCCAGAAATACGCGGATACCATAACCAGAAAGATATTACAGTTAATAAAAATTTCATATTAATGAAGGATGTTGGTTATGCACATAGAAATCTAATTGTAAATATTTCTGGCCTTAAAAACGAGTCGGGATTTATAACTGCTGGTGACCATAATCTAGCATGTCTGCCTAATTATGCACCGTATTATAATAAAACATATAATGCGTATTATGCATCTGATCAAGCTTTATTCCATATAAAACCAGTTAAATTATCCGATATAGTTGGTATAGCATATGGTTATATACCATGGTATGGACTTATAAAACTTAATGTTATGAGAGCGGAGGGGAAATGGCCACTTGAATATGCAGATCATGTACCGGAATATTCCTATGCCGGCTTATTCATATCACTGGCTGCGATACTGACACTTATACTGTTTCCGTATAAAAAAATCTTTAAGAGGAATAAATAGTTAAAATTTAAAAGTTTTTTGAGACCACTTCGGGTTTACCGGCAACCTTTAAATATACTGGGTCAGAATTGAATTTCTTTGCTTCACTGTATATTTTTTCCATATTATTTTTTTCTACAGCAACAAATACATTTGTACCCCCTGTAACTATATATGCATTCCAGAACCCTTTTTTTAATTCCTTTAATCTGGAAATAAATTTATTCATATCATCTGTTATAATATTCACATTTACATCCCTTAGCATTGAATGATATTCCTCTGTATCCTCTTCAGCGAGTTCAAATATTCCCTTAATATTCCTGGAATTTGCAAGTTCATTTAATTTCTTTGATTTTAATTCTGAATTTTTTACCCTATCATTATATCTACTGTGATTTATTATGTTTTCATGTATTACATCCGATGGTTTTCTTCCCTCTGAAAATTTACATCCAACTATTATATAATCTCTGAAGTCCCCGGCATCCAGAATTTCATCTGTTAATGATTCTTTGCCATTTGCATGGTTTACGGTTAAACCACCATATAAACTTCTTCCAACACTTTCAGATATTTTCTGTAAATCGTTTTCAAATGTAAATATATTAATATTATATTCAAAAATAGATTCTATACATTCCCCTATTGCAGCTGCACCGGCATCCGAGCTCCCGCTTATAATATTTTTATTTTCAGATGTAAATGAAATTTCCCTGAATTCTGGATGCCGCATTAAAATTTGATTTCTGAATTTATCGATAACGATAAATGGTGACCTTGAGGAGTTCACATCTATTTTTTTACCGTTAATAATTCCCGACCTTTCGTTAGATAAATACAGATCTGTTTTAACACAAATATCATCATTTAAACCTGTATATGCTATACCAGCAGTTGTATGCCTTGGTATTCTATTTGTATTATTCGATACACCACCGAGTAATATTATTCCAATTGTCGGATATGCTTTTGCCTCAACATAATATTTTTCCATGTAACCATATCAATAATATATTAAAATTGTTTTTGTTATAAATTTATTGATATTTTTTATTTAATCATTTATTAACATTAGCATAAAAAGAATTAAATAGACGTTTATTATAACATGTTATACTGTAGTAAATTTTGTGTATTGTGAACCCTTGTATGGATTCTTAAATATAAAGGTGTTTATATGAATGGTTTTAATCAATTAGATAACGGAAAAATAGGGTTTCAGCAGAAAAAGTTGTTTACATTATCTTCAATGGGATTGTTCCTTGATGGATATGATTTATCTATAATAACAATGGCTATACTTGTTATACCCACACAGCTGGGTTTTACAAAACTTGAATATATCCTTGTTGATATTTCATCTTTCGTGGGGATGCTAATTGGAGCCCCAATACTCGGAATATTATCCGATAAAATAGGAAGGAAAAAGATCTTTGGGCTGGATCTAATATTCTTTGTCGTATTTGCCATAACTGCTGGATTATCCGGGAATTTTATCCAGTTATTTTTATCCAGGTTACTGATGGGCATAGGCATAGGTGGAGATTACCCCATAAGCTCAACAATGATGTCTGAATTCTCACCAAGAAAATCCAGAGGAAAATTATTAATTTCAATGGTAGGAATGTACTGGCTTGGCGCCTTTGCTTCTTCCGTTGTAAATTATGTCTTTGTTATTTATCCATACTTCTGGAGATATACATTTATCGTGGGTGGATTAATAGCAATACCGGTAATATTATTAAGGTTCGAGGTACCCGAATCACCAAGGTGGATCGCATCGAAAGAGAAAGAGGAAAACGATTATGACAGATACAATAAAAAATCACCAAAATTCTATGTAATGTTAATATTTGTTTTGCTTGCATGGTTTATATTTGATATTGCTGCCTACGGCATTGGCTTTTATTATCCTGTAATTTTCAGCACTCTGGGCTTTAAGGATCAGTTCAGGCCAATAGCAGAGATAAGCATGTTAATATCAATAGGTGGAATTTCAGGCTATTTAATAGCTTTGCCACTGGCTGATAGACTTGGTAGAAGATTTTTAATAATAGCAGGGTTTTTTATAATGTCGGTACTTTTAATTATAGGCTCGGTAATAAAAATAACTGGATTGTATACAGTTCCATTTTTCTTTTTGTTCGTTTTGTTCGAACAGTGGGTTGGAGCTGTTACATTATTCTATCCAACAGAAATATTTGATACGGGTATAAGATCAAGCATACAGGGACTGGCAACATCGGTTTCAAGGGTGGGAGCAATCATGGGCATTATTTTATTCCCATTATTCCCAATATTTAGCTCACTGTCCATATTTGCGGCCTTTTCGATAATTGGGTTGTTTTTAGTTATTTTCCTGGCACCTGAAACGAAAAACAGATCCCTTGAAAAAAATGTGGAGAATTTTACCCTATCTAAATAATTTTTAATTTACCTTTAAAAATTTTAATAAAACTAAAAAATTATTTATAAGAAAAACATACACTGACATGGAATATAAAGTCTCAGATATAATGACAAAGAATCCTGTGAAATATACTGTTCCCAGTTCTATTGCAGAGGTCATAAAAGTTCTAATAAAAAATAATGTAACCGGTATACCCATAGTAGATAACCAGAATAAATATCAGGGTGTAATAACAAGAAGAGATATATTTTATAATCCGGATGAGACACAGACAGCTTTAGTAATGAGAAAGGCAAAACCAATAAATGAGGGTGATAGTGTAGAAACTGCGGCGAATGAACTGGTAAAACAGGGTAAAAGACATTTAATAGTAACTAATGACAGTAATGAGGTTACGGGCATATTAACCCCTCAAAACTTTCTTAATATAATCAGTGAAGAATATAAAAGTTTAAGGGTAAAGGATATAATTGAGTATAATTCTGTATGCATATGGAAAGATACACCGTTATCTGTGGCACTGGTAATGATGAAATTATCACAGGTTTTCTCATTTCCAGTTCTTGATGATGGCGGTAAATTTACGGGAATGATAACAGATAGAGATATATTCGATAAGGTAAAGATGTCGCATACATCGGTTTTATCAGAAGCGGGTATTGCGGATGATGAGGACCCATGGTCCTGGGAGGGCATAAGAAATGTTTTTACATACATAATAGAGAAGTCAAACATAAAAGTTCCAGATATAAGGGTAAAAGAACTGATGGTGCCAGACCCGAAGGTTATATACCTTGAATCAACAATAGAAGATGCAGTAAAATTAATGTCCCAGAAGAATTATAATCAGCTACCCATTCTATCAGGCCATGGGGAAATTTATGGCATGATCTATGATATAGAAATATTAAAAGTATTTAATGATAAACATGTACAGTGATATAATAGAAATTGCAAAAAGGAGGGGTATTTTCTGGCCCTCATTTTCCATATATGGTGGTTTTTCTGGCTTTTATGATTACGGTCCACTGGGTACACTATTAAAGGATAATATAATAAAAATATGGAAGGAATCGTATTTAAGTGATGATACGGTATTTGTTGATACACCTAATCTAACACCCGAACCCGTATTTAAAGCTTCTGGCCATATAGCAAGGTTCTCTGATATGGCTGCAGAATGTAAAAACTGTAAGAGTAAATTTAAATTTGAAACCATTTTATTGTATAATAATGTAAATAAAATACCTAAAAATATTGACGAGGCAGTTGAACTGACTAAAGAATTTAAACTGAAATGCCCTGTATGCGATTCACTGATTGATAATGTATATAACTTTAACCTGATGTTCAAAACTGAGAATAATGATTTATATTTAAGGCCTGAAACGGCACAGGGAATATTTGTGAATTTTAAATTGCTGTATAACTATAATAGAAATAAATTGCCTTTAATAGGGGGGCAAATAGGTAAGGGTTTCAGAAATGAAATAGCACCCAGGCAGAGCCTGATAAGGTTGAAGGAGTTCAATCAGTGCGAAATTGAGGCGTTTTTCGACCCGGATAATCTATATTTTAAGGAACTGTATGAATATAAAAAAATAAATCTTAAGCCAAATAATGGTAATGAGTATTATATAACTGTAAAAGAGGCCGCAGAAAGAAATATAATAAGCAATAAAGCTTTTGCATATTTTGTACTGAAAACACAGTATATCCTTGAAAATATTGGTATGGATAATGAAAGATTAAGATTCAGGCAACATAACCCGGATGAAAGGGCACATTACGCGGCCGATTCGTGGGATGCCGAGGCTTTAATTGATAATGATTGGTTTGAAATAGTTGGAATAGCAAATAGAACAAATTTTGATTTAAAAACCCATGATGAAAATTCAAATGAATCTATGAAAATAAAAATAGATAACAGGGAAATAATACCATATGTTATAGAGCCATCGTACGGTATAGACAGAATAATTTTAGCATTATTGTCCCAATCATATTACGAGAGGAGTAATAAATTCAAAGTTTTAAAATTAAATTATAATATTGCACCCTACCATATTGCCGTATTTCCATTAATGAGAAAGGACGAATTAAAGGCCCAGGCATTAAAACTTTATAATGCAATGAAAAAAGTAGATAAATATGTTTATTACGACGAAACCGGATCAATAGGGAAAAGATATGCCAGACAGGACGAAATAGGTACACCGTATTGCATTACAGTAGATTATCAGACCATGGAAGATAATACTGTAACAGTAAGGTACAGGGATACAATGGAACAGAGAAGAATGGAAATAGATGAAATATTATCAAAAAATGGCTTTGAAAATCCCTAATCATATTTTTATATAAAATTAATAATAACAAAAAATTTACATGAAGTTCCAGATTTTATAACCATGAATAATTTACAGGGAAAAATAATCTCTACCGCATCAGGAATTATATCTGCAGAAAAATTTTCAAAAAGGAGAGGGTAGGGGCACAGTTGCCGGCATTATAACTGTAAAACGGTTGATGCAGTATTAAAGAAATTTATAATTAAAATACTAATCCGCTGACGTTTCATCCCCGGAATCATCAAATGAGCCTGGTTTTTCAACGGTGCCGAGTTTTAGCAGTATTTCTCTTTCAGTTATAGTGCCTATAGCCTTACCGGTTCCATCAACTATTGCCAGTATATTGACATTGTTTTCCTTTAAAACACGCACCGCATCGGTTACATCAGTATCCTTATTTACACTTACGGCCTTTTCAATATGCATCTGGTTAATTTTACCGTTATCTATTGCTTCCCTTGGCAATAATAATATATCTATTATATATAACGTACCTATAGGCTTTAAATTGCTGTCAACAACAACAGCGTATGGCAGATTTTTTGATAATAGTTTTTCCATAACGGATTTTAACGTATCATTTATGTTTACAATTATATCCGATCCAGGAATTCTTGCATCCATAACTGTAGCATTTAAAAGATTCTCAGCAACTATTTTCCCCTCCTTGCTTATATCAAGTTCTTCAGGTGCTTTTGTTGTAATTCCTTTGACCTCAGATAAAATAAAACCTATAACTATCCATGTTAAAAATATTGTTGTATAATAAGGAACCGTCGAATATGCAGAATATATTAGAACTATGGTACTTATAATAGCACCCGTTACAGCCAGTATGAATTCCCTGTAATCGAATAAATAACCCCATAACGTTTTATTTGCCCTTGATACAAGGCGCTTTCCTCTTCTTATTCCAATTCTTAACAGTGAGAAATTTGCACTGACGTGTATGAATAAACCACCCAGAGCTGCTATTGTACCCAGAAATATGAAGGCTATTTCGAGTGATATGTAATGCAGGATCAGTAGTGGCAATAATACTATTATTAAACTTACAATCGATGTTGCTATTATGGGATTGTCGCCAATTTTTTTTGCAAAGAAGGATGGAAATGTCCTGTCATAACCCATTCTGAAAAACGTTCTTGATGCCGCAGAACCAAATGATAAAACTGCAAGTATGCCATCATTTATTGTTGCTATGGCAGCAGCATAATAGAAATATATACTGAAACGGCCAAAATCAGTTTTTATTATCCCTATTACAGGTAATTTATCTGCTACAGGTAATATCAAATTATTCTGCAGTAAAATATTTGATATTGCATATATCATCATTGTTGCAAGTGCGCCACCAACAATTATTACAGTTATTACACTTTTCCCGACAACCTTCTTTGGATTTGTAATTTCTCCGGAAACAGGGGCTATTGAACCATAACCTGTGGGTATGCCCATTGCAAATAATATTCCGAGGAACAGGGCACCTGTTGATATTGGGTATACCGTCGGGTTGGGTATATAGGCAGCACCCTTTGTCATAATAAATGATGTTACAATTATGGCAACCATAAAAGCTATTTCAATTGCCACAGCGTATAAAGCGTATTTTGATGATAATCTTATTCCTATCAATAAGAAAGAAATAGAGGGAACAATAATAATCAAAAATGCATAGTATGTTGTTATGCCAAATGAGGCGAGGATAGTTGTAATTACAAACATTGCCCCTACCAGATAGGCTAAACCGAACAGTATTGAATAAAAAATATACATCCAGCCTGTATCAAAACCTATTCTTGCTGATAGGGCCTGGAAAGCATATGTATAATATCCGCCTGAAGATGAAAATCTTTTTGATAGTTGCGTTACGGATAACCCATTAATTAAAACCAGCAATGTCCCTATAATCATTACAATAGGTGCATCATATCCTGCCAGTGTTATAGCGAATGCACCGTATGTAAATATACTGAGCAAGGGTGACATGCCACCAAATGAGAGAAAAAAAACGTCTTTGAATGTCAAATGTCTTGCCAGTTCACCGTGATTATTTGATTCTGCCATCTACCCAATAATATTTAATTGGTATAAATATTTACTGTGATATCCTTTCACGACTTTAGTCGTGGATTTCATGTTTCAGCGGCTGGAGTTGCCATTGCTGGTAGAGCTACGGTCTTCACAGATGTAAATTCGGTAGTACCCTATTTACTTTCTTAAAGAGGTTTTTTTTCACTGTGCTAAATTTTTACTACTATATCTTACTGTATTAAGATTGTTTTTATATTAAAAACATAGTGCTATAAGTGATTTTATTATAAATTTATATGTAATATAGTATTTATAAGAATATTATTAAAAAGATTTTTAAATAGTATAAAAACATTTATATATATTAAATATATGTATACATTATGATTAGAAAAGTAAATAAAATGGGATTAATGAAAGGGTCTGTAGGGTTTTGGCCACTAGTAGGTCAAACTGTTGCATTTACCGCTCCACTTGCCTCAGTGGTTACATCACTTACTGGAGCTGCATTTTATGCTAAAGGGGCTTTGCCACTTGCAATACTTATAGCCGTTATTAGCGGGCTTATATGGGTTAATACACCATATCAATATTCCAGTAAAATTGCAAGTGCAGGAGGTTTTTATACATTTACCAGAAAAGCTATTGGACCAAAATATGGACTTTTTGATGGACTTATATATTTAATGTTCGAATATGCAATACTGGCTAATACAACGCTTTTCTTTTCGGGTGTTTTAGTACCTGCTATTTTTTCAGATTTCTTCGGGATAACGGTATCTAAATATCTCTGGATACCAATTTTAATAATATTTGTGCTAATTTTTACTATTTTGCCATATATTGGAATAAAGCCATCTGTAAAATATGCCCTGGTTGGTGCAGTGCTTGAAATAGCTATACTTAGTATTTTAAGTGTGGCTATAATAGTTATTTCCGGTCCAAAAAATACCGGTGCAGTTTTCTTACCTGCGCTGTCCGGAGGTATTACTCCTCTTTTTGAGGGAATAGTACTTGGAACATTTCTTATGACCGGTGCTTCGGGAGCGGTATATATAGGTGAGGAGGCTAAAGTCCCGAGGAAAAATATTAAAAAGGCAATGGCTGTCAGTTTTGTTATTACGGGAGGAATATTTTTACTTACTGCATATGCATTAACAATTGGCTGGGGCCCAACCAAAATGGGAGGCTTTGCCTCAAATCTTGTGCCGGGATTGATATTATCAGACAAATTCCTTGGATTGCCATTTCTTATAACAGTTATAGTTTTACTTTTCAATAGTATCTTTGTATCTATGGTGTCTCCACTTAATGTTCTTGGAAGGATGTCCTATTCATTTTCAAGGGACGGTGTAATGCCACCGTGGTTTGTAAAAATACATCCAAAATACAGGACGCCGTCAAATGCAATAGCGTTTATGGGCATTACAAGTATAATAGCCAGTGTAGCAGCAGGTCTCGTACTTGGACCATATTATGGTTTCCTGTTTCTTATAACAATAGCTAGTATAGCTCTGTTTGCCGGTCATATCATGAGTGACTTTGCATTACCGTTCCTGTTCAAGAAGCTGGATGAATTAAAGATGAGTTTTCATTTAGTTCTGCCAATAATTTCCCTTGTTGTACTGGTATTTGGTGTTTACTATAGTGTTTATCCACCGAGTTTTCCATATTTCCAGGCATCCATAACTACTTTAGTTCTTCTTGTGCTGATAGGTTTATTTGTTACCTATTTTTCAATAAAAAATAGTACAAAAATCGATGATATAGGACTTATAGAGGCCCCACTACCAAAGGAAAGCACAAAAAAACCAGAGAATGAAAATATGTGAAATTTTAATTTTTTTATTTTATTGGCTTTGGGACAATATTATTCGGGGTGTTCACTCAGAACTTTTTCGTCGTCCTCTGTTAACCTTATTTCCCTGACGTGGAGCGTGAGGGAATATTTTCCAAGAAAATCAAGTACCGGTGAAACATC
>JAJZXU010000034.1 GCA_021806235.1 Thermoplasmata archaeon
CATAATCCCAATCCTGCACATATTCAAAATATGTGCATTCACATATCCACATGCAATAATTCGTATTGCACATTTCATATAAGTATAAATTGCATGGTTTTATATAAATCTTTAGGTATAAAAAAATCCCATTTGTGAATTTTAATGTTATGTTGTGAATTTATATATAAATAGAATGTAGTAAATTAAACTACAAAAACATAAGCGAATAGAGTTTTTATACCATAAAAAAATCATATCCCAATGGCAAAAATTAGCGATAATCAAAAAATTAATATTTCATATATACCAGATTATCGGTTTACCAGATTACCGGTAACCTGTAAATCTGTTAATCCAATAATTCATATTCCCGGGAAGCCATTATATATTCCCGGTAATATAATATTTCCCGGATTTAATAGCCATGTCAACCCATATCATGGGCATAATCAATATAACACATGGGCATAACCAATATAACACATGGGCATAGATTATGCAATGGGCATACTGTTATTTATTGTATGTTGTAAACTATGGGCATAGTTTATTATCTATGGGCATAAATAAAAATATCTAAAAAATTAATAATTTTCTATGTTATCGCTATTAATATTTTTTGCGTATTCCTTTATATCATTAAACGATAATACGATATCATTAAGCAAATTATCGGCTATGTGATAAGTTAATTTATAAACCTTATCCCTGAATAGATAAAATCCATACATAGTTTTTATAAAGTCTCTACTGAAATCAAATAATGTTAAATAAAAATTATTATCAGTATGTAATTCATTATATACTGTTTTTATTGTATTTCCTGTTGAAATTTCTTTTAATAAATATTCACGTTGATATTTTGACATTTTATTTAACGTTATTTCATATCTTTTAATTCCGTGTTTTATTCTGTTTTTTATTCCCTTTATCTGTATATGGTATTCTTTTAACATATCAAAATCCTTTATATTTTCACTCATAATAACCATCTCTTAATATCATATCTATATTCATAGTAAAAAGTATTTCATTTTCCCATTCCTGCATTTGTTTTAATATTTCATTTATATTTTTGCTATGAAATTTTTTATAGCCTATTTTTTTATAATCAGTATTGAATAATTTTAATGAATTATTCATATCACTTATTATAAATCCGTACAGGCAATCATTAGCGGTCAATCCTATAATTATATGATTATTTCTAATCATATCTAAAAATTCGTTTATGTTATCCATTTTACCATCTCTTTATTTATATTCGCAATCATTATAAAATTCTAAATTGCGTTTTAAAAGTATTTTTTAACATCTGGTGTAATATTCTGCACAATCTCTTAAATCTTCTTCATCTACGGCATTATTTGATTTCAGGATATCTCTTATAATCACGGATAAACTTATAATATCAATTTCCTTTTTTTCCTTCAATTCGTAAATGGCATTTGCAAAATTTACCGGTGTTAATGAGATATAGCCATCGTATGATTTATTTTTTGCTAATAATTCGTTTATCTCATTTTCATATTTAGACATCGCATTAATTAATTTATCCATATCAGTAACTGATATATGAATATCTATACTACTAAAATTATTGTAATTATAGTATTTCACGATGTTATAACTGATTTTTTCATATTTTAATCCGATTTTTTCCATTTCAGATTTAAAATTTATCCTGTTTAATTCGGATATTACATATTTTTTCATGTTTATTAATGTAGATTTCACTTTTACGCATACATCGGCATCTAATGTAAAATTGTTATCCGTTAATTCAAAAAAATTATATATTGCCATGTTAACACCTCAAATCTTTAAAATTATTATCATTAAAACATTTTTCTAATTCGTTTATATCAATATCCGGCAATTCATTTTTAACTTCACTGAAAAAATATTTTATACTTTCCTTATCTTCAAAATCGATATTAAACCATGCATCTGTTAAATCCACATATTCTTTAGTTGTATGTTCTTTTTTCTCATTGTTTAACGTGTATGATTGTGTTACATAGGTTAAAATTTGAGGCATGATTTGGCATATATTACCACGTGAACGATGTAAAATTTCAGTTTTACAGTTTTCTAATTCTTTAAAATCTTTTTTGTGGTCAACGAATAATATAAACTCACAACCATTAACATCTGATTGAGTACCGTATCCATTACTGGAATTATAAAATGCTATTCCGTAATCCTTATTTAAAATCATTTGAGCCATAATGTCATCTGTTAAATAATAATCACTAAAATTTTTAAGGTTGTATAAACGTTGTATAATCCAATGATTATATAATCCGCCTATATTATCATCATCGTTTTTAGCATTGTTAAAGTTGTACATATGTACATTTTCATAATAGCTTATTACATCTTTAATAGTCCAATCATCGTATGTTATTACAAATCTGTATTTTTCACTCATTTATACCATCTCTTTTATATTCTTTTATTATATCTGATATCCATTTATCCATTTCTTTTAATCCATATTCTAAATCCACATTATCATTTTTAAAATCTCCAATACTTTGTACATCGGTATTTTCAAATTCGGTGTTAAAGAAATTTAGAGTATGTGAAAAATTCCATGAGACAAAACCTAAAAATTCATTATCGCTAACAACTACTTTTATAATATTATTTTTATTAAAATCCGCAAAATCGTTTAATTTTTCATAATCCATTTATACCATCTCTTTTTTTTCCCGTTCAAGAATTTTTTCTAATTTTTTCCGTAATTCGTTTAACTGGTCATAATATCGGGTTTTTTCTGCTATCCATTTGTCCATTTCTCTTAATCCATATTCTAAATCCACATTATCATTTTTAAAATCTCCAATACTTCGTACATCGGTATTTTCAAATTCGGTGTTAAAGAAATTTAGAGTATGTGAAAAATTCCATGAGACAAAACCTAAAAATTCATTATCGCTAACAACTACTTTTATAATATTATTTTTATTAAAATCCGCAAAATCGTTTATTTTTTCACTCATTTATACCATCTCTTTTATTTTATGTCTTACATAATTGATATTCTCTTTTTCATTAAAGCAATTATAATTATATTCAGATGACAAAATAAAATTATCATCATCTGTATTATTCTTATAAAGCCTGTATTTGTCAGGCAAAAATTGGATAACATATTTGTTTTTCCTGACATGTACGATATTAGATGTATACCTTACCTGTTTGTGTTTAAGATATTCTAATATCTCATTGAAATTTATTTCAATATTTTTATAAAATTTGTTATCAATATATATTTTTCCATTACGATATATTTCTATATCTAACGGATTTATTAGCAGTTCTTTATATTCATTCACATTTTTATTAAATCTCTTTAATAAAAGTGAAAATTCTATTTTGTTTAAAGTTACATAATCCATTTTTTCACCATTTTTAATTTTATTTTCCCATGAAAATAATAAAGGAATTAATTAATATTTTTTTCTAATTGTATTGATATAATTTTATTATACGTAGAAAATAATATACAGGCAATATGTCTATTTAATTTTTCAGATATTTTTAATAATTCTGTTAAATCGATGTAATCTATCATATCATTATGAAGGTATATAAAGATTATATCTTCATCTTTATTTATATCTGTAAATTTTATAATCGAATTGTCAAAAAGTTTTAATTCGATATCGCTTAATTTACTCATTTTTATATTTTCTTCACTCATTATAATTATTTTTATCACCATTTTTAATTTTATTTTCCCATGAAAATAATAAAGGAATTAATAATAATTAAATACAATATACATACTATGATTGTATATTTTTATATATTGTAAAACACGATTTAATTTATTTTCTATTCGTAATATTATAGTTATATATTCTTTATAAATCGAATTATCTGTACAATCAACTTTAAGATATAATTTATTAGAAATTTTGCGAATATCTTTAAAAATTATTACAGAATTATTTATTATGTTATATTCGTTATCATTTAAAAATTCATATTTAGATTTGTCTAATCTATTGTCTATTATTTTTATCACCATTTTTTAAAATTTCTGATTTTCCCTAAATCAGTAAAAAATTATAGCATTTCTACTTAAAATCTTATTTTCCAATAAATGCACATCATTTACAGGATATAATCCGAATATGCTATATCCTATATCAGTTATCCACATGAGATAATCATTATCTCACATTTCATATAAGTAACAATTACTTACTTTTATATAACTGTTGTGGTATAAAAAATTCATATGAAGGATTTTTTATACTATGTTGTGAATGTATATATAAATAGAATGTAGTTAATACCAATACATTAACATGAGTGGTTATATTTTATATATCAAATATAAATCTTAACCTTAATGGCAAAAAATGTTAACCGTAAAAACCATATAATGCATATATCAGATTACCGGTTTATCAGATTACCGATAATCTATAAATTCATTAATCCAATAATTCATATTACCGGTAAGCCATTATATAAATCCGTTAATATAATATTCATCGGATTTAATAGCCGTGCCAACTTGGATCATGGGCGTGGCAGGATAACGCATGGGCATAACTCATATAGGGCATGGGCATAGATATTAGCCACTGGGCATAGATTTTAATATGCCTCTGGGCGTAACTTAAATCATGGGCATAATGATTATTATTTATTTGTCTATTATAAATCATGGGCATACAATAATACCTTATGATAAAAATAATGGGCTTAAAAATTAATATAAAGCCTTCTTATAAAATTAAATTCTGGAATTTTCCCTCTTTCCATACAGGATTGCGAGTTGGTTCAATAAACACAAAAACATAATCATTTATTCTTTTAGTTGCAATATTGCACGGCATATTGTTAGGCTGGATAAACATCTGCACATGCCGTGCTTCATTTTTCAGGTCGCCTATTTTTATTTCTGCCAATTCTATATTTTTTATTTTAAAGAGATCATCTATAAAGTCTAAATTTCTCCATGTATCTTTAAAATAATAATGTTCATTTTTTGATAATGCGGTATTATGTATATTTCCACCATGCACGGTTAAGCCATAAGAATAATTCGAGGCATATAATTCGTCATAATGCATTATTGCGTACTTGCTTATCATATTGTATAATATTTCAGTTATATTCATTTTTCACTGCCTCTCTTTTTTTCTGCACTCTTTTCTTTCTCATTTCTTCTATATGTTCCTTATTCTTTTTGCGGTATTCTCTTTCATATTCCCGCATATACTCTCTGTGTGAATCATGCCATTTTTTATTCTTTTCCCTCATTTTGTCTTTATGTGAATCTCTGTATTTTTTATTCAGTTTATTTATGTGGTCTTTATGTTCCGAATAATATTTTCTGTGTACCGCATTTCTTTTATCCATATGTTCACGGATCATGCCATAGAATATCTCTTCATATTTTTCCATAATAGATTAACTCTTTATATTATTTAAGGATTTCTGTATTGCATTAAATTCATGCAGTGCAAACCATTCAGAGCCTTTGCCGGTGTTAATCATGGCGAATATTAAATCCTTGAATTCTGATTTGTTGATTATAAGATTTGCAATGCACCTCAATGATAATATATAATCTTTAAATATTTCATATTTCTTAATATGTCCATATGCAAAAGAATTCTTTAATACCTCTTTAAGCACAATTGCCTCTTTGTGGTGTAGCCGTATTTTTCTTAAATCATATATTTCAGCAACGTATTTCAAATCATAATTCCGCATTTTTAATCGTTCAAGATAATATTTTTTATACTCTTCTAAATTATCTGAAAACGGCTTTAAGTTCACACGAGCCTGAATATCTGGATATGCAGTGAAGTTTTTTATTTTTTCCCTCTTAATCCATTTTCCTATATCAGTTGCAATATAAAGCCACATGTCTCCAGAAGCATGGAAATTTTTCATAATATCAAAATTAAAGGAATCATATTTAACCATAATGCTTGAAGAGTTGTTGTATATAGAATCGTTTATGTAATCAATTTTCCGTCCATTAAAGAAATACTGTGGCTTTATGTGAATATAAGATTCATATCTTTCATTTAGAAAGCGTTCTCTTGCTGGGATATCCACATAATCATCATCATCAATAAATGATATGTAATCAATTGCCGAGACCCATTCACTCTTATTCATATTTATTCTGCCACTTCTCAATAAATGTTCTACGTTATATACTGCTTCTGGGAAATACCTGAATGGCAGATTGACAACCTGCACATTTCTTTTATCGCCATAATAAGAATAATCACAGTTTGTCAGTACAACTATTTTCTCTCCATTTGAATTATTAATCATCTGTGATATATTATCAAAACACGCATTATCGGAATTTACTATAATGTATAAATTTTGAGATTTCATATTACTGGCTCACCGTCCATATTGAATATTCTTATGCTGTTTCCGTGCCAGTAGATTTCCCATTTAGTAGAATGGTTATAATGGTAATATCTGTGCCTTCTTGGACGTTGGCAGAAAAAGTATCTTCCGTTTATCATTAGCTTATCCATACATCTATTCATTTCTTTTAATTTAATTTCTTTCATTCTTTCCACTCCTCCATGAATTCTCTGCCAGTATCAAATTCGCTTTTGTACATATATTTATTGAAATCATCCTGGCTTTTTAAATGTTCTGTATAATTTAACATTTCTCCTATAACATCTACGGCTTCCGATGATATAAGAGGTATGGTATTTAATACAGTGTATTCACCATCTCTGGATTTTTGAACCATATAAAATTCTTTATCCCCCCTGTACCATATAAGATTATAGTCGTCTCTGGAAATCATTGCATTTGCGTTTTTATACTCATCTATTGATATTTTATCTTTCATTTATTTCACGCTCCGTATTTTGTTTTCAAGAGAATCCAGGAATACAGGAATATATATTTTGAACCATGCTACATATTTATCCGTATCCTTTATCTCTCTTGCATTGGCAATCAGAACGTCAATGCAGTCCTTCATTTCCTGCGATAACTGGTTTTCCGACAGCCCTATATGTATTCTGTCAAATACGCTTTCACTTTCTGCTTTTGCCAGTACAAGCATAGTGCTATCTAAATCTAATTTATGTTTTTTTATTTCTAATTCAATATCTATCATTTTCACCACAACCATATACTTTGCCAGTATCTACATCTGGCACATTATTATAACTTTTAAAGCATTCATAACTATCGAAGTGGTTCTCATGCACATCGCAGTATATATCTTGATTATCAGAGAACACACTTCCACAGTTATCGCATATCTCTATTCCATTTCCGCATACGCCACATAACATTTTAACGCTCTCTTATAACCGTTGATATTATAATATCAGGTTCATAATATTCTTTTACGCATTCTTCACTGCAAAAATGCCTTCTGGTAAAGTCGTCTTCTGTGCAATTAACATCGCCACCGATTTCAAATTTTTCACCACATCTATCACACTGCTTTATCTTTTTTCTGCAACTTTCACATTTCATTTAATCTGCCTCTTCTTTGTACTCTCTTATATATCTGTTCCACTCGCTGTTTCTTTCTTCCATTTCAACCCAGAATTCATTCTGGAATATATCATACTCACTCATTTTTATCACCAGTCTTTTTTACAAATCTTATAACTTCTTCCGATGATAAATTTGTGAATATAAATTCGCCACACGATGGACATCGAGCAGAATATTTAGTTACATTGTCATCAAATGATATATGGTTGGATTTTGATAATACCATATTGCACCACCCATCGTCAATCAAGCCGTTTAGTCTGTCTATATCTTTTTTGCATCTTGGACATGTTATTGCCATAATGTATTATTAATAACTGTTATATAAAGTTTTCATATGAATGTTATTTCTTTGAATACTGGCAGTTTTTATTTGCACAGAAGCCACATAGTGAATTTTCAATGCCTTCAATGTATTTATTGCGTATAAACGAACTTATAGATTTGTCAAGAATATCTTCATTGGCATTATCATATTCGCCAATGCTTTCAAGTGTATCTTTATATGTGTTATAAAGCCATAAAGACCCATGAAATTTTTTGCCATATTTCAGTCCAAGAGTGTACATGTACATGTATAACTGCCTTTCATAGATATCTTTATACTTATCCCCGCCACTCGTTTTGAATTCAATTACATGTGCATTATCCACGCTAACGAAGTCAGGTGTGCTTATTACTTCCAATCCATAAAAATCAGTCTTTAATGACACGTTATCTACATAGGATTTATCAACGTTTTGAATTGCCTTGAACATTCCGTCTTCTATGGATTTGCCACGCAGGAATTTTAGCGAGTACTCCGCATTTATATGGTTGCTTAATTCATACCTGTATTTGAACCCGCATATGGATAATGAACTCCCATGCAGGTTGGCATTTCGGTATGAATTTGCATGGTTGCTTCTTGATTTTAGAGAATCAATTACATCATCAGGCGTTATCATTTAACCACCTTGAAATACATATTGGCAATCTGGCGGTTATTTACAGTGCGGACATCATTTTCATGCACAAATGAATATCCTAATTTTTCTAAAAACTCCTTTACCTGCTTATACAACCCTGCCGAATGAGTTTCTATTATTATTTTAGGCTTGAATTTTTTCAATAGCTCTATGCCGGAATGTAGTACTTCCATTTCAAATCCTTCTACATCAATTTTTACCAAATCTACATTTTTAAAATTGAAGTAATCAAGAGGCACAAAATGAACTGTTTGTGCATTAAGCATATCCTTTCTGATGCTTATTGTATTTGAAAAATTATAGCCTATCATATTATTTTTTACAGGTATGTTGGCAAATCTATCAGGCGTCCCTATGGCAAATGGATATATCGTTATTACAGCCTTATTTATGTTTGCATACTTTTTTATCTTATAGCAATTATTTAAAAGAGGCTCAAATGCTATAACATCTGCATGGTATTTTTTATTGCAGATTATGGCATAATCCCCGTATTGCGAACCAATATCAAGTACAGTTGTATTTTTGTCAGGCAGAAAGTCATCGTATTGTTCATATATCCCAATGAACATTTCACTGTTGAGTGGCAACCATAAACCTTTCTGTATTTTATATTTAACCTGATATTTTAAGCGAAGTATCTGGTCTAAATAATAGCCGTATTTGCCTATGTGAATATCCATTTAATCACCCAGTATTTTTCTGCAATTAGAAATAAGCAAATTCTTTATATCGTTTATATCTCCTATTCGCAGAATTGAAGTATCAAAATTAATTATTTTCTCGAAGGCATGGAAGAATTTGTCATTATCATATAATTTACTGTCTGTGAATACTTTACGAGCTATTTCCTGAACAAATCCGTTGTCATGGTTGTTGACTGTTCTGAATAATACCAGCGTGTTGTCTGAATCATAATAGTAGAATTTAAGGTATGAATTATTTTTAACGTATATCATTTTTTATCACCATGCTTTCTAAACAGGCTATAATCAGTTGCCTTCATATTTGCAAGAACCTCATTAGTTATAAAGCCAGAGGCATGATTGCCATAGTAAAACGTTACTCCATCTTCCTTTTTATAGAACGAATCAAATACTATATAAATGCCCTCCGTAATTTCAAGGCTGATATATTTATATTTGACTAATCCCCTCATTCTTATTTTTCCCAATTCTTCAATGTTCATTTTTGCCACCCTCTAAATATTATGTTTGCCTCTTTCTCTTTTCCCCATAGGCTGTTTGCTATTATAACCGACCAGATATCACTTGCTATTTTTATAGCCTTATCGTCATCTTTATCTTTCATGAAAAAGATTACACACATGGTCTCTTCAAGTGTGGAATGGTCTGGATTTGAAAAATTTATTCTTTTTGAAACATTCTTTGAACTCATGGGAAACTCGGATATATCTGCTAATTTGCCTGACTTGGTTATATCCACAAAATATTCAAATCCATCTACATCATCTTCAAGTTTGCCATTCTCATATTCTTCAAGGCGATACACGAATTTTTTAGCAAGTCTTTCTGCTTCTGCTTTGTCCAGAAATACTCCTTTTATTGCATAATCCGAATAATCGCCTTCTGTCAGTATGTATATTTTTTCACTCATTTTATTCCACCACTTTTTAAATCATTGAAAATATTATATAATGTATCTATAATTTCTGGGAAACATTCAAATCCATCATCTTCAACTTTGCCATTCTCATATTCTTCAAGGCGATACACGAATTTTTTAGCAAGTCTTTCTGCTTCTGCTTTGTCCAGAAATACTCCTTTTATTGCATAATCCGAATAATCGCCTTCTGTCAGTATGTATATT
>JAJZXU010000030.1 GCA_021806235.1 Thermoplasmata archaeon
TCTATAGAATACAACTCCAAGCATGCATTTAAGGTAATGAACGGATATTATAAATCCAGGGATGAGATAAGGGAAATGTTTCAGAAGAGGTATCCTTTATAAATACACAAAATTATGTACACGATCGGGTGGGCCACCACATGGGTGGAAATGCAGGGTATTAACAGATTAGAATTATTCTACGCCTATAAAATAATTGCCATGCCTGTAAACCGGAAACCAGAAGAAAAAGGCACACGATGACACATTAACACTTACAGTTGCACCTGAATGGCCTAATAAAATAAATAAACATAGTATATTAAGGTGAAATGATGATACGTAATTAAATTTTTATATATTTATTTTTTAATGTATTCATTGCATTATCTGCATAAACCCAGTAAAATCTTAAGTTTTTGCTTATTTGATTATAATCATCAGGTTCTATAATTACCTTTATAATATTGCCTGACACATATTTTGTTCAATTTTAATCTCCCTTTTAATAAAGTGCTGTCTGGAAAATCATTTAAAACAAATCTTTGACCTTAGCATTCCCTCTTTTACACAATTTATTTTAATTTATAATGCATAAAAATATAAAAATTTATGCAGTATAGATAAATTAATGCACAACTTTCGTTATATAGCAATGACATATTCTTCCTATGGAGTTATATAGCATGTTCCTATGGCATTCGTACGTTTCATATTTTTACTATATATTACTTCCTTCCCGACATAAACCTTAATTTCAGTAGAGGATCCTCGAAAGAATATTTATCCTCCGATTTTTTAATAAACCCATACTTTAAAAGCTTTATTAGATGATTATTTAATATTGTTCCCGAGATATATCCTGTTTTCGCTGTAACATAGGATTTTATTGAGGACCAGTTATTAAGGCCTGATGCAATAGCCTCCAGTATTGATATGTACCTGTCCCTGGAATTTAATATCAATTTGCCTATTTCTAAATCAATTAACTTTTTGCTGTATTCTATTACATTATTTATTGAGCTGTTATTATCTATTTTCCTGATTGCCCGGTTATAACCATAATATGTAAGCCACCCCGGAATGCCATCAAGGGTATTTACTGCACTGTTAATATCATCATCATTTACCCTTATTTTTAATTCCCTGAAACCTTTTTTTAAAAAATTATATGATGTTTCCCTGTCAAAATGATCTAATTTAATATCGTTTAGCATTCTTCCAAATAGTGGGCTTTCCGGATTTTCAATATCGATAAAATCATCAAGCATGCCTATTTCACTTCCGGTTATTATTATATGCAAATTTTTTAAATTATCATATGCCCATGCAAGAATATTGCTGTATCTTCTGCCCCCATATTTTAAATACTGCGCCTCATCTACTGCAAGAATAAATATACTACTGGTTTTAAATGCAATTTCATTTATTAATTCAAGTATATTATTTAATTTATATCTTCTTGATGTATCAATATTCATCTTAAAATTATTTATTTCAATGCCATTTATTCTGGAAATCATATCGTTAAATAAAAATTTAAGTTTTTGCAGCAATTTAACGTTTTTTTTCAGTTCATTTAAAATTTTTATTGAAACCTCATTTTCCCGTATAGAGCCGGATTCATTGAACAGTTCCCTGATGTCTATGATTATATACGGTGTTTCCAATGAATTTAGCACACTCTTCAATAAACTTGTTTTCCCTGTTCTTCTAATGCCATATATAACCGTTAATGGCTCCTTAATAGAATTTTTCAATAAATTTATTTCCTTTTCCCGGCCGAATAAATCTTTAACGTCATCCTTTGGAGTTATATCAAACAACATTAGTAATACCCCCTATTATTAAGTAATACCCCCTATTACTTAAATTTACCCACTATATATTACAATAAATGTTGGAGATGGTTTAATGCATTTATTAAAAAGAATAAGTTAGAGTTATCAGATCAATTACAGGCAAACCTGTCAATCGTAAGATCGCTTTGCAGGGCAATAAATCAACGTGATTCAAACTGTATGATAATTTAATCTGGCTATTGCATGTAAAATCCAATAAATGACTAAAAATAGCAGTTAATTAAAAAATTTAACATAATGAATTTGCCGTGTTTTCCATTCATTACGCAGTAAAATTAATAAAAATTTGCAGGTATAAGCATTTTATTAATTTGCCATCATTTTATTAATAAATTCTATTATAGTGCTGTATTCATTTCCTGCAAAAAAAGCCACTTTTTTGTTATTATATGTAATTTCTATAGAATTTGTATTGTTTACCTTATAATTGAGAATAAATACACTGCCCATCAACGCATAAAAAATGAATTGGAGAATGTTATTAAAAAATAATAAAGAAATTATTGATAGAGCAATTGTTATTATACCCCCATAAAACTGAATATAAAAGATTTTTGGCCTCCTTTTCTTAATGTGCTTTATATCATCATAATTTAATGATTCGTAATATTTATGAAAAAGTCTTGAAAATATTATTCTTTCATTTGTAAAATAAAACAGATTGTGTTTTATTACTATCTTTTCATCGGATTTCAATAATTGTTCTACATTATAATATTTATTTAGTGGATACTCCATTAAATAGAAATAAAGCTATACAATATATTTATTTCCATCCATTAAACCATGCTTCTTATTATGCCCTGTTATTAGATTCCTACCCTCTGGAATGGACACTCTCTGTAATCCATATGGAAACTGGCATATGGATAAAAGAGCTAGAAAACTATGCATGAAACTACACGGCATGGCAAAAGTGCCATGCTTCACTTTTTAGCAGTACCTATCTCTTTTATCACGTTTTTGCATAGGTTCAGTGCATCCCTGGAGGCTACAAGATATTTTAATGCGAGTGTTTTCAGTTCTTTCCTGTCTATATTGTAATTGAAAGTATAACCACTGGTCTGCCTGCTCCTTAAAAGCTCTGGCAACAATGTTCTTACAATTCTTTTTACATCACTGTATTTTTCCTTGGGAATTTTTCTTGAAAGCAATGTATTGTTTTCCATGATCTCTATTATATTGTGAATTTTTGGAGGTTCTACATCTACAGCAAGCATAACTGCTTTAAGGGCAATTTCAACTGCCATCTCCTCACTGTATAGGGCTGTGTTATAAATTCCTTTTCCCGCCATCGTATTTGCCGTTTCCAGCCAGCTTTCTGCGGTATCAATCGCTTCTTTTGCTATTTCTATTCCCACAATAGCATCTCCCCCGTTTTTGTATTTATCCGTTTATGTTTTATCCCTGCAATTCTGTCCAGGAATGAAAGGACAGCATCTCCACGCTGATAAAGGACAACTCCATAATCAGCTATCTCAAAATATATAGGATTCAGTTTCTGTAAATCTATCCTACCTATTATAAGTGGATTTATATAAATAGATAATCCCCTCTTAATTAATATGTCCTGGTAAGAGTCCACCTCACTTATCTTTTTATTGAGGAATTCTGTATACTTAATGAATTTTGAATCGGTTATCACCGCCAGATCTATATCACTAAATTTTGTGAAATTACCCCTGGCAACTGAACCAAAAAGTATAACACCAAGAGTGTGCTTATTCTCGCTTATGCGGTTAATAAATTCCATTATATAACTTCTTATATCCGGGTCTAATTTTGCAATTATGAGCTGTTTCCCAACTGTCTGTTTTATAACTTCTGTGAAAGAACTCCTTCTTTTAGTAGTAGCCTCTATCAGGGCTTTTGCCTCTTTCAATTGCAGATAAGCCTCTTCTGTTAACAGAGTCTGCTTAAATTTTCCCATATGTATGTATGTAATATACATATATAAATTAATTCATAAAAAACAGTCAGTCGGTTCCGTGTACCTGGGTGGCAATTTATATCCAGTAAAAACTGGAAGTAATGGCACATGGCAATAAAAAGCAAAACCTATATTAGATTTGTGGATAAAATCATGTTTTGCCTCAAAATTCGGAATTTTCCCATTTTTATTCCATGGTAAAAAAGTCTCCTTTTATGATAAAAATGGGTTATTTATCTATATTCTTCCATTTTTATCTTCATCTATTCATTATTCTTAGATAGCTACCGCTATCCTACCTCTTTTTTTCATTTCCATCGTATACCATTTTCACCCATACCTATTACAGGGATTAAGACTCAGAAAGCATACACCTATGACTTCTCCATTGAGAAGAGAGTGCTTATCAGCTATATGAATCAGGGGAGATTCATTTCATAGTCCAGAGGACAGTTTTTCTTGACTCCCCCCCCCTATACAGTCTGGTTCTATCCAGTTTAGTTCTTAGTATAGGTTATTTCTCATATAGCACTCATTACAGCAAAACAATAAAGTGAGGATGAAATCGTGTAGGAATAGCCATTTACCTATTCTGTATTTGAAAAATTATACAGGTATAATTCCACAATAGGACACGAATTTACTTTTATCCATTGCAATTTTTTTTAAAGTCCCGGTCAAAGGTTTTTAATCAAATTAATATATGTCCGGTATATTTTTAAGCCATCCTCTGTAATTGTGACAAACAGGCGTGGACCCTTTAATGTAAAGGCATTTTGAAACTTTATCAATTTGCCCTCTTCAAGTTTTGACAGGTTATTATTCAGGCTTCCCTTTCCACCACCAGTAAGGTTCAGCAGCTGGGTAAATGTTAACCTCTTATTTGTTGCCAGTGCCATAAGTATAAGGAGCCTCATTGAAGATTTCAGCAATGAATCCCTGAGGGCATCTGCAAGCTCAGATATAGATTCATTAATTGTATCAATATCTATTGCCGAATCTGATAATTGAGACTTTTCTGGTAGCCCGTTTATGGTGTTGCTGTTATTTATATAAATCACCACCCCTGTGATGGATAGCATATATTCCGGCAGCAACCCATACAACTATTGTGGGGAACCAGCTTTCAAGGATGTATATGTTATTTTTAAATAAAAGCAGTGATATTGCAGTTAGAATGGAACTCATGGCATAGAATGATATTGCTACCTTGCCCTCAACCGGAATATGCAGGAATGACAACTTCTGAAGCATGTATATGTAAAATATAATAAAAGCAAAGAATGGCAGAAGAAAATCAAATGTAACAAACCTGAACCTTACAGTTAGAATAATTGCCAACATAAACAGATAAATAAAAATAAGAATATCTCCAAGGTGTTTTGCTTTATTCAGTGAACTTCCATACAGTTTGATCAGGTCAATATTTTTCGATGCCCGGTAAAATATATTCTTTGTTATAAACATTGTAAATATTATGGAAACCAGTATGAGGATAGAGTAAAATAGATAATTTACTGTTATGTATCTGTTCATAATAAGCAGTGGAAAACCCGTCAGTATGGAAATTTCCACTGCCCAGACTATGTAGTATTTACCCCATGCTATTCCGAGCATTTTCTCATTGAATTCTATTGATTTCTCTACTATATCCCTCGCATTTTCCCTTATACTGGAGATCTCATCCATATTCATATCTGGCGTGCCCCCTCTATTGATCTTGGTTTAATTCTGCTAATTATATACAATGAAAGTATAAATAGTATTATTATCCATACTGCCAGGGAAGATACGCTGTACTCCAGATTTATTACTGAACCTGTAAAATTCCCCAGCATAAAATGTATACCCTTCCCATAAAATGAGTATACCATGATATCTGCTATATCGTTGAATGGGCTTATATAAACTAATTTTTCAGGCAATGAGATAAACAGCTGTGGAAAAGCAAGAAGATATGTTGCCATAAGCGGTATATATGCACCAAATGATATGTTTTTTAACCCTATATAATTGTTAATTACTACAATCAGCACAATGGATAAAAGAAGCATAAAAACCGCCGAAGCTATGCCTGTGAGTATAGCGTATACGGGCAGTGCTGGAATTAAATGGTATCCGGACTTTATACCAAACATCAGCATAGCCATAAGCAGTATTATAATATTAAAGATTAAGCCAATAAAACATATGGATATAACAAAATCCATGATATACCTTGAGGGTTTTAATAGGGTATATCTAAAGGAATATGCAAGGGCAGAATTGCTATAGTATACGGAAAAACCTATGCTTGTTGCCAGGCTGCTTGTGGATATTAGCCCTATAATGCCATACCAGACTGCAGCATTGTATAGTGATACTGAATAATTATTGCTTTTAAATCCAAACACGAATGCCCCCATGAAAAGCCAGAAGATCATAAACACAATTCCCCACGACCATAACGTTTTATTTTTAAGCATCCTGATTGTTAATAATTTAATCATCACAGGCCATCACCCGTTATATAGTCAAAACCCGGCAGGTCTATCAGCCTGATCTCACCATCATTCTCAGTGATGGAAAATGTATGCTTTCCGTTTTTAATATCCCAGAGGCTGTCATCATTCAATTCCTGGTTAAGATATAATTTTTCAATCTGTGAGGTGGAGAATTCCGGAGACATGATACCATCAATTAGAAAATATAGCCCATAATTCTTCATCTGTTTCAGGATCTCAAACTCATGTGTATTCATAATTATTTCTGCGTCCAGTTTATTAAACCATTCTAAAAGTTTTATTCTCCTGCCATAATCAATATTGTCAAAGGGTTCATCGAGCAAAATTGTTCTGGCACCGCAGGAAAGTGCAAGTATATTGCATAAAAGTTTTTCCTGGCCCGTGCTAAGTTCATCAATATTCTTATCCAGAATTCCCTTCAGGTTGAATTCGTCCAGCACTGTATATACTGTTGAAACATCCTTTCCCTTCAGTTCCGAATAAATAGTTACTATATCCTTTACATTGCGTGTTAATCTATATATCTCCGGCAGATTAAAGGATGTGTTCACCATATTTCTAATAGAGCTACTTTCATTTCCATTTATTTCGCAGTTTCCAGTATAATCCACCAGTCCGAGCATACCCTTTAACAGCATTGTTTTTCCAGCACCATTTGGCCCAATAATTACATTGTTTCCACCAAAACTCGCTGTAATATTATTTACCACGTATTTTTTCCCCAGTGCAATATTGAAATTTTTCAACTCAATCATAATTATTGTATTGTTAAAACATATAAAATATGGAATTAAAGTTCAGGTTTTGAACTGCAAAATATATAGATTCCGTTTTTTAATGCCGGTAAATTAAATAAAATATAATATTTATTATGGATTTAATTAAAGAAAAAATGTAAAAATAAAATTATGGTGGTGCCAGAAGATGCTGTGGAACTGCTTCAATTGCGGTAAAGGCCGCAAGCACAGAAGATACTATCAACCCGATCCAGAATATTACCAGTATAACCGTCCATAGTACAGAGGATTTATCCTTTACTGGAAATTCGTCGTAAATTAGAGTTGCTGGAAATGTGAAAATTCCGGTTAATCCGAAAGCAATATACAGTCCAGGCATGGCTATTGGTGTTTTTGCCATTCCATCTATATACGCATTGGCACCATAATAAATGGCAATAATGCCAGAAAATAAGGCGACAATACCCACATACTGTAATTTCTGCCTTAATATTATAGCTATAGCCATTAACAGAATGTTGTAGCTGCCGGGCAGTGGCCATTTCATTTTACCATAGAGGGGCATTGTGATTATTATAACTCCAAACGCCAGAGTGGAAATGCCCCGGGTCTCAGGTTATTCTCGATATCCTTTGTGCCAGTTTTTTTATACTGGAAAAATACGAAGGCTGTCATATAAACGGCTATTACCCCTACTGGAGAGAGAAGAAATAGCTCCAATGCAAGGTCATCAATAAAAGCCATTTTATCACCTCTTATATATATTTTTTGCTAGCAAAAACTTTGTGTTGGGGAAATTAATCCCGCTTTTTTCCTGAAAAAATGTATACAGTACCGAATGCTTTTTCCTCAAACATTTCAAGTTCAAGATATTTTTCAGCTATTTTTCTTACCTCAGAATTTAATGGTATTCTCTTATAAATATCATAAATAAATTTATAATCCGATGATTTTTCACCACCAAAAATAGCGAGATATGGCTGTACATAATGCAGGTAAAAACCAGAAATAAACCGGTAAAACCTGTTGTCTGATTTTCCCATGGCTATTACACCAACGGAATTGCCTGCAACTCTGGTGAATTCCCTTATTACCATCTCAATATTATCTGCGGCATGAAGGGCAAAAGTACTTATTACCGCATCAAATGAGTTATCCTTAAATGGCAGATTATCAAATGATGCCAGAACCATATCATTCTCAACAATAGAATTTCTTAACATGTTTTCAGAATAATCTGTCATAACTATATATGCCTCTGAAATTTTTTTTATAATAAATGACAGCTCACCCTTTCCACAGGCCGCATCCAGAATTTTTGATGGGTTGTGGTTTACAACTACCTGCTTTGCAATAAAGGTTCGCCATTTAATATCCTGGAAAAATGATATATAGGCATTTGCACGATCATATCCAGCGGGAATTTTGTTATATATCTCATTTAGTTCCCTATCGGTGATTCCTGCAGCTTTTTTGAGGTTTTTGCCCACTATAATAATATAAATAAAAAATACTTAATACTTTCGATGTTTTGTAAACTTTTGATATTTTCATTAAATATTTATATTATAGAAGATTATAATTTATATGGAAACAGGCCTAAGGAATATTCTAAGGTGCCCTGTGTGTTTCAGTTCCAGCCTTCAGGTTATGTCATTTTCCGATGATGGAACAGCTGCACCGGGCAGTGAGGAGGATTATAAAATTATTGAACTGGATACTAGAGAAATATATAATGGCATTATTTTCTGTGCAAACTGCAAACATTGGTTTCCCATAATTAAAAAAATTCCGGTGCTGCTTAATGATGAATCAGGTGATAGGAGCAGGGATGGGGAATTTTTAGAAAAATATGAACACACTATACCGAAAGAATTTCTGGATATATATCTAGCAAAAAATAAACAACCATAATAATCTATATCCTGTATTTTATTAATTCAGGCTATTACTATAAAAGACCTCTACACAGCAGTTTTTAATGCTTTACTATAATATGGAATAATGGGTATTTTATATTTTTAGAATTAAAATAAATAAGTTGCTGCGCTGAAAAATGCCATACTGGGGAAAACTGGTATAATAACGTTAAATATGTTATACATCCTAACAGATATAATAATAGCTGGAGAAAAGTTTAATTATGGTTATTGTACTGAGTTTATCATGTCTGATCCAGAGTTTGGGGTATACCATCACTCTACTAAAGAGCAGTCCGAAAACTTAAGAAAAACTGCGAAGGCAATGTTTGAAGAGGCTTTTAAAAAAATAGAGATTCCGGATGATGCTAAAATAAATATACTCGATGCCGGTGCTGGCTCTGGATTTCTTACATATATAACTGCTTCATATTTTCAGAATGCCCACATTACAGCTATTGACAGTTTTGCAGATGAATCATTGAAGGGAAATTCAGTGGATAGGATAAAAGAAAACCTGAAAACTCTGGGAATTTTGGACAGAGTAACAGTACTGGAAGAAGATCTCAGGACACCCATTAACACGGGCAGGATTTTTGATCTTGCCATATCGAACATTGTACTGCACAACCTTGGAAGAGCAAGGTTTTTGGCATATAGCAATATAGGCAAAACAATTAAATGCAAGGGTTATTTCCTTAATGCTGACGGTTTTATAAGGAAGAACATCTTTACAGATCCATTCAGAAAAGATATGGCCAGAATTGCCAGTTCATTCTCTCCAGATTTTGCTATGGAGCCCAGCTACCAGAGGAAAAAGTCAGCATGGAGATATATACTTGTTGGATTAAAAACATTATGTGTGGAAAAATAAATAACTATGAGGAATACAGTAACTGCATAAATTTAAATAGAATCTATAGCCCAGTACATGTATTTTTATGCATAATATACAGGATCATATAGAATAATTAGTCTAAGTTAAATTAGTCTAATTAGAATTAGAAAGTTATTTTAATCATAGAAACTACTTTCTTTATTATATTGTATGATGTTATCATGGAATCAAAAACAATAAGTGTGAAAAGTATACTAATACTGTGCATATGGAATGTCTTCAACAATGTATGGCTGTGCCCCATTTACCATTTAAGCACATCGACAGATAACTTTCATGCATGACACATAAACCTGCATCGCCTGCACTTCCTTGATCAGATTAGAAAAAATGATGGCCATATTAATTATAGTATGGCCATTATCTCCTTCTCTTTCCCACCAGAAGCCCTAAAATAGCTATGACAGCTACTGCAACCACTGCTATGGCTACAATCTGAAGAGTGCCCAGTTTAAAGGGAGTTGCCGGAGCTACTGGAGCTGATGGCAGGGCAGATGGTGTATATGCCCAGTAGAGTGTTGGGTCCTTTGGGAGATTATATACATATAATATAACCGTAAAGTTTGAGGTAAAGGTTATGCTGAAATTCTTATCCCTTACATTGTTAATATATACAGAGCTGTTAAGTATCTCAGCAACTGTAACATTCTTCATGCTGTTATATGGTATCATGACCGTTAATGTCCCGTTATTTGTGGCAGTGAAATTTACGGTTACTGAACCGTTTCCATTTATTACCTTTGCAATTGTAACGTTA
The DNA here is from genome assembly GCA_021806235.1 of Thermoplasmata archaeon. Taxonomy (GTDB): domain Archaea; phylum Thermoplasmatota; class Thermoplasmata; order Thermoplasmatales; family Thermoplasmataceae; genus Ferroplasma. The sequence goes on from JAJZXU010000030.1 coordinate 10,587, forward strand.
TATCCCGTGGCATTTGTTCCATTTGCTACCCTGCTTGATGTGTATTTTGGCTCCTTTACCAGAACAAAGTTCACAGTTTGTGATGTTGTTGCATTAATGCTTTTTGATATGGGGAAATAGCCAGGACTGTAAGCCGAGACCGTGTAATCACCTTTAGCAACTGATATGCTGTAGCTACCGTTTAATGGATTGACTGGGACAGGGTTTCCACCTATAAATACAGATGATCCGAATGATGGGGTAACCTTACCTGAAATTGTTACAGAATTTGTTATTGCAGATAGTGTGATGTTCTGTGTTGTGGTTTTTCCGGAAGCTATAATAATTGTATAGGTTTTGCTCTGGTACCCTGAATGTGTTGCTGAAAGATAGTATTTACCAGGAGTCAGTGATATATTATATTTCCCATTTACTACCGGTATGGACATGCCACTTAAAAGAAGTGTGGTTCCAGATGGGGAAACCGTGCCACTGAGATAGCCACTGCTTGCTACCATTGGGATGTTTGTACTGCTAAGTACCATATTTACACTTATGGAATAATTGTAGCCTTCCACTGACATACTGTAGGCCATGCCAAATTTCACCATGAGGCCGGAATATGCACCAACATAAATATTGAAACTCATATTATTTTCAGTTGCATTCTGCCCAGAAATCTCATAAGTTGAAAAAGTCCCGGCAGCTGTTGTAACTGTAACATTTTTAACACTGAAATGTGTAAAATCAAAGAATGCCGGAGCCTTCCCGTTTTTTAACATTAATAAACTTGTCGAATTTAAAGCCATGAAATTGCCCGTGTTAGTAAGGCTAGCAGTGTAGTTGCCTGATTGCCCAAAGAAATAAGAACTATTGCTGGAAGTAACATTAAAAGCGAAACTCCCATTTGACTCAACAGATGTAATTTTATATTGCGAGGTGATAAATGTTGTGGTCGTTCTCATGCCGGTGCTAAATGGGGGATGCCCTGAGATAGGGATGTTTGTAGAATTTGCTTTTAGATACAGGCTTGGTACAGATATGTCAGAACTATTAACATATGCTTTAAGGACCAGTCCATTGTTGTATGAAAGATAAGACGTTAGATTTTCATATAGTTCAGTTGTATTAACCTTATCGGCCCTTACTGTTTTGCCGGATATGGTATAGTTTATGTTGCTATTAACAGTTGCACCGGACATCATAGGTGTATAATGGCCAGAATCCATAAAGTACAGTGCATACGTAGAGAATGCTGGGAAACCATAATAATTAGAAATCCCTATCTGATAAGTGCTAGAAATTCCCGTTCCCGCAATAGTAGTATTATTTGCATAGGTGGTTTCCTTAACGTCGCCTACAGTATTGGCATAATTTATGTAAGAAACGAATTTTACAGAATACGACGTTGCATTTTCTTTATATATAGAAACATTGTATGTACCATTGTATGTACCGTTGTTGTAGCCATAAGAACTGTATGAACTGAAAGTGTAATTCACATAAGCTCCCTTAAAGAGCCATGAAGGCGTTATTGATGATATATTAGTAGGTGGACTATTTGTTTTTACTGAACTAATATATGAATAATTAGTATATGCACCCTTGAAAAACCAGGGAGGAGAATTTGAAGATGAGACCGATGGGGTAGATGCCCCTGAGGGGATAACCGGACCTACACTGGCAAACAACATTATCACTACCATTATAAACGCGAATAGAACAGAAACACTATATTTTTTTACCATGATTATATATTCACTGCGTAGTATTTTAAGTAATATGACACTTAAAGTGTTGTGTTGTGACACATCGCTGGAGAATTAGCATTATTTAATAGTTTTTACAGGTACACTTAGAAGAAAGCCCTGATATTTAATCAATAGACTATTAGGTACTGCATGGAAGGCACAGAGATCTGAATTATAATTATTCTGCAGGGCATCAGCCCTATTTTACGGGATAATCAATATATGGATTATTATATGAACTATGCCTGTATGTGACCATAACATCCTGGTCAAAATTTTTCATTTTTTCAGTAATGTCCTCCAGAACAAGGAAATTTTCTGTGTAAAATACAAATATTGAGAAATCTGCAAAATTCTTGTAAAGAATAAGCCTGTCATTTAAAGATTTCAGTAGCAATATTCCAGGCAACCATTTGTGGACATCCCCCCTCAGTATAAAGCTGCTTATCAACATTCCACTGGCTTTGCTGGTGTCCAGAAAGACCTCTTCATAAATTACCTTCTCCTTCAGAAGATGTTCTATCTTCCTTCTGAGTGTCCTTGATGGAATTTCAAGTTTTTTTGCAATTTTGTTTATATTAATCCTGAATGGATCCTGGTATATAACTTCATGTACAATTGTCATGTCTATCCCACTTAACTCAATGAGTTTTGTGCTGGAAGATGGCATGGCTTCAATGTCCTCTAACGGTACTTTTATTAAATTACTAATAATGTTTATTTTGTTCTTCAAATCAGCATCGTTCCGTGCGATTATAGAAATGCCTGTGATTCCTATTTCTTCCACAATATCGGAATATGGAGGCGTAGGGTTTAGGATGCGCAGTACAGCGAAAAGCACTCTCTCAACAAAGATAAGTTCCTTAAACCTGTCAATTATGGCTTGCTGGAGACTCCTCCCACTTCTTTTAAGGATATAATACCTGTTCCAGCACATATAACTATCATTTGCATAAAATTTAACACCTGTAATTATGCCGGACTGAAACATTTCTGCAATTCTGGATTTCACTACCGCTGGATGTACATGCAAATCCTTTGCTATGTGGTATACTGATGGCCTGCTTGCATACCTATCAGTGCCACCATTTGGCCACTGGAATTTTCGAATAATATCAACAGATATTTTATCAAACAGCATTCTTTAATAACCCCTTCTTTTATAACTGTTCAGGATTTGTCGATCTCCCGGGAATTTTCCTAAACTATAGGACCTGTTATCCGGCCCATATTCCATGTTTTCCCTATCATACTTTTAATTATTTTATATAGCTACTGATCATGTACTGTATTCCCTATCAATATCCGTATATAGCCCACTGTATACAGTAGATCCCTGAGTGTCTGGGAACCTCAATATATTAGACATGACCAATGCATTACTCAATTCTGATAAACCATTTCTGGCACCTTCAAAGAATTGACCCCTCAATCTGTAATATACTGGTGATTCCGTGCCATATTTGCGGTGGTATTCTATAACTGTAATATCTGTATTAATGGCTCCTGCCATAATATTAAACTTCTCACACCACTCCTGTAATTTTTTATAATACCACATATATATATAGGTAATAATATTCCATAATATTTATATATTTCTTTATGCACGTATTACAATTTAAAGCAACCCACACGAGGGAGAATGATGTTATTCAACAAAAACCGGTAAATTACGTATTGTAGCAAGCATCATAAAAAAATAATAAATAAAGGTTAAACAAAAATTTATATATTTTTAACATTATACTTATAAGTGGATAATACATTGAACCTGTACAATATTGAGGGCGAATTTAAACCATTGAAAAGGGTTTATAAACTGGCAAAAGATTCTGCAAATACAGGAATAATTGTTGTGCTAACCTCTACAATGATCCTGGCAATTAGTTTACCGGGGTCCGGATACTTTTCTATATATATGGCACTATACATTGTTTCGATTTTATCATATGTTATTCGATATTTATTTAATATAGAATACACATCAAAACTCAGGTATATAATTACAGATTCAGATGTCGACATTCTGCATAAAAATAAAATAATAGAATCAATACCATTATACACTGTGGAAAAACCTGTTATTATCAGGAAAACACCAAAAAATCAGAAGATGCAGGATAGTTTTTCCATATTTTTTATGCCGTATAATTTTCTGGATTTAAATGAAATAAAGGTGAATAGGGCACAGGATAGGCATGAGCTATATAAATTATATAGGAAGAATAAGGATAAAAATTATGGAGATTATAATTTCAATAAAACCATAAGAAAAAGGTCATTTAACTATCTTGATCGTGATACTGTAATTGATGTATTGAAGGTATATAATAAAAATAATAATATTCAGATTTAATTAACCGTTAAATGTTAAAAATAAATATATAAAATATGGAAACACCGGAAAATCAATATTATAGGAAAGCTTTTATATAAATTTCATATCCATGCTATTACATGTCAAACAAATGGATAATTTTGCTGCCCTACTGGTTTCTATTATTCACAATAGGGTTTGGATGGTTTCTGCTTGCACCACTGGTACCTGCACTGGTAGGTTCATTCCACGTAAGTATCGGATCGATATTAATTTTGATATCAGCATATGGTTATACTATGGTAATCTTCGGGCTATTGGCCGGATATATATCTGCAAAATTTACGGTTAAAACCGCAATTTATGCTTCCGCAATAATATCCATTGCTGGATTAGTTGGCAGGGCTATTTCACAGAATTATACAACATTTCTTGTAACAGGCATAATTGCCGCAATAGCATATCCTATGGCAATGGCACCGGTTGGCAGCATCGCCAAATCGCTATTCCCCGTGAAGTCAAATACTGTTATAGGCATAAGTGTTGGAATACTTTTCCTTGGCCTGGCATCCGGTTCATTTCTAGGGCCATATGCATTCGGTTCGTTTGGGCTGTCCGGTGCACTGTGGCTTACAGCAATCCTTTCAGTGGTTGCCGCGGTATTTGTTTTTACTGGCATAAAAGGGTATCCTGTATACTATAAGGGCAAATCATTAAAGGGTGTTTTCAGAGCCGGAATGTTAAAGAACTGGTATGTTGGCCTTGCCATATCCTCAATGTCTGTAATGTTCGGTTCAATAGGTTCAACTGTGTTACTGCTGCATAAAATTTCATTAAATTATGCACTGGCATACGGTGGTATTTTTGGTGGGCTTGTATTTCTTGGTTCAGCAATAGGTGCCATAATTATACCACCGGTTTTTGAGAGATATAAAATACTGCACAAAGGTTTTATAATTACCGGTACATTGATGTTTGTATCCATAGCTATTGTGGCCATAAGTTTATCATATTCGGTTTTAATAATAGTTATAGCTACAGGCTATTTCTTATTCGGCATATTCGGAAATGCATACTGGTCCATGGCAATGACATCCACAACAAATTATGTAAACGACCCCGCCCAGGCCGGATTTGCCACGTCTATGTACAGTGTGTTCACAAATCTTGGGGTTGCATTTATACCGGTATTCCTGGGTGTGGATTTTGCATCATTATCAACCATAACTACGGGTGTTGCCATCGTGCTTGTGATTGAATTAATTGCAATGGCACTATCACCATTATTAAAAATTGAAAGAAAATCTGAAAGTGGTAATGAAGGCACACATTATAATATAGGCCGGTAACATATTTCCATTCTTACCTGAAATAACTTTAAATAATGTTTAAAATCAAAAATGTGTACAATAAAGGCAATATGCGGGAAACAACCTGCACTAAAATGAATGTTGTGGTATAATAATATGGAAGTTGATATAAACAATAATTCATAAAATATTGAGCCTATTTTCCTTAATTTTATTGATTAATTTTTTATCAGATGTGATTAATGGTATTGATAATGTTATAGCTAAAAAAACATACGCCGCATCGTAAACTGTAATACCCATTTTTTTAGATACAGAAAAAGCACCTTTAACTATTTCATTAAAGTTATGAATTTTCATTAAATTTAAAAATGAATAAGTTTTATCTATAATGATTTCACCGTCATCCACACTCATATCATTTCTTTGAATCCTCCTCCATACAGTATTGAATGATTCATAGTACGTAAGGTCAATTACATGAAAATAATCAAATTTAGATATTCTATTTTCGATAATTTCGGTAGTACTATCTTTTAATAAAAGTGACATTATGGCTGATGTGTCAAGAACTGCCTCTTTATTATCTGTCACGGTCGCCTCTTATTAATTTATACGAATCATCAAATATTCCATATTTTACTTCCATTTTATTTCTATTATTATTTATATCATTTAATTTTTCCTTTATCTGTTCCTTTTTAATTAATAATTCAAGATATTTTCTCACCTCATTATTATAATTTATTTTATATTCCTTCAGCCCCTTTTTTAATTCTTCCGATATTCTTATAGAAATAATATCCATGTTTATTATATATTATAAAATTATATAAAGTTTTCTTTATTGTTTACATCAACGTTTACCAATTTGTTTATTTAAATTCCGTTTTTATAATTTATTCCAACCGGTAAAATAAATGAAATATTCACTGTAATAAACCGTAAAGCATAGTTATATTCCCTGATTTTGGACGATAAATATGATGTATAAATATAAATTTTAAGATTTAGTAATCATCTTTGCAGCCAGCTGGAATAGCGATATTGAATGCATCCACACCCTTCCCGGCCCTCTCATTCTGGCAAAGAACAGGCCTTCACCTTCAAGCCCACCAAGAATCATGGTTTTCAATCCGCCTATTCTGGCAACATTATATTCTATAGTATTATCAAAGGCCAGAACATGGCTCAACTCAACGTTTATTTCTTCACCGGGTTTAAGTTCTCTCTCAACAACCTGTCCATGCCCGTGCAGGAAAATTGATCCGTTTCCTGAAAAGTTCTCAAGGAAAAGACCTTCTCCTCCTAAAATTCCCTGCCACATGCCTGCAAATTTGCTTGAATAATTTATTGATGAATCCATGCATAAAAATGCATTAAATTCTCCTATAATTCCATTGCCATCAAGGTCTATTTTCACAATTTTCCCGGGTAAAAATCCTGCGGATCCTATTTCGCCAGGACCCTCAACCCTTAACAGAAATACAGCAGACCCGGCAAGCATGTGCGAAAACATTCCCTTGAGCCCACCTCCCCTTACATCAAGTTTCGATACTGTGTCTTTATATATTAAATGCCCCGGTTCAATCAGTACAGATTCACCGCTGGATAAAACAGTTTTAAGGTACTGCACGTCTCCACCAATAATATCATAGTTTACCATAGTATGGTAAAAGGTAGGATATATAAATTACTTTTGCCGGTTATGGATTAAATTAATTGATAAAAAATTTCTACGTTATCCCCGGTCGAGCTCCTGTTTAAAGGTTACTTAACTATAGATCAAACTGCCAAGCCGGAAGTGAAATTAAACAGTAAGAAATTAAAATATATCATAAATGAGAAAAAGAAGGACAGATCAATCTCTAACCGGCCTTATACGGTTATGCACTAATATTTCAGGGCTATTTACTGATAGAACAACACGCCTCTGCCAGAGTTACCCGCATTTAATATAACTGAGCGATTTTATACCATTATTTCCTGGGAAAATGTAGTAGACGGAGAGGTTTATATAATACACACATATGTGTATTTAATATTATGGGAAGCAAGAATATTTCAATTTCGGACGCAGCATATAATCGGCTGAAGAAGTTTAAAAGAAAAAATGAGAGTTTCACTGACGTAATAAACAGGTTGACCAACAACGCAAGCCTTCTTAATCTCAAGGGAACCCTTACCAACGATGAAACTAATTCAATCCTAAAAAATATAGAGGAATCAAGGAAAATGAGTAGGAAAAAGCATATTGCCAGCGATGGGGAGTTAAAACAATAACGATCACGGACACATCATTCCTGATAGATATAATGAGAGGGGATGAATTGGCTATCAAGAAAGAGGAAGCATTTGAAAGGGACAGAATTCATGTATCTACTACCACTGTAACTATCTTTGAACTATATGTGGGATTTAACCTTAGTACCCGGCAGGCGTTAAGGGTGGATTCAAGGTTCTGGATCTGTTCTTTATCCGGATAGATCCTGAACTTATATGCCTTTATCATATCCCCTTCTGACCCTCCACATATTTATTTATTATTTCTGATGATACATTGCCATAGGTGGATACAAAATAGCTCCTTGTCCACAGGGTTGGCAGCTTACTCTTCAGTTCAGGGAACTCTAACCTGAGTAATCTTGATGTTCTGCCTTTTACCTTTGCGATTACACTGTTTGGTGCTATTGTTGGGTCTGTTTTGATGAAGAGGTGCACATGGTCTGGCATGGTTTCCAGTGCAATAATCTCCCAGTTATTTTCCTGTGCAACACCCATGATTATCTCCTTTAATCTAATTTCAATATTCCCTGTAATTAGCTTTCTTCTATATTTTGGGCACCAGACAAAATGATAGTTCATGAAATGAATAGATGTGCTTGAACTGCTGTAGCCCTTTGGCATAATTATAGATATATATTTTTCATATATAATATAATCGGTTCGCTCTCATCCCACCCGTAAATGGTGTAGGTTTTCTCGCTCACTGTGATAATATTTATATATACCGAACCTGTATAATATATGTGAAAAAAATTCCAGTGCTCTATGGGTACAGCATTGACCGGGACTTCTCACGGGAATTTTCTTACATTGAGGATATTTTCGGGATAAAGTCTGAGGAGATATGGGACGGTACTATCGAAATGGATGATAGGGAATACAGCAGTATACCGGATAGGGCTAGCAGCTATTTTGACAGGTCATATACCACTTTCGACCTGGAAAACAGGTTTATCCACTCAACAGGAAAATCTTCTGTTGAGGTTCTTAAATGGAGGCTTGGAATTAAACCATATATAGTTGATGCTGTCCTGGAGCCGGATTATTTTAATATATCTGATATAATAAAAAATCTGAAAAATTCTGGTTACAGGGCACTGATATATGGTGGCGGTACATCTGTTAACGGGTCATTTATCCTGGAAGACCCGGAAAAATTTGTATCTGTGGATACCTCCCGGTTAAGCAAAATAAAAATGAACGGGTCTATGGTTACTGCCGGTGCCGGGGTAAAGGGTGTAGAACTTGAGAATTACCTGAACACATATGGGCTGACATGCGGGCAATTTCCAGAATCATTTATGTATTCCACAGTTGGTGGATGGATAGCCACAAAGGCAACAGGCCAGGAATCGAACCTGTATGGTGGAATTGAAGACATGGTGATATCCCTGAAGGCGGCAACATCCAGTGGCATATATAAGGATAATTGTGTACCCAGGGAATCAGCTGGCACACAGGCAAAATCAATTTTTACCGGAAGTGAGGGGAATTATGGAATTATAATGGAGGCAACGTTAAAGGCTTTCAAAATGCCAGCACAGCGGTATTATAAATCCTACATATTCAGGGATTTTATTTCCGGAATTGAGTATATACGATCGTTAAAAAATGTACCCACAGTACTGAGATTTTCTGATGCAACTGAAACTGAAATAGCTATAAAGAGCTCTGGTGACACATTACTAAAAAGGATTTTCTTAAACTACCTGAAGATAAGGCATGCTGATAGTGGATGCATTATGGTAATTGTCAACAATGACAGCAAACCCGGGGATAAAGTGGAAAATGCCATTTATACCGGTAAATATCCTGCAATCCAGTGGTTCAGGGATAGATATTCCAGGCCAGGACTTGCCAATATTCTATGGAAACATGGATATATCCCGGATACACTTGAAACATCTGCAGCATGGGATAACCTCAAACCACTGTACGAGAGCACCATTGCAATTTTTAATTCTATAAAAACAGAGCTAAAATTCTCCGGCATAATCATGGCGCATATCTCACATGTATACCTGACCGGTGCATGCATATATTTTACCATAATAATCAGATCGGACAAACCCATGGAGCACCTGATTGAAATAAGGCATAAAATGGTAAATAATTTCCTGAAAAACCACGCAGCGATTACAGACCACCATGGAATTGGCACACTATTCAGGGAATATTTAAGTGAGGAGGAGCTATCACTCCAGTCCAGGCTATATGATCCGGTTTTTTCGAGGTGGTATACATAGATTTTGAATTTTCAAGGCATACAAGAAATAATATTCTCAGGGATATTGATGGGTCAAAATTTGACGTTGCCATTATCGGTGGTGGAATTACAGGTGCAGGCATAGCGAACATACTTGCAGAGAATGGAATAAACACAATTCTCATTGACCAGAATGACTTTGCCTCGGGTACCAGTTCCGGATCCTCGAAACTTATCCATGGCGGATTGCGGTATCTCCAGCAGGGAAGGATTTTAGAGGTTTACCGCCTGTTAAAGGAAAGAAATTATCTGCTCAAAAATACGGATATAGTTAAAAAACTAAACTTCCGCATACTTACAGGAAAAAATATGTGGAATCCATACGAGATCGGGTTAGGATTATTTTTATATAATATTATGTCAGGTTCTTTACATTTGCCGCACTTTGTAAAAAATAATGGCGAATACAAATATGGCACCTCCGGGTATTTTAACTACTATGATGGTGTAACTATCGATTCGGAACTTGTAATATATAATATTGTATCAGCCTTCAGGCACGGTGCGGTATGCCTTAATTATTGCAAACTTGTAAGTGTATCAAAACATAGTGGAAATTACAGCCTTGAGATTGAAAATGTTATCACCGGGAAGAATTTTAACGTTTATTCATTTATTGTGGTAAATGCCGCAGGCCCATGGGGCAATGCAGTGTCAGACATACTTGGTGCCGGCACAGTTAAGAATTTTCATCTGAGCCGCGGGGTACATATCGTATTTCCATCCGAACTGTGGAATGACCAGAACGCCGTTGTTGTGAAGTCCGCAGTTGATGGGAGGCAGCTATTCATAATACCTGCTGGAAAGGTTGTGTATACCGGAACCACTGATAATTTTGTGGATGCACCCGATAGCTTTTCCGTACCGGAGGCGGATATTAAATACCTGATTAATAGCATCAAACCCTTATTTCCACAATTCACAGAGGATAAAATAATTTATTCCTTCGCAGGCATCCGTGTACTCATTGGCAGTGGCAGCAACCCGGGTAAAATAACACGTGATTTCAGTATTGGCGAATCTGATAGAATTATTACTGTTCTTGGTGGAAAGATTACAGACCATAGAATTGCAGCAAGGAAAACCGCAAAAATAGTAGGAAATTTAATGGGCAAAAAACTGAAAATAAAAAATATGCCATATATTGATTATTCAAGGAATAAGGAGAATATAATGGATAATATTTTAAGGTATGAATGCCCCGTAAAAATGGAGGATGTAATACGCAGGCGGATTGCTGTGAGCATATACGATCCGGTGCAACTTCCGGCAATGATAAACAGGCTTGCTGATACATTTGGGGGTGAATTAATATAAGGGTGCATATCATTGTAAATAAATATGCCGGGAAAGGAAACGGGGAACAGGCAATGAATAAAATAAAAGCGATGCTAACAGGTGTTGATGTTTCCTCGTCATTTACAGAGAAGACTCCTGATGCCCTTATAAAATACATAAAAGAAAATCAGGATATAACCTATCTTATTGCCATAGGTGGTGATGGTACACTGAACCAGTGTGCCCGGGCCATTGCCTGGAGCAATATTGTACTTATACCATTTCCTGCCGGAACTGGAACGGATTTTGTCAGAACTGCAGGGAAATTATCACCAGAAATGATTATGGATGTTATTAAAAATAATAATTTCCGTTACTGTGACCTTGGTGAAATTACCTCAGACATATATTCCGGATTTTTTATAAATATTATGGAGGCGGGGATGGGGGGAGCAGTTATGAAACGTGTGAATTCAAGCAGTGCAAGGAGTGGATTGACCATATCATCTTCCATATTAAGGGAGGTATTAAAGGGCAATAAATACCACCTTCTTATGAAATCAGAAGAAGGGGATTACAGTGGGGATATTATGGATGTGGTTATTGCAAATGGCCAGTACTACGGCAAGGGAATCCACATATCCCCGGAATCAATACTGGATGATGGTTTCCTGGATGTACACATTATTAAACACATGCCACGCCTTGAAACGCTATCAAAACTGAGAATGTTAAGAAATGGAACATATATAAGGGATAAAAACGTGATTAACCTTAAAACACGTGAAGTATCCATCGATTCTGATGGCCCTGTAGAGATAGACGGCGAAAGTTTCGATCCAGGGAAAATGAAAATAAAGGTGTGCCACAATGCATTGAAAATTTTTAACCAGGTTTTCAAACCCTGATGGAAATATTAAGAATTCCTTAGAACTTACAATCTTTTCCGGTGCTTCTTTTTCTTCCAATTCTATGGAATTAAGGTTTGAACTGTAGTTCTTGAAAAAATTATTCATTCAATTAATATCCAGTACTCACTGTCATATAAGTGTCAGAAGTTATAAGATCTTAATAACATACTTATGGGAATCTTTATATATCATATCATATTATATTATATATGAAAAAATTAGTGGTGATTGTTATAACGTTGATAGTAATAGTATCTGGATTTGCATCTGTTTTATATGTAAGTAATGGCATAAACAATAAAAATGGTGATAACCATAATAACGCACCATATTATATTAAAAATGGCAATGGAACTGCAATGGCCACAGGATCATATCCTGCAGGCATGCCCTTATCCCAGAAATCATCCCTGCATAACTTTGCAGTGTTCTCCTATAACAGGTATGGCAGGAATGCTAATTCAAGCACACTTAACCACCTTCAGTATACTTCGGACCTTAATTTCATGCAGTGGTATGGATTAAATTACTATTTAATTCCCGCCGGGCACAGGGGAATAACCAGGGCCAATGCCTCAGCACTTGTTGGAATGTGGGAAAGGAGTAGCCAGTCTGCAAGAAAATCCGTAAATGCAGTTGTGCAGTATGAAATGAACCAGCATTCAACAAAAAATAAGATCAATGCAATGTCTATTGCAGAACACCATGAGGGTACATTGATGTCAGAGAAAACCATAAGCTATAATAACCATACGGCAGCTCTGCTAACCTACAGTTATTCAAAAAACAACCAGACCATAATGTACAATCTGGTTAAATATGATGGAAAGTTTATACTTGCAGATCCTACATTCAGTCTTAACTCATTCACCATACACTGGGGATGGGATGGCATTATATCGGGAACAAGCTATAATTTATATTTAAATTTCTATAACTACAACAACGCAAATGCCTTTAAGAAGTTTATTGGGTCAGGATTGACTATAGCAGCAATTATAAGTGATATTATAGACGGTGCATTCTGGATTGCACTGGGCATCGCTACTGCTGGCCTCTCTGTTGCCATCAGTACTATTGCTGGTGCGCTTTCTGGGGTAATTGCTGGGGTTGTTGGGGATTTAGCTGGGACAACATCTCCAACTAACATATACCATAACATAAATACACTATTCAAAAATGAAGAGGGCTATTCTGGAGACTTCAGGTTAGTTTTTACTGCCAATTTATGGGAGGGGGGACTACTTCCAGAGTTTGCTGTATGGGGCAGAATCAATCCTGGCAATTCATTGTTTGAGGTGTTTCGTTCATTTCAGTATTTAACATCACAGGAAGCAGATAGTTTTGTTACAAACTACTATAATATCCTGACAAAGGAATATGGGACAAACAAGGATAATTACATAAGTTCCCCTTCAGTATGGAAAAACTGGTTAAGTGATTATTAGGTGATGAAATGGAAAAAACTACAACCATTACCTTTTTTTTAATCTTTGTTTATATAATCTTTATTTTTTTCTATGTTCTACTTGCTATCCCTCTCGTTATATTTTTTTATTTTCTTCTAGTCACGCAACTTGAAATAGAAAAACGGTTGTTATATAAAATATCTTTAATTCCATTGCCTTTTGCAATAATTACTATGATAATGTTTATTGATGCCATGATGTATGGTTACATTCCAGTGCATTCTTATAATGGCTTCCACCCGGCAATAGGTGTTTATATTGTTCTATCCGCATCAATATATTTCATTTTATTTGGTTTTATGCTTGCGATTTTTAGAAAACAAATTTTACAGCATATTAAGGAAATGTATTCCCTAACTGATGAAGGTACAAAAGTGTTCACTGAGCATCTTCATTCTAAGAAAAGGAAGAAAGAAATTATTGAAAAGTATAAAGTGAGATAATTAGGTGATAAAATGGAAAGGGTGATGTATTATTAGTTATTTTTTTCCCTTTATTGATTATTTGTTTTATGCAGTTATGATTGCTATTATTATATTTCTTTTCCTTCTTGAAATCAGGCAGGCTGAAATAGAAAAGAAACTGTTATATAAAATGCTCGTAATTCCCATATCCCTGGAAATAATCGCTATGATATTCTTTATTGATGGCATGGTAGATGGTTATCTTCCAACATACGAATATAATGGTTTCTACCCCGCAATAGGTTTTTATATTGTTGTGTCCGCGTCAATATATGGGCTTTCGTTTGCTTTAATGACACTGGTTTTTAACAAACAAATTGTGCGGCATGTTAAGGAAAAGCATTCCCTGACGGATGAGGGTGCAAGGCTATTGGCTAACCATACTTATACCAAGAGACAAAAGGAAGAAATTATTGAAAATTATAAAAGGCGATAAAATGGAAAAAACTACAATTCTCTTCTATACTTTCTTCTGTATTTTAATCTTCATGTTCTTTGCTTTTTTCTATATCCTACCTATTATCCCTCTCTTTATATTTTTTTGTTTTTTTATGGTTAGGCAGGAGGAAATCGAGAATAAATTGTTATATAAAACATCTTTAATTCCATTGCCTTTTGGAATAATTACTTTGATAATTCTTATTGCTGCCATGGTGGATGGTTATCTTCCAGCATATGCTTATAATGGCTTCCACCCGGCAATAGATTTTTATATTGTTCTATCCTTGTCAGTATATAGTCTTTTATTTGCTTTGATAAATCTGATTTTTATTAAACAAATTGTGCGGCATGTTAAGGAAAAGTATTCCCTGACAGACGAGGGTGCGATGGTGTTCCTCCGGGACATTCATACCAAGAGACAAAAGGAAGAAATTATTGAAGCATATAAAAGAGATAATTACCGGTGATAAAATGGAAGAGATGATATGTTTCCGAGTATAGGGACCTCCAGGGGGTGTCACTTTGCATGGCACTTCAATACATATACCAATATTAATTCATAAAGTCACATCATTTCTCAAAACACTGGAAACTGTTCTGTAAGACATGCATAGAGTCTGTACAGCACCTATACCGATCACTGGCATTAGAAATACAGTGTCTTTCTGCAACGTATAATGTGTGATTTACGCATTTTCCGGTATAATTTTTCCTGCACCATTATCATAGCCATTAGCATTAATAGTGTTAAAAATTTTAAAGTTAAGGGACAATACTTTTTCATTTACATCTTTAATTTATAATAGTTGATTCTTACACCTTAATTTTTTATTGATAGGAAGTGTTACTAAAATGTTTCACATTGTTTATCAATTATGATAAACAACAATACATAATATTAATATACAGAATTAAAATAAAGCTATATGAATACTATCAGCCTGTTAGAAATATTAAAAAATGATTATAAAGGGGTATTCAGAACATACGATATTAGATTAATTGAGAACAGCAATATAAAATATTCATCTCTGGTTGCAAATCGCCTGTTAAAGCATGGATATATCAGGAGAATTGGGCGTAACAGATTTTATATTGACGGTACAGATATATTCACAGTAGCCTCTAATATTATAGAGCCATCTTATATAGGCATATCCTCAGCGTTCCTTTATTATAATATGGTAACACAGCTGTATAATACAATATATGTGATATCATCAAAAAGGCATAAGGATGTAGATATAATGGGATACAGAATTAAATTTATAACACTGAAGAATACCAGAATATTCGGATATCATATAGATAGAAATACATATGTCAGCATATCCGATCCTGAGAAGGCCATAGTTGATGCGGTATATCTGAAAAATCCGGGTATAGCATATATAAAGGAGGCACTTTTCACCGGCATTGAAAATAAACTTATAGACAAAAATAAACTGTTATCGTATGCCGAAGAAATGCATTCTCCGGTGGCATATAAGACCATAATATCATTGCTGGAAAGGTGATACAGTGAAGTATACAGAAATTAATAAATGGAAAAACTATATGAATGCTCTGGGATTTAAAATTTGTACTTGTATAGCTAGCCTCCCCTGTTTTTCACAGACCCTGATGGCTGGTCTGCTGTAATGCTGAACCGAAAAGTATTTTCATGGGGAAATACTAGTCCCGCATGGTGCTTCCTACTGAGACAAACTCCGATGATTACATCAGGGAACTGGAATGTACAGTTGAGAAACAGTCCATGGAGATACTGTCCCTGAAAGAACACAACACGGCACTATCAACTGAGAATGAATCCCTGAAGAAGAAACTCCTCCTGTACGAAAATCCGCACACACCTCCTTCAAGGCAGATGTACCCGCCGAAGATCACGAATCCTCCAGGCAGGAGAGGTGCTCCCATAGGTCATAGGGGTGCAACCCGCACACTGGATCAACCGGATCAGGTCATCCCCGTCACAGCGGATACGTGCCCGAAATGCAATCATACTCTCGGAACTCCCATACGAACGGAGAAGAGGACCGTATTCGACATTCCGCCACCACAGAAGATAGTGGTGACGGAATACGATGTTGATGTTTACAGGTGCAATAACTGCGGATCAGAGGTGAAGGCGAAGCATAAGGATCTCCCGCAGAAGGGTGACATGGGCATCTACCTCCTGAACTACATAACAATGCTGAAGTACAATCTCCGCGGTGTCATCAGGAGAGTGCAGGAATTCCTCATGGTGAACAACAATCTCGATCTCAGCGTGAAGGGCATCAATGACGCTCTCCTGAGAGTTGGCGATGCTTCAAGGAAAGAGTATGATGCCATAAGGGATCGTATCAGCCACTCCAGATGGGTGCACATTGACGAGACCGGATTCCATGTGGATGGAAAGAAATACTGGCTCTGGTCATTCAGATCCGCTGACAGCGATATACTCATCGTGATCACAGACTCAAGGGGCAGGGACGTTGTGAAGGAAACCATGGGCGATGACTTCCATGGTCCTGTGGTAGTGGACGGCTGGAAGGCATATTCCTACCTTACCATAATACAGAGGTGCTGGGCTCATCTTATCAGGGAAGTGGATGCATTCAAGCTCTCAGAAAACGGAAGACTTGGAGAAGAGGAAGTCCGTGAAGACTTCCTTTGATGCCAGAATGGAGGAACTTGTCAGGAAATATGTTCCATATCCGGAACTCCACAAGCCCGTTGAGTACATAAGAAACGGCCCCGGTTCATGGTTCACCTGTCTTCTTTACAAGGGCATGGAACCGACCAATAATCTTGCCGAGCAGGCAATAAGGGAACATGTCGTGATCAGGAAGATTATCGGAACGTTCCGTTCTGAAGAGGGATCACAGAACTACCAGTATATTTCCTCACTGCTGGCAACATGGAGACTGAAAGGGATGAATATGTTCACCGAGATGGACAGGGTGTTGAGAAAAGAACTGTGCGGTTACGGGTAGCTATACAAGTACAAAATAAATATTGAGGTGGCTGATAATAAACTTAAAAGATATACAGAAATTAATGGATATAATGCGGATATATTTATTGAAAAAATCAATGCAATAGAATCTATATGGGATAAAGAAATGAATAACCTGCTCAACATTTCAATAGATTTTAAGGATGTTAAAAATACCGTAATTAATTGTATGAAAAGTTCATTGAAATAATATTTACACATTTTTGCAGTTTAAACACTTAAGCATTTTATTTATACACAACATAATAAGTATTGCCGCATACTTACTATCACCCATATAGCATAGTGTCCTAATGGCTTCATTCTCCACGCTTCATAGAAAGAACTGTTTTGCAACCACCCTTACAACCCCCTTCAGGTCAGGAAAATACTGGTTGTGCAACCTCAATTTTTTCGAAGTTGCCCATTAGATAACCTGTATAATTCTCCATTTCATCTATTATTTAAGATAAGAATAAAGAATTTCTAAATCACGAATTGGCATATGGCCGTTAATACGGGAAAATGCAGGGAATATTGAAAATAGAACGGAAAACAGCTTGGACAATAAAATCCGAAGGAAATAGAAGATGTAACAAAAATTGGCAATTATGGTGTGCTTTCATTGCCAGCGTAATCCACGATATAACTATATGAATTTATAAGCCAGTCATATAATCTTACAAATTTAATTTTAATGCCATCATAGGTTTCATCCATATTAATATTAGAATTTATAATAATTCCATATCCAGTTTTGAATTTCTCCGAAAATTTTATCATTCCAGTTACTTCCCTGTTAATATTATTCTCATCAATTATATAGCTCGCCTGTACAGGAATTATAATATCCTTAATTTTCACTATAAAATCTATTTCATGATTATTATCCCTATAATAATATATTTCCAGAAACGGAATAACGTTTTTTAATCTTATAAATTCCTGTGCAACAGTATTCTCTATAAATTTACCCTTATTTTCCATAAAATTATATCCAAAGTAATATGAAAACGCACTGTCAATAGAATAAACCTTTCTTGGGCTATTTTCCTGTTCCTTTAATGAATATGAGAATTTATTCGTAAAAAATATCAGACCAGTCGATTCTATGTATTCACTGTATCTCTGAATGGATTTTAATGGCAGCAACAACGTATTTTTTACGGATTTATATATTCTATTATATGTTATTAAAGATGAAATATTTGTTAAATAATATTTGATTAAAAACCTTAATTTATCGCCATCCCTTATTTTATACCTATCCATTATATCCTTTAATATAATAGTATCAAAATAGCTTTTTATTAATTCCTGGTGTATATCCTGATGCAATGTCGGTGCCGGCATGCCACCATATTTAATATATAATTCTAAGTATTTCAATATATTTTCAAGATTAATGCCTGTATCTTTTCTGTTTTCTATTATTATGTTATTAAATGCCAGATATTCTAAAAATGATAATGGTGTTACGTTAATGTTTACACTTCTGCCTGATAGCAATGTTGAGAATTCAGAGCTTAATAATTTTGATGATGATCCGGTAATTACGAATTTTGCTTTTTCTGAATATGTCCTCACGAATTTCTCCCAGCCTGGTAATTCCTGTGCCTCATCCATTATTATTATGGTATTTTCAGTTTTTTTAATCAGTTTTGTATATGCATTATATATGCTATCAAGTGTTTTGATATTGTTATCAAGCCGTTCATCATCAAAATTTATAATTAATATGTCTTCGGGATTGTAACCATTCTGTATAAATAATGAAGCAACCTGTATAGAAATAAAGGATTTGCCCGATCTGCGGATTCCGCTTTCTGTTACTACATTTATGCCATTCAATAATTTAATTATTTTATTAACATAAAATGGCCTTAATATGCCTGTATCAATTTTTTTCCCCCAGAAGTTATAACCGGATAAAATATTGATATATTCCTCATCTGAAATCATTATGTCATATAAGACATAGTTTTATATAAATATTGTGTCATATAAGACATA
The DNA here is from genome assembly GCA_021806235.1 of Thermoplasmata archaeon. Classification (GTDB taxonomy): domain Archaea; phylum Thermoplasmatota; class Thermoplasmata; order Thermoplasmatales; family Thermoplasmataceae; genus Ferroplasma. The sequence continues at coordinate 30,055 of JAJZXU010000030.1, forward strand.
ATATTAAAATTATTTAGGATATTAATTTAAAATAAATAAAATAATTGAAAAGATATTATTTTATACCATGAAATAATTCAACCGCATGCAAAAAATTGAACCAGTACCGGTAACAGTTGCCTATGGTGATGGCATAGGGCCTGAAATCATGCAGGCTACCCTGGATATTTTGATGGCTGCAGGGGCAAAGCTGAAAATAGAGAAAATCACCATTGGTGAAGAAATCTACAGGAAAGGCATCACCTCAGGAATTGAGCCCTCTGCCTGGGATTCCCTAAGAAAAACTAAAGTCTTCCTGAAGGCACCGATTACAACCCCTGAGGGTGGAGGGTTCAAGAGCCTTAATGTAACCATTAGAAAAACCATGGGCCTGTTTGCAAATGTAAGGCCATGCCTCTCTTATTCGCCATACATAAAGAGTAAACACGAGGGGATGGATATTGTCATAGTGCGGGAAAATGAGGAAGACCTCTATGGAGGTATTGAGCACCAGCAAACTGATGAGGTTATGCAGTGCCTTAAACTTATTACTGTGCCAGGATCAGAGAGAATAGTGCGCTATGCCTTTGAGTATGCCAGAAGATACGGACGCAAGAAAGTTACCTGCTTCACAAAAGATAACATAATGAAACTGACGGACGGCACTTTTCATAAAGTATTTGATGAGGTTGCATCTGAATACCCGGATATCAAAAATGAACACTGGATTGTTGATATTGGTGCAGCAAAAATGGCTGATTCACCAACACAGTTTGATGTGATTGTCATGCCCAACCTATACGGTGATATTTTATCTGACGTAGCTGCAGAAATCGCAGGTTCTGTCGGCATCGCTGGAAGTGCAAACATAGGCGATAAAATTGCGATGTTTGAAGCAATACACGGTTCGGCTCCAAGAAGGGCTGGACAGAACCTTGCAAACCCCTCGGGGCTGCTCCTGGCTGCAGTACAGATGCTTGTCCATATTGGGCAGGGAGAAGTGGCTGCGAAGGTACATAATGCATGGTTGAAGACCATTGAAGATGGAATACACACATACGACATATATGACCCGGAAATTTCAACAAAAAAGGTTGGAACCAGGGAGTTTGCGGAGGCAGTTAAGAATAACCTTGGATCACTTCCCACAAAATTTAAACCTGTAGAGTACCCATCACAGTCTGAACCGATCAGGGTATCTTTAAAAACACGTGCCCCAAGAGAAAAGGTGCTTGTAGGTGTGGATGTCTTTATTGATTGGGACGGCAGCGCAGAAGATCTCGGGAGAAGACTGGAAGAGATTTCTGGAACAGATTATAAACTGGAAATGATAACCAACAGGGGCACAAAAGTTTACCCACACGGTTTCCCAGAGACCTTCTGCGTGGATCACTGGAGGTGCAGATTCAAATTTGTTAAACCCGATGAAAAGCCCTATGATCATATGTTATCCCTTTTATCCAGACTTGTCAAAAATGAACTTCCACCAATAAAGACCGAGGGTCTCTATTATTTCGAGGGTAAGCCCGGATACTCCCTGGGACAGGGGGAATAAGGCATGAACCTGCGGGATCAATATCCCGGAAATTGTGGACTAAGAGGGTTAAAATTGAAAGTGAGGTTATTATTATAAACTGGATATGATGGAAAATAATTAATGTTTAAGTTGATAAACTCATTCAAGAACTATGAATGTAATAGGATTTGACATCGGGGGAACAAACACAACGGTTACCATTGCGGGATATAATAACAACATGGTAAGGATATTCAGCTCATATAAATTTAAAACCTGCAAAAATTACCGGGATGAAATTGAAGCCGCCGGAAATTTTATAGAGAGTGGAATAAAAAATTATAATGCAGAAATTATTGGAATAAGCATTGGTGGTCCAGTAGATATGGGTCACGGCATAATCATAAATCCACCACATCTGCCGGGATACTGGAATATTAATTTAAGGGAGGTAATGGAAAAGAAATTCAATATCAGGGTTAATATTGTGCACGATGCATTATCTTCAGCGTTTGCAGAATATAAATGGGGCAACGGCAGAAACTCAAAAAATATGGTTTTTATGACCTTTGGCACTGGCTTTGGTACGGGTTTTATTATCAATGGAAAACCGTATTATAACGATAAACACACTGAACTTGGGTATAATAGAATATCCACCGGGTCAAAATTGAATTATGATTATGTATGCAGTGGTTCCGGGTTAAATGATATGATTAAAAAATACGGTGAGGGAAAAGCAATTAAAAAATCCTTAAATTATCTATCATATATATTATCATTTTTATCAAACACATTAGGTCTGGATAAAGCTGTTATAGGCGGTGTTTTCACGTATAGATATGATGAATTTTATCCATACGTTATAAAACAATTCAAAAAATTATCGTTAAATAATATGGATATAATACCATCGATGTTCGGCAAAGATATTGGGTTATATTCATCTATAGCGGCATGTGTGACATCCTCCCACGACTAAAGCCATGGGCTTCCTGTTTCTACGACGGGAGTTGCCCTTGCGGGTAGAGCTCCAATCTCCTCAAGCGTAAATTCGGGAGTGCCCCTCCCTACTTTCTTAAAGTGTTTCTGTAAATATACGTATGCATACAGGAATAATAATAAGCCCCTATTTTTTATATTTATAGCTGCATTCTCATCCCTATCGATAGTGAGTTCACATGCATTGCATTTGTATATACGATCTGAAAGCTTTAAGTCTTTTTTTATATTTCCACATTTAGAGCACATTTTAGATGTATTCCCTGGATCAACCTGTAAAACAACCTTACCGGCACTTTCAGCCCTGTAGGTTGTTTTCCTTATGATATCATACCAGGAAGCATCTGCTATGCTCTTTGCTAAATGATGGTTCCTTACCATTCCCTGTATATTCAGTGCCTCAAAAACTATTAGGTTTCCACTGGAAGCTATATTCCTGGACAATTTATTTGAGTAATCATCCCTCTGCCTTACTGTCTTTCTGTAAACCCTTGATAGCCTCCGGTTGGCTTTTTTCCAGTTTTTGGAGTACTTCTTTTTCCTTGACAGGTTTCGATTTGCCCTGACCAATCTCTCCTCTGATTTCCTGAAGTATTGAGGTGCCTCTGTGTGCTCTCCATTGCTGTCTGTTATAAGTGACTTTAATCCTACATCATAACCCGCGGGATTCATATCTTCGTTGAGTATTGAAAAGTGATCCTCAACAGTCTGTTCCTTATCAGGATCACCAGCTATAATAACTGCATACCATTCACCTGCACCGTTTCTCTTAAATGTAAGTGTTCTTATCCTGCCATCTACAGGGCGGTGCATGAACATTCTTATCTCACCAATCTTTGATGCCAATATATGACCATTCTCAAGTATTTTAAATCCGGACTGTGGATAGGTGATTGAATTATACCTCTTCCTTGATTTAAATCTTGGGAAGCCTGCCTTTATATTCCTGCCATTTTTCTTCTTATCTACTCTTCTATAAAAGTTATCGTATGCCTTATCAAGCCTCACCGGGACTTCCTGTATTACCTGTGAATGGATGTTATTGAATTCTGGAAATGCTTTCTTTACCTCAGGTATTTCATTTACCTGGGAATAACGGGTTACCTTCCTTCCCATTCTGTATGCGTATATTCTCTGCTGAAGCATGGCGTTATACAGCTCACGGCATGCGTTAAGGGTGGATTCAAGGTTCTGGATCTGCTCTTTATCCGGATAGATCCTGAACTTATACGCTTTTATCATATCCCCTTCTGTTCCTCCACGTATTTCTTGATAGTATCTAATGAAACATGACGGGTGGACACAAAATAACTCCTTGTCCACAGGGTTGGCAGCTTTCTCTTCAGTTCAGGGAACTCTAACCTGAGTAATCTTGATGTTCTGCCCTTTATTTTCGCAATCACCCTGTTTGGTGCTATTGTTGGGTCTGCTTTGGTGAAGAGGTGCACATGGTCTGGCATGGTTTCCAGTGCTATGACCTCCCGGTTATTTTCCCGTACAATATCCCCTATTATCTCTTTCAGCCTCAGTTCAATGTCTGGAGTGATGATTTTTCTTCTATATTTTGGGCACCAGACAAAATGATAGTTCATGAAATGAACCGATGTGTTTGAACTGCTGTAACCCTTTGGCATAATTGTAGATATATTTTTCATATATAATATAATCGGTTCGCTCTCATCCCACCCATAAATGGTGTGGGTTTTCTCGCTCACTGTGATAATTTAATAACAGTGCAAATAACATGTATTAACCCTAAAGATTTTTATTTTTAATTATTAAAATATTCAGTACGTAATTTTTATTGATATAACGGTATTATCATACGCAATTAAAAAAACGTTTCTTATAGGAAACGTAATTAATATATTTTCGTTTCCTGAGCGAAACATTATTAGAGTATGTCCCTGTATTCCATCCGGTTCAAAATTTGAGCTATATTCTTTCACCATAAACTATTTTGGATCAAACATTAAAGCCGTTGATAATATCAACCTGATATTGAAACTCAGAAATGATTATTGCTGTTTGCCTTATCATGCCTGTGGAATTTCACTAATTAGGGGTAATATTCCATCCTATTCCGGTAAGTTCAGGCACAATAAAAATCCCCAGCATGAGCGTAATAGCTATTTCCAGTGAAATGTATGCTATTTATTGTTGAAAAATAGAATGAGTACCATGTTAAATAGCCTTTAATGTTGAATTTTTATATTATGTTTCCATTAAGAAACAAAAATATATAAATAACGTTTCCTTAAAGAAACATAATGATAAATAAGGATGCCATCAGACGGGCTATATCAGAATTTATAACTATGGATTTGCCGGATTCCATAGATCGTGATATTGATATAGATTTGTCTGTGAATAAAATTACTGTAATAGCAGGTATTCGCAGATCCGGAAAAACCTATGAAATTTTCAATATTATGAAGCATCTACTGGATGCCGGAATACCAAGAGGAAATATATTATACACAAATTTTGAGGATGAACGTTTTATAGGATTCGGTGCCGGAGATTTTGATTATATTATGGATACGTTTGAACTGTTAAGTGATATAAATAAAAATCATGATACATACCTTTTTTTCGATGAAATTCAGAATGTTATTGATTGGGATCGTGCCATACGCAGATTGTATGATACGGGAAAATATAGAATATTTTTAACGGGTTCGTCGTCAAAACTGTTGAGCACGGAAATATCAACATCACTGGCCGGAAGGAATTTAACATATATTATGTATCCATTTTCCTTTAAGGAATTTTTAATGGCAAAAAAATTTAATCCGGATAAATTGCACATATATTCTGATGCCGGCAGGCTAAAAAAATATGCCATGGAATATATCTTATATGGCGGATTCCCTGAAATTGTATATACAGACAGCACCAGTACCAAGAAAAGGATTATATTATCATATTATGATACAATTATATTCCGGGATATATCCGGAAGGTATAACATATCTGATATAAATATGCTGAAATTAATAATAGGTTACGCCATAAATTCCTACTCTTCTGAATTCAGTTCCACAAAACTGTATAACTATTTAAAATCTATAAATGTAAGCATCAGCAAGAAAACTATCAATAATTATATTCAATATGCGGAAAATGCCTTTTTTGTTTCCATGAACCAAAAATTTTCAAATAGTTATAAAAAAATGCATCAAACCAGGAAAAAATTATATTTAATCGATAATAGCTTTTCCCTGCTTTATAAAAAATCAGATGATGATGGCAAGCTGCTTGAAAATTCGGTGTATATACAGTTGCTGCGCATTAAGGAGAGATATAATAATATGGATATTTTTTATTATCATAATGGCTGTGAAATTGATTTTATCGTTACAGAGGATTATAATCTGTTTATGGCAGTGCAGGTATGCTATGATTTAAACATGAACAACCTTGATAGAGAGGTTAAGCCATTAAAGAAATTCCTTGATAAATATAATTTAAAAAGTGGAATAATTATAACTATGAATGATAACAATATAAACATTGAAGATAATAGGATAAAAATAGTAAATTTTTACCGGTGGATGCTGGATGATATTACCGGCGGATAATAAAGAATGGGATTAAATGTTTTCATGATTTAACCCGCTTTACCATATTTCTGTATTTGATATATAAATCATTATAGATATTAGAATCACCATAACCGAAGTGGACATTGTCAACTTTTAGTTGATACTGTGACACTGATAGAAAGGCCGGATCAACTTTCCCTTGCAGGAGTTAGTTAAATTGCTATTCTCCATCATTCTGCGAGGATAGTGATTGTGGGAGTTTATAGAAATCAACTAAAATGCGACAATGCCCCGAAGTGGAAAAGTTTATATTTATTATTCTACTGCAAAATTAATGAGATTTACCGTAATCCTAGAAAAAGATGAAAATGAAGTATATATAGCTACAGTACCGGCTCTACCAGGCTGCATATCAGATGGTAACACAGTGGAAGAGGCTATGGCAAATATAAAGGAAGCTATCCAGGGATTTATAGATGACATGATTGCAGATGGAGAGGCTATTCCCCATGACATAGATATCATTGGAAATGTTGAATTAAATGCCTAAACTTCCGTCTGTCTCCGGTAAAGACACCATGAAAGCTCTTTCTAAAATTGGATTCGAATTCAGGAGACAGGTTGGAAGTCACATCATATTGAAACGTGAGAAGGATGGAAAGAGAGTGGCAATTCCTAACCATGATGAATTGCCCAAAGGTACACTGAGAGCGATAATCCGGCAATGCGATCTTACTGTAGAAGAATTCGTTAAATTGTTATAAATTGTAGCAACCACTTAACTTTTATGAAACAAGATTGATTATTCTTATAAAGTCTTCTGAAGGCTTTTAACCATAATAATATGTCCTGCTCGGCATAACCATTGCTGTAATAAATTTTAGCTTGAGTTTCTGAAGCACATTATCGTGGGATAGTTTATGGAACTATAATTTTACAATGTCTGTATTAATTTTCTACCCTAAAGTGTTAGTATGCTGTTTATTATCTTTCCCAGGTAATTCATAATTCCACTATGGTTTTCAGGTATTTTTCATACTCCTTATTCTTCAGGTATGAGTCTAAATTATCAATGCCTATGTTCTTTTCAAGAAATGGCTTCAGCCTGTTTCTATATTTTTTTATAATTTTAATGGCATCGTTGAATGTATTGCTGTACCTGAATATCCCATGAACAGTGATTTCATTTGATGAAATATATAGAGGGTTTAGCCCGGATGTGTTGCCCATGCCTATTAAAAACAGGTCACCACCTTTTCCGGTTTTGTTCTGTGCAAATTCTGTGGCCATTCCACTGCATTCAAAAACCGTATCATATTTATCATGTATTTCATCATTTAAAAATGCCGCAAATCCACATTTTCTTGCATATTTTATTTTATCCATATTTATATCACATAATGTTACATTCGACCCGTGTGCCTCCGCAGAAAATGCTGTCAATATACCCACAGAACCGGATCCGACAATCAACACATTATTTTCCGGCCCGATCCCTGCCTTTCCCGTGGCATATACGCCTACCGACATAGGTTCAGACAGGCCTGCCTCATTAGTTGTTAAACCACCGGCTCTGTAAACAAATTCTTCAGGATATATAATATATTCCCTGAGAGAACCGTCTACAGGTGGGGTTGCAAAAAATTTAATGTCCGGGCATAGATTGTACCTGCCAGTTTTACAGTATTTACATTTTTCACATGGCAATCCCGGTTCTATCGCAACTATATCGCCTTTCCTGATATTATTGCCATTGCTTTCAGTTATGCCTGCCGTTTCATGTCCCAGTATCATGGGTTTTTCCAGAACAAAATCACCGATACGGCCATGAAGATAATAATGGACATCAGATCCACAGATGCCCACTGATTTAACCCTTATTTTAATAAAGCCTTCGGGTATATCATCTGTATCATCAATATCCTTGATTTTTATAACTCCGGGAGATTCCAGAAAAACGCCTTTCATTACCTGATATTATAGGATGACTGTTAATTAATTTTTTTATTATAAAGATAAAATAGATTATCTGATACAGTATGGAAACCATTACATTGAAAATAAACCGTATAAATAAAATAGTTTACGATTATAGGTATTATCTTCTATAATTTTACAGATATTTACTTATAAATCATAGATTTTACAAATTCCTCTGTATCTTTGTCCACAAAATAAACAAAAACGCCGTATCTTGCACGCGTAAGCAATGTCCTGTATATATTTCTTACATGTTCTGTAAAGTTCCTGTCTCTTTTTATTATAGGATCTGCTGAATTTTCAGATTTTCCTACAAATTTCTGCTTACTGTTATCATAAACAAAATCATTTCCCCATATAAGACCTATATAATCAAACTCAAATCCCTGAATTGTATATATACTCCCCACCTGATACACGCACTCCGGATCAATCGGCCATAAATACCATTTTGATGTTTTTGGCCTTGATGTGAATTTTATATTTGTATCCTTTAATTCCCATGTTGCCCTGAAATTTCCTATTATAATATCGTCCTTTAATGTGCCATCATTACTGGGGTCACTCCATGGCCAGCAGAATCCTGTAACCATCCTGGCAGAGTTGGGGTTTTTATTATTTAAGCCAATTATTTTATCTCTGAGTTTCTCAGGACTATCCATTATTTCAAACTGCATTTTATCGACAGGTGTTAATATTTTATTCTGTGTATCTCTTACCTCCAGCAGATTATCAATCCAGTTAAGGTATCCATCAGAACCACCACAACGAAATTCCGTTTTTAGTTCATATTTGTATACATTTGCGTTATATTTTTTCGCTGTGTTCTCGATCATGCTGATAGTACCAACTTCCTGTGGCCTTACTACCTGATATTCATCTATAAAAAATACCGAAACTTTTGCAACGTTTATTAATTCTTCGATCTGTGGTATAGTTGATCTTTTTTCTTTTTTTGTAAATCTGTTATTGCTTGATATTCTTAACCTATGTGCCTCATCTGCTATTAACACATCGATTTCGTTGTTTTTTGTGTTACTGAATGAATTAAAATATGTAAAAAGATTTTTAGCTCTTGAACCCACAATTTTTTGCAGAGAGGATGTAAAAGATTTTGAACCCGTTGCATGATATACCTTTAACCCCTGTGATAGAAGCTCCGCCATTGCATTCAATGCTATTACAGATTTTCCGGTTCCAGGGCCACCTGATACAATTATAACTGCCTTATTCTTTAATTTTGATGCTTTTTTAGCATTGCTTATTACTGTATTGTTTGCTGTGATTTGATCATCAAGCAGTGTGAAAATTTTCTGATTTTCCAGTATTTTGGAGGTATATTCCACAAGTTTTTTTGATGGTTTTATATTACTGTGCGTAAACCTGGAGAATACATCTAATGAGTTTCCATTTGCCAGCCTGTCCTTCAAATAAGTGCCAAGTTTTGTGAAATCATTTTTTGTAAATAATGGAAATTTCAATAGTAAATCATCAAAATAGTTATCCAGAAGTGAATCTGAAGAATAATTATGGCAATAGGCACATCCATATAAATTTATACCGTTACTGAAAATATCCATGAAATCCTTCAGGTAATAATAATATCCAGAGATCTGTTCCGACGGGTGTGGTTCTTCTCTTTCGGCACCACCTACATATGTTAATACATTGCCATTTATATCATCACCTGTATAGATTAAATTAACATTACTCCATTGCTTTAATTCCATTACAATTACATTTTTTGAATTATCTACCCCACTCCCAAAAAATATACAGTCTATTCTCCCTGAACTGTAAGGCAATTCATATTCTATCATTATCCACACATCAAGTAGGTTATTTGCAGATAATTCATTTTTAACAAACTGCAGGGAATTGATCCATGCAGTTACCTCACCTGATGAGGGTTTACGCCTATAGTAGTTTAGAAAATTAGTGAATAACTGGGTAGAAATGCTGTTATTATTCACATCATCTATAAAATTTTTTGAGGAATTTTTATACAAAAACATATCATATATAATCATAATTTAAATATATTTTTTTCTATTAAGATGATATATTTGATAATAAACAACCAATCTTAGTTATTTTATTCGGGTAAACATTTAATGATTAAATATACTATTTTATGAATGCAGCCACCCACTGTTGATAATTTAATATGTGATAGATTTATAAATTAAAGAAATTATAATAAATATAACATACATAAACTAATATGAAGGCAGATAGCAACCTAACATGGAACACATGGAAAAAATTGTTCATAAAAGGCAGAACACCGGCAACATACTTTATCATACCTATAATTATAATTTTTATTTATTACATGTTCCTCTACAGATTAGATTTACAGTTTATGGTATATTCATTCACCGGTTCGCTGGTATCATATGCAGTTTTAACCGATCAGGTAGCGCATTTATTAACGGTTAACAGTTACGCCGATTATAAAAATATATCACAGAAACATTATGTAATACTATTTTTTAGGCTCAGGGAGCACGATCAGTATGGTATGATAATAGTGTTTGTTATGGCAATTCTACTGCGTATATATTTTATAATTCCATTTATTGCCATTATAATGTATTTAATGTACCATGCAAGATTTTACCATTAAGAAATATTGATATTAAAAAATAATATAAACCTTTAATAAAATTTAATTTTAATTATATCTTCTAGGTGCGATATTAAAACATATTGTCATCGTCCTTCTCTTTCATTCCATAACTAACAGAATCGGATAATTTGGTGTATGCAACTATTATAAGTATGCCTGGAATTAAGCCATCAAAGAGTAACTCCAGTATTCCAAGTATTAGTGCATTTGATTTTGCTTCCTCAATTTTATCATCTATAATTTTTTTATATAATAGAAAATAATTCAGGAATATCCATAAAATGCTGAAAATAAAACCGATGCCCAGTATACCCACACCGAATAATAAGGGGGGAAAAGGTGAAGGTGATATAACTGTTCCTGCGCCGAAAGGAAATACAGCAAAGAATGAAAAAAATAGCATACCTATAACTAAAAACACCGTCTGAATGACTATAGCAGCAAAAATTAAAGATTTCGCTGATGATGAATAACTATCCATTTTACATAATCTAATACACAATATTTAATTGTTTCTATATATAAACTATAGAGTTTTTCTAATAACCTCCACAGTATAATAAAAAATAATAATTTCTGCAAATAATCCTTTAACATGCCACATTTCACGTATTCCCATGATAAAAATATTTATATAGGTGTACGCGATCAATTT
>JAJZXU010000019.1 GCA_021806235.1 Thermoplasmata archaeon
ATCCCGGATCTATTCCGAGTTTAACAGGCTGTTTTGCCTCACCTGTTGCGTATAGTAGCTGTATAGTGAATGGTGATCTCTGGACAACCTTTGCCTTGCCTTTCTTTAAGAGTTTTCTCGCCTTAGCTGGTGTTGTTGGCATTAATGGTTTGTTACGCATGTTTAAAACGGGAACCCTCAGGTCCCGTCCGGTCATGCCTGACTGTATGTCCACACCGGGGTTGTTAGAAGAGGTTTTTAAACCATGCACACTGAGAGTTTCCTCTCTGTTTAATGCACGGTCACAGTTGCCACAGGCTTGTGGAGCACCCGTGGGTGTGTATGTATCTCTCTTTCCTAACTTCTGCTTTTCCTTTATGTTTTTCATATTTTCAAAGCCCCCTAATCAACTCTTGCGTTGCCCTCACGGGACAAGCCCACGCCTTTAGTCGTGGGTAGTTGACTTTCTCTACCTATTATTTTATATATATCAGACCTTTTGATTTTCCCCGTAGCGCTTACAGGCATCTTATCGATAAATTTTATTTCAGGTATTTTGTATTTAGATAATTTTAGTTTGCATAATGCAATTAAATTATCCTTAATATTGTTATTCATATTTATGCCGTTAAATAATTTAACATATGCAACTGGTATTTCACCCCTGTACTCGTCCTTTTTTGGAACTACAACAACGTCCTCAACGCTGTTATCCTGCCTTATGATATTTTCAATTTCAGCCGGCCATACCTTATATCCTGATATATCTATTAAATCCTTTTTCCGGTCTATAATATAAACATAGTTATCCCCATCCATATAAAAGATATCCCCGGTTTTCATGCCTTTTGCCGTAAATGTATTCCCTGTATCTATTTTATTATTATAATATTCACATATAACCTGCGGGCCATTAGCAATGAGCTCATTATCCCTCCCTTTCCTGATTATGGTATAATACACAGGTTTGCCTGATGATACGATGGTGTTGTATACTTTTAATTTTTTATTATATGGGTATTCCCATAATGTTAGCGGTGAGGTACTTTCTGTTAAACCATATGCCATATAAATATATTCCCCGGTCATAACCTTCCATTCATTCTCGGTTTTCAACGGCATGGGCATGCCTCCGGAAGACCATAACCTCATAGATGATAATGACCTTTTAATACCGGAAATATTTTTCCAGGAATTGATCATGGATCTGTATGCAGTAGCCACAAACATGGTGATGCTTGTTTTATTATTTATAATAGTCTTTAATGCATTATCCGGGTCAAACCTGTAATCTATTGCTATTGCCGAATTAGAAATAACGGATAATGATATGCCGAAGATTAACCCTGTAATGTGAAAAAATGGTGCTATTGCAAGGTTTACATCATTTTTATGCACATTAAACCATTCCTTATAAATGAATGATGCAGCATATATATTTTTATGCCTGATAACTGCAGCCTTCGGCCTTCCTGTGGTGCCGGATGTGAACATCAAAACTGCAATCTCATCCGGGTCTATGTTATATAAATCAAAATATGGCTTTTTCCGGAGATTCAATTCCTCAATATGATTGTTATTTAAAAATTTATTCTCAAAATTTTCAGGCAGTTTTGAAAATGTCTCAGGATCAGTATATATAATCTTTGCATATTTTTCCAGATTATAAAAATTATCCTTAAATTCCGAGCTAATTATAATTATCTTTGGTTTTATGAATTGAATTTTCTCCTCCAGTTCAATTGGAGAATCCAGTGGACTCAGCGGCAGAAATATACAATGATTTTTCCATGAAGCATATTCACACATGATGAACTGGGGAATATTTTCAGATATCATTGCTACTGTATCGTTTTTATCACAGTACATTGAAAACTGTGCAGCTATGCCATTAACATATTCAATAAAATCATGGTATGTCACTGTGCTATTAAAATATTTAATGAATGCATTCTTATTATCATTTATGATATCCAGCATGGTTTTCATAATACCAGACCACCCCCCACCTCGATTAAATCACCGTTTATATAATCACTCTTTTCATCTAATAGAAAAGCAGTGGCGTTGGCAACGTCCTCTGGCAAACCTATGCGTTTTAATGGTATCTTATCTATAAATTTTTCCCTGATTTTATCCGGCAACCGGTCTGTCATGGGTGTTTTGATGAATCCAGGTATTATTGCATTGGCCTTTATGTTGTATTTTCCTAACTCCTTTGCCAGTGTTCTTGTGAAACCTATTACCCCTGCCTTCGCTGCAGCATAATTTGCCTGTCCCATATTGCCATTCCAGCTTGCAGATGATATATTTACAATTCTGCCGCAGTTGTTTTCAATCATGCCATTTACAAAGATTTTGGTAACATTAAACACACTGTATAAATCTGTTTTAATTACAGCATCCCACTGATTATACTCCATATTTTTAAATAGAGCATCCCGGTTTATCCCTGCATTGTTAACTATCCCATATATTTCATTTTTGTTGATATCTTTAAAGGCATCATTACATGCATTAAAATCAGAAACATCACATTGAATGCCATCAACATTATTATAAATTTTATTCAGGTTCTTAGCTGTATTAATTACCTCACCGTCATAATCCACCATTATTACTGAAAACGTTTCCCTTAATAAACGGTCAGCTATTGCATAACCTATTCCACGGTTTGAACCGGTCACAATAATTTTTTTCTTTGAATTTTCCATAAATGAATATATATTATGGTATTAATAAATACTGTATATTACATATAAATTACTTTAAAGTAATAATTTGTTTATTTTATACGGTTTTTTATATCAAATTCCACTGAACTGATTTCACCCAGCTTTCTTGAATTAATTTTACCAAGGCCAAATAATGAATTGCCTTCAAAAATCTCTACGATCTGTTCAACTGTTACGTTTTTTGTTTCTGGCATGGTGAAATAGAATACTATATATGCTATTACTGAAACTATACCGAAAACTATCACAGAGTAACCTAAATGCAATACAGAATCCATATATGGAAAGATTTCATCCACAGTAAAGCTGGTCATCCATTCAATAACAACTGCCAGTGCAGCAAATTTTACGCGTTTATGTGTAGGAAAATACTCGCCCTGGATTAAAAATGCAATGCCACCACCACCGATGCCAAAGAAAACAAGATAGAATGCAAGTCCTAAAAGTAATCCTATATTTATCCCGTATAAATATAATATGCCTCCAGTTATATCTGAAATAGCCATGCCAGCAAATCCAAGTAGTGCTAAGAATCTTCTTCCTGCAATATCAATAAATTTAAATCCAAGATATGTGGACGCAACAAGCACAGCACCAAGAATTGCAGTTGCACCGATTGCATAGGAATTTGCTATTGCCTTATTCGAGACTGCTGGAAATATATGTAACCCCGAAATAATGAACGGTCCATATATTAATGGAATATTAACTCCATTGGCTATAATAAACAATCCCATCAGTGAACTTACGAAAAATGCCCTTTTTACACCCTTTGACTCTGCATGTTTATCGCTGGCTAACTCATATAAATAATCGTGAGCTCCATTTAACTCTTTATCCGAGACCGTTATTCCAAATTTTAGGAGATCTTTTTTTGCCCTCTCGTATTTCTTTTTTAAAATTAGCCACCTGGGCGATTCCGGTATCTTAAATCTGAATACCAGTGCAATTACGGCAGGTATAATAGCGAGACCCAGTACTATTCTCCAGTCTAAAGAATATGCGTGAATAGGTAAATATAAAAACATAAGCATAGCAACTATGAACGAAATAAAAATCCCTATCACTATCATATACTGCTGCATGATACCCAATTTTCCACGGTGTTTCCTTGGAGCAAATTCAGCTATATATGCTGTTGCAATTGCCGAATCTGCACCTATTGCAACACCTATAAATGTCCTTGCAAACATTAACATTAAAACATTTATTGTCAATGCTGATAATAGTGCACCTATTATATATATAATAATATCAGCTATTAATAGAAATTTTCTTCCAAGTTTATCGGTAATAAATGAAGCTATTAAGGCACCTACGGCTGCACCGAGCAGAGCTCCGGATGCCATATAACCTACAACAAAAGGAGTTGCATGTGCATAATACGGTATAAATATTAAAACCGACCCTATATCTGATTGGTCATAGCCGTATAAAAAACCACCTATTGTAGCCATCAATACCAGTGTCCAGTAAAATTTATTTAATGATTTGGGTTTATTCAGGTTCTCCATAACTCTATCTGTTTTTGTAATGTCCATGATATTAATAATAAATTAACTATAAATAAACGGCATATATTACATGTAAATAAATACTAATAAATTTAGTGTATATAAGAAAAAAAAATTAAATTGATTATTTACACTTACCTATTCTGATTTGCATAGATTAAAATAATATAAATGAAATCTTTAATATTTTTTATGCTCCTGAATGAATCGATTCAAGAAAGAGGTCTAATCATTTTTTATAGGAATTTCCATGAATATCCATTCTAAAATATATTAACCTGCCCATGATAGTTAACGGAAAGTCAATAAATAAAAAACATAGCATTTTAAAGAATTACAGAAATTAAAAAACATTATTGAAATTGCCTGAAGTTTAAGTGGGCGCATCAGACGAAACTGGAATTTATAAAAATTATGTAATTATGTTTTCAAGCTCTTCATCTGGCCTCACCTTTATGCCCATTGTAGCAACGAGTATCGCCCCAAGTAGAACTGGAAACGCACCAATTAGAAGGTATGTGTACAAAAAACCAATGCTTGAAAGTACGAAGCCATAAGCAAGAGAACCAAGTACCCACGCAGCGTCGTTCAGACCAACCTGCCAGGAATCTGCTGTGCCCCTAACCCTTGTGGGATATGTTTCCGCTATATATACCCACCATGTACCATTCCAGGATAAAACCAGGGGATAAAATAACAATGTCGCTATTATAATTTCATCTGTACCTCTGGCAAATGCAAAAAATATTACAGAAATACCACCAAGCAATCCTATAATGGTGCTGCCCCATTTTCTTGATATTCTCTGCCCAACATGCCCCATTATTCCATAGCCGAAAACGGCAAGTGCATTGGCAACCAAAATAATAACAAAAGCTTCACTTATGGGTAAATGTTTATAATCTACCAGTGCTATTGATGTGAAGAAAAATAATGCAGGCGTTGCAAATTCATGCGATAATTCAGTAATTGTGCTTATTATTGTATGTTTCTTTAGTTTTTTGTCCAAAAACATTTGTTTGTAGGTAAACTGTGGTGCTTCATTTAAATCAATTTTGTATTTTTCTGTAATTTTCTTTGCCTCGTCTATTTTTCCTGCTTTTACCAATTTTTTTGCCTCTATTGCTATTTTTGACCTTTCTGGCTCTCTTACCCAATGTCGCATAACAACCACAAGTATTATTGGTATAACGCCAATTAAAAATGCAATTTTCCATCCTAGAGTTAATGGAAATTTTGGTATAACAATTATGGCTATTAATGTTGCAAGGAAATATCCTAATGGAAAGCCCGCCTGAATCCATCCATATAAGCTACCCCTAAGTTTTGATGGCATTTCCTCATTTGCAATAGTAATACCTGTGGGAAATTCTATGTATGATGGCCCATCTGAGAGTACCCTTACAATAGCTAAAATAACAAATGTAGTGGCGAAAATTGTAAATCCTGTGAATATTGCCATTGTTAACAGGCTATACTGCCAGACAGTTTTTCTTCCAAACGTATCAAGAAATGGTCCTACTATCCAAACAACTGCAGCCGACCCAAGGAATATTAAAGCCGTTAGAATACCTGTTAATGCCACAGATATGTGGTATGTCTGCATTATTAATGGCAAACTTATGGAATACAGGTTTAAATCCATTGATGCCATTGACCAGCCTAGCAATGCAACTACAAAAAGAAACCACTTATAGCGTGTCATACCGCTAAATACAGTATTTTTTTGTTTTTCCATAAATATACAAATAAAAGTCTTATATAAACTATAAATATTACATGTAATCTAGATTAAAACATACCGGAACTAAGATCTTACTACAATTCCAGAGAAAATTATAAAATTATATATAGTATATAACTATAAAATTAATATGAATGGCTGGGAACATAATTAAAATATATTGATATTTCCTATCCTGTTAAGAGTTATATTTTTATTGTTTTACATTCCTGCAATTATTTCATTTATTATAATAACATACGAATCCAGAAAAATAAAGATATAGATCTGTAAAAATTATAATTTATAAATATACGGTGCAAATTTTTTATTTAGATAAAATTCTGGGTCATGCCCTGGATATATTTCATAATCTTCTATCCTGTTTTTTAAAAGTACCTTTTTTGCAGATTCACTCCACATTGATGTACATGAATCAAAACCCTGTCTTCTTAATTCTGGCTTTATGTTTTTCATCGTATATACTGCATCGCTT
Source organism: Thermoplasmata archaeon (assembly GCA_021806235.1). Classification (GTDB taxonomy): domain Archaea; phylum Thermoplasmatota; class Thermoplasmata; order Thermoplasmatales; family Thermoplasmataceae; genus Ferroplasma. The sequence continues at coordinate 6,448 of JAJZXU010000019.1, forward strand.
GTAAAAATCATTTTATTGTTATTATATTTATATAATAACCCCTGCGTTCCAGGTGTATGCCCGTATAATGCAATCATTTTTAATTTATCATTTATCTCATAATCGCCATTTATAGTTTCATAATTTATATCTTCATAATCAAAATCTTCCCTGTAGTAAACCTCTTTATAAAAAAAATCGGGATTGTATGCATAATTAATCTCATTTTTTTGAATTAACACAGGTATTCCAGTTTTTCTGAATAGTTTTAATCCTCCAGCATGGTCAAAATGTAGATGTGATACTATTACAAGGTCTATATCGGTTATATTTAAATTAATTAATTTTAGCTGTTCTTCAAGTTTCTGGCCTTTATTCTGCTTTGTTGAAAATCTTTTCATTATAGGATAGTTTCCATCTATATTTGGACCTGTATCAAATAATATATTTTTATTTTCTATAGTGAAAATAACACTTATAAAAGGTACCTTTATAATATCGTTTGAATCCCCATAAATCAGTATTGATTTTTCATGATAATTTTCGCCTACATCCAGCAATGAGAAACTATTATTCATAAAAATTTATTGCTTTATAATTAATAAACTATTAATTTTACATGTAAATCTATATTAATTTAAGGCATAAAAAATATAAAATAATATCCTGAACCTCCTGTTTTATTACCATTAATTTTTAATAGACACCTGAAAATATTGACTCCCGGAACACTGAAAAAATAAGTGGTCAAACTGTTAATTTTATAGCATCATATAATTGCCATAGCCTCTTTATATGTAATACAGAAGATTTATATGTATTAAATTATAATCATTCTATGAAAATTAAATCGACAGAGACCTATTTATTAAATATACCGGTAAGCGAAATAAAGGATTCCCAGTATACTGTTGATGGCATCAATTTACTGGTATTAAAGATAACAACAGATAATGGCATTGAGGGTTACGGTTTTAACTGGAACACATCATATGGAATGGATATACCGCAGTTGATGTTCGATAAATACTTAAAAAATGTGCTTGTAAACGAGGATCCATTTATGAGGTTAAAGATTTACAGTAAATTATCTTCAGTAAATAATTTTGGGTGGGATCCCAGATTGGGCAGCGGTGTTGAAATTTACATATTTTCAATGGTTGACATGGCCTTATGGGACATTTTTTGCAAATATTCAGATCTGCCACTGTATAAAGTTTTAGGATCGAAAACCGATAAAGTTGAGGCATACAATACCCATGGCGGATGGTTATCATGGAGTATACAGAAATTAACTGAAAATGCCATTGAACTAAAAAAACAGGGATATAAATCAATAAAAATCAAGGTCGGAAGTGAAAACAACGATGACGATTATTACAGGATCAAATCTGTAAGGGAAGCTGTCGGCAATGATATTAGAATCATGATCGATGCAAATACAAAATGGGATCTTGAAACCGCCATTAAAATGTCAAAAAGATTATCCGAATTCGATATTTACTGGTTAGAAGAACCATTAAACCCACTGGATATAAGGTCACATAGCATACTCAGAGAAAAAACAGATATACCCATAGCTCTTGGAGAATCCTTAACGAATAAATACCAATTCCGGGATTATATAACCAATAAAGCAGTTGATATCATACAGGTTGATTCAACAAAGGTTAAAGGCATAACGGAATGGTTAAACATAGCGAATTTAGCGGATGATTTTGGCATAAATGTATATCCACATACAAATATACAGCAACCACTGCATACACAGTTAGTGGCAGCGGTTAAAAATGGTATGATGGTTGAACATGTACCATGGCTACTTGATGTCTGGAAATACCCGGTTGAACCGGAAAATGGCTTTTTCTATTTAAATAAGATTAAGGGTGCCGGCACAGAAGTACGTGACGATGCCATAGAAAAATATATTAATTTCAAGCACTAATAGATAAACTAAGCACCAGCATACATTATATCCCATATATATGAATGCATAACATTGACTGTAAAAACTGTAAGGATACGGGTAAAATAGCTATTATAGACCTGTTGGCGAGAATGGAGTGCACCCCCTGCCGGTAACATATATAATACACTTTATTAGTATGAGAACATGAAAAATAGTGATTTGTATAAAAATAAATGAATAACCACTTATTTTCACTATAGTTGTAATGTACCGTAATTTACTGGTTATAAAAATTATATAGTGATAATTCATTATAACACTAATTATTTTAAAAAAATGAGAAATATTTTATAAATTAATATATATTATAACAAAATTATTTTATAATATAAGTTGTAAAAAGTATTATATACAGTTATCCATTATTTATACTATGGAAGACAATAGATATAATCCATTATTTTTTAGGATTAAAATCAGACATGATAATTGCTGGACATCCCTGATTCCACAGTATTACAGGGACATTATGATCGGTTATTTCTATTCAAACGATATACTTAGGGCCATAAGGGTTTCCACACATTTCAATAAAAACTGTATGCAATCATTGAAAAATGATATAAAAATGGACAAATCCGTTAAAAATGTAAAAATATATAATATGGATAATATCTCATCAATTATTGAAATGAATGTTGACTATGAAAATGCCTTCCTTGATAAATTAGTTAAAAATTCTATATTTCCTTTAAAAACCAGTGTTGAAAACAATTATGAGAACTATATCTTCACGGCAAATACTAATATTAAAAAATTATTATCAGGTTTTAAGGATATTAAGATCATGAGTATTGCGGAACTAAAATATAACATGGTGATATCAGAATTAAGCCATTCAGTTATTGATATTTTTCTGACAGAAAGGCAGAGAAACATTTTAAGGTTGTCAATAAATAATAATTTTTTCAATGTTCCCAGAGGGACCTCCAATGAACTGATGGCAGAGCAGCTCAGTATCAGCAGGATGGCGTTCAATCTCGAAATCAGAAAAACTGTTAATAAAATAATAAATAAAATGTATAACTGATATAATGAAATACCCCGATGAAATAATATATTTTATCTATTATAGTGTGTGACATAATATAGTATCCTTATTGACCTACAAATTTATTTATCCAGCTTTCACAGAATGTCTTCTTTTTTGACAGGCAGATGAAATTCGATTTAACGGTCTCGACCATCATGTCCT
>JAJZXU010000002.1:0-95324 GCA_021806235.1 Thermoplasmata archaeon
ATCCCGGATCTATTCCGAGTTTAACAGGCTGTTTTGCCTCACCTGTTGCGTATAGTAGCTGTATAGTGAATGGTGATCTCTGGACAACCTTTGCCTTGCCTTTCTTTAAGAGTTTTCTCGCCTTAGCCGGTGTTGTTGGCATTAATGGTTGGTTTCGCATGTTTAAAACGGGAACTCTCATGTCCCGTACAGTCATGCCTGACTGTAGGTCCACATCGGGGTTGTTAGAAAGGGTTTTTAAACCGTGCACACTGAGAGTTTCCTCTCTGCTTAATGCATGGCCACAGTTGCCACGGGCTTGTGGAGCACCCGTGGGTGTGTATGTATCTCTCTTTCCTAACTTCTGCTTTTCCTTTATGTTTTTCATATTTTCAAGACCCCCTGAGCAACTCTTGCGTTGCCCTCACGGGACAAGCCCACGCCTTTAGTCGTGGGTAACTGACCTATGGAGAATATAAACAATTGATATAATTATTTTTATTAATATATTTTATTTCCCTCTAAAATAATTTTTTATACAGAACATTTTTGTAAGTTTTCCACTGTTTTCTTACAATCTTTCCTATATCAATATTATTTTTTATAGAATATTCCAGAAATTTTACCGTTCTTTCATCAGATGGATATCCCGACCCGAAGTCGCCATAAATTTCATGCAGTTTTTTTATTTCATTATCACGTATTACCTTGGCTATTATGGATGCACCGGATACTACTGGATAAATGGCATCAGCATGATGTTTGCATGTAATTTTTTTACCCGTATATTTTTTTAATTTGTTCTCAAGCCTTTTTTCGTCGATATCAAACGAATCAATATAGATGTCATGGGAATTTTCTGCATAACCTATCAATTTTACTGCATATTCTTCCTCCATTACATTTAACTGCCTGTTTTTGACATATTCATCTATTTTTTCAGGTTCAATTATAAAATATTTATAATTATATTTTGTTAGATAATTAAATATGTACTCCCTTCTTGATGGTGATAATTTTTTTGAATCCTTCGCACCAAGCTCTTTTATTTCGTTTTCATCACCGCATAAAATTACCATAACCATGGGTCCTATAACTGGCCCGCGGCCAGCTTCATCAATACCGCAGTTTATCATATACAGGTTATTATTCAGCGTTTAAAAACATATTTATATTTTTTCTAAATAGTGGAAAATGAAAAATTATGAATTTTATCTGGATAATATAAAATTAACAAATGATTTCGATAAAAAATATTTAGATGATTTCATAGAAATTGCAAATGAAAAAAACAGGGGATTTTTATTAATGAGCCATAATTTTAATTACCCCTATACAGAGGAAGATTTATTAAATTTTATTGAGAAAAACAGGGAAATGCATGATGAAATATTTGAAATAGATTTTTATATATTTTATAAGGGTGAAATATCAGGTGCAATAGGTTTAAGTGACATTGATTACCTGAATTTAAGATCACATGTTGGCTACTGGGTAGGCAAAAAGTACAGAAATAATGGAATAGCAACAAAGGCACTATCAAAAATAATAGAGTTTTCAAAAAAGGAATTAAATATGCATAGCCTATATACCGATGTTCTCACAGATAACATACCATCAATAAATGTTTTATTAAAAAACAATTTTGAACTCAGTGGTATTAAGAAAGACTCATTTTATTATAATAATAAATTTTATTCGTCATTTTTATTTTCATTAATATTATGATAAAATAATCGACGATTGTTAATTTTCGTTTTTTACGATAGTAAATAGCAATTTTAAAATTTTTTTATATATTTAAAGTTATATTTATATATCAGACATGAAAATATTTATTAACAATAAAAATATAAGACCTATCATATGACGAAATACGTTTTGATTTCGGACTCAACGCTGAGCTACGATTACAGGAACTTCCCTTTAATGGATTTTTTGCCATGTGCTCCGGGGGACAAGGTTCCTGGAAGAGTATATAGATTTCTTAAGGGGCCGGCACCAGCCGTATTGCCAAATGGAGAAGCAAAGTATGCGCCATACGCCATAAGGAAGATAGAGGCAGCACTATTGAGGAATAATAAAAAGGGAGATGTGGCGGTTGCACACGAAGATTATCTATCAAAGTTTATTACAGACGATACAGAAATTATTGGGGTTTCCACAATGGATCCCCTGGGCATAGGCCCTACTACGATGTCATACGCTGCACTGTTCGGTGGAGATCTCGATTCCTGGGTAAGAAGAGAATGGGACGCACTGATGGAAAGGGTAAATGCCGTAAGGAAGGGCAAAAAAGCTAAGCTTGTAATAGGTGGGCCGGGTGTGTGGGAGTTCACCATTTTAAGGGATGAAATTGAAAAATATAACTTTGATTACATTGTCCAGGGAGAGATGGATGATATAATATCGGAGTTGTTCAGGGAAATTTCAGAGGACAGTATAGATAAAAAGCTGTTCATGCGTGGATACATGACATACGATGACCATTTTAGAAAGATATTAAAAAATGATGATTTATTTATAGCACGTGGAATAGGCATGAGAGCATATCCACCTCTTGAAGATATACCTGAAATCGTTAAGCCATCAGAAAAGGGCATGGTTGAGGTTATGAGAGGCTGTGGTGTTGGCTGTGATTTCTGTGAGGTTACACTGAGGCCACTGAGATATTATCCACTGGAAATGATAAAGCATGAGATAGAGGTAAATGTAAATCAGGGTGGAGTTGATAATGCATGGCTGCATTCAGATGAAATATTTGAATATAAGCACGAAAAAATGTTTACACCTAATGAGGATGCATTAACAGAATTATTCAAAACTGTAATGGGTATAAAGGGGGTTAAAACCACAAATCCAACACACGGTAGAATATCAATACCGGCAGCTTTTCCAGATTTAATAAAAAAATTAAGTGAAATAGCCAGAGCAGGACCGAACAACTGGATAGGTATACAGACAGGTGTTGAAACTGGCAGTGACTCACTTGCAATGAAACACATGCCGAATAAGACAATGCCACTGAGGATCGGACCGGATGGCACATTCCCTGAAATTGTATGGGAAGGTGTATACAATGAAACAAAATACTACTGGAGATCTGCATTTACCATACAGGTTGGCCAGGATGAAGAGACCGATGAGGATAACTGGGATTCAATAGCTATGATCAATAGATTAAGCAACTCATATGTTGATGGTAGGCCATTTGAGTTTACCGTTACACCATTAGTTAATGTACCCTTAGGCAGAATAAAATCAAGGAATTTAAACACATTATTGAATCCGGCACAGCTCGGTGTTTATTATGCATCATACAGGCATTTAGCAAAGATGGCAATAAGGGACGGTTTTAGAAATACACACGGCAACCCACTTGCAAGGGTAGGTACCGGCTCAATTATATCCATTGGCGGAGAACTAATGTTAAAGATCGTTGAAAGAGCTGCTAAGAGAAATGGTGTTGACCTTGAAAAGGTGAAGAGGTACGGAATAGAGAACTCTAAAGAGATATCGTCTCTGAGCATGATGGCCAGAGCATAAATTCTTTTATATTACTATTTCATATCTTTCCATGGTTAATTATAATTTTTTAAAAAAATTACTTGTTGTCGGTGAAAAGAATTTATTATTACGGTTATCCGAATACCCCTTACTGGGGATAAACAGCAGCGATAATTTAATATCAATGCTTAAAAATTCACCATTGGATGTAGAAAAATATAACGGGATTATCAGGGCTAATGAGAAAAAGGGGGATGAAATGGATATAAACTTCAGGCACGAGGTTACAAGTGGGGCGATAAGTTCAAGCCTTATGGATAATATGTTACTGCTAATTGAAAAATGTGATGACATTCTTGATAGATCATATTATTCAAGCAGGGAAATAAACAGGTTTAATATAAATTATTCAAAAAACAAGGATGAACTGAATATAATAGATTATGCATACAACAAATTTATTGAAATACTGGAAAATAATAAGAGGGCTTTAAATTTTGTACATAAAATACTGAACGAAACAGACTTATCAAAGATGAAGGTGGACCGTAAAAATATAGAGACAATAGAAGAAACTGTTGATGAAATAAAGGATGGTGTAATAGATTATACATATAAAAACTCAAACAAAATTTCATATTTGGTTTTTGAGCATTTAAATACACTGTCACATGCCCTGGATGATCTATTAGATGACTGTGAAGACATATCTGATTTAGTATTCACAATAATGTTATCGGTGACAAATTGATATTTTTTATAGCATCCTTATTACTGACGTTTTTATTAACGGCATTTGTTTCCGGCAACAACCTATCTGCAGCTGTAGGCACTTTAATAGGTTCACGTATTGTTTCAAGGTATGCAGGAATAATAATAGGTTCATCAGGGTTCCTTCTGGGGTTATTGCTTGAGGGCAGGTTTTTAAAGGGTGCAGCAATATCATTAGTACCGCATTCCTATTTTTATATATCATATGCCTTTTTTGCATCCTTTTTAATATTCTTCATTGCACAGCTAATAAGGTCTCCATTATCACTGACAATGGCACTGGCAGGAACTGCCATAGGCACGGATTTAAGAATAGATTATTCAATAGACTATAAATTTGTTTTAATAATGGTATTATTCTGGATTATAGCCCCCATAATATCAATAATAGCAGCATATATAATGGAGAGAACAGTTTTTCACAGGGATTATAAAAATGTATGGGGTGTTGCAAAATACTTAAAAATCTTAATTATAGTTTCCTCATTTTTAACGGCATTTACACTGGGTGCAAATACCTTAGGTTTCATAGCAAACGTGGAGGGTTTTAATATATATACAATTTTAGTAATGGCGGTTTCAATATTTATCGGGTCGTTTTTCCTGAGCAGCGGTGTAATAAAGCGTGTTGGTGATGAAATGTACTCAATGAGATATTCAAATGCACTGATATCACTTATTGTTTCATCATTACTGGTTGAAATTGCAACGTTTTTTTCAGTACCATTATCAAATACGCAGACACTGACATCAAGTGTTTTTGGTGTGGGTATATCGTATAGATATAAGGCAATATATATGAAACCATTCTTTATTATAATAGCTACATGGGTTTTATCACCATTACTTGGCCTTATGCTAGGCTACCTTGTATAATTAAAAAATAAAATTTATAAACTGTGTGTTAGATTATCTATCCTGCCACCATCGGCAACGATAACCTGGCCGTTCATATATTTTGATCTTTCTGATGCAAGAAACATTGCAGCATCCGCTATATATTCGGGTTTACCGAACATTTTTAATGTTGTTCTTGAGATAAAGGAATTTTCCAGATTTTTTATCTCCTCTCCAGTTTTATTTCCTACCGTCATATCGGTCTCAATCCATCCGGGTGCTATGGCATTTACCCTTATGCCATCATCCATCAGGTCAAAGGCCAGTCTCTTTGTTAGCATAATTACACCCGCCTTTGTTATTGAATAAAACGTTGTATTTTTTGCTGCTGTTCCGATACCTGCATTTGATGCCATGTTTATTATCATGCCCCTGTTTTTCCTTAAATCATTTAGGCATTCCTTTACTGTAAATATCTGGCCAAGAAGGTTAACGTTAAACATCTGTTCCACCTTTTTATCATCAAATTCATCCCACGATAATAAATGCCACATGCCTGCATTATTTACAAGAATATCTACAGTACCGAGTTTTTTATGTATACCATCTATCATGTTTCTTACTTCATCATGATTTGAAACATCAGCTTTGAATATTTCGGATCCCTTTAATTCACTTTTTAATTCATCTGCAGCCTTTTCATTACTGTTATAGTTTATTGCTATTCTTGCACCTTCAGAGTGGAACTTTTTTGCTATTGCCCTACCGAGGCCCCTTGATCCACCTGTTATTAATACTATTTTATTATCCAGCTCTCCCATGATTTATAATATGTACCGGTTATAAATTATTTTTGTAATTATTTTTTATTTCAGTATTTCATTTAAAAGAGTTTAAATACAGTTTTTAAATTTATAGCACAATGATCAACAACTACAATACAATTTATAAGAAACAGCATTACGGTCTGGTTGGAAATCATTCAGCTGTTAAGGTATGCCACTGGACAAAAAGCCAGTTATTAGGCAAGGGGGCATGTTATAAAAATACATTTTATGGCATAAATTCACATCAGTGTATACAGATGACTCCGGCATTAAACCAGTGTACAGAGAATTGCGATTTCTGCTGGAGATTCCAGGGCTTTGATTCAATGCATATAAATAATGAGGACGATCCTGAATTTATTCTGGAAGAAAGCATAAAGCAGCATTTAAAGTTAATTTCAGGTTTTAAGGGGAATCCTGAGGTAAAGAAGGAGTTATTTGAGGAGGCCAGGCATCCAAGGCATATGGCGATATCGTTAACAGGTGAACCAACGGTATACACCAGGCTGGGTGAATTAATAGAGGCTGCGGCAAGAAAGGGCATATCAACATTTGTTGTAACAAACGGAACACTGCCAATGGTTCTTGAAAGATTAGATCCACTGCCAACACAGTTATATGTTACGGTTGCGGGGCCAACAAAGGAAATATTCAATGATGTACTGCATCCTGCAACAGGCAATGCATGGGAAAATTTCAACAGAACCTTAGAACTGTTACCTTCACTGGATACAAGGAAGGTTATAAGGCATACACTAGTAAAGGATGTTAACATGCCATACTATGATGAATATGAGGAAATGGATAGGAAAGCGGATCCGGATTTCATAGAGTCAAAAGGATATGTTCATGTTGGGCAATCCTCTGAAAGATTGCGGTATGAAAACATGCCATCACATGAAATGGTTATGGATTTTTCAAATGAACTTGCAAAAAGGCTGGGGTATACACCATATGCCGATAGATTTGAGAGCAGGGTTGCAATGATAGCTAAAGATCCAGATAATGCAAGGATAGATTTTGATCTGGAAATACAGAAAACACTTAATAAAATAGATAAAGAATAAAAGTTGATTACTTTATATTTATTTTCTTTAAAGTTGTTTGTTTTCCCGTATTATTTGAACTTTTATTTGACAGGTACCTCTCACCAAATTTCAGTAATTCAAATCCACCCCTAACGAACTTAATCGATTCATTCATTGCATAATCAAGTACCTTGGGAACCTCTATATTTATCTGTATTATTGTCTTTTTATCAGCCATATATGGTAATCAACTTAATGTTATATATAAGTAACCATTTTTAAATTCTGCATTTTCAGGCTGTAGATTTGCCATGGTTTCAGGTAAATACATTATTCTTTTCCAGTTCTCAACCTCAACTACTAATTCGCCACTCCGGTTATACAGTTTAAGATTTTCTTTATCTGCAAATGGAAGTTTTAATTTAACTATTGTTTTGCCGTTTTCCCTTGTAAATTCTACGGGTTTCCCCCTGTAGAATACTGAATACGGATCATTTTTTTCATACATGGTTTCTGCAAATTTTAATAATTTCTCAGTTCCAAGCAGTTCATAGTCCTGCAAATAACTTTTAAATATTTTGACCTCGGGAAAAGCGGAGTTGATGTCATTTAATATTTTTTCCTGTGAATTCCTCCATCCCGTAAAGAAGTCACCGGTATTCTCTGGATATATCTTATTTGCTATTACAGCATCTATCGGGTAACCGTATAATAACAGGTATGTAAATGCCCTTTTTGTCTCATTATAGGACATCTGGTCCACATTTGTCACCAGCCTTATTGATGTTATCTCCGGGTCCTGTAAAATTTCATGTACATTGCCCAGGTCATCATACAATGTTTCAGCGTTTTTGAATACCCTGTCATTCGGCATTGGTATACCTGAGAATGTTTTCATTACAGGCCTTGCTATTTTTGCTGCTGTTCTGCTTATTGGAAATATTTTTACCATGTACCATCTCATGACTTCAGGAAAAGATAACAATCTCAAAGCCTCTCCGGTAGGAGCACTATCAACAACTATTATATCATAGTCATTGTTTTTAACGTAGTCATTTATATATAATAAATATGTGGCCTCTTCAAATCCCGGCAGTATTGCTATTTCATCTGCCGATATTGGATCCAGGCCCTGGTACTGGAATAATGCGGTTAAATATTCCTTTAAATCATTCCAGTGTGTTTGAATTGCATCATTTATATTTATCTCCTGTGCATATAAATTATCTGAAATTTTTGTTGCCTCTGAACCTATACTTACATTTAGGGAATCGCTCAAACTATGTGCCGGATCTGTAGACATAACTATAGTTTTATATTTTTTTGACAGCATAACTGCAGTCGAAGCTGCAACACTTGTTTTACCAACTCCTCCCTTGCCCGTATACAGTAATACCCTTGACATTATACAACACCTGACTCATTTATTCTATCTATTACTATCAATGCTAAATCCATCAATAGATCTATATCATCCGATCTCCCTATATTATTTAAATTTTCAACGGATTTCATAATATAATCCTTGGCTATTCTAAATGCATAGTCAATGGAATCTGTCCTGACCAGTATGTCCTTAAATACCTTTTTATAATCATTACCACGGTATCCATTTTTTAATATTTTTATTAAAATGTCTCTATCCCTATCATTTGAATGCCCCAGTGCATATATTATTGGCAGTGTTATAACATCGTGGTTTAAATCTACCATTGTAGGTTTTCCCATATCATTTTCGTTGCCCACAACGTCTAAAATATCATCGGTTATCTGGAATGCCATCCCCATATTGTATGCAAAACTGGTTAATTTTTCGGAAATATTTTTATCAACCGATGCAGCCATTGTTGCACCCATGGAGCATGCCGCAAAGAAATCCGCAGTTTTACTTTTTATTATATTCATATACGTTTCAATATCAAGATTTAAATTGCCTATGTTTACTGCCTCCAAAATCTGGCCTTCAGCCAATCTTGATGATGCATCAGCCATAACCTTTGATACATCTTTTCCGTATCTTGAACCCAGTTCATATGCCTTTGCAAAGAGATAATCCCCAACAACAATTGCATTATTTATTCCATCCCTGGAGCTTAATGTCTCTCTTCCCCTTCTATATGGTGAATTATCTATTATATCGTCATGGATTAAACTTGCTGTATGTATTAACTCATAACCTGCAGCAAGGTCAAGAATATTTTTATATGGCTTATCTGATGATATTTCATATGATAAAATTGTTAATAATGGTCTGAATCTCTTACCACCTGCCTCAATTGTATATTTGGCCAGCTCATATAAATAACTCTGGTCTGTTTTTATTGTTTCCAGGAGTCTTTCATTAACCTCATTAATTTTGTCACGTAAACCAGATGACCATTCATAAAAGCTTTTCATTGATACACCGAATAAATAATGTATTAAAAATAACAATTTAAGGTTTGTTAAAATTTTTTAATTTTTATTTTGCAAGAACAATTTCTATGGATGAAACGTTAGATGTACCTTTTTCTCCCTCTAAAACTTCAGTATCGAGTTTTATGCTTTCGTATTTTATCGCCTGGACAAACTTATGCTTTGTTATCTCAGCAATATCAACAGCCTTGCTTATTGCCTTACCCCTGGCTTTTATGACAATACGATTTGTTTCAGCATTATTAAACTGGGTCACTATAGCAAGCACATAGTTCATAGTTGGTTTCTTTCCCACAAAGATTGTGTTTTCTTCTGCCATGAAAATTACCTTATGTGGTTATTTATTTTAAATATATAATTATATCGCTAATGCCGGTAAACATTTCGGAATTTATTAGTAATATTATATGATAGGCTAAAAAGCAATTATTTTAATCTTATCATTGTGTCTGTATTTATTACGCCCTCCATATTTCTTATATCATCAACCTCGGAATTAAGCTCATCCAAATTATTTTTTGTTAACCTTATTGCTATATCTATACTCCCAGAAAACTCATATAAATCATTATATTTTTTTCTCATTTTTTTTAATACATTTTCCGCCTTTCCCGGGTCTACCTTTATCAAAACGATGCTATCAACAGATGATACCGTCTCTATTGTAAATTTTTTAATTATCTTATTCTTATACAGATTCGTAATTCTCTTTCTTATGGTACCCTCAGAAACATTAAATTTTCTTGCAATCTCAATATTTTTCTCTCTTGAATTATTCCGGAGTGCTTCAAGTATTTTATAATCAAGTTCATCCATAAAACTTTATATCAGGTAAAGATTTAAATTTATTTATTATTATCTGTACATTCCTTTTCCTTCATTGCCTGTCTTTTTTATTAACTCCCTGGGTACCTTCATCAATCTCATTAAATTTGTTGCCTGCATCTGGTAAATAGGTAAACCAGTATTAATGTCATTACCTGACCTTTCTATTGCCATTATTTCCATTTTTATTTCAAGTACAGTGCCGTCTTCCAGTGTTACCCTTATCCATTTTGGCTCCTCTTCAAGTTCAAATCCTATTACTCCATTATTTTCATCGTCCATAATACGTGAATGAAACCTAATATAAAAACATCTTTAAATTTAATATATGTTTACAGGATGATGAATCCAGCATATCATATAAGAGTTAATTCTAATTTGTTATAGTTTTGCAGGATTCTGGCAGGTAACTGAATTTCCTGAACAATTAAATAAGATATATAAGGAAACTTTTTATATATTGTTTGCCATATGATGATTTATAATTTAGATTGAATTCATTGCCTAACAGTATTTTAGAGGAATTTACTGTTACTATGTTTGTATAGATGTATGATGTATTCTTGCTGTTATTACTGAATTTTAGAATTATCATTTTTTTGATCATCTAAATTCTGTTTTTTCATGAACTTAAAAATAATTATAAAAGATATAATCATTGTAGCAAGCAAGATGGATAGTATTAAGCTAATAATTTTTACTTCTCTCTTAATAAAAAAATCATATAAAAATGTTATAAGGTATAAAACTGATGCCGATGATGCAAAAATTACTGCAAGAATAAAAAGTTTCCGTTGCCTCTTTAACCGTTTAACAGTGTCCAGCATCCTACCAGCCTCCAAAGCAATTATTTCCATCATGGTAAACAGACAATACCAGTGAACCAAACCCAATACCCAAACTAGCCAAGACTCCCAATCCAAGAAGCACACTTGTACCTCCAGTTGCAGCATCAAAAATCGCTAATCCGATAGTTATCGCCGCTAATACCAAAATAGTTCCTATCATGCTTAAAATGCAATTCCAGTTATAGTCTATTATTATTGATTCTGTTTTATCTATCTCCACATTCTTAATATTATTATTTGTATTCTTAAGCATATTACCCATTGCCAATGCTATATATCCATACTCCATACCGAACTTATGCATTGTATTATTACTGGAACCCATATAATTCATAGATATTAATTCAATAGAATTTATTAATGTTTTCATCTGATTGCCATATGATGATTTATAATTCAGGTTGAATTCATTGCCCAATAATATTTTAGAGGAATTTATAGGAACTATATTTGCATAGACGTATGATGTGTTGGTATTATTGCTACCGGATATTATATCTGCTATTTCTACCTTGTAATTATTAAACCTCTCTGTAAATGCAATGGAATATCTTATATTAGAATTGTTATAGTACTGCACTAAATAATTTGTGCTGTTTGTTTTTATATAATCTGATTTGTATGGTGTAATATTATTATTACTGGCATTATCCTTATATGAGTATATGCTGTTTATTGATGTTTTATTGATACTGTTAAAATTTATAGCTCCACTCTTTGATACAGCATAATTATGCATGAATGTAATATTATTTATTTTTACAGATTTATCTGTATTATTATTTGAAGCTGCTTTTTCATCTATACGGTTAATATTATTTAATGGTGCGGTATTAAAGGATATCATGATAAACATTGTAACTACTAAAATGGATATGGCTATTATTATATTATTCTTTCCATAATATAATATATAAATATTTTTATGCGTTCAATAATAGATGATGTTCTGAAATTGATTTACATAAAAAGTTACACATAGGTACAAAATTGTTATCAAAATCAGTAAAAAAAGACAGTTACAAATAAGGGTTTAAAAATATCAGTTCCTGTTATGTAAAATGGACGGGGTTAAGAATTGAAGTAATATTATTAATGTTTATATAACTGCTTTTAACGTTGCTTTTAACATTATTGGCATTGTTTATATCATTATGATTGACAGGAGAATAAGCAATCATTATAAACATGGCAACAACAATTAACGATGCTATTTGTATTTTTGTTTTATAATAATAATTTGTAATAAGCGTTTCTATCTGTATTTATTAGAAATAGAAATTAATGAATCAGATATAATATCGGTGCATTTATAGATCTCATTTATGTTTATCACTTCACTGTTAGTATGTGATAATTTTGTATCTCCAGGGCCATATGTTATTACCGGTATTCTCCATTTATTGCCAAGTGTATTCATATCACCTGATCCACTTTTAAAGATTAATTTTGGCTTCATGTTGTTTTTTGCTATGGCATCCTTAAACGATAATACAAGACCACTTTTAAGGTCGGATATATACGGTTCTGTTCTGTTTTCGATGTTATAACTGCAATTATCCTTTAATATGTCATTTATATACAGTTTCATTTCATTTACAATGTCATTCTCGTTTATGGATTTGGGGTACCTCAAATCTATGTACATCGAGGCTTTTTCCGGCGTTTTGTTATCATATTCACCACCATTAAATTTTGTGATACCTGCGGTTACACTGTTAAAATCCTTATTATAACCATATTTTAACCTTATTTTTTGCCATAGTGCTATCAATGAATCTATTGCATTTTCCTCCATCCATGAGGAGCTTGCATGGTGTGATTCACTTTTTTTCTCTATTTTTAATAGCAATCTTCCCTTATAGCCTGCAGTTATATTTTCAGGTCCACCGGGCTCCCCGAATATTGCATAATCATATTTATCATAATTATTTAATATATTGTATATACCCTTGCTATCGCTCTCTTCACCGGAAGCCGCCGATATTAACAATTTGCCATTGAAACCATTTTTTATTGCCTTGTTTGCTCCCAGGATCAGTGATAACAGTGATGATTTTGCATCAACTGCACCACGACCATAAATTAAATCATTATCAATTTTAACATCAAGAAATCCCGGAACAGTATCTTCATGACCGCATAAAAAAACAGATGGTTTGTTTTTGCCGTTTACCGATATAACATTTAATTTATCGTCTATTACAGGGTCCTCAAAATCCAAATCTACCATATACTCTTTTATTAACCTGGCTATTTCATGCTCATCACCGCTTGGGGAATAAACATTCAGTAAATTAATTAGCATATCCTTTGCATTCATTTTTTTGCCTCTGATATCAGATAATCTGCTATATAATCTGGTATATTTATTCCTGTAACCGGAACGGTGTTTTTAAATTCTGTATTGCCATTTATTTCGTTTACAAAATAGCCTTCTTTTGATTCAAGAATATCTATGCCATATATTCCCGGCCCTACCGCTTCGGCAGATTTCAGAGCTATTTCCTCTATTTCAGGAGTTATTTCAAGTTTTTCTGCCCTGCCGCCCAGTGCTGTGTTTGTCCTCCAGTCATCCGGTGCATTGTACCTGTATATACCTGCTACCACATTATCATTAACAACAAAAACTCTCAAATCACGGTTAAAGCCATTTATAAATTCCTGCGTATAATTTATCTGGTATAAGGGGTACATATAATCCTTATATTCTGAAACATCCATTGCAGCATAGTAATCATTCAATAATGATATCATCCTGCCCCAGCTACCTGTAACAGGTTTTGTAACCGCTTTATTATTGAAATCACCACTAAATGATTTTAAAAATGTTTCCTTATTAAACGAAACAAATGTTTTGGGTATTTTTATGCTATTTTTTGATAACATTAGTGATGTGAACATTTTATTTCCAGTTATAACCGTTGAATTGAAATTATTTACTATTTTATTTCCTGTAAATTCTACGTACGCAGTAGAATGTAAATTTCTATAATAGCCGGTGGATCTCTGCAATGATATATCTCCGAAATCATAATTATTATCTTTTAAATCTAAATTCATGTTTTTAACATCAATCAGGGAAACATCCACATTTTTATCATTTAGGGCCTTAATTATAGACCTTTCTTCCCATCTTATTATATCATAAATCAGAGATATTCTCATTTTAAAACCTCCTGATAATATGATTTTATTGAATTCCCCATTATTTCGGAGGCTTCAATTATTTCATCATTGCTGATTATATATGGCGGTAGCATCCTTATTATATTTATTCCAGAATATAATGGTAAAACACCATCATTTATCATTTTCATTAAGATGGGTAAGAATTTAATTTTTAACTCTATGGCATCCATTAATCCCAAACCCCTTATTTCCTTAACTATTTTTATCCCCTCCAAATTCTCATCTAGGGTTTTTCTCAATAACTCGCCTTTTCTGTATACATCATTTAATAATTCCGGTGTCAACTGTTCGATAACAGAATAACCTGCAGCACAGGCTATTGGATTTCCACCTGTTGTTGATGATTGTTCACCCTTCTCAAGATTATCCATGTATTCCTTTTTGCCTGCAGTTATGGATAATGGTATGCCACCTCCTATGCCCTTGCCTATTGTTATTATATCAGGTTTTATATTAAAGTTTTCATGTGCCCACATTTTTCCAGTTCTTCCCAAACCAGACTGTATCTCATCTGCGACCAGAATGATATTTTTTTCTGCCGTTATTTCCCCCAGCTGCTCTACATAATCATTATCCGGTATGTTTATTCCACCTTCTCCCTGAACTGCCTCAAAGAATACACCTGCAATGTCATCATCATTTTTTATCATATTTAAATCATCATAATTATTATATCTGATAAATTCAACATCCTTCATTAAAATATCACCGAAATATTTCCTGTATTTATTTGAATGTGTAATCGATAACGCCCCCAATGTTTTACCATGGTATGAATTTGTCATTGCAATAATTTTGTGTTTTTTTGATGATTTTTTTATTACCTTTATTGCGGCCTCTATAGCTTCGGCACCGGTATTGCCAAGATAAAATTTATTTAAGCCATCTGGAACTATTTTCGATAACTTATCCACAAAGTTTGATCTTGCTTCAGTATACTCCGATGCGTGTGCAATGGGTATCCTGTCGTATTGGTTGCATATTGCGTTTTTTACGTTTTTATTTGAATAACCTAAAATTGCAACACCATAACCTCCCATCATATCTATATACTTTTTACCATTTACATCAAAAAGTGTTGAGTCAACACCCCTTAATATATTAACAGGCAATCTCTGGTATGTATTTGCTATATATTCATCCTCATAATTCATTGTAAATCACCGTTCCATCATAAATATCATTGAATGGATTTGATATTATTACCTTTTTAACCCCATAATCCAGTGCTTCTATTGCAGCCATAAGTTTTTTATCCATTCCATGGCCCACATCTTTCATAATGCTCTTTATATACGTTTCATCCGCTTTTTCTATTATTTTATTATTTATATATAAACCATTTACATTTGTTAACAACATCAATGCATCTGCTCCCATATAACCTGCGACATAAGCGGCTGCACGATCAGCATCAACGTTTAAATAACTTTCATTGCAGTATGCTATTGGTGATATAACAGGTATATATCCGGAATCAAGGATATTTTTTAATGGTGCTATATCAACATCTGTGATCTTGCCAGTATATCCACCATCTATTACCATTTTCCTTCCCTTTTCATTTATTATTATTAATTTTTCCTTTCTCTTAGCATTTATTATGCCATTTATGGATACTGCTTTTAATCCAGCCCTCCTTAAATTTAAAACAATTTTATTACTTATTAAATTCATTACCATTGTAAAAAGTTCTAGGGTTTTCTTATCTGTATACCTGCTTCTTATCCCTTCGGGTGAGGTTACGTATTTTTTTTCATAGTTTAAAATTTCTGAATGGTTATCCAGATAATTGCCTCCACCATGAACTATTATAATCTCGTCATCTATATTTTTTAAAATATTATAAAAATTTTCATTTTCTATAGCGTTTTCCAGTATGCTTCCACCTATTTTTATTACTATCATTTTTTACACCGGAAATAGTGATGGCATTATCAATGATTCATACTCATTGAATTTATACATTAAATTCATTGACTGTATTGCATTGCCAGATGCACCTTTTATCATATTATCAATGGCGCCGAAAGAAACTACTCTTTTTATATAATTATCCATAGCAAAACCTATATCAACAAAGTTTGACCCTATTACAGTTTTTGGATCAGGATATCTGTAATTACTTTTTTTATCCATTATAAGCCTTACAGATCTTTCATTACCATAAAATTCTCTCAATAATGACCATAATTTCATTTCATCTGATACTGCATAAATGCTTGAAGTTGTTAATATGCCTCTGACCATATTAACGGAATGTGCTGATAATGCTATTTTTATATCCTTATTGGATACATATTTTAATTCCTGCTCTATCTCTGGAGTATGCCTGTGATGAACAGGTTTGTAGGCCCTTATTGAATTAAATCTTTCAGAGAAAACCTTGGATTCATCCAGCCCGGAACCGGATCCAGAGGAACCGACCTTTGCATCAACATTTATTATATTGCTATCCAGGCTTAATGATAAAAACGGTGCTATGCTATATATTGATGATGATGCTATGCATCCTGGGGTTGCTATGTACTTAGCATTTTTTATTTCATTTCTGTGTAATTCAGGCATGCCATAAACAAATTTATTCAGTAAATCCGGGTAATTATGCTCAAATCCATACCATCCAGGATATTTTTCTGGATTCTTTAACCTGAAATCTGCACTCATATCTATTATATTAACACCGGTTTCAACAAGATCGGGAACATATTTTATTGACGTCCCATGTGGTAATGCTAAAAATATCACGTCAACATCAGAAGCCACTTCCATAGGTGTTTTATCGGAGAATCTTAAATCCGTTAATCCATATAAATCTGGATGTAGTCTTGACACTTTCTCATTTTTATGGCTTTTTGATGTTGCATATTTTATTTCAATATTTTCATGGTTTATTAGTAATCTTAATAATTCACCGCCAACGTATCCTGATGCACCTACAATGCCCGCTTTTATCAATTTATTCTCCCCAGTCCTCTCCAACATTTTCAGCAGTTTTTATGCCAACGATATTTCCATTTATAGATGATATTTCATAGCTCATACCACACGATGAGCATTCTAATAGTTCCCCAACCATTGAATCGTCAGCCACTTCTACTTTTTCTCCACATATTTTGCATTTTGTTTCCATATATTTCACCACTCTGTTATTTTTTACAGTTGTTTATTAATATTATTTTGTTAATAA
This sequence comes from Thermoplasmata archaeon, assembly GCA_021806235.1. GTDB lineage: Archaea > Thermoplasmatota > Thermoplasmata > Thermoplasmatales > Thermoplasmataceae > Ferroplasma. Next base: position 17,420 of record JAJZXU010000002.1, read on the forward strand.
ACATTTGTATTTATTAATATTATTTTTAATATTATAAGTCTTTAATAGAACTTACAACATTACAATACATAATTAATTCATGGTATTTAAAATATACGAATTATGTAAAAATAGTATTAAATTCGTATTAATATATAATTTAGATTTATATGAAAAAAAATCATGCATTTAAAAGTTTCCTGCAGTATTCTATCTTTTTTTTACTTTCTTTATTTTATTAAATTCATTTTCCTGTTTATGATCGAATTTTTATTTTTCAATTCCTCATATCATAGTTTTCTGTTTATCTAATAATTTTTTATCTTATTTATATTATGGGTGCCTATTTTATTATCTATAATAAATAAATCTTCCAAAAATCATTATCTGTTTTGCATTTTTTATGATATCAAGATCAATCTGTTAAAAATAATATAATTGAACCGGCCAGAATGTTTATCCATTATTCCACATAGCTTATTTTTTTACATTTTTAATTTTATTAAATCTAACTTTAAATTCTTTTACATTCCGGTCTTTTTTAAATATGCCGAGATCAAAGAACAGGTTATGGTTTAATGGTTTCATGAATATATATTAAAGAAAATAATATAAATATTACTATAAAATATTTTTATTTTTCTCCTTCCTTTTCTCCATTTATTCCCCTCAACAGTTCATTAAGGCGTTTGTCTTCTTCAGATTCCTCAGTGGTTTTGCTCTCTCCTTTTACTCCTTCCATTAGCTCTTTTAGGGTTGCATCTCTTGATGATTCATTTATATCAGAACTCTGTTCCACAGCAGCCTTTATTGAGTCCAGCTGGTCTCCTAGTGAATCCTGTATTTTTTCCTGAGCCTCTACTATAGAATCTATGCTCTGCGATATATCTGCTATTTGTTTCTCACTTAATTGATTGCCAACAAGGTCCTGTGAACTCTGTTTTAATCCGGACCATATATCCTTCTGTGTTTTTGAATATTGCAGATTCAGATCAACACTTTCAAGTAATAATTTATAATCCTTTAATCCCTTTATTGAAGAATCAAGGGATGCTATAAACGATGCAAATAATTTTGCCTTCCTCATATTATTATCCTTTAATGCAATTTTTGCGTCATCAATACTTTTAATTTTTAATCTTTCATATTGCCTTACAGTCCTGTCAATATTTGATTTGTTCATGCTTATTCTCGATCGTTTTTCAAGAATCTTTTCCTCCTCACTTTTACCAAATTTGAAAACTGCCATGAATATGTAACATTATCTTATTTATAAACTTTATGTATGTTTAAATGTCTGAAAAAGCCCGTTAGTTTTTTCTCATTTTTTGTTTCTATAACAGTAAATATCAATGTAACCTTAATAACTCATAGTTGTGCAAACGTGCCACATAGGATAAATAGTGTATCCGTTAAGAATTTTAGCGGGTTTATGATAGAAAATTGTGCAATATCTCTAACCGTTTATTTCCGTAACAAAATAGCCACTTCTTTAGGGGTGAAAGGAATAGGGGGTTAAATTCAATTCTTTACTGTATCTTCTTAGCTTTACCTTTCTCACACTTATATCCACATTTTTCAGTACAGTAGGGGATCTTCCAAAGGTTATGGCACTGAATACTTTCTGCTTCTTCCCTGAGGGCGTCGAAACTTGCCCCCTCCCAGAATATACTTCTAGAGTCGTAGCAGCCCATTCCATCACTGACATTATGTATAATAATAATAATATTTTTACATACTCATAATATAGCTCTGATACCTTTTTAGCATTGTTTCATCTATTGATGGTTTTATCTGGGAAATAACATTTATTAGATCATCCGTGGTGATATCCCTTTTAGTTCCGGATTTTACAACCTCCATGAAAACATTTTGAACGGATTTTTTGCATATAAATTCTATATCTGCTCCGGAATATCTTTCAGTTACTTTTGAAAGTTTATCATAATTTATATTATTTACATATTTTATTTTTGATAATTTTAATTCAAATAACCTTTTTCTTGATTCATAATCCGGTGGTGGAACATATATTTTAACATCAAATCTTCCTGGCCTCATTACTGCCTCATCCACTTCCCACGGATTATTTGTGGCAGCTATAATGAATATATTTTTATCCTTTTCTGAAGTTAATCCACCAACCTCCGTTAATAGCTGTGATACACCTCTTTTGGCAGCATCCGATTCAGATCCTGACCTTTTTGGAACCAGTGTATCAATTTCATCAAAAAATATTATTGCTGGCGATAATAAATACGCCGCCTTAAACAGTAAGGATATGTTTTTTTCAAACTGGCCAAACCACTGGCTATATAATGAGGATGGATTTACGTTTATAAAATTGGCCTTTACCTCATTGGCTATTGCCTTAACAATGAATGTTTTTCCTGTTCCAGGTGGTCCATATAAAAGCATTCCACCACCAAATTCTATATCGTATTCCTTTGATAATTCCTTATACCTCATCGGGTATATTATTTTTGACATTATTTCAGTTTTTACATTTTCAAGCCCTGCAACATCATTGAATGTAACTTTGGGTATTTCTGGTTCTTCAATATTTAATGTTTCCAGTATCTTTTTGCCACGGGAAATTTTATTATCAGTATTATCTTCTCCATTTAATGATTTATACGTTTTTAATATTATATCTGCCTGTTTTACTCTCTCATTTTTTAATTTTCCGTGTGAGTTTTTTGCCAGTTCAATTAATTTCTTATATGTTAGCATGTACATTTCTGAGGCGTCCTTTTTTTTGCCTTCAGATTCCATTTTTATTGCATTTTCCAGCAAATTGTTAATTTCGGTTATTTTTTCATTATCCATATAATTACCTACTTATCAATTACAGTCCCCTTGTTGAACAATTTTGTTTTTTTCCATCCACATGCTACAGTGTTTAATTCAAATTTTAATTCATATTCCTCTGGAAATATTGCAAAACCCACAAGTTTGGACCATAAAGTTTTTGATAGGAAGAGGTAATCCTTTTCACCCTCACCCTCAAAATAGATAAGATTTACCTTTAAACCACTCATAATATTAAGGTCAGGCATGGCAACTTCCGTCTGTTTATCCCTGTCAACCGCAGGATTTATTTCTATTATTTTGCCTTCTATGGTACAACCAGTATGTATTTCATACATATGCAATATCTTCTTTGAAATATAAATATAATTTTCTGATGCGTATTTATCCTTTATATCGGAATTATAATGGTGCAGTATTCCTAAAACTATCAAAGTCATATTTACTTCAATCATTTATAGAAAGGATTTATATAAATTTATTTACAATATCTGTATATAGAATTCTTTATATCTGATAAAAATTTAATTTTTAATCTTTTTTATTCAATTACAATAGCATTGAAAATATAAACTGTACAGATGGTAAAACGGTTAAAATAAAAACAATAAGCTTTAATTCAATAAAAATATTACATTATTGTAATGGAGCTATATAATATAAGAAATGTAAGTTTACATACGGAAAATAAGCTGAAAATATCGTTCTGTGCTACCATAATGGAATCTCATGAAAATCTAAATCATAATATAGACAACATTATAAGTATAGCTGAGGAAATAGGCATAGACTATGAAATAATAATATCAACAAATATAAAAGTAAATTTAAATAAAAACGGTGTTAGCTTTATTTATAACAATTTTAAAAGTTATGGTGCAGGCAAGCAAATAGCATATTTAAAAAGTACCGGCGATTATATTATAGTTTTTGACCCGCGAATTTCATATAATATTGGCATATCTGATATAATATACAAGTTTATAACAAAGGGAGAAAAAAAGGCTTTTCTCTATAAAGTTTCAATAATAAACCGTGATTTGCTGAAAAAGTCAGGAGGCTGGAGAAATCTCAGGGAATATGAGGATATCGATTTATTTGCAAGGTTATCCCAGATATCGGGTTTTGTTTCCTATCCTGATAATAACTATAGTATTTTAAGTTATAAAAGGTATAAAAGAACATTCATTGATAATATTTTAAACGAACGTGATGCAATAATATCATGCAATTATAGTTTAAATGACGTTTTTATTTTAAAACACGTTTCATATTTTTCTATACTGGTAGCATATCTACTCAGCAGAATATCAAAAAACAGGCCATATAAATACGGCAAAAATAATTACATAATAGTTGTAGAAAGCATCATAGAATCATTAATATTGAAGGATTATGAGGTATATAGCATACCGGATAAAGTTCCGAAATTAAAATTTACAGAAAAGGAAATAAAATATCTTGAAAAGAAAAGTTATCTATGGTCAAAGGTTCATAAGAGCATTAATGAATTAATAGAAAAATAGGGAATTATTTTAATTTAAAACCGCAATTGGGGCAGTACGTCATTGTGTTATCAACTTCAAAACCACAATTCGGGCAGTTAAATGTATTTTTTGCAGGTAAATTTTCATTGCTGGTGTTATTCTCTATAATGTTTTCCCTCAAATTATCGTATGGATTTTTGTTTTTATTTTTATTATCGCTGAAAATCGCCATACCTATGTTTGCTTTGGGTGCCTTTGCCTTTGCCATTTCAAGCTCCCTTCTTTTCTCCTCTATTCTATTATTTTCTCTTTTAGCGGATTCTTCTTTCTTTGCCAGGGAAGCCAGCCTTGTAATCTGGATTACCCACGTTTTCGGGTCCTTCATTGTAAAGTCTACTCTCTGTAATTTATTGCTATCGTCATAATATTCAAAACTGAATATTTTCTTTGTAAATAATGGAAATCTCGGTAGTGCAGATGTTGAATTTTCAACATTGTATAGATAAACATTAACATCGGTTACCGCAGGAGAAGCCCTTATAAGTGATCTTTTGCCATTTTTTTCAAAAATTATTCTCTTCTCTGTAAGGAATAAACTACCGTTTATAAATGAATTGTTTTCAAGTTTTCTTACCTTTGCATTTAAATATTCGTGTTCATCATTTTCATATATAGGCATTAAATACACATATTAAATTAGATTATAAATTTTATTATAATTATTATACTGTACGGGAATAATAACAAAAACAAAAAAATAAATGTTAATTATATATCATGGTTCGATGATAATTAAATATTACAATAATAATATAACATTATCCGATGATTTTGACTATATAATGTTCACGGATTTAAAATTAAATGATGATTATATAAATAAACTCTTTAGGGATATTTCAGACAATAATTATGATAGTATAATTATAGAATGTAAAAAAAGTTTTATAAGCAAATTAACCGAAATATTGTTGAAACTATCATTATCGGTTAAGAAAGGTTCTCTTCTTTCATGCATAAACATATATTCAAAAGCAACGTATAAATTTTTAAGGGAAAACAATGCACTACCAGAAAATGAGAAAAAAAGAATTATGGGCAATTCACTGTTATTTAAAAATAATTTCAATGTAAAGTTTTTAAAGTTGAATGATAAGGGAAATAATAAAATAGGGCTAAAAAATTTATTAGCTTTAACACTCATGGAAGGAACCATCTTAAAATATCTCATTGTAGGTGTCTCTGGTGTTGCTGTTAATGAGGGCATTTTATTACTGTTACATACAACCTTTGGGCCATATATAAGCATCATACCTGCTATTGAAATATCTATTATTTACAATTTTATCCTGAATAATAGATATACATTTAAGGGTAGCGGCCATTTTCTTACAAAGTTAGTTAAATACAACGCATTCAATTTAATAGGTTACGGGGTGAACCTTCTCATATATTATTCGGCTATATCCTACAAAACCAATATATATCTGGCGGATTTATTCGGAATAATTGTTGCATTTATTATAACATATACAACAGCAACACTTCTGGTCTGGTGACATACCGGTCAAATATGCTGGTTTCCACGTCTCATTCAGTACGTTTGTACTCATTTTACAGCTCAGGCTGTAGGATTCCCACATGTTTGTGATAAAAATTATTTATGATTTTTTATATAATCCTCTGTGAAGTAATTTATGGCAAGATCTGCACCTGCCCTGAATACCGAGGTTAAAGCCTCATCTATGACATTTTCATTCAACAGCCCGGATAATACCGAATTCTTTATCATTGTATACTCACCGCTAACCATATATGTTGCAACCGGCAAATTATAATGTTTTTTTGCCTCATGTATCAAATCCAGATAGAACAGGGCGGGTTTTACCATTATTATGTCAGCACCTTCCTTAATATCAAGATTCATTTCCCTTAATGCTTCCCTGCCATTGCCATAATCCATCTGATAACTTCTCCTATCACCGAATTGTGGTGTTGAATCTGCGGCATCCCTGAATGGGCCATATAAATTTGATGCAAATTTTGAACTGTAGGCCATTATTATCGTATTTATGTAATTATTATCATCCAGTGATTTCCTTATTGCCTTAACCTGCCCGTCCATCATTCCACTGGGTGCTATAATATCAACACCGGAATCGGCATAGCTTATGGCTTCTTTTCCATATATTTCCAGGGTTTTATCATTATTTACATAATTGTTTTCTATAACCCCGCAATGGCCTGTGTCGGTATATTCACATAAACATAAATCGGCAATAATATTCATTTTAGTATTGTCCCTGGCTATTCTTATTGACCTCTGGACAATGCCATTTTTATCATATGATGAGGATCCAGTAGAATCTTTATTTTTCGGTATTCCAAACAGTATAATATTTTTCACACCGATTTCATCTAAATATTTTACATAATTTTCATATTCTTCTATGGAATATCTATAAATCCCGGGCATTGATTTTATTTCTTTTTTGCCCCTTTCATTTTCATCTATAAAAACAGGCATTATTAATTTATCTTTATTTATATAGGTTTCTTTAAGCATTGACCTTATATTTTCATTTAACCTGTATCTTCTCATTCTTTCTACTGGGAACATAAATATAATAATATCAAATTAATAATTAAATATTTTCAAATCATAATCTGTGATTTCTTCTTAGGTATTCATCATAAAAATCGGGGTAATTTTCATACTCTATTTCATCGAAATCATCTGCATCCATAAACCCCTTCAATCTTAGCAGGCAGGAATCGCATTTGCCGCATGCTTTTTCCCTTCCATTATAGCATGACCATGTATATTTATACGGAACTCCAAGTTTCTTCCCGAGTTTTATTATTTCGGATTTTGTTAAATACTGTAACGGTACATTTATACTTATTTTATTTTTTAACCCAAGTTCAGTACCTAAATTTATTGCTTTTTCCATGGCATTAAAATATTCTGGCCTGCAATCAGGATATCCAGAATAATCTATTGCATTGGCACCAATAAATATGTTACCTGCACCAACTGTTTCGGCATATGCAGACGCTATAGATAAAAATATTGTATTCCTTGCAGGAACGTATGTTACAGGTATCTCATTTTTTATTCCATTTAATTCTCTTTCAGGAACATTTATATTATCAGTTAAGGCCGAACCACCGATCTGCCTTAAATCCACATTTATTATTTTTAATTTTAAATTATAATAATCACATATTTTCTTTGATGATAATAACTCCTTTTTATGCCTCTGGTTATAATCAAAGCTTACCGGTTCAACCATGTAATTATTTTTTAATGCGTATGCCAGTACTGTTGGGGAATCCAGTCCACCGGATATTAATACTACCGCCTTTTTATTTTCCATGCGGGTATATCAGATAATATTATTAAAGATATTATACCTTATATAACGGCTCCTCGCCGTTCAAAACATTTAATAAATTTTTAACGGCAACTTCCGCCATTTTACTTCTTGTTTCCAGTGTTGCACTTCCTAAATGTGGTGTTAATACAACATTTTTCATTTTTATCAGGGGATTATCAGGATCCAGAGGTTCATTCTCAAAAACATCTAAGGCGGCACCTTTTATAATTTTCTCATTCAGCGCTTTAATCAAATCTTTTTCATTTATTATTTTCCCCCTTGTTCCATTTATCAAATAGGCATCAGATTTCATAAGTCTTATTTTATCATAATCCATAAAATGGTAGGTTTCATTATTTAAATTCAGGGCAATAACAACAAAATCTGAATTTTTCAGTAAATAATTTAAATCTACATAATTTATATTCACATCATGTTTATGTTTACTGTAATAAATTGTTTCCATATCAAAACCCCCTGCCCTTTTCAGTATAGCCCTGCCTATTCTACCCATGCCTATTATTCCTATGGTTTTACCATGTATTTCTGTCCCCAGCATGTAGTATGGGTTCCATTCAGATGCCCACTGATTATTTTTTATTATTTCATTGCCCTCCACAATTCTTCTTGACACAGCCAACATTATTCCAAATATTAAATCGGCGGTTGCATCGGTTAAAACTTCAGGTGTATTTGTTACAGCAATACTTTTTGATTTTGCATAGTTTACATCAATATGGTCATAACCTACACTGTATGTACTTATAATCTTCAATTTAGTAGCATTATCTATTATCTCCTTATCTATTCTATCATTTAAAGTTATTAATATTCCATCGGCATCCTTTATATTTTCTATTAACCACTGCCTTATGTTTTTTCTGCCATCATAGAACAGTATATCTGCATCTATCTTATTCTTCATTTCATTTATGTGATTGCCAGGCAATTCGTGTGTAACGAGTATTTTATACATATTTTAATAATATAACAATAAATATAAAATTTTATGCATTAACTTTCAAACAACAAAAACTTTAATACTTTAATTTCCATACGCAAAAGAAAAATTTGAGTATTATAACTATTATCGCTGTGGATTTAATAAAATTCGTCGAAGATATCATTGTAAGCCTTGGCTATTCAGGTGTATTCTTTTTAATGTTACTGGAAGGAATGCTATTGCCTATACCATCAGAGGTTGTGATGACATTTTCAGGTTATCTTGCATATTACGGTTTTATGGACCCGTTTAATCCCATTATATCGGTAACTCTGTTATTGATAATAGGTTCTGTTGGGGATTTAGTAGGTGCATGGATTGCATATGTAATAGGAAAATATGGTGGAGACCCATTTATAATAAGATACGGCAAATATCTATTTTTAAAGCCGGATACAATAGACAGAACAAAAAAATGGTTCAATAAATATGGTGATTTATCTGTATTTACAACAAGATTTTTACCTGTTTTTAGAACATTTATATCAATACCGGCGGGAATAGCCACAATGGATTTCAAAAAATTCTCTTTTTATACATTAACAGGAGACCTGGTATACGATGCTGTTTTAATTTATATAGGTATTATTTTAGGCTCTAACTGGAAAATATTACTGGTATATTTCAATGAATTTTCATACGTTGCTGTTGCAGCCTTTGTTATTGCAATTATCTATGTATTTTTAAAACTCAAGAGAAAAAAATTTACAAAAAAAGGACAAACAAATAAATAATATACTAATAAACAATATACTGTAATATGTTTTCAGATTCCCCGGCTGTTGTAAACAAATCGTTCAGGTACCTATTAATTTCAAGGGCCACAAGGAGTTCCGGACTCATATTTGTTACACTGGCATTACCGTTATATCTGCATTATCTACATTTCTCTGTTGTATTTATAGGACTTTTATACGTTCCAATAATATTATTTAATGTTTTTTTAGTACTGGTTTTAGGAAGATTGGGAGATAAAATAGGCTATTCAAAGATATTGTTTATAAGTGAAATATTCCCCGCAGTAGGAATATTATTGATGACGTTATCAACGAATATATATTTTATCGCTGTTGGTGCAACAATAGCCGGGATATCTGGAGGCGCCGGCGGATTAAGAGGGGCTTTTTCCCCTGGGATGACTGCGTTTATAGCAAACAATTATGGCATAGAAAATGACAGGGTTGGAAAACTATCATTATTATTTGCAACATCTTCAATTTTTTCTGTATTTGGAGGAATATTTTTAAGTACATATGTGTTAATAGAGAATGTAATAGGTGGAATATTATTCTACAGGTTATTCTTTTTTATATCATTCTTACTTATATTAACATCAGTAATATCACTATCCCGGCTAAGGGAATATAAAAGGCCTAAGAAAACAACAAAGATTATGAAAAAAGAGAGCTTCAAATATTTATTGAGAATAATATTGCCAAATAGCATAAACGCCGCTGCAATAGGTATATCAATGCCATTATTGCCATTATTTTTTGAATTAAAATATCATGTAGACCCCAGTGTTGTAGGATATGTTTATACATTAGCGTATGCTTCTACAGCAATAGGGTCATTCGTATCAGGAAAATACATAAATGGCAGATTTAATAATTTAAAGATTGCATCTATAGCACATATTTTGCAGGGTGCACTGTTTATAATACTGGCTTTCACACCATTTCTGTTCCTGGCAGGTTTTGTATATATTATGAGGATGGGTGTAGCCGGTATAGGCTCTCCGATGCGTGGTGCAATAAACGTGCGTGGCATAGATAAGGAGGACTATGGGACATCAACATCAATTCAGGGTGTTTCCGGCAGGAGTTCACAGTTAACATCTGGTGCTTCGGGTTATTTATTTGATATTAATCTGGCATTTCCACTGGTTATAGGTGGTTCTTTACAGGCTTTAGGTGGCGTTCTGTATTATACAATGATAAGATCATGGCATCCGGTAAATGGTAATAAAACGGATAAATCGAAGGTGTAAATAATTGGATAAAAGGGTATTTTATCTGGGTTTAACCAGGCTTATCAGAGCCTCCGGAAGGGTTTCGGCATTCATATTTTTACCGTTAATATTTGTTTTTATATACCACATATCATTCATTAAAACTGGAATAGTACTGGGAATCGCAATTTTATTGATGTCTGTAATTCAATATTATTCGGGCATACTTACAGATAAAATTGGGAGAAGAATATTTTTAATACTAATACCTGTACCTGCAGGATTACTGTATATATTCATGTACTTTGTTGTTCTTTACAGGCTGCCTGTTATGCTGTTAATACTATTATTTTATTCTACGATTGTAATAAATGCCCTGCAGTATCCTGCAATACAGGCGTCAATAGCAGATGTTACATCATTAAATCAGAGGTTATCCGGGTATACTGAAATAAGGGTAATGGCAAATGCCGGTGCAGCCATAGGTCCAATACTCGGGGCTATTTTATCTGTGTATGGTTTTCAGTACATATTTCTAATGGCTGGTATAGCAACGTTTATAGAAATAATAATACTGTATTTTAACGTAATGGAAACGTATTTTCCATCAAAGATAGAATACTTAACAGGAAAGGATATTAAGGCTGCATATAGAGACAGGTTCTTCATTCTATTCATAGTTATAGGTATAATAATGGCTTTTGTCATGAGGCAGAGAGGTGCATCATTAACATTATACGCATTTGATTTTGAAGGGCTGCCCATATTATATCTGGCGTATATATATTCATTAAATGGGATTCTGGTAGTTTTATTGCAGTATCCCATATTTAAGGTAATGAATAGGGAAACAAGACCAGTTTTTTTCAGGTTTATCGGAATGTTATTTTACTTTTTAGGGTTTATAGTACTGATGTTTTCAAAAAATATTGATTATTTTTTATTATCCATGGGGATAATGACTGTAGGTGAGGATTTCGTTGCTCCAACAACACAGACAATAATTACATCAATAGCCCCAAACAACATGAAGGGAACATATATAGGCATATACAATTTATTTATAAGCTTCGGGTCTTTTTCCGGCTCCATAGTGGGATTATACATGCTATCATATTATGCAGGTGCAACTGCTACATTCTGGCTTTTAATTGCACTGGCCAGTTTTATGGTTTCGTTTCTATACCTTGCGATAAATAATCTATTTTTAAAGCGTATGAATATACATATAGGCAAAAAAATTACAGCACATAAAAAATTATTCAAACAGTAATTTTATTTTACTGTCAATATTTATTGCACCTAAACACAATACATTATTTTCTGATATAGCCGTCATTGATGCATTTTTTATTGAAATGCCATAGCTATCATCCTCATTAAATCCAAGGTAATATGAACCTATAGCTCTTATAGGGTCGGAATGTGATACAAAAATGTATCTTCCATTATAATCATTCATGCAGTCCTTTACCCTCAATATTAATTTATCCCAGTCCTCCATTTCAATTTTTTTTCTCATATCTCCAGTTATATGCGAACTCGTATATAAACTGTCTAGGAATTCATTTATATTACGGCCGTTGGCATTACCCAAACCAACTTCACGCAATCTATTATCTATTTTAATATCCAGGTTTACATATTCTGATATAATTTTAGCGGTTTCATATGCCCTTGTGATGGGGCTTGAAATAATTCCATCAAATTTTAGGCTCTTTAATTGTTCTCCTGTTCTTCTTGCCTGTTTTATTCCCTTTTCGGTTAAATGATTTTTATTGATTTCATCAGATAATGTGCCTGCAACGTTTATAGTACTTTCACCATGCCTTATAAATAAATATGACCCCATTTAATGGATATAACAAATCTGTTTATTATATTTTTTATATTATTTTAAACTGTACAGGAAAAATAACTACAATGCAATAAAACACGGGCTCAGTGGGATTTGGACCCACGATCACCGACTTAGAAGGACGGTGCCTTATCCATACTAGGCCATGAGCCCAGTACCATAATTTAAAGATTAAATATAAGTATTTCTATTGGTAACAGCGAATTGCCAGGTTGTATCTAACGATTTTCCTGTTCCAACTACTGGCATTCACCCGTATGTATATACTCTATGCATATCGGAAGCAGTTATTTCTTCCGATAAGAGGGTTAATATAATACTCTTCATAGGGAAGAGGTAATTTATTATTACAATTATAGGAGAAGGCATATGGTAGCACCGTCCATGCTATATGGGAAAAAAGGAGGCAAACTAAATGTTAAGGAATGATAAGTATATATGAGAAATTACTCATTTCAGGATACCACATTTATGTAATAAATTATAAATGATTATATAACAATAAAACATTATGATTTAAAGATGTTTAAGGTTAAATTGACCCTTGAGAGAAATAAATACAACGACTATATAAAATCAATAGAACCTGAAATAGAAGAAACTTTTGGCAGATCAAAAGTGTATATAGAAAATGACAGTAAGAATATATATATAATAATTAAAGCACCGGACACTTCATCGTTAAGAGCGAGTGTATCATCAATTACAAGGGTTTTAAGCGTTGTCAAAAAAATAATGGAGGTAAATGTATGGTAGAACCAAATTTAAATGCATATTTGCAGAATCAGATAAAGCAGGCACAGGATTTACAGGCTCAGATAGAGCAGGTCGCAAATCAGAGGTATCAGTTAGATTTAAAGGTAAAGGAACTGGATAAAACTCTAAAGGAGTTAAATAATATCGGGAATGATACACCAGTCTATAAAAACGTCGGTCCAGTTATATACAAAATTGATGACAAAAACAAATTAATATCGGATCTGGAAGAGCAAAAAGAACTTGGGCAGATGAGGTTAAAAACTTTAGAGAGCCAACAAAAATCAATGGAGAGTAAATATAAGGAACTAGAAGAAACCATACAGAAAAAATATGAAGAATCCACAAAGGGAAATCAGGGGATAAATTAAAATTGATTAATTGACTCCCTACATATTCTTTGAACCTTTATTTTCTGATATTTCTGGGACACGAGAGTTTCCGTTTTAAACATACACATTAAAAAAGGTGAAAAAAAGATGGATGTAAATGTGGGAAAGGTAAAACTAAGAAAGTACGGTAAGGGGTTGAAAATATGTCGATAAACCAAAATGTCCACATCATTGGACGATTCTACAATGAGATGTGGAATCAATTTGACAAACGCCTTTTCCCCACATTGTTGACCGAGGATATTCGGTTCCGTGGTTCCTTGGGACAATCTGCCCTTGGCTACGGCGAATTCGGTCAATATGTAGACTACATCCGCAACGCTTTCCCCGATTTCAAAAATTACATCAAGGACGTGGTCACAGAAGGAGATAAGTCCTTTGCTCGATTGACCTACAAGGGGACGCATCAAGGAGAAATTTTCGGGATACCCCCCACGCATAAAGCGATTGAGTATACCGGTGCAGCCTTGTTCCATTTCCGCGACGGGAAAATCGCGGAGGTGTGGGTCTTGGGTGATATCTACGACCTCTTACGGCAATTACACGGCGATTAATCCCGTACCCAAAATGGGCGGGGTGGAACGAGTAAAGCTGTACGGGAGAGAGGTGGTCAGATGAAGATTTTACTCTCAACGGGGCTTACACTTTATGACGCACCGTACGTTTTCTACTGTAAATCTCATTAACTGGCTTTAATGACCGATGATAAGGAAATGTATAGGGAGGCTTTGAAACTGGGATTGGAGGTTAAGAAGGTAGAGGAGGTTTTCAATTGAGTCGGGGGTAGTTCCAGCGTCATATAAAACTAATCATGGAGAGGCAATGCCTGTTTTCAGTATTCACTTATTACATAGATTCCATAATTTTTTGTTTTATTTTTGATGAACTATTTATACTGCCATCATAGGGTGAAGTTCTTCTTACAATTGTTTTTAACCCAAGTTTCTTACATTTATTTTCTATAAATTCATCATCAAATTTCTGGTTATATCCCAGTGTAATTATATCTGGTTTTATTTCATTAACGGTTTGAAAAATATCATCAGTACTATGGCCTATAATTGCCTCATTAACAATTTTCAGCTCAGATACCAGACCCTTTCTTTCATTTTCATTAAATATGAGATTTTTACCATGTTTTTTTGCAGTATAATCTGAGGCCACCACTACAATTAAATAATCGCCAAAGGATTTAGACTCCTTTAAATAATGTATATGCCCCAGATGCAGTATATCGAATACCCCGGATGCCATGACCTTTATCATAGTAACGTGAGTACTTTAATAATTATAAACTTTAATGTAAAGCAAATTTTTATAATTTTTATTTTAATAATTTGTTTTAATACACCATCAAAAAGAATTCCAGCTCAAAATATATTTTATATAAACCCTGAGGATAACAGTTTTATTAATTTTAATGAGGGCGAGTTTGATTTTATAATATATTCATATAAGTAAATGGCAGATCTTGATAGAAACACAATTTATAACAATTTGAATCAAGATAATCATGAAACAATTTCACCACATTTTTGGATATTTTGTTCCATAAAAATTATATATATTATATGAACTATTAAATATGAAATACAACAAGATGCAGGATATTTTACTGGAATTAAAAAATCACAGGTATAATGTATTCAATCTAAACGATGCCGCAAAATTAATGAATAAACCAAATAAATTGCCTCAAAATTATTAAATTCAAATAAACGTATTAAAAAAATAGAAAACGGCAAATATTATATTGATGAAGGAACAGGAATAGATTTATATCAAATTGCATCGAATATTGTTTATCCATCATATATAAGCCTATTTTCTGCCTTTGAATTTTATTCAATTACCGAACAAACCGTAAAAAAATGTAGTGTTATTACCCCTATAAGGCATAGAAACCTAGTTATTGATAATAATATAATAGAATTTAATTTTATCAAAAGGGAACGGTTCTTTGGATACACCAGGGACAATAATATTTATATTGCTACAGTAGAAAAAGCAATAATAGACTCGTTATATTTTCAAAGCTCTGAATTATCTTATGTCGTGGAGGCGTTTAACAGGGCTATCGACCTGGGTATAATGGACATTAATAAATTAATTGGGTATACCAAAAAAATGAATTCCAAAATATTGGAAAGAAAAGGTGACTCCCTGATACATAATTATAATAATAGAGATGATAAAAATGATTGATGAATCACTGCTTCTTGGGCAGTCTAACAAATTTCAGAATATAAGACAGCTGGAAAAGGATTATTTGCTTACTTTGTTTTTATATGAAATATATAATGAATTTAACAATGACTTAATCTTCAAGGGTGGAACCTCTTTGAAATATTTCTATAATTTAAACAGGTTTTCTGAAGACCCGGATTTTTCTTATAAAATTAAGGATAATAAATCTGAAATAAATTTGATCTATAAAAAAATAGAACGTGCTATTGGACACGTGACATCCTCCCACGACTAAAGCCGTGGGCTTCCTGTTTCAACGACGGGAGTTGCCCTTGCGGGTAGAGCCCCAATCTCCTCAGGCGTAAATTCGGAAGTGACCCTTCCTACTTTCTTAAAGTGTTTCTGTAAATATACGTATGCATACAGGAATAATAATAAACCCCTATTTTTTATATTTATAGCTGCATTCTCATCCCTATCGATAGTGAGTTCACATGCATTGCATTTGTATATACGATCTGAAAGCTTTAAGTCTTTTTTTATATTTCCACATTTAGAGCACATTTTAGATGTATTCCCTGGATCAACCTGTAAAACAACCTTACCGGCACTTTCAGCCTTGTAGGTTGTTTTCCTTATGATATCGTACCATGATGCATCTGCTATGCTCTTTGCTAAATGATGGTTCCTTACCATTCCCTGTATATTTAGTGCCTCAAAAACTATTAGATTTCCATTGGAAGCTATATCTCTTGATAATTTATTTGAGTAATCATCCCTCTGCCTTACGGTCTTCCTGTAGACCCTTGATAGTCTCAGATTGGCTTTGAACCAGTTTTTAGAGTACTTCTTTTTTCTTGAGAGGTTTCTATTTGCCTTTGCCAATATTTTCTCTGATTTCCTGAGGTACTTTGGTGCCTCTGTATGTTCTCCATTGCTGTCTGTTATAAGTGACTTTAATCCCACATCATAACCCACGGGATTCATATCTTCGTTGAGTATTGAAAAGTGATCCTCAACAGTCTGTTCCTTATCAGGATCGCCAGCTGTAATAATTGCATACCACTCACCTGCACCGTTTCTCTTAAATGTAAGTGTCCTGATCTTTCCATCTACAGGGCGGTGCATGAACATTCTTATCTCACCAATCTTTGATGCCCATATATGGCCATTCTCAAGTATTTTAAATCCGGACTGTGGATAGGTGATTGAATTATACCTCTTCCTTGATTTGAATCTTGGGAAACCTGCCTTTATGTTCCTGCCATTTTTCTTCTTATCTACCCTTTCAAAAAAGTTATCGTATGCCTTATCAAGCCTCACTGGAACTTCCTGTATTACCTGTGAATGGATGTTATTGAATTCTGGAAATGCTTTCTTTACCTCAGGTATTTCATTTACCTGGGAATAACGGGTTACCTTCCTTCCCATTCTGTATGCGTATATTCTCTGCTGAAGCATGGCGTTATACAGCTCACGGCATGCGTTAAGGGTGGATTCAAGGTTCTGGATCTGCTCTTTATCCGGATAGATCCTGAACTTATACGCTTTTATCATATCCCCTTCTGTTCCTCCACGTATTTCTTGATAGTATCTAATGAAACATGACGGGTGGACACAAAATAACTCCTTGTCCACAGGGTTGGCAGCTTTCTCTTCAGTTCAGGGAACTCTAACCTGAGTAATCTTGATGTTCTGCCCTTTATTTTCGCAATCACCCTGTTTGGTGCTATTGTTGGGTCTGCTTTGGTGAAGAGGTGCACATGGTCTGGCATGGTTTCCAGTGCTATGACCTCCCGGTTATTTTCCCGTACAATATCCCCTATTATCTCTTTCAGCCTCAGTTCAATGTCTGGAGTGATGATTTTTCTTCTATATTTTGGGCACCAGACAAAATGATAGTTCATGAAATGAACCGATGTGTTTGAACTGCTGTAACCCTTTGGCATAATTGTAGATATATTATCCGTATATAATATTATTGGTTCGCTCTATGGCGGAAATAAATGGTTATTCATTTATTTTTATATAATTCATTATATTTTTCATGTTTTTATCCCGATATAGCGTATTATTTATGTTACCGGCAGTATTATACCATCTTCCTGTCAACAGGCTTATAATAGCTGTTTTTGCCCCACATATTTACCTTTTTTACAATCAGTGTCACGTATCCCATATGTATGGGATACACATAAATCCCTCTCTCAGGTAATAAATCACAGGGTCAGAAAGAAAAATTATACGAAATTCCTAGCGGCTTATTTCCGCCATAGGGTTCGCTCTCATCCCACCCATAAATGGTGTGGGTTTTCTCGCTCACTGTGATAAATTCTCAGTACAGCATAGAGAAGGTTGAACACAGAGGCCATAAAATAAATAACGATGTTGCCGGGATTAATTTTGAAATCAGGGCAAAAGGTCCGTTATATAATCGATTGAATCATATGGAAAATATAGATATAGATATAAGTTTAAGAAATGATATAATTTTTACCCCTGATATCAAATATTTAATGCCAGCATATATTGACATACCTGTCTTTCCTGTCCCAATCATGAATATAAACGAGATATCGATTGAAAAAGCAATTTCAATAATTGAAAGGGATAAAATGAGGGATATATACGATTTGTATTTTTTATTTAAATTTAGAAAAATAAAAGCTGATATGGCAGTTATCAACAGGAAAATGGAGTTAAGGCACGAAGTATTTAATAAAAATGAATTCCTTCTTAAACTCGATGCAGCTCTGGAGCTAAGGAAATGGGCATCAGAACTTTCTTATTTAATTCGCCCATCACCAGATAATAAAGAAGTAGTGAAATTTTTACATGACCAGTTTTAGGACCCGGATTTTACAAAAAAGAAGAATGAAAATCACAACATAAAGTGTGGGAGTATATTTGTGAAAGATCAGGCTCTGATGGTTGAGACCGTTAACTCGAATTTCATTGGCCTGTCAAAGAGAAAGACATTCTGTCAGGAATGGATGGAGGCATTCATGAATCAGTAAAGATATAATGCTATATCAAACACGATAATATTAAGTTTAAATATCCAGTTATAATTAATAATGCATGAACGAAGTTGTAGATGAAGTTTATTCTTACTTAAAATCAGAAATGGAGAAAACAAAGGGTCAATCATATGCACTTGCATATTCAGGTGGTCTGGATAGTTCATTGTTATTTGCGTTATCTGATTATAAATTAATTCCATACTCTCTCGGTTTTTCCGATTCAAGGGATATAGAAAACGTTGACAACTCATCACTTATATTAAACATACATGTTAAAAAAATATATTTAGATGATGTAGATATAAATAATTATATCGATGAATTATATAAAATAGATAAAAAGATTACAAAGCTTGAATTGGGTTATGAGCTGGTTCTATTCATATTGATGGATTATATATCAGAAAAACGTGTTGTAACGGGTCAGGGAGCAGATGAATTATTTTATGGATATCACAGATTCATGGATAGTCCCAATTTAAGAAATGATTCCTATTTAAACAGGCTATTGAATGTAACATTGCCAAGGGAAAAAAAGATGGCAGAGTATTATGATAAGGAATTAATAACTCCCTATTTATCACCGGATATATTGAAAATAAGGTATAAGATAACAAGGGATCTTAATATATACAATAATAAAAACAAAATGGTTCTGAGAGAAATAGCACAGAAAATAAACATGCCTGAGGAATTATACAACAGAAATAAAACGGCAGCACAATACGGTTCAGGAATTAATAAATTTATATTGAAAAATTTAAAATAATTATTAGAAATGAATAAATATTATTGTAGTATATGGTATATAAATAATGGGATAAATAATGACATATATAGGAATAATTGGTGGCAGTGGGTTATATAATATAATGGATAACAAGGAATTAATGAATATAGACACGCCATATGGCAACACATCGGATAAAATAGAGGTAGGAAAAATAAACAATATTGATGTAGCATTTTTACCCAGGCATGGTAAAAAACATACAATACCACCACATAAAGTTAATTATAAGGCAAACATTTTTGCATTGCATAAGCTGGGAGTTGAAAGGATAATAGGTTTAAATGCAGTTGGTTCTTTAAATGAAGATTACCATCCAGGTGATATAGTAATTCCAGATCAATTTATAGATTTCACAAAGAGAAGGGATTTAACATATTATGACGGCCCTGATGTTTATCACACATCAATGGCAGACCCATTCTGTAGTGATATAAACAAAAAAGCATATGAAACAGGCAAAAAATTGAATTACAGAATTCATGATACCGGATCATATCTATGTATAGAGGGTCCAAGATTCTCAACAAGGTCTGAATCAAAGATGTTTAAGAATTTTGCGGATATAATAGGCATGACCTTAGTGCCTGAAATAAACCTGGCAGCAGAATTATCATTATGTTATGGTATGATAGCAACGGTTACAGATTATGATGCCTGGTCAACAAAACCTGTAGAGGTATCCGATGTAATAAACATAATGAAAGAAAGTGAGGAGAAGGTATCAAATATGTTATATAATTTAATTCCAGAAATTAACGATCAAAGGAGTTGTAATTGTTCTTTGAGATTAGAAAATGCAAAGGCGTGATAAAAAATGAAAATAAAATTTCTAGGCGGAGCAGAAGAAGTTGGAAGACTTGCAATAAAAATAGAAGATAGAGATAGTAAGATAATGATAGATTATGGTATAGAACCTGAAAAACCCCCTGAGTATCCATTACCACCTGAGCATGTGAATGATATATTCGTAACACATGCACATCTGGATCATACTGGGGCTTTGCCGGTATATTACCATAACTTTAAGGCAAATCTGCATGCTACAGCAATGACAGCAAACAGTATAAAGCCCATATTAAATGATTCATTGAAAATAATGAGACTGGAGAATTATACAAAGGTTTTTAACGAGGACGATGTTGATAACCTGTTCAAATCCCTGGTGACATCAAAATACGGTGAATCAATGGAAGTGGGTAGTTTAACTGCAATACCATACACTGCAGGTCATATACCAGGGTCATCAATGTGGTGGTTCCAGAATTCAAAATCATTTATGATAACAGGTGATTTATACACAAAGGATACAAATTTGTTATCCGGTGCAAAACCAGTAAAAACAGATATTCTGATGATGGAGTCCACATATGCAGGCAGGGATCATGAGGATAGAGACGAGGTAATACAGAGGTTAAAGGATAGCATTAAAGAAGTAGTAGAGAGTGGTGGTAAGGTAATACTGCCTACATTCGCAATAGGCAGGACCCAGGAAATGGTAATGATACTGAAGGATATGAACTATACAATATATGTTGATGGTATGGGTAATAGCATATCAAGAATATATATGGAAACACCAGGATTTTTAAAGGATCCAAAACTATTCAGAAGGTCAATAGGAAGGGTAATACAGGTAAGGAATAACAGGATGAGAAAAGAGGCAATAGAAGAGGCGGATGTAATCGTAACAACCTCAGGTATGCTTGACGGTGGACCTGTTTTAGGTTATATAGATGCATATGCACAGGATTCTAAATCCGCCATATTCCTGACAGGTTACCAGGTTCAGGGAACAAATGGAAGGAGCTTACTGGAGAACGGTACAATTCAAATTGCAGGTGCAACAATAAAGCCCGCAATGAAAATAGATTTCTTCGATTTATCGGCACATGCAGGGCATTCAGATCTGGTAAAATTCATAAAGGATGTAGATCCGGAAACAATAGTACTATGCCACGGTGACCAGAGGGAAAAATTACAGGAATCATTGCCTGAATATAACTTTATACTGCCATACAACGGCCATGAGTTTGAAATAAATTAAATTTATTTATATTTTTCATATAAATATTCATAGGCATTATTTATTTCTTTTATTTTTTGTTCAAAATCATTTTTATACTGATCTTCAGCAAGATCAGGATGATATTTTCTTACCAGTTTTATATACGAATTCCTTATATCATTTGCATTTGTTGTGGGATTCATTTCGAGTATAGAAAATAATTTTTCCACATCATTCATTTCTATTTCATTATTATTTTCATTACTTTTCTCGAAATCTTCTTTATAATCCTCATTGATGTAATCATAGAAAACATAATTTTCCTTCAGGGGAAATCCATATTCTTCAAAGGCTTTTAACAGTATTTCACCTATTTTTTTTATATATTTTCTCTTATTATGTTTATTCAATAATAAATATGAAAATTTTTCGGAGAAATTATTGTTATGGTAATAACATAATATCAATGCATTGTTTATACTATCAGGTAAACTAAATGCCCATTCCACAGTTTCAGTCTTATCAAAAAGGCTTTTTCTAAATAGTGTTTTTCTGTTAAATAATGTACCGTTTACCAGAATTCTTTTTATCTTCTTTTTATCAAAAATAATGGAATCATCGGTTATCCAGTATATAAATATATCCTGATAGATCTTTTTGCCAGAAAAGTTATTTAATTCATTAATAAAAAGCAATCTATTGCCTGATTTTTCTATTTTGTATGGTTCGTTAAATTCTGAATATGATATACTATTAATATTCGCCATTCATTTATCATTTTAAATTCTTATAAAATATTTATTATAGTAAGATGAAAATTTAAAAATATTTATATTTTAACAAAAACTAAACAACGGTGAATTATACAATACCCATATTGTTAATCTTCGTTATATACATACTTATAAGAAGGGTACAGAGAGGATTAAAGGGAAGGCAATTCAAAATTGTAAGGTTATTTTCCCTACCACTTATTTACCTTTTATTATTACTATTCTTCCTTGCAGTATTCATGGATGATGTATACTATTTAACCATAATAATAGTTTTAATATTTGCAGGCATAACACCCGGATATATTTATGGGGAGCAGGTATCATTTTTTATGAAGGACAATTTATTATATTATAAAAGATCTCCATATATACTGGTTACATGGGTCGTAACATTTATGGGAAGAATTATACTGGAAATAGTTTATCCATATAATATAACAGCAGATTTTATTGTTGATGCTTTACTGGCAGTAACACTGGGATTAATAATAGGGGAGTCAGTAAAAACCTATTATAAATACAGGGAATATATAAATGACAAAAATTCAATTATAGGTTTATAGAATTGTATTTACAGCTTTTATTTAAAAAACACTGTCTGCATACAGGTTTTTTCCTGCAATAATCCTTTGATATTTCAACTATCATGCCATGTAAATTTTTCAATTCATAATTATATTTAAATTCATTTTCAATTATATCCCTTAATTCATTACGCTTTAAATCTATATTTAAATATCTTTTAAAAAATCTGAATGTGTAACTATCTATTACAAAAACATGGTAATCCAGGGCATATAGCATTATGGATTCCATGGTTTCGTTGCCAACGCCCCTTAAATTTATTATAAATTTTAACGTTTCATCCCTATTTTTATTCTTCATATTATTTATATTTCCATATTTTTCAATAATGCTTTTTGAAACATTCATTAAATATTTGCCCTTTGTATTATAGAAACCAGAACTTTTTATTAAATTTTTTAAATTATCCTCATCAAGTTTTACAATATCATTCAGTGTTTTTATATTATTCTCCTTCAAATTTTTTATTGATTTCTCAACATTTTTCCATGAAGTATTCTGTGTTAATATACACCCCATTACTGTTTCATCATCATTTTCTGATGGCCACCACCCCAGATCTCCATAGTAGCTGTATAAATCCCTGTATAGCTTTTTGAACACAGATGATAATATAATATTATTATAATATATTATCCTGAATTGAGTTATTAAAGAAGACAATGATCCAGTAAATGTGGGTATAAATAATAACTATAATTTCTGTGCAACTAAGGGCGCATCTTAAATTTTTATTAATCCGATAAACAATAAAGTATATTTAATTATAATATATTTTGATTTATGGAATATACAACAATAGGGAATACAGATTTAAAAGTATCAAAACTATGCCTCGGTGGCATGTCATTCGGTAATTCAAAATGGATGGCGGATGAAGAAAATTCAATAAAAATTATTAAGAAAGCAATAGACTATGGTATAAACTATATAGACACTGCAAACATTTATTCAGGTGGTAAATCCGAGGAAATAATAGGGAAAGCAATAGATGGTTACCGTGATAATTTAATAATCTCAACAAAGGGTGCAGGAAAAATGAATGATTTTTATTACGGTTTCAATAATAAATACCTAAATAAAGCAATAAATGACAGCCTAAAAAGATTGAAAACTGATTATACTGATATTTATTATTTACACACAATGCTTGATAATGTGGATATGGAAAGCACATTGAAACTGCTGGATAATAATATAAAAAACAATAAAATAGGTTATCTTGGTGCAAGCAATTTCTCGGGGTATCAATTAGCAGAATTTTTTACAATATCTGATAAATTATTCAATAACAGAATAGAAATAGTACAGAATCATTATAATGCGGTTTACAGGGAAGATGAAAGAGAGGTAATACCATTCTGTAAAAAGAAAAATATTACCTATTCTCCATTTTCACCACTGGCCGCAGGGTTTTTATCGGGCAAATATAAGAGGAATGAAAATAATGAAAGTACCAGAACAGAATCATATCCCGTAATGAAGAAAAGATATTTTAAAGATTATGATTTTGATGTTCTTGATAATATAATTGAAATATCCAAGGAAAAGGGGGTTAAACCGGTAAATATTGCTCTAGCATATATAATTAAAAAGGGTTTTCTACCAGTAATCGGTGTTAATAAACCTGAATACTTTGAGGATAATATAAATTCACTGGATGTAAATTTAAATGATGACGATATGGGAAGAATAGATGAAAGATATGTTCCACACAATATAATAAAGGGCACTGCCGGATATTAATTATTTTATTACACTTAATGCTATCAGTGCATCAATGAAATACTGTATTGCAAAGCCAGCTACCAAAAGGCCAAAGATCCTGGTTATTGCTGTCATTACTTTATCCCCTATTAGTTCCAGAATTTTTGCCGAAAAAATAAAGAATATATAAACAATAGCAAGAACAAGCAATGCTGAGACTACTGTCAGAACCCTTGTTTCATATGAACCCTTCATCAGTATTATTACCAGCGATATGGCTCCGGGTCCAGCTAAAAATGGTGTTGCAAATGGGACTATACCCATATTCTGTGTGTTTTCTGTTGTTGTATCAGGTTTTGCACCCTCCCTTACCATCTCTATTCCCATCAGCAACAATATTATACCCCCGGCTATTTCCAGGGCTTCTATTGATATTCCGAAAAACTGTATTACTATATCCCCTACCAGTGCAAATAACATTATTATAACTGTAGCATATATAACTGCATCCCTGGCTATTGACCTTCTCGTAACCCTGTTAAAAGACCCTGTCATAGCAACAAAAATTGCCAGGGTGCCGAATGGGTCTATTACAACAAGTAATGGCATGAATACCTTAAGAAAGTCAACAATTAACGACATACCGGTATATAGTAATTAAATATATTAACATATATAAGGAAAGAATATTATATACATTTTTTATATAGCTCTGATGAAAGTACTTATTTTAGGTATTGATGGGTATATAGGATTTCCACTGGCATTGAGATTAATTGATAACGGTGTAGATGTTTATGGCGCAGATAATTTCTACACAAGAAAAAGGGTAAGGGAAGTAAAATCAAAATCGGCAATCAGGATAAATTCCATGGATGAAAGAATATCAAAACTAAATAACAGAATAAAATTTTATAGGGGGGATGTGAGCAATTCCAAATTTGTTTACGATTTAATAAGGGACATAAAGCCGGATGCAGTAGTTCATCTGGCAGAGCAGAGAAGTGCACCATATTCCATGATTTCCCTGAAAACCGCAAATGAAACCTTAGAAAAAAATATTAAGAGCACAATGAATATCATTTATGCGGTTAAGGATTTAAAAAGAGATACACACATAGTAAAATTAGGATCTATGGGAGAGTATGGAACACCGAATATAGATATTCCAGAGGGATTTTTTGATGTAAATTATAATAATAGAAACGATTATATGGTTTTTCCAAGGATGGGACAGTCATGGTACCATCTATCAAAGGTATTTGACACATATAACCTGATCCTGGCTAATAAAATATGGGATTTAAACGTTTCAGATGTTATGCAGGGTGTTGTTTACGGATCAAGGACAAGAGAGATAAATAAATATGGTTTATTCACAAGGTTTGATATAGATGAGGTTTATGGTACAGTATTGAATAGATTTGTTGCGGAATCAGTTATAGGAGACCCATTAACGGTTTACGGTGAGGGTAACCAGAAAAGAACATTCCTATCCTTAGAGGACAGTATTTACTGCCTAAATCTAATTTTAAATAATCCACCGGATCATGAATATAAGGTTTATAATCAATTTGATGAATATTATTCCTTAAATTATCTGGCAGGCAGAGTAAAGGAATACGCCGATGAGATATTGGACAAAAATGTTAAAATAGACCATCTAGAAGATCCTAGGATCGAATCAGGAAATCATTATTACAATCCTGTGAATGAAAATCTTAAAAAAATAGGGTACAGAAGACAGAGGTCACTGGACGAAGAGATCCCATTAATGCTGAAGGATTTAAACAGTAATAAAAACAGGTTATTATCCTTAAGAAATACAGTAAGGCCAAAAACATTATGGAAATAATTTCCTGTAATATTTATAGGTTCTCTCAAGAATTTTATAATAATTATTGCTATTTCCAATGCTTGCCCATTCATACCTATTTATTTTAACATAATTTGTTTTTATGCTATTTCTGATCATTTCATTTATTGCAGGCGTCAGTTCCGCGTATTTTATATAATCAAATATTTCATTTTTCAGGAGATAAAATGCGGCCAGTGCATAGTTAGATTCTGGTTTTTCAGGTTTTTCATCAACCCGTAATATATAATCCCTATTTACTGTTGCAATGCCATAGTTTTCAGGATTATTTACCCTCATCAATGTCAGGACATTATGCTTTTTACTGTTATATATATCAATTACATCTTTTACCTTTTTTGAATTTAATATAATTCCATCTCCGGCATTCAGGATAAAATCATTTTTGATATAATCCTTTGCCAGCAACACTGCTTTTCCAAAGCCCCCAGCTCTATTCTGGTATATAAATTCTATATTATAATTCAATGATTTTAAATAATTCCCGGTGTAACTATCATTTTTATTTAAAATTACAAAGAATTTTTTTATATTAACTCTACTTAAATTATATATTATGCAGTCCAGCATTGGCCTTAAAACAATTTTTTCATTCCTTATTGAATATACGGGCAACATTTCCTTTCTCATATTTTCAGGTAAATTGGCTCTTGTGCCTTTTCCTGCAGCTGTAATCAATGCATCCATTATGGTTTATTATAATATAATTATTAATACCTTTTTAGCATTTATAGTACAATGGAATGTTCAATATGCAATAATAAAGCTGTATACGAGGTAAAATATAATGGTTCATTTCTATGCAAAAAGCATTTCATAGAATATGTTGAAAAAAGAGTGAAACGGGAAATAAGAAATCAGATGGATTTCAATAAAAAAAATATAAAAATATCTGTTGCAATTTCCGGTGGAAAGGATAGCTCGGCAACATTATACCTGTTAAATAAAATACTTGGCAGTAGAAGAAACCTTGAATTAAAAGCATTTACAGTTGATGAGGGTATAGCAGATTACAGAAGCTCAGGGCTGGAAAAGGCAAAAAAACTATGTGATTCATTAAAGATTGAGCATGAAGTTATATCGTATAAGGAAAATTTCGGTTATACCCTTGATGAGATAATGGAAATAGATAAAAAAACAATTTCCTGTTCACACTGTGGTCCCATGAGAAGGAATTTAATGAATAAAATATCGGAATATAACAAATCTGATTATGTTGCCCTGGGCTTAAATTTAGACGACTACGCCCAGTCGATTTTAATGAATATTGCCAGGGGTGATGTATCAAGATATATTAGAATGGCTCCACATGCCTATGTCAGGGAGGGTTTAGTTCCAAGGATATTGCCCCTAAGAAAAATACCTGAAAAGGAAGTTGTTTTATATTCCATATTAAATGGCATAGACTTCGACCATAGCTGGTGCCCCTATTATAACATGGCACAGAGAAATACATACAGGGATATAATAGATAAACTCGAAAGGGAAACACCAGGAACGAAATATGCAGTAGTAAAATTCTTCGATGAAACCAGGCAGCCTCTGAGAGAATATTATAAACAGGAAGATATAAAATTAAACAAATGTAAAATATGTGGCTCACCAACGGCAGGAGATGTATGTGAGGTCTGTAAGGATCTTGAAAATATAAAAAAACTGGAAGTAAAACCATAGAAATATTTATTAAATTTCTAAGGATAGGGGTCAGTATGGGGCTGTAGCTTAGCTTGGTTGGAGCACCCGGCTGATAACCGGGAGGTCACCGGTTCAAATCCGGTCAGCCCCATTTATAGCTATAAACAAGTCTTTATGTCTTGGGAATTCCGCGTAAACTTTTTGATTACAGGAACAAAAAAACTTAATAAATGGAATATTATATAATCAATGTGGTTAACCAAAAGGATGGTAAAGATAACCGGTCAAAATCAGTAAATCCCCATGACTCTGTGAGTATCTCAAAACGTTCTATACAGTCCATTCTTGAAGATACTGGAACTAATCCTGGCAAGGGACTTACATCTGAGGAAAGCAGGAAACAACTATCAATTTATGGAAGCAATAAACCCGTTGAAACCAGAAGGCATGGTCTATTGTGGCTGGCACTCCAGCAGATAAGGGAACCTATGATTCTAATTCTGGTAATAATCGCTGCTATATATGCCTTTATTGGGAAACCTGAGGACATTATTACAATTATCGTAATAATAGTAATTATAATTGCCACCGAAACATATACTGTAAACAGAGCCCGAAAATCACTGGATGCATTAAGAAAATTTGCATCTCCAACATGCATGGCAGTAAGAGATGGAAAACAAAAAGAAATCACAACTGCGGACATAGTTCCGGGTGATATTCTGCTTATTGCCGCTGGTGACAGGGTAGCTGCAGACGCAAGACTCATAGAGGATTATGGGCTGAAGATAGACGAATCCTCACTTACAGGAGAATCATTCCCCGTGATAAAGGATTCAGAAAAAATTCCAACAAGCTCTGCCGTTGCCGATCTTAACAACATGATATTTTCCGGGACGCTGATCATTCAAGGTTCTGGAAGAGCGGTCGTAACAGCTACAGGAAAGAGCACCGAAATAGGTAAAATAACCCAACTTCTTGAAAACCAGGAAATTGAGAAAACCCCACTTACCAGAGCAATGAACAAAATAATAATCATCCTTGCTTTTATTGCAGTTTTTTTCAGTATTTTTATTCCACTGATCGGTTATATTAGGGGCTTTGGTCTCAAAAGCATGATGCTTATTGGGCTATCACTTGCCTTTGCTATAGTTCCTGAGGAGTTGCCAGTAGTTATTTCCCTGACCTTTGCACGCGGAGCATACACACTAACCCGTAAGAATGTAATAGTGAAAAATCTTAAGGCCACAGAGATACTTGGAAATGTTACAGTAATTGCAACCGACAAAACAGGTACGCTTACCGAGAATAAAATGAGCGTAAGCCACACATATGATTTGGATAGCGGAGTCCGGAATTCTAATTTTTACAATAAATTTCTATCGGAAAGTGCTTTATTAGCCACTGGAAACTTGATTGGAGGTCGCGAAGCAGCATTGGGTCATAGGGATCCTATGGAAGTTGCGGTATATAAATGAGTCGCCGGGCAGGAATTCAATATGGCTGATATCAGTAACTCTTTCAAACCGGTGGATCAGTTTGGATTTGACAACAGGCTCAAGCTTGCCACGTACCTTTACTCACATTCTGGCTCATACTCGGTATATATAAGCGGTGCGCCCGAAGCAGTTATTGAGAAATCTAAATGCATTTCAAAATCTGGAATTATAACGGAAATCAACGACTCTGATAAATTGTCCATAATCTCGGCACTTGATCAATTTTCAGAAATGGGCGAGCGGACGATAGGTATAGCTTACGCTCATGGAAGGAAAAGAGAAACTGAGAGAAGTAATCTGGAAATGGAACTAACGTTTATAGGACTTATCAGCTTCATGGACCCACCAAGAAGGGAAATAAAGAAATCAATAATGGAATGCCAGGAAGCCGGAATCAGAGTCCTGATGATCACAGGAGATCATCCAAAGACAGCGATATCCATTGCAAAACAGATTGGAATTAACAATTCGTTTGAGGCTATAACTGGATCCGAGCTGAAACAAATGAGTGATAATCAGGTTTTGGATGCAACAAAAAAAACCACAATTTTTGCCAGAATAACATCCGAAGATAAACTGCGGATTGTGAATTTATTGGAGTCAACTGGGGAAACTGTTGCCGTTACCGGAGATGGGGTAAACGATGCACCGGCTCTACGGTCAGCCAAAATTGGAATAGCCATGGGAATACGTGGAACAGACGTTGCAAAGGAATCATCCGACATAATACTTGCTGATGACAATTTTTCTACAATTGTGAAAGCGATTCAGATTGGAAGGCAGATAAATCAAACTCTCAGGAAAAGTGTTACTTTTTACGTCACTGTCCAGTTTGCACTGGTAAGTATGTTTTTGGTACCACTTGCACTCTCTCTTCCATTCCCCCTTTCCCCAATTCAGATAGTTATCATAGAATTCCTCATGGATATTGGTGCACTATGGGGATTCACATCAGAGCCGCCAGAAGAAGGGCTTATGGAGGGAACTCCAAGGAACACGCAAAATAGATTTATTGATGCGAGAATGAAAAAAAATATTGCGATGGCAACTGTGGGCCTGGTTATAGCGGTTATGGGACTTTATATATATACAATATACACCTCAGAAAACATCATTGAGGCCCAGGCAATAGCATTTTCCACATGGGTTCTGTCTCAGGTTGTATTTGCACAGAATATGAGAACAGAGAGCGAATCTGTAATAAGGAGGGGATTTTTTTCAAACCTCCCGCTACTTATCTGGGCAGTTGCTGTGATTTTTGTGTTTATCCTTATTGCATTTTTCCCTGTACTGGAGGTCATCACACGTACATCATATATAACATACCGGGATTGGTTACTGATAATACCTGCCGCAATAGCTTCAACTTCCTGGATGGAAATATTCAAATTCCGCAATAAAGAAGGAAACAAGCATCAGAATCCTGGGCGAATAAATACAATATAAAACACGTATAATAGAGGTAATTCTCATTGCCGATCAGAAATAAAATTGTCCTGATAACCAATATCATTCGTGGTTCTAAATATTCCATAGTTAGTATCATAAGCTTTGGCATAGAGGAGGGGGTACTGGCCGCAGTATTGTATTCGGTTGGATTGGGCTACATCATCCTAGCAAACATTGCAGCTATATTCATTAGCGTTGCATTCAGTTTCTTCATGAATGAATGGTGGGTAGTCAAGAATGAGGGATATCATGGAATGGGGATGGCAGGACTTATAGTAAGGATGCTAAAGTTCCAGGCGATCTACGCTTTTGGGAGTGCTGTAGGAGTAATAACCCAGCTTATTATCTATCATTTCTCTGGTATAAATCCAGTGATAGCTAATATAGGAGGTGCAATTATAGCATATCCAATAAATTATGTATTTAGCCTGCTCATTGTTTGGAAGATTAGGATCTGGAAAGAATGACTGGGTGCATAAAAATAAACTGCGTTGCATAACCAAGTATGTGTCTTCATTGATAATGGCAACGTAAAAATTATAACGTATATTACATAAAATTCGATACCGATAGTGGCAATAACAACTCTAACAATAGCAAATGCAATTATGACGGCTATCACCGATCTTTCAATTATAAACCTTCATTTCGAATGTATATATTTCCTATTTTTTTATTTACCCCCTACTTATTGAGGAAATTTCGGACATTTTCTAACAGCTCCTGTTTACTGATGTGATCCGTTAATTTGTTGCTGGTACCATGAGTAAATGTTTCCGTTGCAGAGATGTAAAATAACTGGTTTATGAAGCAAATCCATATACAAAAGCATAAAAAAGAGCATCAGAAATTTTATATTAATTTAACCTTATCAACTGTATATTTATTTAAACAGTCCCCATCAATATCAATTCCAATGCCATCATAATCATATGGTTTTATTTCACCGTTATTCATACTAAATACGTTTTTGACTATATCATTTTTGAAATATTTCTCATTTGGTGAAGTATCTCCGGGGTAATCCACATTATTTAATGATGCTATAGCCACATTATATGATCTGCCTATACCCGTCTCTAACATACCACCTATCCACGTGTGCCCATTATATTTTTTAACTATATCT
This sequence comes from Thermoplasmata archaeon, assembly GCA_021806235.1. Classification (GTDB taxonomy): domain Archaea; phylum Thermoplasmatota; class Thermoplasmata; order Thermoplasmatales; family Thermoplasmataceae; genus Ferroplasma. The sequence continues at coordinate 49,701 of JAJZXU010000002.1, forward strand.
ATTATTTTTAATGAACTGTAAAAGCCGCCTACCCTTCCAGGTTTTATATTAATAACCTTGCATGCATCGATTTCAAATGCTTTTTCTGCTTTTTCAGGTGATGTTATAGATTCATCTAAACATATTGGCGTACTTATTTCTTTAGCTAATTTGGCATGGTATATCAGGTCATCATGGTATAATGGTTGTTCTAAATATGTTAAATCATATCTATCTATCTTTTTGATCAAATCGAAATCATTTATTGTATAATCACTATTTGCATCTGCGGTTAAATTTATATCGGGAAAATGATCTCTAACCTCTTTTAATATTTTAATTTCTTCACCTTTTTTTATCTTTACCTTTATTCTTTTATATTTTTTATTTAAAGCATCCTCTATTTTTTTAACTGTTATATTTATATCATCCATACCTAATGATATACCAACATTTGCATATCCTCTTGTTTTTCCTATGTATTTATATAAAGGTTTTTTATTTAATTTTGAATAATAGTCGTACAGTAACATTTCGATGGCCGCTTTAGCCATATTATTTTCTTTTACAAACTTTATTTTTCCATTGAACTGTTCTATATCAGGCAAATCCTTTAAAACATTAATTAAATAATCTTTTATTATATGGAAGACCGTAAAATTATCTTCGGGTCCATAAAAAGGGTTTTCATCCGTTACAGCTTCTGAATATGCCGTTATTCCATTATTAATTAATTTAAGCACCAGCACATCCTTATTTATATCAGTTCCGAAACTTGTTGTAAATTTGCTTATCAATGGCATTTTCAATTTATAACAATATAATTCCATTATTTATAATAAAAACTCCATATAAAAATCTATCCTTAAAAATTACAGAATTTTCCTATATCGGTATTGATAATATATTAATGTATTGCTGGAAAATCTCCCGTTGTAATAACGATGAGAAGGAAAATAAGGAAATAGATGGCTATGTACCCATAGCATTTTAATTTTTATTTCTGGTTACATAGTATAATTTATCCACACTATATCACTATTTGTTCCAACCAATATCTGCAATTTTACAACCTGATAAATGTAATAGGATTTACTTACATTCCTAAATGGGCCCGACCGGATTTGAACCGGTGACCACCGCCTTGTAAGGGCGGTATCATAACCACTAGACTACGAGCCCATAGCACTCAATTGATTAACAACATAATAATTTTTACGTTTATTAATTTATGCCCATAACATTTTAAATATATAATGTTTATCTAACCAATGGCAGGCAAAATCAAAATTCGTGGAAAAGTATTTTTGGATGGTAAGGAATTAATAAATGCAAATGTATATATACACATAAAGGGGTACTCAAGGGCAAGGGTAACGCACATAGATATTCAGGACCCTGAATTAAGAAAAATTATTCCGCCAAGGCACAGTGATTATCCGGAAATATTGTGGGGGGTCAGTACAGTAAATATACCTGTTAAGGACCATAATCTAACAATAATTAACTGTACCCTCGGAAAGTTAATCAAACTGAATGGAAATATATACGTTGGTGGAAAGGGTAAGGGCATATTTCTCGGATTACATAAGGAACAGATAAAAAACCTTGAAAACTATGGGTCCTCAATAGGCATAACTCCAAAAAAATTAAAAAAGAATTTAAAATAACCCTTTTTTGTATTTCTGTTCTACTTCTATTGCATTTATTTCCCACGTAAGTTTAAATGATTTTACGGTTTCCATCAAATGATCTAAACTGTCTGCATTCCATCTGCATACTGCTTCGTTCTCCTTTTCTCCAAGGAATAATTCTTCCAGTTTTAATCCTGCAGGTAATTTCTTTGTCTTTGCCATATCCATAATCTTTGTTGCGAATCCCATTACATCATCTTTCTGGTTATCCTTCCATTTATGAATTACTATTACCTCAACCATAATAATATAATAAATAGAAGTATTTAAATATTAGTCAAATTATTTTTTACTGATTATAAAAAAATCAAAAATATTTAATTAGTATTGTTTATTATTAGTAGATTATCTTGGCTTTAAATTTAATAATTGCAGAGAAAATGGACGCTGGTCGTAGAATATCTTACATATTATCTGATAAAACTTCAAAACAGAAAAGATCAAAAAATATAAACTACATAGAATTTGATTCTAACAATGATAGAAATATTATGATTTCACTGAGTGGCCATATTCTGGAAACCGATTTTCCTGAGGAATTCAGGGACTGGATAAAATCAGACTTAAATAAATTAATAGATTCAAATATTATATACAATGTAAAAAATAAAAGGGCAGAGACTGCCTTAAAATCCTTCAACGGTATAGATAAAATAATTATAGCTACCGATTACGATCGTGAGGGGGAATTAATTGGTGTTGAATCATTAAGGTTCATAAATCAGAATAATACACTGATAAAGAGGGCAAAATTCAGTGCATTGACATCATCGGAAATCAAAGATGCGTTTAATAATCTGATTGATGTTAATTATGGCCTGGCTGATTCCGCACAGGCAAGGGAAGAGATAGATTTATTATGGGGAGCAGTTTTAACAAGATTTTTCTCTGTTGCAAGCAATAGATTATGGAAGGATTTCATATCTGTTGGTAGGGTTCAGACACCTACACTGGCATTGATAGTCCAGAGAGAGGAGGAAATAACAAATTTTATTCCTAAAAAATATTATGTAATCTCCATATTATTCAATAAAAAATCTGATTTTACCGGAACATATGAAAAAACCATAGATGATAAAAAACTGGCGGATGAAATTTATAATAAAATCAAGAATCAAAACGGTACAGTGAAATCATATAAAAAAGAAATAAAGGATGTTTATAAGCCAATACCATTCAGTACAACCGATTTTTTAAGGGAAGCATCAAGAATAGGTGTGACCCCATCAAATGCCATGAAAATAGCCGAAAAGTTATATATGAGCGGTTTAATCAGTTATCCGAGGACAGATAATACCGTATATCAGAGGTCAATACCATTGAAAAATATAGCAGGCAAATTCAAAAATACTGAATTTGATAAGGAGGCCAATATGGTTTTAAACCAGGAAAAAATAATCCCATCAAGAGGGAAAATAGAAACAACCGATCACCCTCCAATATATCCTGTATCGGTACCCAAGAATGCACTAACAGGGTCGTACAAAAATATATATGAATTAATTGTAAGAAGATTTTTAGCAACGTTATATAAAAATGCGAAAATTGAAAAATCCGAGGCCATAATAGATGTCAATGGTTATAATTTCATAGCAAAGGGAGAAAAGATAATAGACAATGGATGGTATGATATTTATAAATACAGGAAATTAAAGGAGGCCAAATTGCCCGAATTACAGGAAAATGAAATGGTAAGGGCAAAGGAATGGAATATGGATGAAAAATTAACAGAGCCACCAAGAAGATATGATGTTGCATCATTATTGAAATTAATGGAATCATTAAATCTGGGAACAAAGAGTACAAGGCATGATATAATACAGAAGTTGAATGACAGGAACTTTGCAACTGGCAACCCCTTAAAACCCACGCAGTTAGGAATTGGATTTATTAAGGCTGTTAATTCAATAAATTCATCAATAGCAAAACCTGATATGACTGCTGAACTGGAAAACGAAATGAATTCGATAGCCGAAAACAAAAAGAAATTAGACGATGTTGTAAATGATTCCAGGAAAATGCTTCATGAGGCATTGAATGGATTCCAGAACAATAAAGTAGATATAAAAAATACAATTAATGATTATGCCAACAGGGGAGAAATAATGGGTAAATGCCCGGTTGATAATGGTGATATATCGCTGATAAAATACAGAAACTTTTCAAAGGTTAAATGTTCAAATGAGGATTGCAAAATAAATTTCAATTTAAACATTAGTGGATTAATACAGCTAACAGATAAAAGGTGTGATGTCTGCTCATTGCCATTGATAAAAATAATAAGAAGGGGACAATCACCGGAGTTGAGGTGTATAGACCCTAATTGTGAATACAATAAAAAGAAATTAACATATGGTGAATGTCCATCTGATGGTGGTAATTTAATATTGAGGCAATCGAGATACGGTAAAAGATTTTTGGGCTGTTCAAACTACCCTAAATGCACTGTAACATACCCACTGCCACAGAAAGGTTTGATAGTTAACTCCGGTGAAACATGCCCGCATTGCAGTGCACCGTTGCTGATAATGATTAATGGAAAAAGGAAATGGAAGTTCTGCCCTAATATGAAATGTGAATATAATAAGAAGGATAAACTTGAAAAAAATAAGCAGTGAGATTTTTGGAATAACGTTATTTATACTATCGTCATTATTTTCATTATACCTAGCGTTTAATCTATACGGTATACCGTCAATAAGGGCAGAAAGTAGTGGCATAACACTGGTATTTGTCCTGTATTATATAGTTTTCATGGTGGTTTTTACATTAATTGTATTATATATCATTAAAAAACATGCAAATATCATGAAGGGCATATTTCTTATACTGATAATTTATATGATTTTTGTTGTTTCATCAATAATTTCAGATATAGTTTCGGTTAATTTAATCGAATATTACCTAATAATAGCATTAATAACAGGCTTCTTTGCATATATGTTAATATTCAGGAATGAATGGTATATAACGGATGCAGCAGGTTTTATAATGATAGCCGGAGCTGCTTCAATTTTAGGCATTTTGTTAAAAACGTATATAGCCCTTATATTATTAATCGTTTTTGCGGTTTACGATTATATATCAGTTTATAAAACCAAGCATATGATTACACTTGCAAAAGCGGCGGTAAATAATAACTATCCTCTATTGTTTTTACTGCCGTCAAGCAAAAATTTAAAAATGAAGGACGTTACCTTTGAAAACCGTGGTAAAAATGATATTATTATGCTCGGGTTCGGGGATATGGCAATACCGGAACTATTTATAGTATCTGCATCAATGTACAATATAAACCATATAGTATTATTTGCATCATTAACAATGGCAGGGGGAATAGCGGCATTAATATTCCTGTTCCATTTCAATAACAAGCCAGCTCCTGGACTGCCATATATAAATACCGGTGTGATAATAGGATTTTTAATAGCATTATTAATAATAAGAATTTAATCCATAAAAATATTGGGCATCCATGGCTAGACCATAACTGTTTTAACAGAATATAATATATGCTATGCCAGGGCTATCAGCAGTTTGCTGTGCCGGGAATACTGATACCATGGCATGGTATAAATTAATGTAAAAATACCCTTTTATTCGTGAAGTATAGGGGTATATTATACTCATTTGATCTTTTTATAACATCCTCATCCCTTATTGATCCACCTGGCTCTATTATGGCATTTATTCCATGTTTATCGCATTCTATAACAGAATCATCGAATGGTATAAATGCATCTGAGGCCAAAACAGAATCCCTGACATTGCCATTTCCACGGTCTATTGCTATTTTTAAGGCCTCTATTCTGGAGGTCTGCCCTGCTCCGATGCCTACTGTTGTTTTATTTTTAACCAAAACCATGGCATTGCTTTTTGTATGTGCAACCACCTTCCATGCAAACAACAGATCATTCAATTTTTTATCATCTGCTGCTGTATTGCTTTTTAATTCAAGTTTATCATATTTATATGTTAACCTTGTCTGCAGTAATATTCCGCCGGAAACCGATGAAATTGCATAGTCCTTATCCTTCTCCATACTGGATCTTAATATTCTCAAATTTTTCTTCTTTTTCAGCAAATTTAAAGCATCCTCATCATAATCCGGGGCTATTAAAACCTCAATAAATTTATGTTTCATTTCATCTGCAGTTCCTAAATCCAGTTTCCTGTTTACAGCAACAACAAACCCATATGCTGACTCCGGATCTGCATTATATGAATTTATAAATGCTTCCTTTAATGTATCTGCCGATGACACACCTGATGGAGTTCTATGCTTAACTATAACCGATGTGGTTTCATCAAAATCCTGTACGGTTTCCAGGGCTGCATTGGCATCTAAAATATTATTATATGATAATTCTTTGCCATTCAACTGTATACTATTCGGTATTCCATGTTTGCTATCTATTTTATACATTAATCCCTTCTGATCTGGATTTTCCCCATATCTTAATGGATATTTACCATAACCATGGATAAAAAACTCATCTGGGCACTCTCCGTTTAGTTTATTATATAGTTTATTATAAATGGCAATATCATAATCTGCGGATCTTGAAAAAGCTTTTAATCCTAAATATTCCCTTGTTTTCATTGATATCTCATTATTTTTTTCTATTTCATTCTTAACGTAATCATAGTCTTCAGGGTCAGATAAAACTATTACATTTTTATAATTCTTTGCTCCAGCCCTAATCAATGACAGTCCACCAATATCTATATTTTCTATCATATTATCAAGGTTATCTGTTTTCGCCGCCTCCTTAAATGGATATAAATTACATATTAATAAATCAAAATCAAAATAATTATATTTTTTTAATTGCTCCTCACTTTTTTTATCCCTCTTTGATAGTAATCCAGAAAATATTGCAGGATGCAATGTTTTTACCCTTCCATCCAGCAAGTCATCAAAGCCGGTTAACGATGAGGAGGATTCTGCCCTTATGTTATTTTCATTCAGGTATTTCAATGTGCCCCCTGTTGCATAAATTTTATCTATCTTATCCTTTAAAGAGGAAACAAAATCGATTAGGCCATCCTTATCATAAACACTGATCAATGCTTTCATATTACTTTATTAAAACTTATAATAAAAATTTATTGATATCTGTTAATAATTACCTGAAGTAATAATTTTTAGTAAACAGTAATTTATTAACCATCAATACAAAACATTTAAAAACAAATATTAATAAGACCATCATGGAGTCACAGTTAAAAGTTGATAGAAACATACAGGTGGAGGCCATACAGCAGAGCCCTACAGCAAGCAGGGAAGTTGAAATAGTTGAGAGAAAAGGTATTGGTCATCCAGATAGTGTTTCCGATGGAATAGCAGAAGCAGTTAGCAGGTCTTTAAGCAAATATTATATTAAAAATTACGGGAGAATTTTGCATCATAATACAGATCAGGTAGAGGTAGTTGGAGGCCAATCAGACCCGAAATTTAAGGGCGGCAATATTCTGGAACCTACATACATATTACTGAGTGGAAGGGCAACTGCCTCTGTTGGAAACGACAGGATACCTGTAAAATCCCTATCAATAAAGGCGGCAAAGGATTATTTAAGTGAACATTTTCCAGATTTAGATATTGATTCAGATATAATGTTGGATTCAAGAATAGGAAACGGGTCAATTGATTTAAAGGGTTTATATGATACACAGAAATTTAAGGCAAACGATACATCGTTTGGGGTTGGGTTTGCACCATTTACTGACACAGAAAGACTTGTAAAACTAACAGAAAATTACATAAATGGGGATTTAAAAAAGTCACTGCCACAAATTGGTTATGATATAAAGGTTATGGGATTCAGGAGAAACAAAACAATAAATCTAACGGTAGCAGCAGCATACGTTGATAAACATGTAAATAATGCCGATGAATACTTCTCAATCAAGGAGGAACTAACAGAGAAAATAAAGGATAATGCATCAAAATATACGAATTATGATGTAAATGTATTTGTAAACACAGGAGATTTAAAGGACGACAGTGTTTATTATTTAACAGTAACCGGTTTATCAATGGAAAATGGCGATGACGGCTCTGTTGGAAGGGGTAACAGGGTAACAGGATTGATAACACCATACAGGCCAATGAGCATGGAGGCGGCTGCGGGCAAAAATCCAGTCACACACGTTGGAAAATTATACAATGTATTATCAAATATAATAGCTGACAAAATTGTAAAGGAAGAAGGCGGGGATATTAAGGAAGTTCTTGTAAGAATTGTTTCACAGATTGGTAGACCAGTGGATGAGCCACACGCCGCTTCATTGCAGGTTATATATGCCAATAACGTCGACCCATCAAAGCATAAAAGCAATATAAGAGCAATAGCAGACGATAGACTGGCGCATATATCAGATTTAACAAATATGTTTGTTGAGGGAAAAGCAGAGGTATTTTAAATTTTATATTATTTTCCACATCAAATATGCATCAGATAAATCCGAATAATAATTTTTTAATGTAGAAATTGTAGAAAATCCATTTTTTTTATAAAATTTTATTGCATTCTCATTGTCTGTCCTGACTTCAAGCCTTACTGTTGACAATCCTGCATTTAGCATAACCTTTGTAATTCCATCCAGTAAACTTAACCCTATTCCATTATTTCTAAAATTCTTTTCAACGGCAAACAACAGTATTCTCCCCTCAGTTCCGGAATACTTTGACCCCACAACAAAGCCCGAAATAGATTCAAAATTATCGTAAACTAAAAAGGCTTCGGGCCACGACCTGTACAGGTCAAGAATTAAAGATTTTGTGTAGTATTCTGATAATGAGCACTTTATTATTTCCATTACCTTTTCTGCATCCCTTATCTCGAATTTCCTGACAAAACCAAAAAATGTATTGTTAACAGCCATATTATATTAAACAATACATTATATTAAAATATTATAATTTTTTTATATTTTCACAGGGACATTAATAGAAAATTGTAAAATATTTTTAAACTACATACCTGGGTATTACAAGCATTGCAAAGAACAGGTTGAACAGTACTATGGATGCCATAGCTACATATAAATAGTTTTTATCCTCAAGGAATGATACCCAGCCTATGAAAACAACAGTTATAGGTGTGAATATTAAAACCCATAAACCGACAGTTATGAAATATAAGCCGTCCAGGGAGGTCAGGCCATTCGGTATATTGGATAATGAGATTCTTGCAGAATCTATATGGTGATGGTATGCATAATTATATGATGATAACTGGCTTAATGTAACTCCATCACCGCCATTTTTCAGAAACATTATTAACACACCTGTTACAAGGAATGATACGCTTATAATAACACCTGCTTTCAGGAAATAACTTATAATTACCTCATCATCATGATTTTTCATTTTTTATCACCCTGTTTATCTGCAAATACTTTCCTCTTTGTATGCCAGTATAACAAACCTATCATTACTATAGATATTGCTATAGAGATAAAAAACTGCATGGTCAGGGAAAATGTTATTATAAAATTAATCAGGTGAAATCCCTTAAATACCATATCAAAACCCAGAAATGATAGTATTGCAAAGAATACCCATCTTATATTTTCATTTGATATTTTAACAAGAACCTTGGCACCCAGATATGCACCTATTAATACACCTATTGCGGTTGCGGCTGCAATAAATAGATTTATATATCCTTCATACCAGTATATTGAACTTCCAGTTGCTGCAGTTATGCCTATCATAAAGTTACTTGATGTTGTTGTTACCTTCATGGGTAAATTCATAGCCCAGTCCATGCCCAGAACCTTCAATGCACCGGAACCTATTCCTAAAAGCCCAGAAACAAATCCTGCAAAGAACATTACAATTTCACCGAGCCACCATCTGATGCCATGATACTTTACTCTCTGCTTTAACCTCTCATCATAATATGAGTCCGTTAACTGGAAAAGTTTTGTTGTCCAGTCCGGTTTTGTTTCAGGAGGTATTTCCGCCCCAATTTTCTTTATTGTGGGTATTAATGATAATAATAATATAACTCCAAATAATATATAAACTACAAATATTAGGTGATTTTTATCTATTGTAACTAATGTTAACGACCCTACTATGGCACCTGTTGTTGTTGCAATTTCCAGCCCAATGCCTATTCTTATATTTGCTATCTTCTTCTTTGTATATGCACTCGCAGAACCTGCAGATGTTGCTATTGTTGATATTAAACTTGCTCCCGCAGCAAATATAAACGGTATCCCGTAGAATAATGTTAAAACGGGTACCAGTACAGTTCCACCGCCCAAACCGGTTAAAGACCCTATAAAACCTGCTATAATTGAACCAAGTACAATTGATAGAAATTTCAATATTATAATAATTATTGTCATTTCTTTGTTATTGCTTTACAATATTTATTATTTTTTAAAAATAAAATTATATTATATAAATATTTATTATGATACATTATTAGGTTTTTATTTCAGTAAATTTATTAACCTGTTAAATAGGGTATCGTCGTTATTAGAATTAATAAGGTCACTTATATATTTTTCAGGGTCGTTCTTATAGTCCAGAAATCTTGATATGTATTCCCTTAATTTTTTTTCAGAATATTTATCAGGTTCCTTATAAACAACACCAATATCATTCTTGTGGGTGTTTATATTACCTCTCATGCTTATGTAACCCAGTGCAGTGTTTATTTTGTTTATATTTATACTGTTTTTTATTGAATATAATATTTTATACGATAATAACTGAACCCTGTGATGGTTTATATTATTCTCATTTTTATCCGTTTTATAATCCAGTATTAAATATTTATCACCATCGCTGAAAACTGCGTCAAGCTTACCGAAAAATGTTATTGAATCATCAACGCTTTTAAAATCGTCAAACATCTGATTAACCCGTATTGCTGCACCAACTTCGGCTGCTATCTGTTCCATATTAAATCTTGTTTTTATTTCATTAATAACGGATTTTATGTTTGTTATAACCCCTTTATAATTCTCAGGAATAGTTTGCAGATCCAGACTATCTTCATATATTGCCTCAGCAAAATCATGTGCATTTGACCCATAATATAGGGCATCTGTTTTTTCATTCAATTTCAATATATAATTTTTTAAAAACCAGTATGGATTATCTATGCTTATCAACGAAAATGACAGTTTGGATTTATCCCTGAAAAAGTTATAAATTAACCCTCTTAACCAGTCATCTTTTTTATTTAAAATTCCCTTTGATTCCTTAAATTTTCCGTTAACAAATAGGAAATACGCCTCATCATATTTATTTTTATCGGGTATGGCAATACTGTTTTCCACACTTGATAGTTTTTTTACTATGGAATAATCAGGAATATAATAATAATCGGATTCCCTGGGTTTTAAAAGTATGGATAAATTATATCTTGCCCTTGTAAAGGCTACAAAATTAACTCTTATATCCTCTCCCATTAATTCATTGTCCACATCTATATTTTTTATTACACTAATAATTGATGATGTTATTATGTCTATATATGAATCGGTCTTTCTCTTCTTTTTTGGTAAATATATGGCACTGTCAAATTCACGTCCTTTGGCCTTATGCACGGTTGTTAATGTTATTTTACTTTCATTTGATTCATTCTCATTTTCAGAATATGCTAATTCTAAATAATCGAAAAAGTTTTTTCCTGTATAATTACTCTCAACATCAAAGAATTCCCTTAAGGATGATTTTATTGTTGTGGCGGTTAAAAAATATTCCCTGCTAATTGATGCGGCTATGGGCAATATATTTTTATCAAATATTTTATTTATTGTTTCCTTATTGAAGTTCTCTTTCCTTAGGGAAAAAAACGGTGTATCATAAAAATCCAGTGAACTATTTCCATCATTTAACCCCTCAGAAATTTCAAATGCTTCTCGTAACGTGAAACCAGAAAATGGTGAGAATATAGCTTTTATCGTATCATCATTATTGTTATAAAATATTCCCTTGAACAAATTTATTATGTCCTTTTTTGCCTGATTTACCGTATGTATATTTGAATCACTTGTATATTCTATGTTGTAATTATCCAGTATTTTTGATATTTTATCTATCTGGTCATTTGTTCTTGCAATTACACCAATATTTCCATCATACTTCTTCTGCAATTCATTTATAACCTCTATTATTGAACTTTCAGGTTCATCCGTTTCTATTATTTCTACAGGTTCCCCATTACCTTTAATACCACTAAATTCCGTTAATTCATTTACCGAATCATCATCTGAGTATTTTAAATAGAATTCCTTTGAATAGTTCAGTATACTATCTGTACTTCTATAATTTTTTTCCAGATATTTTTTATTTATTTTGCTATTATCACTAAGTTTTTTAAAAACCGATAATGCACCCCCCTGAAATCCAAATATCGATTGTTTCTTATCACCCACAAAGTACTTTTTATTGCCAGATATACTGGCTATTTCGGCCTCTATGTTATTTACATCCTGCAGTTCATCAACAAATATATATTCATATTTACTTTTATTTTTCTTTTTAATAAATTCAAACAGTAAATCATTATAATCATAATATTTTTTGTTGTTTTCATAATAATTGAAAGCTTCGTAGAAATAATTGAATAAATATTTTTCCTCTTCCCGACTTATATTTCTGACACTTTCAAGATGTTTTTTAATTATCAATTTTTCAATTTCGTCCCTATTATTTTTAATATCGTCCGGTTTTATTCCAAAACTTTTCAGGTACCTTATTGCATTTTCCAGTTTAGGTATTATCTCATTTATTACATATTCCTTTGAATAATTAAATGCCTTCAGTTCGCTTAATTTTTTATAAATTAAATATCTTACAAGGTTATATGATATGATATCATTTATGGTACCGTCTTCATTTAATTCCTCATATGCAAAACTATGGAATGTCCTTATTTTTAAATCGTTGGCCGTTACATTTTTTATGTTTCTGTCATTCAATTCCTTATTTATTTTTTTCTCTAAACCCTCCACAGCCTTATTTGTAAATGTTATGCATAATATTTTATCCGGCGGGACATTATTTTTAATAAGTTCAACAACCTCACCTGCAATGTTTGTTGTTTTTCCAGTTCCCGGATTGGCTATTACCAGCGTATCATCATCTATCATCTAAACAATGATTATAATATCATTAATAAATCTTGTATTGTATAAATTTATAATTAATTATAAAGTTAATATATTTTAAAAACATATAGAGGTGCAGAGGTTACCGAGTTAGGACAAAGGCGCTAGATTAAGGGTCTAGTCTCGAAGGAGTTCGCGGGTTCAAATCCCGTCCTCTGCATAATTATAAAAATTTAAATTTTAAAACATAATGATTTTCATCACAAATTAAAACACATCATATTAAAGCAACAACAATCCGATGGTTTTTTAATATTAGTTTTAATACCTGGTATACAATATAATATGTGCATTTTTAGTAATATTATATTCAATATGCCAGATGCCGAATGTGAATACCACTGATGGTGGATCTGAATGGAGCCGGGATTCCGAGCACTTAGATCCATTATGTATGGGTACACCAGTTTCAACATGCCCCTGGGGATTTATCACAGTGAGCGAGAAAACCCACCCCATTTATGGGTGGGATGAAAGCGAACATATATAAATGAATAAGTACTTACATACTTGAGTACCCACGGGCAGTGGGGATTTGAAGCCTGATAAACCACCCAAAAATGGTGGCGGGAGATGGAGTAAGACCTCTGGAATACATGAAAGAGGCACTGTCGATGAAACAGGAAGCCCACGGCTTTAGTCGTGGGAGGATGTCACAAGTTTGATATTGCCGGATGTATCATTGCTATATATAACTAAAAGCAACTCCGTGGCATTCTTTTCCAGAATTAAACTTACATCTGAATTGCCCAGAATATTTTTATTTTCTATCATTTTTAAATTATCCGTATTTATTTTATGATTTACTGGTAATGATTTCTGGTTATTATCTATTATTGAATAATAGTCAGAAATTGCCAGTATTATTAGGATTGTTATAACAATGGAGATTATTATTTTTAATTTTTTTTCTTTTTTCCTATTCATTATTGAACCTCCATTTTCCTATCAGGTATGCTATAATTAGAAATATTACTGAAATAGCCAAAACTAATTCTATATATCCATAGAAATGCAGGAAACTTGTAAAATCTGGTGATGAGGTGCTAATTCTTGTTGAATTATCTATGTGCTTTATTACTACATTTTCATCTGGTAAATCGATGGCCTCGGCTATAAAACCAGAAATAATCTGTGGGGTTATCGCAAATACTGGGTATAACATGTAAGGTATGCTATAGTATGCAGTGTAACCTATATGGTATTTTGAAAAATAACCCAAACTTAAAGGTTCCACAAAATACAACGTTGTAATAAATATGAATGCACCTACTATGACCACATCGCTACGCTTTACCAGAACATATGATAATAATATGATAAGCGATGCAACCGGCATAAATATAAGCAATAATGGTAAACACGCTCTCATAAGTGGAATTACCAGTTCAGGCATCTTATCTAAATCATTGTGATAAAAAAATGCATATATTATGATAAAGGATAAAATTGAAATTAATATTAATAATAGATATATAATAAGTATAGAGAATAATTTTGATATAAAAAAATAACTAAATTTTGTCCTCAAATTTTTTAATATATAAACCATTTTATTTTCAAAATCCATCGGTATAATAATTGCCGGAACAAAATAAAAGAAGATTGATGCCAGAATAATACTCTTTATATAATGATAAACCATTAAATTGTAATTTATAATAGTTTTTCCCGAATAAAGCATATTAATAGACATTGCTACAGTTATAAATATCCACAGGGCTATTAAAACAAAAAATGAAAGGGACCTATAAGTTTCTTTAAAATCCTTTTTTATAAAACCATATGTACTTTTAATCATTGTTATCACCTATTATGTTTCTATAAAGATCAAGCATGTTTAAGATTTTAATATCGTTTATTTCTATGCCCAGATAATTGAGCTTTTTTATTATACCGGGCAAATCATTTTTTAGAATGTTTATTACCAGGCTATCACCTGTTAAATTATATTCAATACCGGAATTAGATATTTTTGATATGTTATTTTCATTATTTGATAGAATTAATGTTATTTCGCTATTTCTGATATTATTCATTTCCTTAATGATTTTTCCGGATTTCATAAATATGATTGTGTCAGAAATATCCTCTACCCTTGATAAATCGTGGCTACTTATTATAATTATATTATTTTCATCATTCATTTTTTTAATTATTTTTGATAACTCCTCGGAAATAGATGGGTCAAGTCCATCAAAGGGTTCATCAAACAGTATTATACCACTTTTTATCATCAATGCCATACCGATATCCAGTCTTCTTTTCATACCCTTTGAATAATCCTTTGCTAATTTATTTTTATCAAGGTTAATTGTATTTAATATTTCTTCAGGTGAATGTAAAATATCGTTCTTATTTACAATATCCCTTATTAAATTATAATGGTCAAATGCAGATAAATTTTCATAATATGCCGGTATTTCTGGTACGTAAAACGTTAAACCATTTACCTCAATTATTCCAGATGTCAATTTTATCATTCCAGAAACCAATTTTAATAATGTGGTTTTGCCGGCACCGTTTGGGCCTACAATAGAATATATGCCAGGCTTATCTATATTCAATGTTATATCATCAATTGCATAACTTTTTGATTTACTATATTTTTTATATATATTATTGACTTTTATATTATTCAATTTCACCACCGAAAGCAAAAACTATGAAAAGTTTGCCGTATTGTGTTGTTATAAACATACGGGTTACACCATCTCCGTTTTTCACCAAATATTGAACGTTTTTTAGTTTAATTGAGAAATTCCCATTACTACTGGTAAAATTTGCATATGAATTTTGATTATACCATGAATGTATATAAGCTGAACCATTCAAGGAGGCACTCGATCCATGTGTATCGTGCAGTGATACATTTATAGATTCATTATTGTTTATAGATTCATTATGGTAAGTGCAATATATTCCTGAAAGGTGAATTTCGGGGTTATTGTAAGTTATTATGGGATTTATTAAACTATCGTTTAATGGCAGTGAATAGGATGTATTATGATCTATTCTATAATATCCAGCCGGGGCTAATGTATAACATGGAGATCTATACCCGGAATTTTGTAAAACCGTTCCATTCCACGATGTTATGATTTTCTCATTCCCCGTAATATTAAACTTTATTAAGCCATAGAGGTTCTGGGGCGTATTGCCGTCAGGGCCTAAATATTGAATTTCAGCACCTGAAGTATACGTCGTTGCATCAATTAAAAACGATCTAAACGGAACGCTGTCAGTTGTATTTATATAAACCGTTAAATTATGGTCCTGTGTTATATTGTTATCCGCAGGCGTTATAGATATATTAACATTATCTGTTAAACTTTCATAGTATTTAACCCCGAAATCTACTGAAACAAGAATAATAAATATCGATAATAAAATAACAATTAATTTTTTATTCATAATAAAATCGCCATAAAAATTATTTAGGATATATATCCCATACTCACTGTGCCGGAATCGCTATATGAATGCGTATACACACAAAGCCCACCCCAGGAGCTTGTAAGGGAGCACATGGTATCGTATGCATTTATAGATTGTGTAGTTCCATTATCCTGAGGCACACCTATACCACCGCTGTATGTAGCACTTGTTGGATTTGCACCATTCTCAGCCTGGTTATCCTGAAATCTCCAGGATGCCACATTATTTATGTATTGCGTTTGTGTCTGGCAAAATTCAGGATACGAAACCTTTCATGATATGGAACCAGCCGCATTTGCACAGGTACCGCTTAAAGTGTATGTAACGGTTTCTGCTGTTCCCCCACTGGTCTTATACATTGGTGTCGTACACCTAATATTATGATTACCATTATCCGGATTATTTAATTTTAACGTTGAGGTTGTATGTGAATTACCTATAAGATCATAAAATGATAAATAACTATACCCACCATTTAAAACCGCTCCATTTTCAGAGTTTACACTTATTTCTGCAATCCAGAAAACAATGTTGTCTGGAGCCTTATAAAGCCATATCTGACAATATATGTCACCGTACTTATTCTTACCATTGCGTTCATAATGGCCTATACATGCAGCATTTGTAGTCAAGCCATCTGGTGTTGCATCAGCCCTTGTTTTTACTGTACTGGTTTGCTGTATTTCATTCCCCATAGCCAACATTCCTACCATAGAAATCATAATGAACATAATTCCTATGCTTAATAACATTTCGATTCCTTTATTCATACAGATGTTAATGCATGGATATATAAATGTTCGTACAATGTCAGACTCTCACACGCTTAGGAAACCTATACCTAATTTCTACCAGTATCCAGTTTTTTGCCAAACTACGAAAAATTATCTGAATGGAAATAATTTTTCATACAACTATGTCAAATGCTATAACTATTATTTTTTGGTAACCGTTCAGTCTCGTGTGCTTGGTGGTAATTATTGTTCGATGAAATATCGGGAATATTCATAGTTTCTCATTAATTTAAATGTATAAAATATAACAATTCTGTTAACAAAAGCTATGTAATATATACATCAGGTATATATTATGAAATTGTATAAAACCATACTTTATATCCATTTTATATCCACAAGTACAGGTATAATATCCCTAATATTCTCTATTTCATAATCCTTATGTGTGGATTCTTTTTTATTGCCATGTGTAACCAGAACAGAAACACAGTTCAATTTTTTCGCAGGAATTAAATCATTGTCTATATCGCCAACAACCATGGTATTTTCAGGTGTTACTTTCATTAAATTTATCGCTTTTAAATATGGTTCTGTATCAGGTTTCCCCCTTTTAACGTCATCCATGGTAACTGTGGCATCAACATTCAGATTAAGTTCATTTATTAATTTCCTTCTGGACGATGTTACAACTGCCATTTTTATATTATTTGATTTTAAAATATTAAATGTTTCTTCAACATCATTAAAGAATCTTACATTGCCTATATTTTCATGAAAATATTTTTCTTCACCCATCTCAATTTCAGGATTAACCGCATTCATCTTTTTTATAAGCATTGAACCTGGATAACCGATCATCAGTTTGATTACCTCCGGGTCAGAATCAATATTATAATCCTTAAATGCCTTTTTCCATGCCTCTACCCTGTAATCTATTGAGTTCCATATTGTCCCATCAAGATCAAAAATTATACCCTTTTCCATGAAAGTAAATGCTTCAATAATATTTAATTTATTATTATAAACGTTAAATTAAAAATAAATTTATTATAACAGGGAATGGACGTTTATGATGCAATAAAGAAGAGAAGGGATGTACGGTCATGGTTCACTGATGAAAAAATACCTGATGAAATAATTTCAAAAATATTACTGGCTGGAACTTATGCACCATCCGTGGGTCTGTTGGAACCATGGAATTTTATTATAATAAAGGATATCGATACGAGAGAAAAAATTAAGGAACTTGTAGATAAAAAAAGAGAAGAGTTTTATAATTCCCTGCCCGAGTACAAAAAGGAAAAATTTGAAAAAATAAAAATAGAGGGTATTTTGGAATCAGGTTATGATTTATGTTAACCATGTTAACATTCATCTTTGGAAGTTATCATCTTTTATGAAGAGCTTAAACTTCGTTGCCTTAACCCTAAGGCATCTACCCCGTCCCCTTCCGGTTCGGAGATTGCTTTATTATATAAAATCACGTTTTTGTCGATTTCAAAGCATGACCTGTTTTGCCTGCGTTTTACCCCGGGTCGGGAACCCTATACGCATCGAGCCCTTCTTGCAGAAGAGACTTCATTCCTGTTCATTATTTTCCAGCACCCCTGTCCTCTGGACTTATGCAGTTATGCTGGAAAACTCGCATTTCTTCATTACGTTGTATTATAAAAATATTTAGATGAAACGTTAAATGGTGAAGAGTGTTATAAGTAGTTAACATATTTAATAGAAATTTAAACTATATGTCAACATAGCTGTTACATGCGATTTTAATCGCAAAGGTTCGGATATACTTGGTAGAACATTTATAAGGGAAACATCGGAATACAGCACAGTTTTAGCAGTAGAAAATATGTGGCTGGCAGCAAGGGCTGAAAATATCGGAATGGGCTGGATCAGTTTCTTTAACCCCGAGGATATTGAGAAAATATTACATATACCGGAAAATATAAAATTAATAGCCTATTTAACCCTGGGCAAATTAAAGGAATACCATGATAAGCCTGAACTGGAGGAAAAACAGTGGGAAAAACGCCACAGTTTATCCGAGTATATATTTATGAATAAATGGGATAATAAACCAGATAATGATTTTGTAAACGTTATAAGGAATTCAAAGATTTAATTTTTTAATGTAATCGTTTAATATTCTATATGTTAAACCAAATATTATATAGTTTTTATATAAATAAGATAGGTCATCGCATTTTAATTCATCAAACCTTACCCAGAAATACTCTGATATCTCATTATCTATAACAACATCATCATTTAATGTAAGGGCTTCAAATGCCGCCACCTTTAATTTATTATTTAATGTATAATAAACACCCAGGAATTTATTAATTTTTATTTTCAAATTTACCTCCTCAAAGGTTTCCCTTATTGCAGTTTCCTCACAGGTTTCATTTTCCTCCTTATGGCCACCAGGTAAAGCCATCTGGCCTGACCATGGGTCATTTTCCCTATCTGATCTTTTTATCAGTAAAAATTTATCATTGTTTAAAATTAACGAAACGGAAGCTTTACAGTCCATACTGCTAATAATAATTATGTTATATATAAAAATATTTAATGAAAGGAAATGCCCGGAGTAAGCCTCCTTCTGTTAGCCTTTCGGTTGGCAACATTCGACTATGCGTCTTACCTGAATCTCACGGTCGGCTCATAGATTCCTTTTAGACTTGCACCCTGCAGGGAGAGTTCCCATCCGTACTCCATAAAACGTCATCTTTCCGAATCATCCTTTATATGGAACAGTTTATTTCTTATCCCTTTACCATACCTCTCGGTATTCCGGCTTTCACCGGATGCAGTTGACCGTGGAGGGGGGACTTTCCTCACCTTTCGGCGTGAGTTGCCCTCGGGCTTTTCCATCTAATAATTACAATGTTAAATTTAACTTTAACTTTATAGCATATAAAAAATTGATAATATGTGTTATAGATTATTGTCTATTACAGTTATAATCATAATACTTTTTTGTTGCATGCCACAGAAATACAATAATTTTGATGTTGTTTTAACTTAATTATTACAATCATAAATGGGAATCATAGAATTTAGCTTAAAATATACCCATAACCCTTATATATTTATATATAAACTCTTAAATAATAAAAAGATTAAAAGGTATAGCCTGTATAACCCCGTAGCAGTGTTTAAGAAAAAATAGTTTAATAACGGAGTTTTCAGGTAATAGTATAAATCATGCACAGATAACTTGGAGTAAAGGAAAAAAGGTGATGAAAAGTATCCGTTAAAATATGTCAAAAAGTGTATAAATTTAAGTTGAATAGATAGGTGGCAATTATAATGAAATCCATATCAATAAAATGAGCTATTCCAGAACAAAGAACATAAATATTAAATGCATGTTTGCATATATACATATATGGTTAAAGTTATATCAATACAGGATGATGTTTACGAGGAGCTGTCAAAACGCAAGGATAACAAGTCCTTTTCTATGGTTATAAGGGGTCTTCTGAAGGAATCCAGTAAAAAACTTACAATAGGTGACCTTATGAAATATGAATCTATCCTTTCTGATAAAGAGGCCAGTAAAATGAAGAAAGATATACTTGAAGCTAGGGGGCGCTCCAAAACAAGAGACATAAAGGAGTTGTAGGATTTGGTCATAATACTAGACACAAACATACTGATTGACCTGGCTCATCACCAGAAAGATGTAGTTGGGGCTCTGAATGATGTTTTGAACGAGAATCCTGCTATTACCGTTATAAATAAATATGAGTTTCTTCGTGGGGTTTTAATATCCAACGGTATCAAAGAGAAAAAGGAAAAGCAAATATCATTTCTGAACCAGTTCGAGGTATATGATTTCACTTCAAACACTGTGCAACACTGTACGGAAGTATATTCCAGACTAAGGGAAAATGGAAGATTAATAAATGAACTTGATATTCTCATTTTAGGAATATGTGTCGAAAACAGAGTCAGTTTAATAACTAATGATCATGACTTCGATGAGATGGGTCAGATTACTGGAATTGATATAAAGGTGCTTAACTACTAAGATTTAGCCTTGAGATTATTAACCATAGGACTAAAATTAAGTTCAGGACATTAAGAATAATAACTTACATAGAAATAGCAGTAAGCATATATACATTTGGCATTTTAGGCATAGCTTTTACTATCATACTTGTGCTTCCACCTTACATAATGTGGGAATATAGCCATTATAAAGCCAAAAAGTCAAAGAGAGCAAAGTGTTCAAACACCAATTAACTTTAAGCATTTATAAATTTAATCTAACTATTTAAAACATAAAAAATTATTTTTAATGTTGAATTAGAATTAATTTACCCATACGGTCTTAATATTGGTAAACTCCAGTAACCCGTATCTTGATAATTCCCTGCCTATTCCGCTTTTCTTTGTTCCACCGAATGGCAATCTCGGATCTGAGGCGGTGATTTTATTTATTGAAACTGTTCCTGTATTTATATATTTAGCCATTTTTTCAGCATTAACGTCATTGCCCCATATCGAGCATCCCAGGCCGTATTCGGTATCATTCGCCATCTTTATTGCCTCATCTATGGTTTTAAAGCTCCTTAACATTGCTACCGGCCCGAAGACCTCTTCAGCATACTCCCTATTAAGTTTCACTATCATGGGCCTTATAACATTGCCCCTGTTTTCACCGGTTGTTGTAATTTCACCATAATTTTTCAGGTCATTTATCTGGTTTAATATTATATCCGCCTGTGATTTTGATGATAATGGCCCCACATAGGTATTTTCATCCAGCTGATCTCCAACCTTTACCTTCTGAAATTCCTCTAACATTCTTTTATAGAATTCATCGTATATTTCATCCTTAACAATGAATCTTTTTGAGGCTATGCAGCTCTGGCCGTTGTTCTGTAGTCTTGCATAAACGCTGTTTTTAACTGCATTTTCAATGTTTGAGGAATCAAGCACAATAAATGGGTCTGAACCACCCAGCTCCATTACAAACTTTTTAATATTTCTTGCCGCCTCGGCAGCTATTATAGAACCTGCCTCGGTTGATCCTGTAAAGGAAACTCCATCAGAATATTTTATGGCATCATCTATTATTTTGCCGGTGGTTATTACAGATCTAAACACATTTAAATTAAACAGTTCCTGTATTTTCAGGGATGTTCCACTGACTATAGAAGCGTGTTTCAGCATTACAGCATTGCCTACAAGCATTGCGGGTATGGCTGCCCTGACAACCTGCCATAGTGGAAAATTCCAGGGCATAATTATTATAATTACACCCAGTGGATCAAATCTTATGTATGATTTCTTTGCCTCAGTTTTGACATACTCATTCTGTAAAAAGTTTTTACCATTTTCCATATAATAATCAAATAGCCATAAGGTCTTTTTAACCTCTGCAATGCTCTGTGTCAGTGGTTTCCCCATTTCTGACGACATTAATTTAGCCAGTTCATTCAGATTTTTTTCGAAGTTGTTTCTGGCTTCCCTTAATTTATCGATTCTATAGTCTATATTCTCCTTCCAGTTTTCCTGCTCCTTTCTGAGTTCAATAATTATATTTTTAACCCCCTCCAGTTCAGTAACATCATATTTGCCAAGTTCCTGTTCTGTATAGGGATTATATGTTGTAATTTTCATACCTTAACCATTATTTTAAAATATTTAAGATTATTTATGTTGAATTATGGGTTATATTTATTCAGCATAATATCTATTACAGAAGGCTCTCCCATCTCTGCATTTTTAATGGCATCCTTTATTGAATTATCAAATTCATCTATGGTTCTTACTGTGTGTGATTTTATGCTGAATGCAGATGCTATGGTGGCATAACTTATTCTTGGTTCATCCAGGTCTATAAATTGATGATCATGCTTATTTGAAACGACATTCTCTACAGTATTTTCAAAATATGGCCATTCAACAGCCCAGGAACCGTTATTTAGTATTACATATATTACACCCAAATGATAATGCTTTACAGACCATAATGTTGACGAAAAATTGCCGAATACCGCATCACCATCGCCTGTAATGCACACAACAGGTTTATAGTTTTTAATTCCATTTAAATAATTGTCCTCATTTAATGCCAGAAATACACCATAGGCCATTCCAACAGGTGAACCTAAATGTCCACTGGGATTACTGAAATACGTAGACGGTTCATTTAAATTAACCTGCATGTTTATTTTGGAATTGAATGTTATGCTACCGTTTACCAGTGCCATACCCCTTTTCCAGTACTTATTCATAATATATCCTATTGTGCTGGCCGTTAATTTCTCATTTTTAAGGTCATCAAGTGCACTTTCCTCAATTTCCTCCATTAACCTATTATGCCTTTCCTCTATTCTTTTCTTTCTTTCATCAATAAATTTTTTATCCATATTATTCAGTTTCATTCTTTTCATGATAGCTTCCAGTGTTGGCCCCAGATCGCATATGATATCCATGGAATTAAATAAATTGGAAGAACCGTAATCACCACCACTGTAAATATCGCGGCGCCTTACAAAATCAGTTGAGAAATCAATTATATCCACATTTTCGTTAATTCTGTTACCGGGCAAAATTCCGAATTCAAACAGTAAAACCAGGTCATCGTTGTTGAAATCAGGTGGTTTCATCCTTGATGTAAAACCCAGATGCATTTTATCTCCCAGCGGGTAACTCATAAAATATCTGCGCTCCCTTACCTTTATTCCAAGCATATTTGCAAATTTTACCATGGTATCAACATATTCAGGGTTCCTGCCAGCATGTGATATTAATATTTCCGGGTGTTCCGAGGATAAAATTCTATCCGTAATTCTCTGTACGGTATCATCGTCCGGAATCCTTTTATTATAATAGAAATTCTTTGTTCTGATCTTTGTCCCATTATACCTTCTCTGCATTAAATCGTGCCTTAAAGTTATAAATGATATGCCTTTAGGCTCTAACTGTGTGATAAAAATTGCCTTTGATAAATCCTCCTCAAGCATTTTTTCTGATTGCGAGTTGTTTGACCATTTTACCCATGGTTCTACAATCTGCAGATGTTTTGAAGAATAATGGCTTGTCGGGTCCTTCAGTAAGTGTGTCCCTGCAATATCCCTTGAGGAAAATACCAGTAAGGGTGCCATATTGATATATGATGAATATAATGCACCTATTGAATTCTGGGTACCAACTATTCTATCTATAAGTGCTATTCCCGTTTTATTTTTTGCAAGTGAATAACCCTCAGCCGAACTTACTGCGGTGAATTCATGCAGTGCCTGAATCCATTTTATATCATTTCTCTTTGAAATTGCATCCTGTATTTCTGCTTCACCTGCCCCTGTTGTTCCAAAAATAAAATTATTGCCGTATAACTTTAATGAATGTAACACTAGCTGTGCCAGTGTCTTAATATCTTCAGATTTTTCCATAACCTCTTAATCGCTAGAGTAAATTTAAATGTTTGTTATGTTAATTTAATCGGAATTCCATTAAATGTTAATATAACAATTCAAAAAATTCATTAATCTAACCTTTGATGTTCAAAAAAATTGTAAAAAAATTAAATTTTAAATAAAAAAATTATTTTTATGGGTCTGATTCAACATTTAAGTCTATTTCAAGGCTAAGATCTGAACCCTGGTAGTGGTTTACGTCATGTCCATTGCTGTTTCCAAGCCCTATCATTATTATCATTGTTGCGCTTCCCTCTGGGCTAAGTGATGTTCCAAATCCTGAAACTTCGTTTACGCTGTATAACCATCCTGTTGAGCTCTGTAAGTCGGACGCAAAGGCACTGGATGAAACATTTGTTACTGCTATTGACTTCCCGCTGGGATTGTATACCGGATTAGATGAGCTGTGTGCTGCCATTGATACATATGGTGCGGTTACAATAAATCCTACAGTTCCGTTATTTGTTATAACATCAGTGAGCTGTATGAATTCACCGGGTGCAAAGTTTGTTACGTTTATCACATACTCTCTTCCACTGGTTGCTGTTGTGTAGTACTGTGCTCCAAAACCAAGGTTGTACATTCCACTGGCGTGGAAATGTTCCATTCCTGTTCCTATTTCGTATATATTCCCATTTGGACCCTGCATTGTTAAAGGCGTATTATTAGCATTTGTTGCTGTTAGGGTCGCCTGGTTTTCCCAGGTCAGATGACCTGCTGTGTTATTAATAGTTACACTCGAACTACCTGAAAACGCTGAGAAAGCAAATGCCCCTCCCAGTGAAACAAGTAAGGGAACTACCAATAATACTGCTAGCTTCTTATTCATTTTTTATCACCAATTTTAAATCGGTAACCTATAATTAAGGTGTTAAGAAATAAAAATATGTTTTAAAGGTTTATAAAAATGTTTAATATAAAATTTAAAAATAAAAGTTAAGTATTTTTGATATGTATTAATTGTCCATATAAATATTACTTATAAAAATTTCATATGAGTAATTAAAAAATCCTTAATATAAATAGAAAATAATCTTTTATATGGTTAGCATTAAAAAACCTCATAATAAAAAAATATGGCTTCTCATACTTTTGGCAACAGTTGTAATATTAATATTTTCGTCTATTGTGGTGGCAGAACCAAGATACTACGAAAAAAATATGGAAAAACAGAATTTTAATTCATATGCTGATGTTTCTATTGTATCACATTTGAAAAATAATAGCCTTACCGGTAACGTAGTTAAAAATCCTGGCATAATATATACCAGAATCCTGAACAATATGACTGTTAGATTATCCATGGATATAACAGCAGAGGATAAGCAACCCGTAACAGTAATATGTTCCATTACAGCAGTTTCCCCAGCACCATCATGGAGTAAAACATTCGAATCCAATACCACGGAGTTATTACTTTCCGGTAGCTATGTGGTAAATTCTGGTGTTGTTCCATTGAATTTATCAAACATTTATAACAAATCAAACAGCATTGATAAACAGCTTGGATATACAGATCCTTCTACCCCTGTCATAAATATAAACATAACAATTGAAAATACAGAGTATAATCTATGCTCTTTCACAGGATTAAGTATACACACTGGTAACGGGTATTATAAAATTTCGTATGAAACACCTGCATATATGTCAAATAATATAGAATATAAGGTTGTGTCCGGAAATAAACCCATTATAAATTTTTCATTAACATACGGTTACATAATTGAACTTGCGGGCATAGCAGTAATTATAGCATCAATTTATATGCTGGTTGCTCCAGCAAAAAATAATGTGCTGAAAAAATTAATTGAGGATAATAAGGACAGGATAGTAATAATTAAAGAACCGGTACCGGTCATGGCACATGATATACGCTCATTTGATGAACTGTTAAAACTGTCAGATATATATCAGGAACCTATATTCTACATAGAGAATACAAGTATTTTCTTTATATATCACGGTGATAACAATTACATGTATGTTGAAGGTGATGACAACTGAAGAGATATATATTATTTATCGTATCTTTCATAATTGCGTACCAGATTTCAATATTTTACCTTAAAAATACATGGGAATCACTACTTATTCCGGCAATTGTACTTATGCCACTTATAAAATCCTACAGACTAAACATTAACAGTGATATATTAAAGGCCTTAACCTTATCTATATTTCTGGAGGTATTTCTGGTTTTCACGTTTGTAATAATAAAAAAAAGCAGTATAATTTTTATTCCCGGTGTGCTACCACAAATAATATTATATTCCATTATATTTTCATTTTTACTATCATTAATACTTATAGCACTCAGGAATTTCAGTAAAAATTTTTATATAAACAGTATAATTTTCTCAGCAGTTTTTATCCTGCTTGATTATCCATATTATATACTCATAGACCCCAAAACTATTTTCTCCATATCGGTATTCCACATAATATTTATAGCATTTTTTTCGATACTTACAGTTTTTATATTCTTTAAAACACGTTTCAACGGCATGGCCGCTTTCGTATTTATATGTATATTTGAAATCTTTTCATTTCTATCCATCAGTATTGATATATCAAAGTATTTTTACCTTATCTGGGAAATGGTATCCATATCACTGGTCATGTTTATGGCAGATATAATTATCAGAAATTCCCTGGAATTTAACCGTACATTTAAATCCAGAAAAATTAACCTTTTGAAAGAAATTAAGAAATCAAAATTTTTTATTGCTGTATTTTTAATTGTAATCATTATAACAATCCTGTTTGCACCTGGCGTTAGCCATAGCTATTATTTACTTGCAGATCCCACATCAAGCATGTATCCGGTAATTAAACCAGATTCGGTTTTAGTGGTGAACCATATAAATCCTGTAGATGTTAAAATCGGTGATATAATTGTTTTTAACGCACCATGGAAAAACGGTGAGTCTTATGCACACCAGGTTATCAATATATGCTATATACATGGCAAAGAATATTTCAGGACAAAGGGTGTAAATAATCCGTCAAAAGACCCACTGCCGGTACCTACATACGATGTTAAGGGCCTGGTAGCATATTCAATTCCGTATGCCGGTTATATAATAATATACTCCAAGGTTATAATTTCTGTTGTCTTTTTTGCATTCTCTGCCATGTTATTGCTACCAAAAAAACGGAGGCATTCAGGATATGTATACAGGTAGAGTTTTAGGAGTAGATATTTACAATATGGGTGATGTGTTATGATAGAAAACAAAATAATTATGGATGGTATTGAGTATAATGAGTTTTATAAGACGCCGGTTCAGGGAACTGATAGAAAGGATCATTACTATAACATGGTATTGAAGTCAAGGAGTGGTGATAATATTATACCTGTACTCCTGCTGAATGGTTCTACGATGGAAAAGGAGAAATTATTGCGGGACTTTGTTACCGATACTGATAATATTCATTTCAGGTCAAGAATTGCAATATATTCAGGTATTATCAGCATGCAGGTAAAATATATAGCCAGGACGTTTAATATTGATCTGTGCAAAACATTAATACTTGTCAATGCTGATATTAAAAAAATTATAACAGTTAAAGATCAGAATGATTCGAAAAAAAGCAATATAAATACCGATAAAAAATCAGACCATCACAGGGAAAAAATATATATTATCAAGGAGATAATGGAGCTCATAATTAACCATGAAAGTGTGAACATTACAAAGATTATATACAACTGTAATTTGAACTACGAATACGCCACGGCCATACTTGAATATCTCATACAGAAGGAATTTATAGTACCAATTGAATACCAAAATAGCATAAAATATTCAGTAACCACAAAGGGAAAGGAATATTTTAAAACCCTTTCGAATATCTAAAGATATTATATATTAATAAAGTCATAAAGATGGGCTGGTAAAATTATATATCAAGGGTAACATGGTCATTGAAATATGTGTTAAACCGTGTTGTAGTAACAATACTTGAAAATAGTCCACCCAGTTCCTCTATACACGTATCCAGTTCTTCCATGGTTTTATAGTAGAAAAGAATAGTTATATACATGGTGGTAAACCGGTATAACAGATATCTATTATATACCAGGGATAATCCTGAAAGTTTATCCAAGAGTTCATCGGGTGAAGTTATACCTGCATTAAAAATGGTTGAAACAAAAATATTATATCCCGAAAGTTTACATTGATTTAAAATGGGGAAGTTTGTTAAATATCCTTTTAACATGATATTCTCAAATTTCCGGCCGACCGTTCTGGGTGATACGTTTAATTTACCGGCAATATCCTTAAAATTAATTTTATATAAATCCTTATACGCAATTGTGGATATTATCTGCTTTGTAATGCTATCAAGCTTTTCTGTGCTGTATTTCTCAGGTCCTGTTATAAACATGTTATCATTACTGGCAAGGCCATTCATAATAATCATAGCCTGGTCAAGTGCAACTGCCTCCGAGGAATTTATAACTCTCAGTGAGTATATATATCTATCTCTATCTACGGGGGAAAAAATATTCTGTGTATGGTATATGTATCCAAAATGTACCATTTCCAGAAAATATGTTTTGTTAATTTTATCTATAATTTTCATGGGTGATCCATTGTTAATGGAAGTGATCAGAATGCTCTCTCTTCTGGCAATTTTATCTGATGGTATTAATATGACTTTCTGGAGAAATCCTGTAGAAAATAAATTATCCCAGCTTTTATAAATGGTTTTAGGTGCAACTTCCAAAATTTTTGATATTTTATATGGTGTTGGTATTAGTAGATTTTTTCTCCTATCTATATTCCAGAACCTGAAAATTTCACGTAAATCTTTATCCATAATTTATATTACTGTATATATATTAAACATTTGTGTATTTTCCTATTACACCCCGGGTAATAAGTTTTAATATATTCTTATACGATTAAACAATCATGGAAACAGATGGCGATTATAATAGAATAAATTTTTTTTGTAAAGAGGGGTGGGGGAAGAATGGACCTTTAATATTAAACTACAATTGTGGTGGTAGTGATAAACGTATACTTGTTATACCCCTGTATGGAACAATAATTGATAAAATTAATATACTTAAGAATCTGGTTAATATCGAAAATTATGAAATAGATGCAAGATTTGCCATTTACTCGGGCATCATTAATGCTGATATTAAAAAAATGTGCGATAACCTTGGAATGAAACCGGTAAAATCACTTAAATTTGTGGATAAGGGCATTGAATTATTAATGGCATTGCCGAGATCTGATAAAATAAAATTCCCAAAAAATTTAAGAAGGTCCAGGGAAGAGATAAGGAAGGACATTCTGGATACAATATCAGGTGCCAGTTCCCTTAACATAACACACATAATATATAGATGCAATTTAAATTATGAATACGCTCTCAGGCTCTTATTAGATATGGTTAGGGAAAATATACTTGAAGCCAATGAAGAATCCAGCAGCATTAAGTATAAATTGACTACAGAGGGTTTTAATTATTTAAGCAACCTGAAGAAATTAAAACCAATCTGAAACAATTTTCTGAAATAATTATACATACAGTATTATAGGGAAATAAATAGATATACAACTATGTTTATAGTTACCATTTATGCAGTACTGCTTATCTCCGCAATTTTTATTATTATCTATATATTTTTAATACTTACTAACAGAAAAATCATGATTAAAATAAATGATGCTGGATCAATAAAGGACCTGGAATTTATTAAAGATTTTATCAATTTTATGTATAAAAGTAATATGGTAGATAAAATGGAAACCATAATGTCCGGATTAAAAAATAGGGGCGACATCCAGAGTTTATCCGGCACTATCTTGCCTGAAATGGAATCAGAAATCATAGATATATCGATACCTTTAAGAAGATATGAAACTTTAAAGTTAAAATATGAAGAACTATACAGTGTATCAAAAATGTTTATGTATTTCATAATTATATATTCTGCAATACTTATTGCAATAAACATTCTAAGATACCGCAATATATTCGGGTCATATAGTTTTTATGATTATTACCTGCTAGGTTTTTTCTACTCTGTGTTTGCATTATTTATTTTTACAGGTTTGTTAATAATCATATATTATATATTGCATTACTACAGAATAACACGCTTAATTGAGAGTTATTACCTTGAAAATTGATTATGCAAGGGACGGGATTTGAACCCGCGAACTCCTTCGAGATAGGATCTTAAGTCCTACACCGTTGTCCAAGCTTAGTTACCCTTGCAACACCTAATTATTTTGTTATTAATAAGTTTTTTTAATTTTGCTGTTTATTAATTTTTTCATCCCTAAATAATGAAATAATTCCAGCTATTATTGTTATAGCTGCTGCAATATAGAAAACATCACTGAGTGAAACCATAAATACCGGTGCAATTAAATTTGGAAACCACACATTTCCGCTGATTGTACCTATTGACGATGATGAAACTTTTGAAATAACACTATTTGGTAACTGGTTTATTATGGCCGAAGCCGGGTTTATACCAAGGAAATCACCAAATATAGCTTCAGTTGGTGGCATTGTTTTCATATATGGGATTAATGCATTTGCATGTGCACTGGTTAAACCTCCAGATATCCTGCCAGGTAATGATAATGACAGTCCGAATATGAGAATACTGAAGAATAACCCCATACTTATGGTATAACCTGTATTTCTCATGGTATTTAACATGCCTGAAGCGGTACCACGTTTATTAGGGGGAACCGATGACATAGCATGTGATATATTGGGTGCATTGAATAAACCATAGCCTATACCAAAAATAAACAGTATAATACCCATTAAAATATAAATAAAATCATATGGTAAAAATGCTAATAATATGAGTGAAATTCCGGAAATAAACAACCCTATTGATGTTAACCATTTATATCCATATATATCTGATAATTTCCCACCTATAACCCCAAAAATACCCATGGATACTGTCATTGGCAGCATGAATATCCCTGCCCATAGAGGAGTTATATAAAATGGGTACCCGTGTAATGGTAACCATATACCCTGAAATAATAATGTTAGCATGTATAATAGGCCCATCATTCCCATTGCAGATACAAACCCGGTAAAATTGCTTATCCCAAAGTTTCTATTTTTAAATAATGTTATATCAAACATGGGATTTTTTACCCTTTTTTCCACAAATACAAACATAATTAAAATAATAATTCCTGATACCATTGCTAATATAACATATGGATTTGTCCATCCCATCGGTGATTTACCATATGGCACTATTCCATAGGTTACACCCAGAAGTAATGCTATGAGGCCGCAGGCAAACATTAAATTACCTGGAATATCAAGCTTCTCCCTTTTTCTCGGCGAGTTTTCCCTTAATTTTGCATATGACCATACAGTGCCGAAAATACTTACAGGTATGCTTAATAAAAACACATCCCTCCAGTATATTATGGATAATATTCCGCCCAGAACTATGCCTATACTGACACCGGATACGGAGGCAACACTGTTTATTGATAATGCAAAGCCCCTCTCATTTTCCGGAAAATTGTCAGTTATTATTGCAAAGCTATTTGCCATTATAAAGGATCCGCCAACGGCCTGAGTTATCCTGAACATTATCAATTCTAAAGCTCCTGCATCACCTGTATTTGGAGTTATATATAATAATATAGACCCTACCGTAAATATTAAAAAACCCAAATTGAATAATTTAACCCTGCCAAACATATCCGATAATCTCCCAACTGTTACTAATAATACGGAAATAACGATCATATAGCTCATTATCATCCATAATAAATATGAAAAGGAAGCCGGTGCCAGTGGATTTAAATGAATGCCGTTAAATATCGGGGGTAGGGCCACTATTATTATGCTTGTATTTATTGTTGCCATTAACTGTCCCAGGGTTGTATTAGATAATGCTATCCATTTTTGGTCTACCATAATAATTCAACCATTACATTATATTATTTAAATTTTATTGAAAAATTATTTACTAATAAATTATTTATAAGTATATTAAAATGGTAATTTTTTTAATTCCCCTTATAATCCGGTTTTCTTTTTTCAAGGAAAGCTTTTACCCCCTCCTTTAAATCATTTCCTGCATATAGCATGCCCATGGATAATGATTCCTCATCAAAGTTTATTTTTGATGTATTATAAATTAACCTCTTTGCAACGTAAGCAGCTGCTGGAGAGATCCTTTCAGATAAAGTTTCGGCGAACTTTAAAGTCTCTTCATCAGGATTATCAAATAATCTTGTTACTATTCCGTATTCATATGCCTTCTCACCATTAATCCTCTCTGCAGTTAATATTAGATCCATCGCCCTTGATATGCCTATTAAATTCGGTAATCTCTGGCTGCCTCCATATCCCGGTATTAATCCCAAACCTGTTTCCGGAAAGCCTATTACTACATTTTTATTAGAAACCCTTACATCACACGCCAGTGCTAATTCAAAACCACCGCCAAGAACATATCCATTCAACTCCGCTATGAAAATTTTATTGATTTTCGTTATTCTGTCAAATATATCCTCACCCCTTTTTGATATTTTCATGAAATTATACGGGTTACTGCTAAACTGTGATAAATCCGCTCCGGCAGAAAATGCCTTTTCATTCCCTTTTATTACTATAACATGTACATCATTGTCATTTTCTATAACGTTTAGCTGTTTTTCTATTTCCGTTAGGAGTTCAATGCTCATCAAATTATTTTTCCCATTGTTTAATGTTAATATACCTACCTTATTCTTAACCTCGTATTTTGTTAGATCACTTTTTTCTTCCTTTTTTTCCACGGGTTTTTTATTCAATAGCTCCTTCAGTTTATGTTCCTTTATGGTTTTTGATGGCAAAAATACATCTATTTTATACTCATTATATAGTTTATTCAGTGTTTCAAGGACATCATCGTTGCTTAAGCCGTTTGCAACAGTAATAGGCCCAAACGGCCTGTTTAACCCATATTTAACACCTGTTTCTATATCATCAGGCGATGCAACGTTATTCTCAAGTAATTTTGTGGCCTCATTAATCTCTAAGGCAAATGCATCCATTAAATTTATTTTATCACTTTCCCCGGATTCCGGAATTATCGCCTTTCCATTTTCCCATTTATATATTCCTGAACCCGTTTTCATGCCCAAATTTTTTGATTTAACAAATGAATCAAATGCATTGCATTTGCCATAATCCTGTGATAATTCCTTTGCATAATATTTTAGTGAGTCCACTATCGTATCCAGACCAACATAATCGAATAGCTGGTACGGCCCCATAGGCAATCCCTGTGATTTAAAGTATTTATCTATCTCCTCTGGTTTTGCTACATTTCTCTGATATGCACTGCATAATAATAGTGTTTCAGGGGCAGATATCCTGTTAACAACAAAACCTGCTTCATCCCTTAAAACCTTTACTGGTTTTTTACCCAATTTTATTGCAAGGTCATATATTTCATCTACATATTTATCTAAGGTTTTATCCCCCTTTATTACCTCAACAAGTTTCATCAGAATAGGAGGGTTGAAGAAGTGCATCCCTATTAATCTTTCAGGTTTTACTATTTCAGATGCCATTTCAGTTATTCTTATATTGGAAGTATTGGATGCAATTATATTATCTGTATTTTCAGATATTTCTTTTAAAACCTTTACCTTTATATCATATATCTCAGGCACAACCTCTACCGTTAAATCTGCATTTTTTACTGCATACCTGATATTGCTGTAATAATTTATATTTTTTAATATTTCATTTTTTTTATTTTCATCAATTTTTTTCGATTCTATTAATTTATTTAAACTATCATTTATACCCTTTTTTGCCTTTTCTATTACCTCTGGATAAAAATCTTCTAAATTTACATTAATGCCATTCAATGCAAAAACTTCTGCTATTCCGTGTCCCATTACACCTGCTCCCACTACAGTAACATTTTTAATCATGCTCATATATATTTTAGGTCTTTAAATTCTTTTTCATAGGGAAGTTATAGCCACAAAAATCTGCATTTTCACCGTTAATATGTCCTGATAATAAATTTTATAAATTAAATCAATATCTAACATTATGGTAAATTATGAACTCACAATAAACAATTTATTAGAAAGTTCGGTGAAAGCTAATGAAGATCAGGAGATTGTTTATGATAATAAAAGGATTAATTATAAAGAATTTTATAAAAATGTTAATAATTTTGCAAAGAATCTTTTAAAAATAGGTGTAAAAAAAGAGGATAGAATAGCTATACTTGATTATGATACTATAAATTATATGTACTGTTACTACTCAATTCCCATGATTGGTGCCACAATGCATATGGTAAATATACGGTATCCACCAGAAATATTATACTATACGATAGAAAATTCTGATGACAGATATATAATAGTAAATTCTGCCTTTATGCCCATAATTGCAAAATATAAGGATATGTTTTCATTTATAAAGGGATTTATAATATATTCTGAAAATAAGGACGAACCAGAGGAGAATTACGGGTTAGATAATGTTTATTATACACATAATATGTTCGGTGATACCGGTTATGAAATCGAAAAACCGGGTGAAGACTCGATGGCAACGTTATTTTACACATCAGGTACAACAGGATTGCCAAAAGGTGTATATTATTCCCACAGGCAACTGGTATTGCATGCACTGGCAGCAGTTTCAGCACTGGCAGATGAGCCGATAACCTTAAGAAAAACAGATGCAATGATGCCGTTAGTCCCAATGTTTCACGTTCATGCATGGGGAATACCATATTTCTCAATAATGAAGGGGATGAAATATGTATTGCCCGGGAAATACGACTGGCAGAACATATTAAAAACCATGGAAAAGGAAAATGTTACCCTTTCTGCCATGGTCCCATCAATATTATACATGCTATTATCAGAGAAAAATGGTCCGGAAATTTTAGGCAAATTAAAACTAAGGGCAACAATAGGTGGTGCAGCTTTAAACTCTGGCCTTGCAGATAAGGCAGAAGCAATTGGTCTATCCCTGATAACTGGCTATGGCATGTCTGAAACAGGTCCCATACTTACAATGGCAACATATAACAATTATATAGCAAAAATGGATGACGAAGCAAAAAGGATATACAAAAGGAAAACAGGAATACCCATACCCATGGTTAATTTAAGGGTTGTTAAGGACGATCATGATGTAAAAAAGGATGATAGTGAAATAGGTGAAATTATTGTGAAGGCACCATGGTTAACAGAAGGCTATATAAAGGATCCTGAAAAAACTGAAAAACTCTGGAGAAATGGGTGGTTACATACAGGAGATTTAGCAACAATGGACCAGTATAAATATATAAAAATAGTTGACAGGGAAAATGATGCTGTAAAATCCGGGGGTGAATTTATACCATCAATGGTTCTGGAGGATTTATTAAGTACGGTCAATGGTGTTGACGAGGTTGCTGTTGTTGCCAGAAAGGATGAGAAATGGGGAGAAAGGCCGGTAGCATTTATAAAGGGCAATGCAAAGGAAGATGATATAAGGAAAAAGATGGAAGAATATGTTGATACGGGAAGGATAGCAAAATTCTGGCTCCCCGATGAATATAAATACATAGAAAATTTTGAAAAAACTGGAACTGGAAAAATAGATAAAAAAGTATTAAGAGAAAGATTGGGTGATTAAAATGGAAGATGCATATATAGTATATTATAAAAGAGTACCATTTTCAAGGGCAAGGCCAAAAGATCCTGAAAAGGATATATATAATGATTTGAAAATGGATAAATTACTGTCGGATCTGATAAGAATATCGATTGAGGAAACAGAAATTAACCCGTCGGAAATAGATGACGTTATTACAGGATGTGCCCTTCAGGCCGGAGAAAACTGGACATATGGTGGCAAACATACTGCACTGCTATCGGAATTGCCGGTATCTGTTCCCGCAATGTCGATGGATCGTGCATGCTCATCATCACTGAATGCAACCTCTATAGGTTCCATGGAAATTATGTTAAATAAAGCAGGCATAGTACTTGCAGGCGGTATGGAGCATATGACACATGTGCCCCTGGGCATAGATGATCCATATATAAAACCGAATATGGAATTAATGGTAAACCCAAAATATTCAAAATATAATATGAACGTATCATATAATATGGGTTTGACTGCAGAAAAACTGGCGGCATTGAAACACATACCAAGGGATGAAATGGATAAATATTCATATAATTCGCATATAAGGGCGGCGAAAGCATACGACGACGGCTTTATGGATGATGAGATTATGCCGGTTACAGTTAACGGTAAAACAATAGACCGTGAT
This sequence comes from Thermoplasmata archaeon, assembly GCA_021806235.1. GTDB lineage: Archaea > Thermoplasmatota > Thermoplasmata > Thermoplasmatales > Thermoplasmataceae > Ferroplasma. Next base: position 86,452 of record JAJZXU010000002.1, read on the forward strand.
GTTGGTATAAGAAAAGATGTTTCACTGGAGGCAATAGAATCACTAAAACCTGCATTTAAGGAGAATGGAATAATCACAGCTGGCAATTCCTCATCCTTAAACGATGGCGCATCATTATTGATGTTAATGTCAGGGTCTAAAGTAAATGAATACGGATTAAAACCAGTGGCGAAAGTAGTTGATTTCGCAGCAGCAGGTGTTGACCCGACAATAATGGGGGAAGGACCTGTGCCTGCAACAGAAAAGGTATTAAAAAGAAACAATTTGAAGGCCGATGATATTGATTACTGGGAAATCAATGAAGCATTTGCGGTAGTTGTTTTGAATGCTGTTAAGGCGTTTAACCTGGATTTAAATAAGGTCAATATACACGGCGGAGGCATATCTATAGGCCATCCCCTGGGCGCTACCGGTGCGAGATTAGCAGGCACACTGGCAAGGACACTGGATGACAGGAAAAAGGATTTAGGTATAGCTACATTATGTGTCGGCGGAGGCCAGGGCTATTCCATGCTTCTTGAGAGGGTTTAAGATGTTTGAGGAATATGATGATTACAGGAAACAAATAAGGGAATTTGGATTGAAAGAATTTACAGATGAGGTTGCAGCAAAATATGATCGAGGTGAAGAATACCCCGATTACCTGAGAAAAAAATCATTATCCGTAGGAATTATAGATATGCATAATCCGGCTAAAATATTGATATCGATAGAGGAATTGTGTAGGGTTGATGCAGGCCTTGGCATATCAGTCACAACACCATATTTCGGTGCGGAGGTTCTGATGTTATTCGGCAATGATAAACAGAAGGAATTCCTGAATGATGTTTATTCAGGAAAATATGTCCTCGGCCTGGGTGTTACGGAGGCTTCAGGGGGAAGTGATGTTGCACATATAAAAACAACGGCAACAAAAAAGGGTGATAAGTATATACTAAATGGTTCAAAGATGTTTATAACAAACGGTGCAATAGCTGATTATTTAGTTGTTTTAGCAAGAACCTCAGATGAGGATAAGCCCCATCATGGCCTGAGCACATTTTTACTCAGTACAAAATTAAATGGTTTTAAAGCGAATAAATTAACAGGTAAATTAGGTGTAAGGGCAACCAATACTGCAGAATTAACATTCAATAACATTGAGCTAAACAGTGAAGATTTAATCGGTGAAGAGGGTAAAGGCTTCTATTATATAATGGCATTTTTTAATATTAGCAGGATATACGTTGCCGCCCAGGCTTTAGGCATAGCTGAGGGAGCATTTGATAAAATACAGGATTATATTAAAGCCAACGAAATTAAGGATGAAAACACAATGTTTGAAATAGCCGATGTAGCCACAAGAATCGAGGCCGCTAAAGAACTAACATATAATGCAGCGTCATATCTATTTAAATTTGAACCAAGACCACAGTTAACAAGCATGGCAAAGGCATATGCAGGTGAAACTGCAGTTTATGCATCAGAAAAAGCTATGGAGATTTTAGGTACAAATTCATTAGAGGAGAACGTTGAAAGGATATTCAGGAACGCAAAAATTATGGAAATCTGGGAGGGCACAAGCGAGGTTGAGAAGTTAGTAATTTCAAGATTTATATTAAAGGGTGAGTAATTTGAATGAGGAAAACAATATATTAAGGGATACAGTAAGGGAATTCTGCGAGAAGAACCTTGATGAGAAAAAAATAGAGGAAGAAAAAATAGATAATAATATAAACTCCCTTCTGGCTTCACAGGGATTCCTGGGAGCAAAAATTAGTAGTAAATATGGTGGATCGGAACTTGATGATATATCATACCATATAATTCTTGAGGAGTTCTCGAAATATTTGCCATCAATTGCAATGAAAATTTTTATGATAAATTCTCTGTATCTTCCATCCGTGATAAATACGGAATATGAATCATATTTACCGGATGTTTCATCTGGCAAAATGAATGTTTCCGTTGATTTTATGAATAACAAATATAAACTTGAATACAGTAATAATGTAAACGGTACAGTTGAGAATATATTAAATACAGATGCAGAAAATATTGTTTTATTTGATGGCAAAACAACTATTGTCGAGGGCCCATTTAAAACCCGGGAGAAAGATTTCATGGGTTTTAAGGGATTAAAATTTGGGAGTATTGAATTAAATAATAAATATAATGTAATTGATAAAAACAGCAGGAAAGAAAAAATAATGGAGAATTCATATAATGATCTATCAGCGATTGCCCTGGGAATAATATCCGGTGCAATAGATAAGGCTATGAACTATTCAAGGGTAAGAACGGTATTCGGTGCATATTTAAAAAATTATGAGCCTCTAGTATTTAAGTTATCAGAGATGTACTCAAAGGAAAATATACTCCGTTCAATATTATACAGTAATCTGGATAAATATTATACATTTAACTTTGCGATGAATTCAATAGTTGAAATAGCAAGATTCTCGGTAAATACACATGGTGGTTACGGTTATTTTAAGGATTTCGGTGTTGAAAAATTCTACAGGGATGCAATAATATTAAAATCAGTATTCTACGGCAACAACGAATTAAAACAGTTATCAAACCACATATATTCTGAAAAATTAACATTTATATAGATTATCTATTATTTTCATATATATTTTTCAATTCCCTGTATAATGAATCTGCAAGATTTTTCCAGTCATATGTTTCCCTTACATATTCATGGATTTTTAATTTATTTTCATAAACATCTGTGTACTCAAGTTTTTTATTAATATTTTTCAATGCATTTTTTATACCATTTTTATCAGGTGTTATATACTCTAGGTATTTCATATTTTCAAAGTAATCAAATCTGGGTTTCATATAATTCGATGTTATTACATACAGCCCCGAAGACAGGGCCTCCAGTATTACAAGGCCAAAATTTTCAAGCATTGATGGGAAAATAAAAACATCGGAATTATTATAGATATCTGTTAATTCATTTATACCGATGTTTTTATAATAATGGATTCTGTTATTATCTTTCATCATATATTCCATTGTTCCAGAACCAACTATGGTTAAATCATAGTTATCATCCAGTTCATTAAAGGCATCTATGATTTTATCTATGCCCTTTGATTTTTCAAGCCTGCCAACAAATAATAATTTAATTACCTTATTTTTATTATCTACAGGAATAAATTTATCTGAATCCACTCCACTGGGTACACAGAAATATCTGCCATATGGGGAAATGTATTTACCATAATAGCAATTGATCAGATGGAAATAATTTATATTTCTAAATATAATTTTTTTCAGCATTAATTTTGATAAAATTCTGTTAAAAAAACCTAAGCCGGTATAGTTAAATGGGAGATTGCCATGTTCACTCCATATCATTATTTTTGGTTTTTTAAATAAAAAATATAAATCGTTGCTTGCTAAATATATTATGTCCGAGTTTTTCTCTATGTATTTTATATTTTTTATATTCCTTATTCTATCTATTTTTAATAATAATGGTGATAAAATTCTTACAATAAAATTTTTAAATCCTGAAGTTTTTAATATATAATTGCAGTAAATTGAATTTATTGTTACCTTACTGTAGTTATCATTTTTATTATCACCTTTCCCCTCCAGTACAGTAACGTCAAAATTTTCATTTCTGTAATCGATATATTTTCTTATCGTTTTTTCAATGCCGCCATTGAAATAAATATTTGCAGGTATAACAAATGTTATTTTTATTTTCATATACATCTATTTAATTATTTTTCCCTCAAAGACGTATAATTCCGAATCAGTATAACAGTTTTTATTAAGGCCCGCCTTTAGACATGTTTCCTCCAGGAATTCTTTCTTTGTAAAATTATATTCCGTTGCTACCTGTGGCAATAAAATTCCAGAATAAATACCATTTTTTATATATAATCCATGTTTTCCTATTGTAATTTCATCTATATTTTTATAATCAAGTTTCATCATCTCACCTAAAATAGTTATCTCTATTTCTATTTTGTCAATTTCTTTCTTTTTTAATGGCATAAACCGTGGGTCATCGAATGCCGCCCCTACTGCAGATTTTTCAACCGCCCTGTATAATTCCATAATGGGGTATGGATAACCGATGCAGCCCCGCAATGAATTATTTTCATTGATTGTCACAAAGGCTCCAGCTTTTTTCTTTAATTTTTCAGGTATATCTATTCTACTATACGTTATATTAAATTCATTTTTGATTGCATTTTTTGCAATTTCTATAAGTATTTTTCCATATTTATCATCTATAGAATCCAGGAACTCATCCCTTAATGTATCCATATTTATATATAATGAAATTATGAATTTAAACATTTATATAATCTTTAAATAAATAATAGTAATCCTCATATATGGAGAATGTTAGAGAACCGTATGTATCCGGAGCATTTTATCCGGACAATGAAGATTTACTGATGCCAATGCTTGAGTCATATATTAAAAATAAACCGGAAGATTTTAAATATAAAAAAATAATTGGTGTTATAGTTCCGCATGCAGGATATGTGTATTCAGGCAAAACAGCGGGTTATGCATATAATATTATAAAATATTACAATAAGAAAAGGTTTCTAATAATAGGCCCGAATCACTCAGGTTATCCATTTTATCCGGCTATTTATCCAGATGGATCATGGAATACGCCACTGGGCAATGCAAATATTGATAGTGAATTTTCCAGTAAATTAATTACAAAGTCCAATATTATAACGGATGATAAGGAAGCCCATTCTGTAGAGCATTCTATTGAGGTGCAGGTACCATTTTTGCAATATATTTTTAATAACAATTTTAAATTTACGCCGATAATTTTAGGAAAACAGAGTGCCGCTGTTGCAAGAGATTTAGCGGAAACAATCGGATCAGTAAACGAAAAGCCATTTATTATCATAAGTTCCGATATGAACCATTACGAACCGGTCAATAAAAACGATGAAAAGGATAATATATTAATAGATGACATTATAGATCTAAAGGTAAAGAAATTCTATGAGGACATAGGAAAGTATAATATAACCACATGTGGCTACGGTGCAATAGCAACATTAATGCTAATAACAAAAAGCATGAAAGGAAAAATCAAACTTTTAGACCATAGCAATTCAGGTGATTCAAACAATGATTATAAGAGGGTGGTAGGATACTCCTCAATGGTTGCATATACTGAATAAGTATATATACTACATTATGCATTAATAAATAATGCTGCCATTATATACAGTTGAAAACGATAAAATAAGATGCACTGCATGTTATCGTTACTGCTTATTATCGAACAATCAAACTGGATTCTGTGGTGTAAGATCAAATAGAAACAATAAATTAGTTTTAGACGTTTATAATATGCCATATAGCTTTAACATAGATCCTATTGAAAAAAAACCGGTACTGCATATGGATCCAGGTGCTAGAATATTATCATTCGGTACAGCAGGATGCAATTTTGCATGCAGGTACTGCCAGAATTATGATATGAGCCAGAGAAAAACCGTTGTGGGATCATATTTTTCGCCTGAGGACGTTATAGAGCTGGCATTAAGATATAATGTAGATGGTATAGCATATACATATAATGAACCAACAGTATTTATGGAATATGCACATGATATAGGAATACTGGCAAGGAATAAGGGGCTGTTAAACATATTTGTTACAAACGGTTATGAAACAGAAGAATCAATGGTATATGCATCTGAATTCCTGGATGCCATGACAATAGATTTTAAGGGTAATGCCAATAATAGTTTCTATAACAAATATATATCTGTTTTAACTGCAGATAAAATATATGAAAATTTTTACCGGGCAAAGAAATATAATATACATGTAGAAATAACAGATCTGGTTATACCGGAAATAGGGGATAATTTAGAGGACGCTAGAAAGATGATATTAAAGGTAAAAGATATTTTGGGGGAGTATACACCCATAAGTTTTTTGAGGTACTACCCGGCTTATAAATTGAAGATACCCCCAACACCATTTGAAACATTGAAAAAACATTATGATCTTGCAAGGAATCTGGGAATGAAATATGTATATATAGGCAATGTTCCCGAAGAGGATTATGAAAATACATACTGCCCCGAATGCAATGCACTGTTAATAAGGAGAAATAGCTTTAAATCAAAAATTATTAATCTGGATAATAACGGTAAATGCAAAAAATGTGGTTTTAATACAGATATAAAATTAAAAAGGAAAATAATTAATTACCATACATAAAGGCTTTAAAATTTAGTGGCATATTTACTTCTGTTATATCTTTTTTACAGATACTTTTATTAGTTTTATACGCTCTCATAAATTCATTACTTATATAATAAACCAGAAGAAAATCCAGTCTTATATCATTTTCATTCAAATTATTTATTTTATCAAAAAGGTAATCGCATGAAATTTTCGTTATTAGATATTTTGATATCTCTTTTCTCATTAAAACATAGATCATCTATATCCTCTTATACAGTTCTGGCCTCCTCTGATCTAACAGCGGCATTATTTTCCTTACCCTTTTTATTCTTTCGCTATCAACTGTTGAATATATAATATTCTCATCTTCTGCACATCTGTTTGTTATAATCCCTATCGGGTCTACAAATGAGGCTATACCGGTAAATCCACCGCCTACTAAATTTGATGTCCCTATATAAACTGTATTTTCCAGTGCGCGTACAGAAACAAGGGATAACCACTGCTCCTCCTTTACAGGTCCGGAAAACCATCCAGATATTATTATAACTGCATCCACACCATTTAATGAATAGTTTCTAAACAGTTCCGGAAATCTTACATCATAGCAGATTAACATGCCAAGGCTTATATTATCTATTTTAAAAGTGTTGAATGGCCCATCGCCATAATCATAAACATCGGATTCCTTATAATTAAATGCATCGTATAAATGGGTTTTTCTGTAATAACCTGATAGTTCACCATCTTTATTTACGTAAATTGCAGTATCATAAAGTTTATTGTTCTCCTTTTCGTTTATACCTGTTATTATGTTTATATTATTATTTTTTGCAATTTTTTTTATATTATTTACATAACTTCCATCTAACGTTTCGGATTTATCAATAATATCACTTTTATTACTGGAATAAAACATGTAATATTCCGGGAAAATGATTAAATCTGAATTGTTTTCCGATGCTATACCCGAATAATACTCTATATTTTTTAAGCTTTCATTTTTATCGTATGCCGGTTTCAGTTGTGTCAATGCAATTTTTACCATTATAATACATTATAATAAATAATATAAAATCTTATCCTTTATTTTGATAAATTTATATAATAAATTATAATACTAACGCATGGAAACGTTAAAAATAGGAGCACTGGCAGATTCAGGGGATCTGTATCCTTTTATTCCCCTAATAGAGGGAAAAGTAAAATCACCGTATTTTGATTTAGAATTTGAATACATACCCACAGTCCAGGATGTAAATGATAAAATAGTTAAGAAAGAAGTTGATGTTTCCGTACCGTCTGCAGCATTATATCCATATATACAGAATAATTATTACATATTATCATCAGCGGTCGCATCTGCCGTGGATGGAATTACAGGGATGCCTGTTCTATCACTTAACGATGTGTCTCTGGATGACCTAAAGAATTCAAAAATAATAGTTCATGGATTAAATACAACAGCATTTAATTTATATAAATTACTGATAGGAAACTATAAAAAATTAATTGTTGTGCACAGAGTTCTGGATGAAGTAAACGCAATGGTAAATGAAGATGCAGTGATGGTGGCTGTACACGAGTTGAAGGCAATGTATGCACTTCAGGAAATGGGTATGAAACCAAAGAAAATTGTGAGCATGTGGGATATGTGGAAGGAATTGTCTGATAATAAGCCAATGCCAATGGGTACGGTTGTAATAAATTCCGAAATCGGGGAAGAAAATGCAATAAAATTTAAGGAATTATATAATAAAAGCAAAAAATACGCTGAGGAACATATGGATGAGATATTGCCAGTAGATATAAAATTGATGAGGCAAATACAGAATACAGACATTCCAGAGAACATAATAAGGGGAACAATAGATACCGATGTTCAGGAATATAACGTAAATTTAAACGATGTAAAATCTGGTTTAAGATTTTTTTATGATATTATGCAAAAAAAGAACCTTTTACCCGGTGTAAATGAGATAAAATTCATTTAAGCATTTTAATATAATTCAAATTTTATTAAAATAAATTCATATTTATGGAAGTTGTAGTCTATTACATAGACGCTATCCTTATTTTTATCATTTATTCACAATACTGAAAGAAAAGTATATATAGCTGCATATATTTTATAATATTGATAACAATGTCAGTATTAGGAGAGAAAACAGAGCAGGGATTAAAGGTGTTATTGACGGCAAATGCTGAAGACCATATGAGATTAAAAGCAGCAGCAGAATATTTTGAAAAAATGGGAAACACAGAAACTGCAAAGGACTTAATGGATAAGGCAGATGTAGAGCAGGGTCATTTCAATGCTATATTCTCAACACTGGTAAAATATGAAGGATTAAATGCATTAGTAAATGGCATGGCAAGGGAAGAATCAGAACAGCACGTATCTGAATACACAAATGTTGCAGCAGCAGCAAAAGCAGAGGGCCATGATGACATAGAAGCAATGTTATGTGCATTCTCAGAACAGGAAAAGGGAATAGCAGACGCATTAAACAGAGCAGGAATGCAGAAAGTAATAGAAGGCATGGCAAGGGAAGAATCAGAACAGCACGTATCTGAATACACAAATGTTGCAGCAGCAGCAAAAGCAGAGGGCCATGATGACATAGAAGCAATGTTATGTGCATTCTCAGAACAGGAAAAGGGAATAGCAGACGCATTAAACA
>JAJZXU010000002.1:95334-115279 GCA_021806235.1 Thermoplasmata archaeon
TCAGAACAGCACGTATCTGAATACACAAATGTTGCAGCAGCAGCAAAAGCAGAGGGCCATGATGACATAGAAGCAATGTTATGTGCATTCTCAGAACAGGAAAAGGGAATAGCAGACGCATTAAACAAAAGCAAAACAGCATTCTAAATTTAATTATATTTTATTTATTTAATTTAAGTTTTGAGGCGATAATTTATATATTAAGATTATATTACAGTTATTAATTCTGCCACAGGAAGATTTATTATTTTAGTCGTTTCTATTAATAATAGAAACTGGAAAAATACCTTTAGATATTTCTCTTATAAAATTTAACGTTGTTTCATTTACATTACTGAGCCCATTCAAATTAAAATATCCTATATCCAGTGCATCTGAGTTTGCCTCTATTTCTCCGGATATTATATCACATTCATAGTCAAGTATTACATAATGGAAATTATCATTAATAACCTCTATAATTCCAAGTAATTTTCCTATTTTAACATTTAGGGAGGTTTCCTCCTTCATTTCCCTCTTTAATCCATCTTCTAAAGTTTCATTTAATTCAAGTTTACCGCCGGGTATTGCCCATTTATTTTTATCCGGGTCATCTCTTCTTTTCGTTAATAATATTTTATTATCCCTTATTATTACACCACCAACAGCAATTTTTGTTTTCCTCATCATATATGGTTATTTATTTAAAATATTTATTTTATCCCATAAATTTCCTGATTAGGCCCATCTCATATATATAATTTTTAACGTCATCAAATTTCTTATCTCTGAATGCCAGTAACAGCAGGGTTGAAAATAATATGTGTTTATTTGTTTCATATGAATTATCGGTTAAAACCCCTATATTATTTTCAACATATTTCATATCCTCTTTAATCATATCTATTATACCGTTATTAATATTCCATACATCCTTCAATAAATTCAATGAATCATAATTAAAATACTTTGCACTATTTTTTATATCGTAATCCATATTTATATATAATTTCCTTATTAATGAAATCTCCTCATCTGACATTTCCTTTAATGATGATAATCCCAAAATTTCCGGTGGTATGCCTATAGAATACAGGGCCGCAACAAATGATATAGCCCTTGGCAACTTCGCCGTTCTCGTTTGCCTGGCGTATCCAAACAATCCAATATGTAGTTTTCTTGACCTCCTTTTAGGTAAATAAACCGTCATATCATTTATTGTATCTGCAAGTGCTTCAATTATTTTCTGGAATCTCACAGAATATTTATTTATTATGTTTTTAACTAAATCCTCTTCATGGTTATTTAATTCAATATATCCCGAAGGTTCATGCCGGTTTATATAATCAACTGCCTTTTTTACATCGGTATCCTCATAGTCATATCTAAAAGCGGATTGTACTGTATATGTATAGTATGAATCATATTCCTTTAATGCATTTTTAATATTTAATGGGCCTAAATTACCCCTGAATGGTGATGAACCGGCACCGAGCATGGGATACATTCTTATTTTCAGGTTTTCCTCTAATTTTTTTATTTTAAATGATGCATATTTTGATAGCAGTGTTGCTGGCAGCATACCATAATTCATTGCTGGATCAGACCTTGCTATGAATATTCTCATATGGTCTGGTTTTATATACTTACAGTATGTTTCTATTATAGAATACATATTAAATATAGAGTCCTTATCCTCTATTAATGGTATTAAATTTATTTTCTTTGGTAATACTCCACCGGTTACATCCCTTAAATAAACATCATCGTATAATTTTACATCCTCGTCCTTTACTATAGCATTTTCATAATATTTCACTATATTTAGCATACTTTTATAATCTGTTGTAAATGGTAATATTACCTCAAATATTGGGGTTATACTGTTATTAAACATTCTATTGGCAACATCATAATTCAGGGGTATACTGTTTAATGTTTCATTTAATATTTTTTTTTCGGCACCCTCGATTAACGGATTTGGAATTCTGTAGGTTAAAAATAAATCTCTTCCAAGAACATTATTTCTAAAAAAATCACTATCCTTTGAAAATAATTTCCTTATAACATGCGTATCAACATCCTTGCCTTCGGCATCCCACATAACCTCCTTTATACCAAGGTTTTTAAAGGAAATAAACGCCTCTTCAATTTCATCATCGTTTTTTATAATAGATTTATTATTTGACCATTCTGGCATCCTTGCATTATCCGGGTGCTGTGTTGACATTGTCTTCGGTATCATGGTATATGATTGCATAATGATATATATAAAAAATGCAAAAATTTTGGGATAAATGCCATAATATCATATAAATTTTAACAGTGTTAGCTGGAAATACCACACCATTTATGTGTGAGATGAAATCTAATACCACTGCATTGCACTATGATGATTATTAGTCTCCAGGGGGTGCTGTATAATTTTCTTCTGAAAACCCACTGAAATATTAAGTATATAAACGATTTATGTTGTGGGAGAATGTTACTTATACTATGTAAATGGTTATATAATAGTTATTTATCGTTTACCCAATGAATGAAAATGATGTTATGTTAGGGGCATTAAATTTAGGTAATATTAATGAATTATTTAAGGATATACCATCAGATTTAACTGTTAATATGGATCTTGGAACACCATTAACTGAGATGGAACTGATAAATAGAATTAATAAAATAAAAAATAAAAATAATAGGAATAACCTATTTTTCCTCGGTAATGGCATATATGACAGGTTTATCCCAAATTTAGTAAATGAGATAATATCAAGAAATGAATTTCTAACATCATACACGCCATATCAGCCGGAAATATCTCAGGGAATCCTATTTTCATTATTTGAATATCAGAGTATAATTTCAGATTTAACAGAAATGGATATCACAAATTCATCAATGTATGATGGTTTTACATCATTAGCCGAAGCTGTAAGAATGGCATTCAGGATAAATGGCAAAAATGAAATTTTAATACCGGAGAATATTTACAGGTCAAAACTGGATATAATAAAAAACTACTCCTATGGCTTAAGTTTAAAATTTATATCCTATAATTTTGGTGATAATGGCAAAATAGATTTAGAAGATTTAAAAAATAAAATAAATGATAATACATGTGCCATTATAGCGGAGGAGCCAAATAGTTATGGCATAATAGATGAAAATGTATTTAAATTGAATGAAATTAAAAGATCCTCTATTTTAATAACATATTATGACCCGGTCTCACTCGGCATACTGAAACCACCTGGAGAATATGGCTCGGATATAGCGGTTGCCGAGGGGCAGCAGTTAGGAATAAATATGAATTTCGGTGGCCCATTATTAGGTCTGTTTTCCTTTAAAAAGGAATATGTTCATAAATCTCCGGGGAGATTAATAGGAATGGGCAACGATTTAAACGGAAAAAAAGCGTTTGTAATGACATTGCAGGCAAGGGAACAGCATATAAGGCGGGCAAAAGCAATGAGTAATATATGTTCAAACCAGGCCCTTCTTGGCATAGCAGCATTATCGTATTTATCAATTTTAGGGTCAAACGGGTTAAGAAAGATAGCACTGATTACAATGAATAAAAGCAAAAAATTGAAAAATGAATTAAATAAAAGAAATGTAAAAACCGTTTTTGATTCAATAAATTTCTCAGATAATCTATTTTATTTTGATAATAAGGAATTATTAAGGAAAAATAATATATCCGGTGGAATAAAGCTATCAGAATTATCAGATATAAATAAATACAGAAACACAAGCTTTTTTTCTGTTACAGAGAAAACAGATGATAATGATATAATTGAATTATCAAAAATTATAGGTGATTAAAATGTACAGACAGGCATATTATAATGAGGATTTTCTAATAGATTATAATACAAACAATGATTATTATCTTGATGATGTTGAGGGCGATTATCCGGATTACATAAAAAGGGAAAAATTAAAACTGCCCGATGTCAGGTCAGTTGATGTTTCAAGGCATTTCACAAGGCTATCAGAAATGAATTATTCCGTTGATCTGGGTATGTATCCACTGGGTTCATGCACAATGAAATTCAATCCAAAATACAGTGATTATATAGCATCAATTGAGGAATTCAATAAGCACCCATTAGAAGGCGAAGAAAATATCCAGGGCAATCTGGAAATAATGTATAATTTACAGGAATATTTAAAAACTATTTCGGGAATGGCCTATTCTTCATTACAGCCATCAGCCGGTGCCCATGGAGAATTTACAGGAATATTAATTATAAGAAAATATTTTGAAATGAAAAATGAGCTTGATAGGAGAAATGAAATAATAATACCTGATTCCGCACATGGCACAAATCCAGCCTCAGCTTCAATGGGAGGATTTGCAGTTATAGAAATACCCTCAGATGGGTCAGGACTGGTTGATATTGATGCATTAAAGGCTGCTGTTTCCGATCATACAGCTGCTTTTATGATAACAAATCCAAACACCCTGGGTATTTTTGATGATAAGATTAAAGAAATTTCGGAAATTATACACAACAACGGATCATTATTATATTATGATGGTGCAAATTTAAATGCAGTACTCGGTATAACAACCCCAGGTAAAATGGGATTTGATATAGTTCATTTTAATTTACATAAAACATTTGCAACACCGCATGGCGGAGGAGGACCCGGGGCAGGTCCAATCGCAGTAAAATCATTTTTAAAGGAATTTTTACCGGTACCGATTATTTCAAGGGAGGACGGTCAGTATAAGCTGGATTATTGCTTAAAAAACACCGTGGGTAAAATATCATCATATTACGGGTCATTTTCAGTCCTACTGAGAGCATATTCATACATACTGAAAAATGGCAATAATTTGAAGAACAGCACAGAAAAGGCAGTTTTAAATGCAAACTATATGGCAAATGAGCTGTCAAAATATTATAAAATACCATATAAGAAATTAAAAAAACATGAATTTGTATTATCAACAGAAAATACTGGGAAAAGGGCATTAGACATTTCAAAATTTATCCTTGATTATGGAATACATTCCCCGACAACATATTTCCCACTGATAGTTAAGGAGGCCATAATGCTGGAACCCACGGAATCTGTAACAAAGAAAGATATCGATTATTATATAAGTGTTATGGTAAAAGCATTGAGTACAGATAGTGATATAATTAAAAGGTCACCGGTAAATACATCTGTAACAAGAATAGATGAAATAAAGGTAGCAAGGGATTTAATATTAACATGGAATAAAAATGAAAAAACGTTAAATAAAATTTAGGGATATGCGATATATGAAAATTGATGAAATATTAAATGAGAATAATAATCTCGATCTAAAGATCAAAATATTATCAGTGGATAAGAGGGAAGTCACAACCTCCAAGGGCAATACAATATATTATTATGGTCTGGTGGGAGATGAAACAGGTGTTTTATCATATACTGCATGGGAATTCCCCACACCGGTAAAGGCCGGGGACGTTGTTGAAATAAAATATGCAAGAACAAAGGAATATAATGGCAGGCTGAGATTATATTTTGACTCAAAAACCGAAGTTATTCTAAAGCCGGGAGAAACTATGGATGTTAAAAATACATACAGGGAAGAAAAACTACAGGAAATCTCATTAAAAATTCCATTTGTTTCTGTGACAGGAAAGGTTACAGGCATGGTAAAAAAAGAATATAATAAGGATGGCAGGAATTTAGTAATTTATAATGGATTTATAGAAGATGATACATCGAGGGTGAGACTATCATCATTCGGTAAAGAACTTGAAAATAATAAGGTCTATAAAATAAAGGGTGCAAAAGTTTCTGAATTTAATAAGCAGATGGAATTATCAATAGGGGATAAAACAGAGGTATTTTTAGTTAATGATGCAAATATAGACCTTGAAAGAAATTATAAAATAGCAGAGATAACAAATCCTGCAGGTAGCATAAATATAATGGGATTTGTAATTACATTAGGCACAAAAAGCGGCATAATAAAAAGGTGCTCCATCTGCAATAAACCTATAACAGTAAGTGTTTGCCCCGATCATCCTGATGCAAAAACAGTTTTAGATATATTTTCATATTTTACAGTAGATGATGGGACAAAATATATACAGTGTATAGCAGGTAAAAATGCAATACTGCCATTTTTAAATATAGAAAATGATGAAATTGCAAAATACGCCGGTGATATATATTCAAAATTAAATGATAATTTATACGGCCATGCAGTTAAAATGAATGTGGATTTTATAAAAAAAGATAATGAATTATCTACAAGGGTTAACAGCATAAGCAGTATAAACAGAGAGGACATAAAAAATGACATTTTATTAAATAATTCAGGTGATTAAAATGGCATACACAAAAAGAGAAAACTCTTACTGGATATTTTCCAGAGAATTGAAGGATTCAAATATACTGGAAGGCGAAGAAAAGCCATATGTTATAACACCGCTGGGAACAAAGGTAAAAAGAATTCTGATAACAGGTAAAATTACGCATAAAAGCAGCGATGAAAAAATGGTAAAAATTACGGTTATGGATTATATAGGTTCATTTTACCTTACCGGATTTAAAACAGGATTCAGCAGTGAAATTTCAGAGGAAATGGATAAATTTGATGTAAATGATACAGTGGTTATAATGGGAAAGATAAATTCATTTAAAAATGACGGGGGGATTTTCTATTTTTCAATAAATCCAGAAATGATCAAAAAAATATCAGAACTTGAAAGGTTTTTCTGGGGAATCCGGACTGCATACGTATCAAAAAGAAAAATATATGCAATTACGGAAGTACATAAGGATGAAAATGCAACAGAGGAGACACTGGTAAAACTTGGATATACAGTAGATGAAGCAGCAGATGCAATGAGGTCAAAGAAATACTATAATGACTATGATTATGAGTCCTATTTGAATACAGTATCAGCAATAAATTATGAAACACCGGAAGAAAATAAAACCGATGAAAACTCTAACAGTGGCAATACAGTGACATTAAACCTTGATAGTTTTGTCCTTGATTATATAAAAAACAATGA
Organism: Thermoplasmata archaeon; assembly: GCA_021806235.1. GTDB lineage: Archaea > Thermoplasmatota > Thermoplasmata > Thermoplasmatales > Thermoplasmataceae > Ferroplasma. The sequence continues at coordinate 102,348 of JAJZXU010000002.1, forward strand.
TTTCGGTCCCGGGTGTAAATATGATGATATCATTATTGCAGCATCAAATGCTGGTATAAGCCGTGAGAAACTTGATGAAATTTTAAATGTTCTCGGTTCAAATGGCGATATATACGAAGTATCATTGAAAAGATATAAAGCATTATAATTTTAATATTTATCAACAAAAGATTTAAAATATATTAATGTTATTATAACATATGGCAACAGTTGATAATATAGTAGGCTGGTTCAAAACCGGTAATGAAAAATCACAGGCTCTGATTGATTTAAAGTGGAATTTAACAACCGTAGGAGATTATATATTACTGCAGAACGATAAGATACCATTTATGCTATACCTAAATTTTGAAAATGATAAAAATACAATGCATATACTTGTAAGAACTGGTATAGAAACAGCAACAATAGAAAATCAACCAAGATTAACAATATACAGAACATTACTGATATTAAACCAGCGTGTTGAACTTGTAAAATTTATGCTGGATAGTATAAACGAAGAAGTTGTGGCAAGAGAGGACTTAACGATGGATACACTGACAAAGGATGATTTGAATGCTGCTTTAAATACATTAATTACGGCATTTTATCTGATGGTTCAGGCATTGAAACTACAGGATGAGTTTAATGAGCAGATTATAGAGAGAACATATATGATGATAAAGGATATGTTACAGCAGGGGAAAACCAGGGATGAAATTAAAAAGTACCTGAAAGTAACTATAGGTTTAGGGGATGAGGAGGCAGAGGAACTTATAAGCCAGGTACTGGATTCTGATAAAACTCCAAAAAACATGTACCAGTAAATAAAAGTTTATTAAGCATAAAAATAATTATGTATATATGTTTATGAATTTAACCGGTATAAATAATATTTATTTTCTATCAACGTTTGTAATAGTTTTTTCCATAGGACTTATGGCCTTTCTACTTGTTGTTACTGTAATTATATACTATGTATATACAATAATATCATCACAGAAGCGGAAAAGATACACGGGTTATGAATCCATTATAAACTCTACGGGAACCGCAACTAAGGATATTGCGAAAAATGGATCTGGATTTATAACAATTGATGGCGTTTCATGGGAAGTTATCAATAAGGATAATGAAGATATAAAAAAATATGATAGGGTTATTGTTGCGGGTAGATCAGGTTTAAAGCTTATTGTAAAGAAAGTAGAGGCAAACAATAAATAAATTACCTGAATATGTCAATAAAAAATAAAATTAAAGCAATTTTAAAATTCCCTAACCGTCGCCATGATTATACACACATTAAACTTTTATAATAATGCGAGAGCCGGGATTTGGACCCGGGGCATGAGCTTGGCAAGCTCGCGTGTTTCCAGGCTACACCACACTCGCTTTAGATGTAAAATACATAGAAGTATATATATTTTAATATAACACCCCATGGTGGCAACAAACCACCAGGAATTTCACATAAGATTCAGAGCGTAATGACACTGTATATATACTGTAATTTCTCAGGGTTTCCAGGCATAAGTGTATCATTGCCCTTACTGGTAATCAACATTGCCGGGTTAACTGGAATATTATTTATGTATAAATCTATAGCACAGTAATTTATAAAGCTGTTATAATGAAGTGTATTAAAACTATTGATACCGGTATTGTAATGTTATCATCAGCAATTTTGTTTGATAATGATTCGGAAACAGTTCCTATTAAGGAATAAATTATAGAATAATAATACACAAGGAAAAACACACCAAATATTACTGATGGTATTAGCATGAAGGCAAAACCTGCCATGGACTTCTTTTTATTATAGAATAATTTTTTGCTTCTTATTTTCATTCCAAATATTGTTGCCAGTGAATCGCCGATCATTAATATAAAAGCAGATAAAAGTATTAATGATAATGAATTTATCAGGGCAAGAACAAGCATAAATCCAGATGCAAGGTACATGGAACCAAGTCCAAGTTTTGTCTCATCCCTCTCCATTTTATAAGCAAGATAGGTTATTTTATTATCCCTATGTAGATATAACATATTTCCAAATAAATATATTAGCAGTATTGTAAATAAAATAATAACCTTGCCATTTGTACCAAAATAAAGGAAGACCAGTATTGTTATAACTCCTGTCCCTATCTGAAAATAATCCCTGTAAAATTCCTTTTTAATGTTTTTTCCCTTTTTATCATTATTTGTCCGTGCATATGATTCCATATTCTTATCAAGGAACATTGATAATAGAACGGCTATTGAGATTGAGAACAATAAATATTTCAATTGCAATGCATTAAGCAGTAATGAATATAAAACAAAGCCAAGGTCTATAAAAAATGGCACATAAAAAAATATTGTATAAAGATACGTTGCCGTTATTAATGAAAATATGTATACTGGCAAAAACAGCAGGGTTCTTGAAAAGTAAAATATTATTATTAATATTGGCATGGATGCTATTAATTTTAACTGGAATAATTCTCTATCCTTAATTAGGATATAGATTAATGGAACGATGAATAAAATTAGATATACTATATTTCTTATCATTACTAAGATAAGTATTATCTGGATTTAAATTTTAGTTATTTTTTATAATTTAAATAATAAATAATTTCCTCCGGATAATCATCAAATTTAAAGCCACTTTTTAAATAAAATTCCTTTGCAAAATTTTCGTTATTTACCCATAGAAAAACATAATGGAATGATAATGCCTTTAACCTGTTAAGTGCTGAAAATAATAAATATTTGCCAATGCCTTTTTTTCTATACTCACGCTTTACAAACAATGAAACAATAAAAGCCCTGTCAAAACCAAGCTGTGCACATATTGTTGCCGCTATTACCCTGCCTTTGTTTTTAATGATTATTGATGCCTCATCTAATATTTTTCCATATTCACCATTGAATAAGTTATGTACAGATTTTAATCTATCTTCCCTTTTATCACTGAATAATATCTTGTCTGATGTATACTTAAATGATTCATATTCAGCATCCGCATATAAATCTTTATTCAGATCCTTTATACCGGATATACTGTAATTTATATGAACATCGCTATATTTATAATCGTTTAAATCAGCAACCATTCTTTTTCTTATTATCTCTTTGAAGCCAGTATCTTTTAAATAAGTCTCTACCAGTTCATTTCCATTGAATATCGGGTTTAACATTAATTTTTTCCTTGATTTTTTTGAAGTATCTATTATCCAGTCAAAAAATTCTTTTAACCTTATTTCATTAATTTTTTTCTCCGATATAAAACCTATATCTGCATATAACCTGTCGTCCTTTTCTGTTGAATCCATTACATATGCATAACCTATAAATTCCTTTTTCTTCAGCATTATTTTATATTTTATTTTATTTTCATTCAATAAACCTATTATGTTTTGATAACTATTTTTAACATCAAGATCTGGAAATTTCTTTGATAAGTAATCTATTTCCTTTTTTAGGATAACCTCCCAGTTGAGTTTGTAATTATTCTCATTCATTTAAAACCCTATCTATTTTATCTATATTTTCTTTATCTTTTACTGCAGTAAAACTTGCTTTTCTTATTCTATTCATCACAGCCAGGCCAATGCCTTTTTCATCGAAGGATTGTATAACGCCGTATTCTTTATCGGAATTATCCAGCAACCTGAAGTCATAGAATAAATTATGTGCAACCTCATATATATCTTTTCCGAGGATTATTTTATCATATTTTGCATATCCCGCATTATCATACGAACATAACGTAAGAAAATCCTTAGAATTATCCGATGATATAAATTCCCTGAACTTTTCCTTATTTTCAATTAAAAATAGTTTTTTCGAAGGTGCGTAATGCCTGTATTTTAATCCCGGTGTTAAAGCTATTTTAGATTCAGTATAACCCCCAACATATTCACTTGCATGAACATCGCCTAAAATGGATATTGCATCTTCCAGTGAGAATGCTCCAGGCCTCAACATTTCATATGGTTTTTTTGTACAGTCAACAATTGTTGATTCAACACCATATTTTACCCTACCAGCATTTAATATTACATCCACCCTGTTATTCAATTCCTTTATGGCAGTTACAGAATCAACTATGCTGGGTTTTGTTGCAAGATTTGCACTGGGAGCAGCTATGGGTCCAGCCTCATCAATTAATTTCAATGCTATTTTATTATCTGGAAACCTTACACATACGGTATCTAAATTTGAAGTAACTATATCCGGAACTTTATCTTTCTTTTTTAATAACAATGTTAATGGTGAGGGCCATACATTTTTCATTTTATCTAATAAATCCTCATCAATATATGCAACATCATCCAGCATATTAAAATTCGATATATGGACAATTAAAGGATTATCGGCAGGTCTATTTTTTGCCTCAAATATTTTTTTGCATGCCTTTTCATTGAAAGCATCTGCACCCAAACCGTATACAGTTTCTGTTGGGAATACCACAGTCCCCCCATTTTTTATTATTAATGCTGCCCTATGTATCGAATCTTCCAGATGTGCATCATCAACATCTAATACTTCTGCCATTCCTTTTATATATTACAATGTTTTATTTAAGAATTCCATATACTTTGAATTATTTTAGTTTATAAATTTTATTTATAGCTATCCGGGAAGAAAACCTGCAATTCTGGCAATTAAACCCATATCACATCTAGGAACAGCCTTACAGAGATCGTGTACAGGGAATTAATTGAGAATTTTGATGTACCATCATTACACAGTATATCAAATGATGCTGTAAAGGAAGCAGTTAATAATGGGGAAGCAATAGTACTGGAATGTTCTGCCACAGATGGATGAACCAATCCAGAAAGTCGGTGGATAGAAGGGATTATTTGCCCCACAGCCATACAGAAAAATTATATTATGCTTCACGATATACACTTATGGAGATATTAAATTATAACCTGGATTTTGATATAAATAGCGGTGATTTTACATATAGCTGCCATGAGATTATAAAATTACAAGGTAATGAGGAAAAATTAATTTTAAACACATTAAATCTAAACATTAAGAGAATAATTGTAAACAAATCTATAAAAAACTACAAAGAGTTAAGGGAAAATCAGGAAATTGTTGTTGATGGCATAATAACATCTGATGCAGTAGTTGAAATTAATTTTACGGGTAAAATACCGGAAGAACTACAGGGATTTTACAGATCAAAAACGGATAATGGATATATGTTTTCAACCCAGTTTGAATCAAGTGATGCAAGGAGATTATTTCTATGTATAGATCACCCTTCATATAAAGCAACGTTTGATATCTCAGTAACAGTAGATCAGAATTTAAAGGCAATATCCAATATGCCGGTTGAAAAGGAAGAAATAATAAACGGCAGAAAAAAAATAAAATTCTCACAGACACCAAAAATGTCCACATATTTATTATATCTGGGTATAGCCGATTTTGATGAAAGGTCAATAAAGTTTGATGGCAACAAGGAACTAATTCTTGCCGCACCCAGAAACCATTTAGCAAAATCCAATTATCCACTGGAGGTCGCGAAAAAATCAATAGAGTTTTATGAAAAGTATTTTAATATAGAATATCCACTGCCTAAAGAGCATTTAATAGCGGTTCCTGAATTTGCTGCAGGTGCAATGGAAAACTGGGGGGCAATAACATTCAGGGAAATATACCTTTATTTAGATGAATACAGTGGAAGTAGAACAAAAAAGTTAATAGGGGAAGTCATAGCGCATGAACTTGCACACCAGTGGTTCGGTGATCTGGTAACAATGAAATGGTGGGATGATTTATGGTTAAATGAAAGTTTTGCAACGTTTATGTCATATAAAACAATAGACCATTTATACCCCGAATATGATATGTTTTCAGATCTTTTAGCGATGGAAACATCCGGTGCTTTACTGGGTGATTCATTAATAAATTCGCATCCTATAGAAGTTGAGGTTAAAAAACCAGATGATGTTTCACAGATCTTTGATGAAATAAGTTATGGCAAAGGTGGAAGTATATTAAGAATGATCAACTCATTTGTAACAGATGAGGTATTTAAGAAGGGTTTAAATTTATATTTAAGTAATTTCAAATATAGAAATGCTGAAGGTTCAGATTTATGGGAATATGTAGGCAAAGTTTCAGATCAACCTGTAAGGGGTGTTATGGAATCATTTATAAAACAGGTTGGATATCCCATCATAGAAGCAGATATAAATGATAACAGAATAAAATTAAATCAGTACAGGTTTTTATTGAACGGTAAGAAACAGATAATGAAATGGAAAGTACCATTGACAGTAAAATATAAAAATGGTAATGAAAGTATTTTATTTGATACTGAAACAATGGATATTGACTACAGTGATAGCTTTATAAAATTAAACGATGATGAAACTGGATTTTACAGGGTATTATATTCAGATGAATTATATAAAAACATATTTGATAAAATAGATTTATTGAGCAATAAGGATATATTTGGAATAACGAATGATTATTATTCATTTTTATTATCAGGTAAAATAAGCCTTGACAGGTATATAGAAACTGTAAAGCATTTCATGCATCTAAATAACCCCTTAATTGTAACTGAGATATCAAACGAATTATTCTCATTATATACAATATATGAGAATAAAAAAATTATTGAAATTAATAACAAATTTCTGGGCGATAAACTAAAGGCATTATCCTCAAAGAAGGAAAATGAGGATATAAATATATCGATATTGAGAGGTGTCATAAGTTACAGATATGCAGTAATAAATAGGGAGTATGCAGAAAAACTGAAAGATGAAATTGATAACATTCAGGATATTGACCCGGATATGAGACTATCCGTTATTACATCCTATGCAGTTGCAACAAACGATATTAAAAAATTAGAGGATTTATTTAACAAATCCGGTAATGACGAAGATAAAATAAGAATAATAAATGCAATGGCATGGCTTAATGGAAAGGAAAACTTTGATGAGATAAGCAATTTAATAGAAACACACGGAATAAAAATACAGGATTCAATGAGGTATTATATCTCGGCATCGTTGAACAAAAACCTGAGGGAATACCTGTATAATAGTCTTGAAAAAATAGTAAATAACCACCAGAAATACTTTGTAGGGTCAGGAAGTACATCAAGGTTAATAGAAAATATGATTCCCCTTATAGGTTTAAATCATATAAATGAAATAGAAGAAAAATTAAATAATCTCAGCATAAGGGAAGCAACAAGGGGAATCAGGAAGGGCATGGAATATCTGAATGTATATAATAATTTAATTCAAAAAATAAATGAAAATTAAAAACCCCTTGTTATGTTAATGTTTTCGGCCTTAACCGATGGCATTATTGATGAATGGATCTCATCCCACCATTTTACATATTTTTCCTCGTTTGATATCTCTGTTATATTTTTTAATATATTTAATATTGAATCACTTATTCTTATTCCAGAAACATTACCTTTTATTTCTCCATTTTTTACCAGGAAAACTCCATCCCTTGGAACGGTTGAAAATGTGCCGGTTCTTTCATCCTGAAATCTTGTGTACCATGAGTTATTTATATATAGCCCATTGTCCATTGAGCTTATCATATCGTTGATATCTTTATTTCCTTTTTCCATATGTATCTGCCACGGTGATGGCGATATTATTCCAGCATTTCCAGTAGTCTTTACGCCTGCCTTTCTGGCAGTTGAATATGAATGCATATAATTTTTTAATGTACCGTTGTTTATTAAATCAAGTTTTTCTGTCATTGTGCCCTCCTCATCAACAGGTGTAAAGCCCATACCATTTTTATTCAGTGGGTCATCGTATAGATTCACGTTCTTCGATGCAATGTTTTCATTTAATTTACCTATAAATGGGCTTAATCCGGAATCGATATCAAAATATGATAAAAATCCTATGTTATATGTTAATATTGTTCCAATAAGATATGGTGACATTAAAATATCATACTTTCCCTCATTTATATCTATTTTATTATTTCCCTTTAAGGCGGTCTCTGCCGCATTTTCACCTATTTTATATGGATCTATATTTTTTACTGCATCAATTCCATAGTGCAGGCCTTCCTGACCTGAATAATCTCCTTTAAATGATCTTAAAACTATCTCTATCCCCGAGTTATAATAAGTTTCATCATTATAATTTGTTTTTATTCTTGTTTTTGCATAATTTTTATATATTAATCCTGCGTTTTGATCTGTTTTATTTTTTAATGATGCATCTATTAATTGCTGTGATAAATCATATATATCCATGTCATCAATATCCTCTTCCCCTGAACTGTAATTATAATGCTCCGGATTTATACCGTAATATGAGGGGTTGTCAGGAATCATATTCAGCGTTTTATCTATTTTTTCTATGTAGTAATCTATATTATTATAATCTTTTATTAAAATATCCATGGTTTTTTTATTTCTGGATGCAAATACATCTGTATAACTTTCCTCCCAGTTGTTGAATAGATCCATTGAATTGTTTGAAAACCTCAACTCCTTTATATTTTCATAATTTTCGGCTATTGCAAATTCATCACATACATTTTTCAATTTTTTCGTTAATTCCTCTATCATCTTATCGCCTCCATAGCTACCGCTCTCTTCTTGGGCTGGAGACTGAATTTTAACCCCTCGCCATACTTTATTAACCCTGCTTTTATTACACTTACATACATCTTTTACCCCTCTTTTTAATAATCACTGTTGCTGGCATTAACGGTTCGTTTCGCATATTTAAAATGGGAACCCCAGGGTCCCGTCCAGTCATGCCTGACCGTCTCTCCGTTTAATGACTTTAATACTTTTCAAAGTCTCCTAATCAACTCTTGCATTTCCCTCACGGGACAGACCCACGGTTTTAGCTGTGGGCAGTTTATAATATCACTTCATGAAAACATTTTTTAACCGTATGTGTGGTCCACCCATCCATACTTCAACTCCCTGTTCTGGATCTCCCTTTCCACAGGTACCTGCATTAAATCTCAAATCATTGCCTATTGCATCTATTGATGAATAAAACTTGACAGTATTTGTTTCCAGTACTGGCCTTCTTATCTGTTCTTTGATTTCACCATTTTCTATTAAATATGCTTCCTTGCCAACGTATTTTTCATTGAACCTTACATCATCTATATTCCATTCGGTAAAATTTTTCATATAAATTCCATGCTTTATATCCTCAATCAATTCGTCGAATTTGTAATCTTTAGGTTCTATATATGTAGTGCTCATCCTGGCCAATGGCTCCATATCCCATGATGATGACCTGCCACCACCATTTGGTTCTGAATTGCTTATTGCGGCACTTTCCCTGTTGAGTATAAATTCATTTGTATAACCATTTTTATATAGATCCCTTTTTCTGGCTTTTGTACCCTCATCATCGTATAGATAATATCCATAACTATCGTGCATTGTCGGATCGTCAACAACATTTACTATATCGGAACCCACTTTTAATGGATATTTATCAGGTTTTATAAAGGACCCACCTGCCTGTGCTGATTCACGGCCTATTATCCTGTCATATTCCATTGGGTGCCCGCATGATTCATGCGCTACTATACCTGAAACCTCTGGACCAGCGATTAAATCATAATTGCCTGGCTGTATATGTTTTGCCTTTATTGATTTTTTTAAGCTTTTTACATCATTTTTTATATCATCATTCAGGTCAATGCTATCAAAATATTCATATCCTGTGGTAGCACCGTACTCTTCAAACGATTGTTCAAATTCATTATCCTCTATTACGCCTAACATATAAACGTAAAAAATTCTTGAATATTCTGATCTTATATCAGACCCGTATGAGTTTTTATATACCTGTTTTACCCTTTCATCACTTAAATGATTTATTCTTATCCTCGCATCCAGGGATTCCATCAGCTTATCATTATCACTTAAAAAGGATATTTTGTCATTATCAGAAACATTTTCTACCTTTTTTATGCCAGTTTTTGACCATGAATATTTTATATTCCCATTTTTGTTTATTCTGTTTTTCCCTTTCAGCAATGATTTTTTTAATATATTATCAATGACACCCTTTGCATCATCAAAGTTTTCTGTTGAAACAAATCCCATAGCTATTGAGTTATTAACACATCTTATTGCATATCCCTGATCTTTACTGAAATCTATTCCCATGAATTCTCCATTTTTATATGCCATGGAATTATTTTCGGTTTCCATGTACCTGACATCACAGTAATCAGATCTGTCAGACAAATAATTTAAAATTTCATCAATTATCATATTTATTTGCCCTTTAATTTTGTTTCATATTTGTCCAGTATATTTTTTATGCATCTTCCATAATTATAACTGGAATCATCTAAATCCATGTGTATTTTTGGTGTTATAAATTTCGTTCTTACTGAATATTTGCCCCTCCCTTCGGTTTTATATTTCCTTACATTAAATAGTAATTTGCCACCACTGCCTGTTATCCTGGATACATTGTTTATGAATTTGTCTGCAAGAAAATACGTTATATCATATAAATCACGGTCATCCTCATTTAATCCAGAAATTTCTATGAAAAATCCCTCCTCATTTTCTGTTTCCATGGAATTCAGAATATCCATTATTCCAACTACACCGGTTATTTTTGAATTCCTGTCTGTTATGGGCATAATATGAAGATGGTTTTTTATCATCAAATCCGACGTTTCTGTTATATTTGCATCCTCCGTTGAACTTATTGAATTATTCATCAATGATTTTGCTGTTATTTCAATCTTTGATTTTCCTGAGGTAAACTCACCATAACTTATTTTCTGTTTATCCATTATTATATTATTTATTATATCTTTTAATCTCAGTATTCCAGTTAATTTACCATTTTTTGTTACAGGAATTTCATATTCATCAAGGTTCCTGATTTTTTCTGTGGAACTTTCAATGTCCTCGTCCTCATCAACGGTTATAACGTCAGAAGTCATTATTTCATAATTTTTTATTGAATTACTATTATTAATTATTCCATTCAGATTCCTTATTATATCCATTCTTGTTAGAATTCCGGTTAATTTATCCTTATTGAATACAGGTAATGAATTTAATCCACTTTCCTTTATAAGTTTAACGGCATCAACAACCTCTGATTTTTCATCAATTTTTGGGGTATTTATTGAAAAATTATATACCCTAGAAGTCGTTCTTACACTACCTCTTCTCAATATGTTTTTATACGTTAACATTGCAACATACTTATTTCCGGACATTACAGGCAATTGCTGTATATCATTCTCTCTCATTTTTGAAATAGCCTCTGAGATCTTTGCATCCGGATCTATTGTTATTAAATCCCGTTTCATTATTTCTTTTACTTCCATTCTATCACCAGTATTTAAGTTCCTTTCTGTCTACCATATTGTTAATTTCATTGTTAATATTTAATGTATTGTATGTGCCATTAATTATATATGCAATCTCATGCATATCATTTATATTATACCTTGTTATTTCCTGCGTCCCTATTCTTCCAAACCTATCTATTATTATCCTATTCCTCTCCATTTCCTCAGAGAAAGTTAAAAAACTATAATTTTTTTCACTTAAAAATTTTTCATCCAGCAATATCTGATGCGTTTCACTTATTTCCGATCCATCCAGCAATTTAAATTTTAATTCATTCAGGGCCTTTATTAATTCTCCAGTATTTTTTACAACATTTTTTGCATATTTATCACCGTATTTCAGCATCTCCTCAACTGATACTGACAGTGCCGCAACCCTTGATAAATTTATATTATCCATGGTCTTAAATATCGTATTGTTCACTATTTTATCATATATCTCATCATTATCCGTTAATATTATACCACCCTGTGGACCAAAAAATGTTTTGTGTGTTGATCCGAATAATATATCGGAATATTTCAGGGCATCTGTCTGAAAGGCATTGCCCGCAATTAATCCCATAACATGTGACCCATCGTAAATAACACCCGAGTTATATTTCTCCGCTATTTCATGTATTCTTTTCATATCATATGATTTTATAAATATGGACTGGCCCAGAATTACTGTACCTATCTTATTTGCTTTTACTGATTTTTCAAGTTCATCATAATCTATGCCGAAGTTTTTATATGGTATTTTATATGTTCTGAATCCAATTACCCTTTCAAGGTTACTGTTTGTGTATCCCGGATAACCACCATCCTCATCAGAAATTGCAGCAACGTTTTTATTATCATTTATAATGCTTAATAATGATATTTCTGAGGCTATATGGCCACTAAGTGGCCTTGATTCAGAGAACCCTGCATTAAATAATTTTTTAACGTTATTTTCCAGCAATTTTAATATTTCATCAAAATAAAGTGTTCCGCCATATGCATTATAGTTTTCAATTTTTAATGAATACCTTGATGCCATATCCGATGATAATGCCATTTTTGCATTGGGGCTTAAAACATTTTCTGACGCCTGCATATTTAAAACATTTTTTCTGTATTCATTGTATTTTTTTATATAATACATGGAATCCATTTCTGTATATCATGTATAATGTCTTATATTTTATGCTTGATATTTCACGGATAGAAGCCATATAATACCAGGACCACAATACTGGATGTGAAAAAATAACACAAAACCGGTAGAATACAATACTACGGGAAGAGTTTAATTTTTCACGTATTTTATGGTGTCTTCAGGGAATGATAATCCGTATACACATTCACTGCCACTGATACCCACAGCACCGGTTAGTTATATATAATCGAAAGATTAATATTTTATAATTTTTATATAGGTATATGGTAAATAAATTATATGTTGAACCCGATGCCGGTGTAGGGCCATTATAGTCTTTGACATAATTATTTATCCTTTAACACCATACCATTTTTATGGGAAGGAATACATCATTAATCGTTGAGAGGAAGGCCAGTGAATCTGAGATAAACAGGAAAATCAAGGAGGAGAA
>JAJZXU010000008.1 GCA_021806235.1 Thermoplasmata archaeon
TTCAAGTTCGGTTTTCTCCTTATCTTCCAGTACCACCATTGCAGATGGTCTTCCCAATTTCCCCATAACAGTATATTTGTTATAAGTATTTAAAATTAACCGATTAAGTAATAGGACAGTCTACTAGTAATGTCTTAATGCCTAACCCAGGGAAAATGAATACGGTAAAAGTACCGAAAGTACTTGCAAATAAGCCCCATGCAATATACATAATTATCATTAATACAAAATATTTACGGAATTTGCCACTTTTTATAAATCCAGAAAATGTCATTTTAGATTCATTAATTATGTTTTCATCGCTTTTTTCTTTATTTTTTGACGTTCCTGCATATTTCTTAGTCATCTTATTAAACTCTTCTTTTTTACCCCGAAGCAATAGCCATCTAGGTGACTCTATAACTTGTTTTCTTGTTATAAAAATTCCAAGTGCTATAACGGCTATTATCCACATTAATATTCTAAAGCTGTAAAACCCAGCATGGAAATCCGTAACTGCCAAATCAACAGTAAAGACCACAGGGATAGCCAATACCCACATTGTATATGGTATTGCTATAGAAAAATTACGTTCTTTCTTTGGAGAGAATTCTGCAATCATACTCCATGATGTCGGAACATCAGCACCAAGAGCTACTCCAGCAAAAAAGAATACTATGATAAACATAAAGGGATTTATGCTAAATCCATCTATCAGTGCAGAGATCGCAAGTAATACCATGTCCCACATAAATACTGGTTTTCTTCCATATTTATCTCCAAATCTTCCTCCAAAAAAAGCCCCAAAAAATACACCGAAAGACAGCGCGAATGGTATAAATCCCTCAGTAATAGTAGACATTGTCGGGAAATTAATGAGTAATAAAGTAATCACGACTCCCGCAGTTACAAAGAGAAAAGCATCTAGGAAATCTGCCATACCTAGCGAAATAATCCATTTATATCTTTCTCTGTCTAACTTATTTTCATCCCAATTATTTAACTCTTCATTAATTGATTCTATTCCTGTTATATATACCACTCCCAAACATAAATTAATATGAAAGTATATAATGTCAGTTCCAAACAAGTACACATAATTATATCTGAGATCAAAATCCCAGAAACTATCACGTTTATATTATCTAACAGTTCCAGAAAGGTCTATTTATACGCAATAACAAAACCCATACAGATTAAAAAAATCTAAAAATTGAGGTTTTTAGAAATTGCCAGTAGAAGTTTATTGAGTTTCCGTTCCATGAATTGCGGTGGGTAACTCGTCGGGGATCTGCATACTGTGCTTTCAATTACACCTCTGTGTTTTAATATAATCTTCTCAAGATGGACAAAGTAATCAAAGTTTTGAACCTCGAACTGCAATACAGGAAGAATTCCAGAGAAACACTCATTCTTTTTTCCTATCAGGGGCATGGTTTTTTTACTTCTATGAGGAAAATAATCAACCAGTGATGAACCAGGTATTACCCCGGATGACCCGGCAGCGAACTCCCTCACAATGTTCGCACCGAGCATCCCTCCTAAAATGGAAACGGAGGAGCCAAGGTCTTTCCTCAGTTGCTTTATCCTATCAATGATAGAATTAAAATCTTTCCCCTCTATTTTTATTCCGGAAAAATTAGAATACTCCTCCTTGAGTTTTACGAAGAACTCTGATGGCAAGCTAAAATTATAATCCTGCACAATGAATGGTATTTCAACGCTTTTTGCGATCATGCTGAAATACTTTTCCATATTCTTTACGGTGAATGTTTCGAATGGATTTTTAATTGGTGGCATCACAATAATAGCCGTAACACCAGCATCTTCAGCTGCTTTTGACAGCATGATAGCAGGCTTCAGTCCGGTATGCGTTACCCCTGCATACACCTTCTTTCCTTTTTCAATATGTTCCATTGCGAGAGAGTAGAGGCTTACTCTTTCGACGGATGAAAGCTTGTAGAACTCTCCACCAACCATGGAAACAGCTATACCGGTACAACTCGTACCGTTGAGGAATTCAATAACCTTTGCAGTCTCATCAGGAGATATTTCCTCTTTTCGATCAAAAATTGTAGGCATAGCAGGTATAACTTCAAATTCATCCATACTGGCACCTCAGTTCTCAATATGTATAATGCAAGTATATATATAACCTATGAGTTGCATCACAAAAACTTGACCATCTTTCATCATCTTTTTATTTCTCTTAATTTATTATTTTTCATGTGGGTTCATGGATTAAGTTCTAAATTATCGAATCTAAAATATATTGTACTCTTTTTAGGATCCCTGTTTCTGTATCTGAATGTTATCTTTTTCATTGGTATAATTTTTGAGTTGATACCCCCCCTTGCATTAGTTATGCAATGAGCTAAATAATTCTGAGATACATAAATATTATTGTAGCAATATACCAACAAAATATATAATACATTCAGTGAAATGAAAGATTTCAGAATATCAAGTTATCATGATATGCCCAATAATTCACAAGGAGTATAAAAAGGTTAATATACTGTTTGATACATACAGCCACTATATGGCTAAAACGCGAAAAAGAATCTTAAATCCTGTTACCGGCAAGTATTATGCTGTAAGGCAAAGGACAACCTCAGCAGGCACAAAGGGTCAGATAAAAGGGCTCTGGAAAAATAAAAATAAAAAAAAATAAAGTGGAAATGGTAATATTACACAAAAATTATTTTTTAGCTACATCCGGGACAAAATATACATCGGTTGGGCTGAATTTCTGATTTCTCCTGAACTTTGCCTTCACCGGCATACCTATGTACAGATCCTCTGCATCAGCACCGATAAGCCTTGCCATAAACAATGAATTGACGCCTTCAAATTCAATCATTGCCAGATTAAACGGTGTTTCAGAAAGAAATTCCTCCCCTCCAAAAAAGCATGTTGTAAATGCATGAACCTTTCCATGATTTGGCAATTCATACCATTCTGTTTTGGATCCGCATATCATGCAGTGGCCCCTGGGTGTTGCATAAACATATCCACATTTTTTATTTGTGCATTTGCTTCCCATCAGCTTTTTCTTTCCAAGAGCCCTGAAAAACTCTGAATCCTGTGCGTAGCTATGTATATAATCTATTTCATAGTGTGACTTTACAATTAATGGGTCAACATTATAAATTTCAGCTCCTTTCTGTGTCTCTTCCATTTTTGCATCGGGATTTAATGTCACTGTACCGCCTCCATTATTGAAACCGCCACATATGTTCCAGTTCCTGCATGGCTGTGTATTAAGCCTCTTTTTGCATTTTTTACCTGTAATGTATCATCTTTAAAATGCTTCTTGACTGTGTGCTGAAGTTGCCAGAACATGAACACTGCCTGCATAATTCCTGTTGCACCAACAGGGTGGCCTGCAGCAAGGAGTCCACCCGAAGGATTTACTGGAACCTTTCCATGAAGTTCAGATTTGCCTTCATCTATAAATTGCCCGCCCTCTCCATATTTACAGAGGCCAAGGTCCTCATAGGTCTGTATTTCAGAGGATGTATATGCATCATGCAGTTCTACCAGATCCAGTTCATTTAGTGGATCTGTTATACCGGCACCTTTATATGCTTCCTTTGCTGCAGTTCTACCTGCCCTGAATGAGTGAATTCCCGGGTATTTCAGGTTCTTATAGTCCGACTCCTTTTCATTGGAAAGTAGTGGCACCTTGCCGAATGGCCTATCCGACAACCTCATGGTATCCGTACCTGTTCCTATTGAGGCAATTTTTACAGGTTTTGTTCCTTCCCTGTCTGCAATTTCAAATGCCTTTTCCTTGGAAGCAAGAATTGCAACGGCTGCCCCATCCGACATTGTGCAGACATCAAGCCTTGTTAACGGTGTTGACACCATTGGAGAGTTTCTAACATCCTGAACTGTAAGTTTCATAGGGCTCTGGGAATATGGATTGTGAATTGCGTTTCCATGGTTCTTTACCGAAACCTTAGCAAGCTGTTCAACAGTTGTGCCAAATTCATGCATGTGCCGGTTAGCCATCATTGCATAATATCCGGTATAGAAACCTCCAACAGGGTAATCAAAATTTGTATCACTTGCAAGTGCTATGAATTCATTTCCCTTCCATGTATTGACATGTGACATCGTCTCGAATCCGTATACAGCACATGTATCCATCCTTCCGGATGCTATTTCCTCAAAACCAGTTTGAAAAGCAAGGCCACCTGTAGCTCCGCCACCCTCAATTCTCTTGCTTGGTTTTGGGGATAGGCCTAAATAATCATTGACCATAATGCCCGCCATAAGCTGCCTCTGGAAATGATCTGAGAAATATGAAGCAACAGAACCATCAATTTCCTGGAGGGTAATGTTGGCATCATTTAAAGCATAATCAAACGCTTTTTTCACCCGCAATCTAAAATCCATATCAGGAGACGCCTTTGCAAACTTTGTCACACCCCCTGAAACCATATATACATCTCTTCCTTTATAACTCATAAAAATCAAATTATTATATTTATTTAACATATAATCTTTTTTATGAGAACTTTATTTCACCCTATCACCGGTTTTTTTACATTCTGAAACCATGCACTGGTAAAATTTTATGGGGGATAATGGCCATACATTTCGGTTATGGCATTTGTTATATATTATAGATAATCTATACAATATTTTCTATTTTATCTATGGCATCCGGATAAAATGCTACATAATCCCTTATTTTTCTAAATTCTCTGCTTGAATTATTGTATCTCCACACCTTATCCTTTTCTATAATGTTATCATATTTCAGTGAATAATAGGAGGCCCGTCCCTTATAGGGGCATATGCTATGTGCATCTGATGGCTCTAGGTATTTCTCAACATCGTTAAATGATATATAATATACAGGATCATGTCCATCTTCCTTTAATAAAAGGGCATTTGAAGTTTCTATAATTGATTTTCCATTTTTTATTAACCTTATTTTGCCATTAACCTTTTCAACAAATATTTTATGTCCATTTTTTGAGTAAACTATTATTTTTTCCATGGAATACAATGTGTAAAATATTATTAAGTTTTATGAACATTAACCACACGATTTTTATCAGTAAAAACTGTGATATCCTGAAATTATAATGTTATATGCAATAATTTTATTAATTTTTTTTAACGGTATCCTTATTTATTCTGATGTTTGTCTAATCTTTAAAATTTTTTATCCAGAATTTTGCTATTTCCTCTCTCGTTGTTATCCAGATATCATCATATTTCATTATATAATCCATAAATTTTATAAGTGCTGGAAATCTGCCCGGCCTGCCAGTTACTCTTACATGGAACGCTGCTGTCATCATTTTTGGCTGTTTCTGTGCTTCATCATGCAGGGTATTAAATGTGTCTATCAGGTATTCTAAAAATTCATTTGAGGTTGAAAATCTATTCATTGGCGATAAAAAATGAAAATCATTTGCATCCGGTGTATATGGCAAAATTAATAACCTGTTGTAAAAAAATGGTAAATCATCTGCATATGAATCAGAGTCATATATAAAATTATCAAATTCTGATAATATGTCTACTGTATTTTCAGTCGGTTCACGTGCATAAAAACCCGCTGGTTTTTTACCCGTTAATTTTTCAATTAAATCTATTGAATTTTTAATCTCATTATATTCAGCACTGTAACCCATGTTATACAGTTCTGTCCAGTAGTAGCCATGATCGCATATTTCATGTCCATTTTCTATTATGTTTTTTGTGGCATACATATTAGTTTCCAGTGCTTTTGCCGTTGCAAAGAATGTAGCCTTTATATTTCTTGAATTAATAGCATTAAGGATTCTCCATATACCGGACCTCTGGCCATATTCATATACTGTTTCATTGCCTATATCCCTTCTATTTGCATCCACGGGTAAAAACTCACCTATGCTTTCAACTACTTTGTCCCTGTTATAGGAATGTTCCGATCCCTCCTCATAATTAAAAACCAGTGAAACTGCTAAATTTTTATTTTCTGGCCATTTAAAATTCGGGTAATCATTATGATAGCCAGTAAAGTCTCTTTTATATACCATATATAATCAATAAAAATTAATATAAATATTTTTACGCTGTACTTTTATTATTTTCCGGTTTCATATAATAATATCCACTGTACAGACCTATGAAATAAAATATAATGGAAATAATGACAAAGGTAACAATATCAAATGGATAATGGATTAGATTTATTCCACCAAAATAAGTACTTCCAGAATAGGACATTAGCAGTACAAATATCAAATAAAATGGATACCATATACCACCTTTTATTTCCTTTTTATCTATTTTGTTCTTCCTTTTTGAAAATAAAAATAATATAGCGATCACAAGAACAGAGGGTAAGGCAATTCTCAAATATTCGAAGCCTGTCCAGTATAATAATAAACTGCCTACAATGAAACCTGCAGGTGCCAGTATATCTGCAAAGGGCAATCTAAAGCTATTGCTTTTTTCTACCTTTAAATATTTTCTGAAAACAAGCAGGCTTATTGCCGCAGGTGCATAAGAAACTAGAGAAGCATCAACAAATACCAGTGCCACACTTATAAATACCGGTATTAAAAATGTATAAAATGCACTTATTATTAGAACAACTATAACGGAAATATACGGTACACCTTTTTTATTAATTTTTGCAAAAATTGCTGGAATATAGCCATTCTCCCCCATAACAGCAAGAACCCTTGCAGCACCACCACTATACACAAGGCTTGATGAAGCGGATGAATGTATAGATGTAATAAATATAAAATATCCCATTACAACTAAACCCACACCAAAGGCCACAGCGGGCAGTGGGAATGTTAACGTTGATAACTTTGACCAGTTCCCCTCGGTTATACCAAGATATGACCAGTTTATGTCACCTATAAAAATTATGGATAGCACTTCATATAAAATAAACGATATTACTATTGATAATATAACGGCTACTGGAATCCATTTTCTTGGATTTTTAATCTCTTCTGCGTATTCAACAGGTTGCCTGAATCCGGCATATGCATACACCGTTGTTGCAATTGCGAACAGCAAGCCTGTACTTCCATACGGTATAAACCCTCCGCGGAACCTGTAAAAATTTGCAGGATGGAAATAAAAAGCTAAAAAGAATATGCCTATAAATGCCAGTGATAATAATTTAAGCCAGGTTAAATATATATTTGATTTGTTTAAATATTTAACCCCAAAATAATTTCCAAGGAAAAATAGAAATACAATTATTACCGTTATAATCTCACCATAAATTGTAAGGGTTCCCACTGTTAAATTAAACAACGGCGGAAAAAAGAAACTTAAATATTCCACCATGCCAACAACTTCAGAAACCGGTGCCAGAACGTATCCAAGGAAAACACCCCATGCATTGAATAACCCTGCTATCGAACCATTGGAGATGTGTGGATAAGCTCCAGCAGCACCTGATCTGGGTAAAACAGTTCCAAGCTCCACATAAATTAAACCAATAACCAGCATCATTAATGCACCAATTAACCATGCAACTGTACCTGCAGGTCCTGCAGCAGCCAGTACTGTTACAGGTATAAACAGTATTGCGGATCCAACTATGGCACTTATTCCCATGAATGTTGCACCGAAAATGCCAACTTCCTTTTTATATGCATTGCCCCTTAATTCGTCTATATCTACCATTAACAGATAAATACCACGTGGTATTTATAAACGTTCCTTTATAAATTGAACAGCATTTCAATTTCAATGAATATTCCCGTAAATACTTTATACATTATTAATAATTTGAATGTTGTCGGTATAATTTTCTGTAAATAATAACAATCTGTAGTCAATAATATTAATGCATCGTATACTGGCAATTACTTATCTGTATTATCCTTCATGGAATATTCCACACTGCAATATTCAACGGTGACATAGCATTATAATTATAAATATGAAACACCGTACTAAAATAGTAGAATAAGCATTTCTGTGATTATTATAAACCGTATATATCAAAATGAATAAAACGACATAAACAGGCAAAAAATAGTTATAGATATACTGCATTATTAGAGTTTCCAGTAATTATTTATATGCCGGAATCGATGTTAATGTTATGGTCTCCAGCAACCCTTATTATTTATCAAAAATTCCACCGTTTTATTAATATCTTCAGATGGATATCTATCCCTATATAATAATGCCTCATTTTTATATTCATGTTTTGATTTATCGATAAATCCCGGTGCTATCCCATTTACCTTTATATTATAATTTAGTAATTCCCTTGCCAGTGACTTTATAGGGGGGGCACTTCAGAAGTTACGC
Organism: Thermoplasmata archaeon; assembly: GCA_021806235.1. GTDB lineage: Archaea > Thermoplasmatota > Thermoplasmata > Thermoplasmatales > Thermoplasmataceae > Ferroplasma. The sequence continues at coordinate 8,278 of JAJZXU010000008.1, forward strand.
CTGAGGAGACTGGGGCTCTACCCGCAAGGGCAACTCCCGTTATTATAACATTTTTGCTTATACTTTCAAAATTCTTTTATTACTATTTAATATTATTATGAAAACAATAGTCTTTGATGAAAAATGCTGTTAAATTATAATTTTGCCATTCTATGGTATAACCAGTTATTTGGCAATTATAACAGGCATGTTATACTAAATAATGCCCATGTTACCGGTAACTGCATTATCCGCATTACTTATAGCTATTGGCGTAAATATGAGTAAAATTTATATATAATACCATTAAAAAATTTTCATTTTACTTTTTTAGCTCATTTTTAATATTTTTTAGCAGTAATTTAGAAGCGGAGTTAAATTCACCCTCCTTTTCATGGATGAGTAAGTTTATCTGGTCCACACTCACCCTTGAATATGTAAAATAATAACCACCCTTGTCTATTGTATTCTTTTTCTTTATGACAAGACCTGTGCCTACGAGTTTCTGCAGGCATCTATATGCAGTTGTCCTGTCTTTTTTTATTGTGCCTGCTATTTCATCCAGGGTTTCCATTTTATCAGGGCACAGGCTATATAATATATTTACATCATTGGGCGACAGGTCGAAGAAATATTCAAACAAATCCTTACATGTAGCATTGTTTCTTAATATCTGGTTGAAAGAACCCATACTATCATAATCCCATTATTGTATATAATGGTATTGCATAATAAATACAATACCATACAATATCCTTATATAATATATATGCATTATATAAATACAGAAGAATTTCATAGCTTCTGGAGGCAATTAAGATGGAAAGCAATAGGGGAAAAAACAATGTAAGGGTTTTAACCGATAGTACATTTGATTCGTTTGTAAGGTCGCCTAAGTTGTCAGTTGTTGATTTCTGGGCAGCCTGGTGTGCACCGTGCAGATATTTATCACCGGTTGTCGAAGAGTTGTCCGGTGAGTATTCGGATAAAGCAAATTTTGGTAAACTGAATGTTGATGAAAATCCAAGTATATCAACACTATTAAGAATTGAGAGCATACCAACACTTTTATTCTTCAAAAACGGTAAAATAGTAGATGTGTCAATAGGTGTTGTGCCAAAGGAGAAGCTTATACAGAAAATAAAATCGCTGGCCTAAATATGGAATACGATATTGTTGTTATTGGAGGAGCAGCAGCGGGCCTTACAGCTGCTTTATACTCTGCAAGGCAGGGAATGAAAACTTTAGTTATTACCAAGGATATCGGTGGCCAGGCGCTGCTAACAAACGAAATACAGAACTATCCCGGCTATGATCTTGTTGATGGCTTTAGCCTGTTAAATAAATTCAAGGAGGAAGCCGAAGCATTTGGATCAGAATTTTTATACGATGAAGTAACATCCATAAAAAAGGAAAATGATAAATTTATCCTGAAAACAAACGATAAGGAAATAATCTCTAGGGCAGTTATTCTTGCATTCGGCAAAACACCAAGAGATTTAAATGTTCCTGGGGAAACCAGCTTTAAGGGTCACGGTGTATCATACTGTGCAATATGTGATGGCCCATTATTCAGGAACAGGGATGTTGCAGTTTATGGCAATGGTGAGCATGCAATACAGGCTGTTATATACCTCTCATCGGTTGTAAAAAAGGTTTATTTTATAACAAGGGCAAAAAAGATTATCGGTGATGATGAACTGGTCAGTACACTGAATAGCCTTAAAAACGTTGAGATATTTAAGGACTCATCACTGCTTAGCATATCCGGTGATGCATCTGTTAAAAGTATAAAAATTAAGGGCAATTCATCTGGCATAGAAAGTGACATTAATACAGGTGCCGTATTTGCAGAAATGGGGTATATAGCCAGAACGGATTTTGTAAAGGGCATTGTAAAACTAAATGAATCAAATGAAATCATTGTAGACACTTACTGCAAAACTTCTGAGGAAGGCATTTTTGCATGTGGTGATGTCACGAATACACCATATAAACAGGTAGTAATATCTGCAGGCCATGGTGCAACAGCAGCATTATCCGCGTATAACTATGTTCAGAATAAAAAAGGGAAGGTTGCATCAAAAAGTGACTGGAAACTTGTGAATACAGTTAAGGCAAAATAAATATATTCTATTTTTAAATTATTATATATGCAACCCACAGATAAATAATACTGGGGCAGTTTAGGAAGTACCAGACCAGTGACATATGTTTTTATAATTATAATGTATATATTTTTATGATTACATATGACCAGTGCAACGCCATCATGGAGAAATATAATGAAAACATAAGTTACGGCTTCTATGTAAATTTCGATGCTGAATTTGTAATAAACCCGGATAAAAAAATGATATCTGCCAGTATAATAAAATTATATATACTGTATTATATACTCAAAATGAATTTTAATATCAAAAAAATACATAGTTCTGAAATTATTAAAACGGAGGATTCTCTTCTAAATTTTATGGATGCAGATATAAACATGGATTTTTTAATTTCTATGATGATCGATGAAAGTGATAATGCTGCATCTAATTTCTTTATCGATAAAATTGGCATTTTTAAATTAAACTCCTTTATAAAAAATAATGGTTTTAAAAACACGGTTCTGGAAAGGAAATTCCTGGATTATGAGGCAATTAAAAACGGTAAAAACAACTATACATCTGTAAATGACATTAAAAAGTTATTCTATGATGTTTTGCATTCAGATTATGAAAAAGATTTTATGAAATTCCTCTATATGCAGAAGGATAAATCTAAATCCGCATTTTACCTTAATAATATAAGAACTGCAGGTAAAACCGGTGAACTATACAATGCACTGAATGATGTAATCCTTTATGCAAAGGGCGATAAGAATGTATTAAGCATTGTATTTATCAACAATGTTCCGGATATAATTGCCAGGGATTTCATTACATCCATGTCCTATTATCTTTATAATAAGTTATAATTTATCTATCCTGTATTTTAATAATTTATCTATTTTTAATTCCCCCTCATTTTCACTTAAATTAGAATTGTTTATGGATATGCTAAAACTTATATTTTTATCCTCAATTATTCCTGAAAGCAGTGAGCAGTGGTCAAGTGTGCCTGTTTTTGCCCTTATGGTATAATTCTTAATATCTGTAAATCGATTTTTGAGTGTACCATTTCCCGTTCTAGAATCAGGAAGTAACTGCAAAAATCCATCATCCTGCCTATAAATTTTGTTGACAAACTCTGATAAAAATAGGGTATTAATCAGATTTAACCTTGATAATCCCGATCCATCTGCTATGTATAAATCATTTTTGCCATAAAATTTTTCAATAAAATTTTTAATTATTTTTGAACTTTCACTGGATATGCCTGTGCCGTTTTTTACATATGATAGATATTTAAACATCACCTCAGCAGAAAAATTGTAGCTCATAACCTCCATATGCTTTAATATTTTTTTTATATCCATCCCATAAATAATATTATCATTTATGCTATTATTACTGTTATTTACATTATATATAAGAAAATCCGAGAATAGTTTCCTGTGGGCATTATAGGGGAACATGTTGCTGTCATGGGGATTGTGGAATTCATGTGATTCAGGCATATAATTATCGTATATGCACCCCTCATTAACTGTATAGGGTTCTATTTTCTGTGAATAGCAGAATTTAACATCATCCATTGACCATCCCCTGCCATAATAGTTATTATCAAAGATCTTCTCGAATTCTACACTATTTATTTTCTGTTTTCCCCTTAAATTTTCTGATATTTTATATAAATCCTCAAGGGTTAATAATGGTGTTGGGTCACCACTTACGTGTATTTTATCATCATTTATATTAAAAATTGTTCTGAGAGTGTAATCCCTGCCGGGTATGGAATATAATGCATAACCCGTTAGCAATTTCATATTTGAAGCTGGCAGTATATTTGAATTTTCATCGACAAAACAGTATAATAGTGTTTACATTAAAATTCTTTGTATTCTTTCTTTAACTTAAAACCTAAACAGTTTTTATATTTTATTGATTTTATCATAAACTGTAAATAAATATTAATATTCAAATCTTCCTATTTTTTCCATTATATCCAAAAGCCTTTTAGAATATTCACTTTTATCATTCAGATCATTATATGTTATTCTTGAGTATGTTCCATTTGCATGTAATATTTTATAATTGCCAAGATAAAATGCAACATGCCCGGTGAAAAATATCAAATCTCCCTTTTTTGCATTATCAAAGCCATCTACCGTAATTGATTTATCACACTGCTGTTCGGAATTCCTTGGAATCTCATACGATAATGAAAACCGTATCATTCTCTGGGTTAAGCCTGAACAGTCGAAGCCAAAGTTTGATGTGCCTCCCCATAAGTATGGTGTTCCCACAAACTTCTTTGCCATTTCAACAGGATCATATTTTTTATTTACCGGCCTTATTATTGATTCCGGTATACTGAAATAATTTATATCATGGCCATCTATATACGATCCTAACGGCAGGATAAAAGTTCTGGTTCTAAACATCCTTATAATTTTATATTTCCTTTCCCGGTATTCCCCCACAAGTTTCTTTTTGGTATAACCGGTAACACCATCTGGGCATTTTACTTTTATATACTCATCACCATCTTCCAGTATACTGACCTTCTCGCCATAAATAAGCTGTGAATAACGCTCTGATTCGAATTTTGGCTCTTTCCTTATATCGGCAACACCTGTTATAATCATTCCAGAATCCATACATATAAAATGGTATAGAATATATAAAATCATCTTTTAATTATTTTAGAATAATTTCTGGCATCTGTACATGACAGTGAGTGCCACATATGAATGGAGAGTTTTTTTGAGAATTACAGGTATTGAGAAATCAGCAATCAATGCTGGTATTATTGAATGGTTCAGGTGTGATAATTACAGTATTGAATTAGATCAATATTTTTTCTGCCAGGTGCTGTATTACCAATTTTTATTTCTACCACATACTTCTGTAATTCATATGGGAACAGAATAGTTTTCTTTCTAATTGCGTATGCTCCACGATGTCCTTACACGATTTGACTTATGTATTATATACAAAAATAGCATTAATCTCTATTTAAAAAAATTTTAATATGCACACATATTACATTATTATGAGAATACTTGTAATTCTTCCGGCATTTTTACCTGTGGAAGATATAAAGAAAACAGTAAACCAGATAATGCCTGGAATAGAAATAAGGACGAATATGGATTTTGAGAAGGATGATGCTGAAGTTGTTGTGATAACCACATTTACACAGTTTGGGAAAAATGAAATAGATAAGTTTCCAAATTTAAAGTTTTTACAGGTTTCAAGCACGGGATACAACAATGTTGATGTAAAATATCTGAAAAGCAGGAATATTATACTGTCAAATATTCCCCGGGCAAATAAGGATGCTGTAGCCGAGCATGTAATTGCGATGGTTCTGGCATTTTTAAAGAATTTAATATTCTTTGATAGGGAAATACGTAACGGCAACTGGCCTGTGCTCACAAATTCAACCGAATTAAATGGAAAAATCTTCGGAATTATCGGCATGGGTGCAATAGGAATTAAACTGGTACAGAGATTAATACCCTTTGGCCCGGGAATTATATACTATGATGTAAAGAGATTGCCGGCTGAGGATGAGGAGTTGTATGGATTAATATACATGGAACTTGATGATGTTATAAAGAGTTCAGATATACTATCAATACACCTGCCACTGACAGAGGGTACATTAAACTTGTTTGATGATAAGCACTTCTCCATGATGAAGGATAATGCAATTTTTATAAATACATCCCGTGGAGAAATAATGGATGAAAATGCACTGGTTAAGGCAATAAAAACAAAAAACATATTTGCGGGTATTGATGTATACAGTAAGGAGCCACCGGATTTTTCATCGGAACTATTTAAACTGGGCAATGTAATATTCTCACCGCATATTGCCGGTGCAACCATTGAAAGCCAGCAGAGATTCCTGCAGGAAACTATAGGCAATTTAATAAAATACACACAGGGTTTAGATCCATTATACCAGATAAAAGAGGAATTGTAGTCAGCTACCCACGACTAAAGGCGTGGGCTTGTCCCGTGAGGGCAACGCAAGAGTTGATTAGGGGGCTTTGAAAATATGAAAGAAAAGCAGAAGTTAGATCGGAGAAATACATACACACCCACGGGTGCTCCACAAGCCCGTGGCAGCTGTGACCATGCATTAAACAGAGAGGGAACTCTCAGTGTGCATGGCTTAAAAACCTCTTCTAACAACCCCGATGTGGACCTACAGTCAGGCATGACTGTACGGGACCTGAGAGTCCCCGTTTTAAACATGCGAAACCAACCACTAATGCCAACAACACCCGGATCCATAACAAAGATGAACCGCATTGCATCGGGAATAGAAAAAACCCATGCAAATGATGCATTTGTCATAGCCGGTGGATCAGTACAGAAGAGAACACCACCGTTTATGGTTTCCCAGAGAAGAAGGAACAACCGCTGCCTGCAATTGAACAGAAAGGGCTTTAAACCCTCTATACGGAAGAGAAGGTATTCATTGCAGCCAGGGGATACTGTTCTCTTCCAGAAAGAGGAGTGTAACGTAATGGGAATTCATAACGTTGGAAAAAGTGTAATTATTAAAAAAGGTGAAAAAAGGATGGATGTAAGTGTAAAGAAAGTAGAGTTAAGAAGATATGGTAAAGGTTTGAAGTTCAACCTCCAATTCCTCCCACCCCTGAAGGGAGGGGGAGCCCTGGGGGCGGTCAGATGAAGGGCTATGAAATATTATATAATGCATTAAAGGAAAATAAAATAGATTTTGTATCTGGCAATCCGGGAACAACCGAAATACCCATGCTGAGATCTATAAATAACTATTACCTGGCACTGCATGATTCAATTGCACTTGGGATGGCTGATGGTTATTCTCTATATAATTCAGAAGCTTCAATGGTTAATCTGCATACTATGCCGGGTATAGGAAATTCAATGGCATTTTTATTTACAGCAAAAATGAACAGGTCCCCGGTAATAGTAACTGCAGGCCAGCAGGATACAAGGCATCTGGTTTATGATCCATTATTATCCGGAGATACACTGTCTATGGTTTCAGATTTTGTTAAATATAAATACGAAATAAAAAGCCCCGAGGATATACCTGTAGCATTGAAAAGGGCAAGGGAAATTGCATTAACACCACCCATGGGCCCGGTATTTTTATCATTTCCAATGGATGTAATGGATTACAGTGGGGAATACTATAAAAATTTCCACTCAGAACCGAATTATAATATCGCGGATGAAGATGCAATTAAAAATATATGTGAGAGAATAAACAGTGCAAAAAATCCGGCAATTGTTTTCGGTTATGAAATAGACCTGTACAATGCCTTTACTGAAGCAGAAGAGTTTGCAAAAAAACTGGGTGTTAAGGTTTATTCAGAGCCATTAGCATCGAGGTCCACATATAATACCAGCAATGATAATTATATGGGCGATCTGCTTCCGGCATCAACCTTAATGAATTTAAATTTCCTCGAAAATGATTTAATCATATTCATTGGTGGTGATATTATATTTTATCCATATCTGCCGTCAAAGCCATTTATAGATAAGGATGTAATTTTTATCGGTACTGATTTATCACACAGGACTGGCGAATCATATTACATAAATCCTAAAATATTTTTAGAAAAGGCCAGAAATTTAATAAATAAAAAGAGTAATTTTCACAGGGGGAAAGACCTGACATTTCCAAACAAAATAGCAAGGGAAAAACTTACAATGGGTGTTGATTATGTGTTATATAACGCAAAGAAAATTTTCGGTGATTATACTGTAGTTGATGAGGCAATTTCTGCAACAGAAAGTGTCAGATCAATGTTTGGCTATGGCCATAAAAAATATTTTACAGCAAAAACAGGCCAGTTAGGATGGGCAATGGCAGCATCTCTCGGCATAGCTGTAAAAAATAATAAAACCCTGGTTATTATCAGAGATGGTTCATTTATGTATACGGTACAGAGCCTATGGACTGCAAAAAGATATAATCTGCCTGTAAAATTCCTGGTTTTAAACAATGGTGGCTACAACATTTTAAGGAGCTTTGCAGATTCATATTATCCCGAAATGGAAAATAAGGATTATCTAACATTAAATCTGGACATTGAAAGCATTTCTAAGGGTTTTCATATAGATACAATGGTTGCATCAAACGATTTAAATGAATTAAAATGGTTAAGGGAGGGAGATGAACCAAAAGTTTTAATTGTAAACACAGATAAAAAAATTGAAAAGATGTTTTTATAAAAGCATAATGTTTATTTAATAATCTTTATATATATTTTATTGTTATAATTACTATGGCAAGTTTTCCAGGCCCCGAATGGGCAGATGAATATGTAAAGGCTTTAAATGGCAACAGTGAATATAAGGATGCAGGCAAAACATGGGAGGGAGACATAACCTTCGTTGTGCAGCCTGATGATAGGTATAGCAAAAAATGGTACCTGTACCTGGATTTATTCCATGGTGAGTGCAGGTCATACAAAGCTTCAGACAATGAAAATGATATAAAGAAATCGGAATTCAGGTATACAGGCCCATATTCAAACTGGGTTAAATTAATAAATAAGGAAATAGACCCGATACAGGGTTTAATGACCGGCAAATTCAAACTTGAAGGGCCCATGATGAAAATTATGAGATACACAAAGGCAGCAAAGGAAATGGTAAATACCGCTTCACTGGTAAAAACTGAATTTGAGGCGTAATATGTGGTTTTTCCGATCACCACAGATTGTATTTGGTGAGGATTCATTATCATTTTTAAATACACTTGATGCAGGCAGAATTGTTATTGTAACAGATAAAAATATACTTGGATCCGGACTTATAGATAGGGTTAAAAAAAATCTGCCTGAAAATGCTGAAACATTTGTAATCTCCGATATTTTACCGGAGCCGGACTATGATAACATGCTACTGCACCTGGACGATGTAAAAAAATTTAATCCGGATTTATTTATAGGTGCTGGTGGTGGATCTTCAATGGACACTGCCAAAATTTTATTTGCACTATATGAAAGGCAGGATATCAAGGTTTATGATATTACACCACTGGTAAAATTAAATTTAAGGAAAAAAAGCCATTTAATTGCAATACCTACAACAAGCGGTACAGGATCAGAATGTTCATGGGCTGCAGTTGTATCTGAAAAAAACGAGTACAGGAAAAATGAGCTGGCATCACCTGAGATATTGCCGGATTATGCCATTTTAGATCCGGAAATGGTTTTATCATTGCCCAGAGAACAGACAATAAATACATCGGTGGATGCAATGACACATGCAATAGAATCATACGTTGCAAAATGGGCAAACCCATATTCTGACGCACTGGCGGAGAAGGCACTGGAACTAATATCAAACAATATTTTAAATGTTCTAAGCAATCCAGAAAATGTTGATTCAAGGAACAATGTGCATATCGGTGCATCCATGGCAGGCATGTCATTTTCAAATTCCCAAATAGGTTTAGCCCATGCATTAGGGCATTCCTTTGGGGCAGTTTTTAAAATAGCACACGGTAAAACAGTTGGATTGTTCCTGCCCGAGGTTATCAGGTATAATTATAAATCATCAAAAAACAAATATGATAAATTAAACAGTATATTTCCGGATAATATAAGGAAACCATCACTGGACATGACCGTTGAAAATTTATTTAAAAAAATTGGGCAGCCCGTAAAAATGAATGCCATGAGTATAAATGAGGATTATTATAGCCAGAACTTTGATTTGCTCGTGGAACTGGCAGAGAATTCAACAGGAATAATAACCAATCCAGAGGATATAGATAGAGAGGGTATAGAAACTATTTTTAAGAAGGTCCATGGTGATTGAATGGAAAAAATTTTTGGCAATTTTATAGATGGCAGAATAAATGAGGAGGGAGAGAAAATAGAGATGATCAGCCCGTCGGATGGTTCAACTGCAGGTTACTGCATGGAAACTGATAGGGATACCACAGATTATGCAGTCAATTCATCACTGTATGCCCTCGATAAGATATCAAAAATCAATTTAAAGGAAAGGCAGAAATTATTATTAAAACTGGCCGATATAATAGAATCAAGATCAGAAATATATTCAAATTATGAATCACTGAATACAGGAAAAACAATAAGGCAGAGCAGTTTTATGGATATACCATTAGGCATAGAGCATATAAGATATTTCGGCACAGTTCAGGATTTCAAGGAATCACGGGAAATAGAGCACCCCGAATATCCCGGAACAAGGGGAATAATACAGTATGTTCCCATGGGTACTGTGGCGGCAATAGCACCGTGGAATGTACCATTTTTAATGGCAATATGGAAGGTAATTCCGGCACTTTTAGCGGGCAATTCCATAGTTTTAAAACCTTCTCATTATACCCCACTTACAGCACTGGAACTGGCCAAGGATATAAAAAATGCTGGCTTTCCAGATGGGTCAGTAAATGTAATTGCCGGAAAAGGAGAGACAACGGGAAATTATTTAATAGAAAATGAAAAAATAAATATGATAAGCTTCACCGGTTCAACATATACCGGAAAACTTGTAATGGAAAAGGCCGCAAAAAATTTAAAGAAAATTACACTCGAACTCGGTGGTAAATCGCCCAATATTGTTTTTGATGATGCTGATATTGATAGATCGGTTAAGGGGGTTTTATTCGGCATATATCTGAATTCTGGGCAGTTGTGTGAATCAGGAAGCAGATTAATATTAAGCAATAAAATAAAGGATAAATTTATGGAGAGAATGAAATATTATTTAAGCAATATGGTAGCCGGCAATCCGATGGACTTTAATACGGATATAAGTGCAATTACAAATAATGATCAACTGAAGAAAATAAATAATTTAATGGAATCCGGAATAAATGAGGGTGCTACAGTATATTATTCCCGGGATTTAAAAAATAAAGTCCCGGAAAATGGATTTTATTATCCACCAACACTGTTAATGGATGTAAAACCTGATATGAAGATATTCAATGAAGAAATATTTGGTCCTGTTTTATCTGTTACAACCTTTGACACCGATAATGAGGCAGTAGAAATAGCCAACAATACAAAATATGGTTTAGCAGCAGGCATATGGACAGATGATTTAAACAGGGCATACAGGGTTGCAAGCAATATTTTAGCAGGAACTGTATGGATAAACGATTACCATTTATTATCTGCTGCAGCACCCAGGGGAGGCTTTAAAATGAGTGGCATTGGCAGGGAATTGGGTTTAGAGGGAATATATGAATTTACCCAGACACGGCACCTATTCTACGGCGATCCCGACAGCGGATTATCCGATGCTGCATATCAGTTATTAATAAAGGAATAATTTATTTTTCTTATATTATAATGTTTAGAATAGGCTGTAACTTTATTATAAATTTTCCCTGATATGTTTAAAATAAAGTTTTTAGCCCCATCAAAATCTGGCATTTTTATCCGCAATACGGGTTTTAGCTCTATTTTCCATATATCCCTCTTTTTTCAATTGCTCCCAGAATTTTTAATATGAAAATGTTAATCCATAATAATCGAGTTTACTGTTTATAATATTTTTATCAAGATACTGGCAATGCTATACAGGGATATATATATTATCTGCTATTATTATCAACAATTTTGTTCATAACATATTACAATAATATATAATTAAAAATATTTAGTATTAGGCCTTCCGTAACCACTGGTTTTGGGATAAAATTATTTATGGGTTCCGCCACGGATTTTTTCATTGCCGGAAGTTAGTTTAATTCCAGCATGGAGATCTGTAGGCATCTTACAATATAATAAAGAAAGCAGTTCCTGAAGCTTTTGCGAACGGGCTCGAGGGTACTGGGTTGTGCACAAGGAGTTTAAGCATCCCGCAGTTCTGTGAAATGATAACTTCCAAAGATGTATATTAACACAGTTAACATAAATCATAACCTAATTTATTGGCTCCGATGCCATAAATTCAAAAAAAATTAATTTTCACCTGCGTCCTTTGTATATTTTCCCTCATTTAATTCGGTAGTTGTAAACCCATCAAGAATCCAACCACCCCAGGCCGTATAAATCGCAGGCCAGTTAACATCATGCCAGGGAGTTTTCTGAACATTTTTATTCATAGATAATTAAAATATGATTTCATATCTATATCTTTCTAAGTTGACATAATTAATATAATTAATTATTTAACAATATTTTTTTCCTTAAAATTTTTTATTTCCTGTTCAGTATATCCAATATTTTTTAATATGCTATGAGTATCCTCACCCAGCTTTGGTGGCAATTTCCTTATATTTCCTGGTGTTTCTGACATTTTAATGGGAGAATTCAACAGTGTTAGCCCGTCAAAGTTTTTAAACATATCCCTGAAATTAATCTGGTCATCGTTAATAACATCACTGATATTATTTACCTTAGAGCATGGAACACCATAATTATCCAGTATATCGATTAAATCCTGAACATCTGTTTTTGATAGTTGGTTATTAAGTATACCAATCAGTTCATCCCTGTTTTTTAATCTATTTCCATTATCTCTAAATTTCTCATTGTTTATTAAGTCCTCCCTATGTATGGCTGTACAGAACAATGACCACAACTTCTCTGTACCCACAGTTATGGCAATATAATCGTCCTTAGCCTTAAAAACCTGATACGGTACAATACTTGGGTGTTTTGATCCCTCCCTCTCAGGATTATTCCCTGTTGCAATATAGTTCATAAACTGGTTTACAAGCAAAAAAGTGTTAATGTCAAGCATTGACAGGTCTATATACTGCCCTCTGCCAGTTTTTTCCCTGTAATAAATGGCCGAAAGTATAGATATTGAAGCAAAAAGGCCACTTGTTATATCTGTTATTGGAACGCCAAATTTTACGGGTTCACCGTTTTTTTCCCCGGTTATGCTCATTAAACCTGACCTGGCAAGTGCAATTAAATCATAGGCAGGTTTGTCCTTATCAGGGCCTGTTTGCCCGAATCCAGAAATGCTGCAGTAAATAATTTTATCATTATATTTTTTTAGTGTTTCATAATCAATATTTAATTTTTTGGCTATGCCGGGCCTGAAATTTTCTATTATTATATCTGCACTGCCTGCCAGTTTTCTAATTATTTCAATAGATTCCGGGCTCTTGAGGTCTATGCATATATCATTTTTATTCCGGTTAAGTGCGGAAAAATATGCAGATTCATTATTTATAAATGGTGGGGCCCATTTTCTTGATTGCTCTCCTGTAAATGGCTCTATTTTAATTACCTCTGCCCCCAGATCCCCAAAAATCATTGTTGCTATTGGCCCTGCCATTGCCTGGGTGAAGTCTATTACCTTAATTCCATTTAAAGATGACATGGTATGTAAATTTATAAACATATTAAAAAGTATGCAAATTATAATTTACCGGTTTTTATATATATTAATATTTATAATTTTTAAAACAAATTTCCAATCAATGCTGTTTATATACGTTTAAAATATACTTAAATGGTGATACATTGGATGAGGAATATGATATCCTGAGGGAAAATGTAAAGTTATTTTCGGAAAAGGAAATAATGCCACTGTCGAGGAAAATAGATGAGAATAATTACTTTCCTGTAGATTTATTTAAAAAAATGGGCAAAATGGGTTATCTGGGCATAACTGTACCTGAGGAATATGGTGGTTCGGGTTCAGATTATATTTCACAGGCTATTATAGAGGAGGAAATAAGTTATGCTTCAGGGTCTCTGGGTTTATCATATGGTGCCCACAGCAATTTATGCCTGGATAATTTATACAGGAATGGATCAGAGTATATCAGGAAAAGTTATGTGGAAAAATTATGCTCTGGAGAATTTATCGGTTCTTTAGGCATGACAGAGCCTTCTGCAGGATCCGATGCATTATCATTAAAAACACTGGCTGAAAAACATGATGAGAATTTCATAATAAATGGCAGTAAAACATTTATAACAAATGCACCGTATTCCGATGTGTTTCTGGTCTATGCAAGAACGGACAACGGTATTACAGCATTTGCAATAGAATCAAAGGATGATGGTTTCTCACGTGGAAAAGAATTCAATAAATTGGGCATGCGTGGTTCACCCACGGGAGAAATCTATTTTGACAATATTAAGATAAATAAAAATAGAATTATTGGTGAATATAACAGGGGAAAGGATGTAATGCTGGGTGGATTAAATATGGAAAGGTCTGTACTGGCCTTTAACTCAATAGGCATAGCAAGGCGGGCACTGGATTTAGCAGTAGAATATTCCATAGAAAGAAAACAGTTCAATAAGCCTATACACGAATTTGAGTTAATACAGGAAAAACTTGCATATATGTATACAAAATTTGAATCCTCCAGACTATTTGCCCTTGAGGCGTTAAAGAGGGTAAATGATAATAAAATGGATGCACTGGATGCAGCATCATCAATATTATATGCCTCCGAATCCTCAGAGTATATTGCAAGGGAGGCGTTGCAGATATTTGGTGGATATGGATATATTAAGGATTTTGATATAGAAAGGGTATTCAGGGATTCAATACTGCTGACAATAGGTGCAGGAACAAATGAGATAAGGAAAAAGGTTATAGCTGAATCATTAATTAAAAAATATAAAAATGGTGGATTATAATATAGGGAGTTTATACGGTATCCGGGTTTACCACAATTTAAAAATATAACCATGAAATCGATTCTGGTTAAATGCTAAAATCTCTCCTGATTATGCATTACCCGGAATTTTTTATTACAGGGGTGGTTCAAAGCCCTCATTAATTTTATCATCCTTATCAATTACATATTTAGAAAATTTTGTTATATAGCATCCCTTATCCAGGGTTAATATTTCAGGCATTATTGCATTATGGCCATTTAATTTTATTTCATTTAAAACCTTTCCCCTAAAAACCGTATCTATTGAGCTTAAAAATTTAATTTCCCTGTTTACTTCCAGTTTTTTATTGAAATATAAATATGCAAGATGTGCAGAACTTCCAGTTCCGGAAGGGGACCTGTCAAGGATTAGCCTGTCCCTGGAGCCGAAGAATAATATTCCATACATTGAATCCCTATCAATTATTGATTGAAATCTAACACCATATAAACCATTAATATTGCTATTTAATGGATGCACTATATTTTTGCTATACAGTTTTTCCATTACCTGCAATGCAATTTTATGTAATTCTGGCAGTATGCCCCTTGAATATTTCAAATTTAAATCATCCAGATCAATAATTGCATAGAAATCACCACCAAAAGCAACTGTTACTTCAATATTTTTTCCATTCAATGGTATGCTGTAAACAGAATAAATAAATGATGGGACGTTTTTAAGGGATGCATTTTTTACAGTGCCGTTTAGTGAATTTACGTTTACCACAACTCTTCCGGCCGGTGCATCTATTTTAACCTCTGTAATGCCATTATCACTGGAATTTACAAGTTTTTTCTGGACCAGATAACTGCCTAAAAACAGTGTTGCATGGCCACACATATCATGCCATCCAGATATATCAAAATATATTGCGGATACATCACCGTCATCAGATGATTTTGATGTTACTATTACACCGTAGGAATCTGAAGCTGATCTGGGTTCGTAAGTTAAAAGCTTTCGTATATAATCAAGGTTTTTTATGCAATAATATTTTTTATCGTTTATATTCTTTCCGGGGATATCAGGCAAAAAGACTAATTTAACTGGCATTCCAACATTATGTCCCTCAATGGCCTCGACACTTTTAATAAAATTGTTCTCCATATTTTCATATAAATGTATAATAATTAAAGATTTTTATGAATACCATACCGGTCGGATCAGTAACCGCATCCGGTTATAAGTTTTATACAGGATCAAAAAAAATATCTGCACACCCCGGTCACTGAACTGCAGTATATGTTACGTTTCCACATGCTGCGATTATTGCAGTGCTATAAAAAACCTGGAAAAATAGATACCCCTAAATACAATAATCCTATTTTCACAGAGGAAAAGCAGGGATGGTAAATATGATACAGAATTTAATTACAGACAGTTTTTTTGATGGCATACATATACATAATCAATGTACTGTAATAGAGGTGGAGAATGGAAGAATACTGAATGTAAAAACTCCAGAACCCGGAAGTGTTAAGGAGCTGCTGAAACACGGCAATACATTTGATTTCAGGGGAAAATTTCTATCTCCAGGATTAATAGATTCACATAATCATTTCACACTGACGTCCCTGAAGATGGCATACCAGGTGAATTTTGGTAGTTTGGGGTCATTTGGTGAACTTAGGGAATTACTCAGCAAAAACAGGGGAAGTATAATTCATGGCTGGATCCAGGGATACGGGTTAAATGAATACATAATGAATGAAAGAAAACTTCCAGACAGGCATATTATAGACAGTGTTATAAATGATACACCAGTATTTATTACACATGTTACAGAACACTATGCAGTGTGCAATAGCAGGGCACTGGATATTGCCGGCATAACCAGCAGAACGGATGACCCACCAAATGGCAGGCTGGGCAGGGATCCTAATGGTGACCCAGATGGAATACTGTATGAGGCAGGGGCAATGGATCTTGTCAAAAAATTCATACCGGAGTATAATGTTGATGATTATGAAAATGCAATTATATATGGATCTGAAATGTATATGAAATCAGGTTTAACTGCAGTAAAGGATACTGGTGGTACAGGAGCTGATATCAATGAGGAAACCAGGATCATGGCATTCAATAATCTATCAACCGGGAAAAGAATTAATTTAAGGTTAATGATTGCACTGCCAGTATATTCCATAGAGGATGTTGATAACAAAATATCAATGTCTAGAAAAATTAAGGAAAATGCCCTTCTGAAATTCGCTGGATTTAAGGTTTTTCTGGATGGTTCTATCATGTCCAGGACAGCGTGGATGAAGAATCCATATAAAAAAATGGGAGAGTCTGATAAAACTGGGAAGGGCATGCCACTCTGGGATACTGACAGTTTTCGTGAGGCTATACACCGGCTTGCAAAAACAGGCAATCATATAAGCATACATGTAATTGGCGATAGGGCAATAGAGGAGGCCTTAAATACAATTGAGGATGTACAGTCAGAAGGAATGAAATCATCCTTTGCCCTTGTCCATGCATACAAGCTAAACGACGGTCTTATAAAAAGGATAGAAAAACTTTCAACTGACATTGAAACCCAGACAGCATTTATCTATTTTATAGGTGATGTACTGCAACAGAATCTTGAAGATAGTGAGAGCAGGTGCATGTTTCCAGTAAAAACCCTTATAGAAAAGGGGGTCAATATTTCAAATGGGTCAGATAGCCCGGTTACTCCATATCCCCCTGTATATGGCATATTCTCATCCATTTACCGGATAGTTAAAAGTGGTAGGAAAAAATCGGTATTCAGCAATAATGAGAATATTACACCTGAAGAGGCACTCAAAATCTATACGTCTATGAGTTCCACAGTCATTGAATGGAATGATATAGGTTCCATAAAACCCGGATCCTGTGCTGATTTTTCCATCTGGAACATTAATCCACAGAAACTTGATGCAGATATAGGAAAATGGCTGAATATAAAATTATATGCACTTGTTTTCAGGTGATATTATTCCACAGTAATGCTTTCAAATATACACATAAATTTTCCTTTTTGCCTCAAAAATTATTATCTAGCATCTATTAGAGTGCCCTCCTCTATATATTACATTTATACTGCCATAGCAGTATTGAAAACTATTTTTAAATGTTTGGAAAATATTGAAATAAAAAATATACGTAGTTTTAATTCTCTACCTCCTCATTTTTATCTATGCTTTCTATTTTTGTTTTGCCTATAGTTTCCATGTCGTTACTGGATTTTTTAATGTATACTGCAACTGTTAATAAAACTCCTGCAACAACAACTGCTATTATTGCCCACGCACCATATGCATATGCCCCTGATGGAAATGGAACAAATTCACCGTATATTGCAAATGCATATACTACTGTTGCTGCCAGAGGGCCGAGTGCAAGTGGTATAAGGTTTTTTACTTTATATTTCAATGTTTTCTTTCCATATATTGGCAGTGAAAAATTAGCCAGTATATGAACAATATACAGGGAAACTCCATTAACTGCGGTTATAAGGGTAGCACCTAAAATTGGGCCAAATTCTAATCCACCTGCCAGGGTTAATGCAACTATTACTATCCATTCCACAATTATTATTTTATGGGGAGAGTGGTACTTATCATGCACCACCGCCATACTCTTTGGAAATAATATATTATCACGGGCAAGTGCGAACCCTTCCCTGCTAAAAGCATTTCCCTCAGCTATGCCGTTTGATAAAAAGCTATTTAAGGTAATTAATATAAATGCAATCATCACAACAGGCCCAAAATATCTATCTACAAGGATAAATCCAGGATTGGTTGCTGTGTTGAATGACTTCATTTTTGTTATTCCCCAGCCAACAACAAAGGAATATGAAATAAGTAAATAAACTGCACCTGTTATTCCCATAGCTATAAATATGGATCTTTTTACATTCTTTTTAGGCTCTCTCAGTTCTTCAGAAAGTGTTATAACGGATCCAACTCCAACAAATCCCAGTATTGAAAATATTGTTGCAAGCCCAAGATTGCCAAGGCTGTTGCCATCTGGTGTAAACGGTACAATTGTATTTGAGGGGCCGGCCTTGATTATAAGTAATATTGATATTACTGCCAGAAAGGCTATTTCAACACTTGCACCTATTATAGTATATAATAATGAGGGATGTAAACCGCGGTATAATAACACAAGAATTAAGGTTAACGGTATAAATGCTAACGGGATCCAGCCATATGAATTTGATGCTAATTGAGGTATCAATGGCCATAAGACTCCAGCAAAGAATAGAACTGCAAAACCACTTAAAGCACCAAGTACATTAATGAAATATAACCATCCAGAGAATACGCCAAATTTTGGTCCCAGGCCTGCAGAAACGTATGCATAGTAACCACCTGCATGTGCTATCCGTCCGGCAAAAACATAGTTCATATACATTGCAGAGCTTACACCTATAATAGCAAATAAGAATACAAAAGGTGCAGAAGCACCAACATAACCCGTCTCAACAACCAGAAATGATGCTGCTACTGCAGCCGGTGCAATAAACGCAATGGACTGGAATGTACCCGCCCATAATCCCCCAACGTTTTTTTTCAGTTCATCTGCCATATGATTCACCTCTTAAAACTTCATCAAAAATATTAATTCCCGTATCTATTAATTCCTCCTGCATATTTAAAGCACCAATATACCTAAAAACATTTCCCCAATGGCCACATGTATGCATTAATAATCCATTTTCCAGCAACCTATGCTTTATCTGCATTACCTTTTCTGCATTCATAGGCCTATTGTTTTCTATTAATTCTATGCCTATCATATAACCTTTCCCGCGAACTTCACCTATTAAATCCGAATCAATTTTCCTGAATTTATTTATCATATCATCACCATTTTTAACTACCCTGTCTAAATATCTGGGTACTTCATTAATAACTGTTATTCCTGCAGCCAGTGCCAGTGGATTGGCCCTGTATGTACCCATATGGAATGGCTTCGGCAGTTTCTTATCATAGTCCTCCCTGTAATAAACAAGGGATACAGGCAATCCACCACCGATACTTTTGCTTACGCAGACTATGTCAGGTGTAATATTTTCATATTCAAAGGCCCACATTTTTCCTGTCCTGCCAACACCACTCTGTACCTCATCCACAATCATGGTTAAATCATAATCATCGCAGAATTCCCTGATTGCTTTTAAAAATCCATCCGGGGGAACTATATATCCGCCCTCACCCTGAATGGGTTCAACTATTACAGAATCAGGTTTTTCATATCCCGATTCATCATCATCCATTATTTTTTTCATCATTGATATTATATCCGGGGTATCATAGCCATACCATAATTTATATGGGTATGGAACCCTTATAATTTTAAACCCATCGCTATATACTGCATTCCTATATTTACTACCCGCAGTTGCGGATATTATTCCTCCAGATATGCCATGATAGGCACCTTCAAAAGCTATTGTGGCAGCATTTTTATTCCTTACTGCATGTGCAATATTTATTGCTGTTTCACATGCATCTGCACCGCTTATCCCAAATATTGTTTTATAATTTCTCATGTTTGCCGGAAAACTCTTCCTTAAGGTTTCAAGGAAATTTATTCTTGTCTCTGTTGGTATCTCCAGTGCATGCCATATATTATCAAGTTGGTCCTTAATAGCATTCCTTATATTACTGTTATATCCAAGATTCAGAACACCGACCCCAGAAACCCAGTCAATAAAAATATTTCCATCAAGATCCTCTATTAAGGAATTTTCTGCCCTTTTTATGGCTATCGGGAAACTATCAGGATATATTACCGTCTTTGATTCCATATCTTTCTGTTTCTGTAGTAATAATTTACTTTTTGGTCCAGGTATTTCTGTAATAATTTTTGGTAAATTTTTATATTCATTTAATTCCATAACAAATGTAAGATTTTAAATAATATAATCATTTCTATAATTCTTCTATATTGCAAATTTAAAGAAAAATATTCTTGTAATTTTATATCTGGCAATATTTATAGCTATAAAATAGACAATTAAAAGAAAAATATTAATATAAAATTTATATATTTGTTCATGGACAACTTTGATATAAGAATTTTAAAAGAAATTTCAAAAAATTCAAGAAAGCCATTAAGGGATATAGGAAAATCTATAGGAATATTCTCTCCATCAGCAATAAGCCGGAGAATACGGGAAATGCAGGAAAACAGTATAATAAAAGGTTTTAAGGCAGAGATAGATTTCAAGAAACTGGGTTATAATTTTATTACAGTAACCTTTGTAAGGGCAAAATATGGAACCCAATACCACGATGTTGTTGCCGAAAAAATAATGAAAATAAGGGGTGTAATAGATATTTTTTTCCTTCTTGGTGATATTGACTTTTATTTATTCTGTGCGACCAGGGACAAAGACGATTATGTAAATATACTAAACGAGCTGGAAAAAATAACCGAAATAGAAAGAACCGATACACATACAGTTTTGAACATGTATAAATATCACGATATTTCTAACATTTTTTGACCTAACCGCGGAGGCTCTCCTCCATAAGGGGTTTAAACTATGTGAATGCTATACAGGCAAGCATTGAAGCAGGAAGCAAGTTTAGTTTGTATATCACCATATGTGCATAATTATAATAATTGCTGTTATGGTAATAGGGAATATTACAATGGATTTAAGCATTTTTTCATAGTAAGATGCTATTATCTTACTGTCTATATATTCCTTGCGTTTCAACAGCCTGTACAGCCCTGATGCCTGTATTTCTATCTACACTATTGAATACCCCAGGATGGATAAAAGGTCATGCCAATAATAGACCTTAACCACATTGGACCATATTTTGGGGCATACCATACATTAAACCTGTTATTCATTACCTCTTATATTTATATAATATTAGAAATATTTATATTATACATAAAAAACATTCGTATTATACGGGTTAACGTAGAGAAATGATGAAAATGGCAGGTCAGGCTATAAATAAATGGCGTATTATTTTATTTTTTAAAAATATTCTCAGTATTCGGAATATATCTCTATGCCAGACCAGAACTGAGAATTATCTGCTGTTAACCCTGTCTTTATTATTTTTCTCAAGTTCCAGCAGAAATTTCTTTTTATCCTCTCCAAGGGCATACCCACCCATTGCCCCATTTTTCCTGATAACCCTGTGGCACGGTATAATTAATGGCACGGGGTTAGATCCGCAGGCATTGGCTACAGCACGATAGGCTTTTGGCATTCCTATATCCTCTGCGATATCGCTGTAAGATCTTGTCTGTCCATACGGTATTGTCCTTATTGCTGTCCAGACCCTTAACTGGAATTCAGTACCATGGAGAGCCACGGGCATATTGAGATTGTCACCATTAAGATACCCCAGTATTGCATCAACCCTTCCCCTTAAATCGCTGGATTCTATTAAAATAGCGGATGGATATTCATCATGCAGTGACTTTAATAATATTTCACTGTTATCAGCAACATTAAGGCTGCAGATTCCCATATCGGTTTCTGCCACAAGAAGCATACCAATATTTGATGGTGATATCAGGTATTTTATTGTAATGCCCTTACCACCATTACGGTATTCCCTTGTGCCCATCCCGAGTTTTGATGAAGTCGAAGTTGAAAGCCAGCTCTGTGAATTCTGTCCGGTCATATACACTGCTTTCGGTACCGGCATTCCCATTTTAAGGTTATTTTTTAGAAGAATTATCCGGCATTCCTCCACATATTTCTTCGGTGTAATTCCCATAATTTCCTTAAAGGTTTTCTGAATCTGATACCTGCTTATTTTAAACCGGTCTTCAAGTGCATCCAGTGATAGATCCGCATCCGGATTTAACCTGATAAAATCACATATGGATGATACAAGTTTCATCTTATTTCCGGGTTTATCATTATTATTGCCATAATGTTTCTTATTAACCATGCCTGAATTCTGGTCTTTCATTAAAATTAATTGTGTACTAACTTATAATCATTTTGCCGGATTCTTGCTTTTTTAATTTTTATCTAATAGACCCTGATCTATCAACACAGTTATAAATTTGCAAGATTCAGACAAAATTGTTAATAGATCACCGTTAATGTTCGCATATGTCTATCAGAATGAAATTGATAATCATGTGGCTATTGCTATGTATTTTAATGATCGGGGCAAATATACCGGCACCGTTATATGAGATGTATTCTATACATTTTCATTTCGGTACATTTCTGGAAACTCTTGTATTTTCCATGTATGTAATAACATTAATTCCATCCATGCTATTTTCCGGCAGATGGTCGGATAAACATGGAAAACGCAGTATCATAATATCGGGAATGGTTCTTGCAATTTCAGGGTCATTATTATTCATGTTTGCGGAAAACATTACATCATTATTTCTGGCAAGAAGCATTCAGGGAATTGCAGCAGGAATGGTGGTAGGTCCAGCAACGGCATTTATTGGAGAATTAACAGAAAGCAACCACACAGCACTGATCGGTGCATCGGCAACCAGCAGTGGAACAGCAATAGGACCATTAATGGGTGGAGTTATTTTCCAGTATTTACCGTATAAATTCCATTTTGTGTATTTAATTTACCTCGTTATAATAATCTCTATAAGCATTGTATTCACAGGTATAGGGGAAAATATACACAATGCTAACAGTAAGGATTTTCACGGTATACATTATGGCATTCCGAAAAAAATAAGGTCTGTATTTGTTACAGCATCCACGGGTGCATTTATTGTATGGTCTATAACCGCATTTTATATGTCTTTAGCATCAACATTTGTTTATCAGTTACTGCATATTACTGATGTTTCAATAACCGGTGGCATAGTATTTTTAATGCTTATAATTTCATTTATTACGCAGATGTTATCAAGGAATTTTAATTCCAGAAAAATGTTAATTTCAGGACTAATTATCTCGGTAATGGCATTATTATTTATTGTATGTTCAGGAATATATAATAATGTTATATTATTTCTGATTGCCACAGTTATGGCAGGCACAGGTCAGGGGCTTACATTCCTCGGCAGTATGGGATTGATTACTGGAAGTGTTTCACCCTCAAACAGGGGGTATATAATTTCCATGTTTTACATTACCATATATCTCGGTGTTGGAATTCCCGTGGTGGTTATCGGCTTATTCTCGGAATTAACCGGAATAATAAATTCTATGATTATATATTTTATATTTATACTAATATTATCGGTTTCGGTAATTATTATGATAGGTACGGAAAGAAGAAGAGAAGGGATTACGGCAATATAACATTGATTAATAAACTTCTATTGTTTTCCTGAAATGGGGGAATCACGTTAATTTATACTGATCTTTTCCCTACGTATTGGGCTAGCCTCCAGCCATTTTTTAAACCACCAAACATGCTAAATTATTAATCCTGCCTGTATAAAAGTTTTTATAAAATTACCCGCATTATTACTGTGGTATTTATGATATATTTTTTATTTATATATCTTCGATTTCTGAAGATACTGTTTCTATAATCTGGGCTATATCCGGAATCCTGTCCATAACTATATTCTTTAACTCTGTGCTAAAAGTTTTATGCTGTTTTTCTATTTCATTTAAAAATAAGTTTTTTCGAAATTCAATATTATAATATCCTAATTTTTGATTTATCAAACCTGTATTGAATTTAACGTTTTTATATGTTATTAGAAAATATATATCGTAAATATCCCTGGCCTTTTTGCGAGTATAAATAGCCCTTACCTTTTCTGCAAGAACCTCCTCTAAATTCATGCCTGATAGTATCCGCACCGGTAAATTATATTCCGGGAAATCGAACTTTAATGGAATTTTTTCCATAATTACCTTTTCCCTTTTACTTATTTCCACATGAACAGGAGCCCTATCAAGTACTCCTGTATTTAAAGGCCCATTTGAGATTATCCTGAATGACAATGTTACATCGTTGTTTCTTATAATTTTAAACTGATTGTTTATGCCAATTAATGAAAGGTTCCGGGAAACGGTTTCAGCTAAATTATTATCCGGTGGAGAACCTGCTGTAAAATCCAGATCCACGGAAAATCGCCTCAGTCCGTGGAAAAGCCATAAATATGTACCGCCTTTAAATATAATATCCTCATTATACAGCGAATTGAGTATTAAAACCTGCATATACCTAAGTTCCTCCTGCCATGGACGTATACCATGTAATTTTGATAGCCCAATTATCTCATCCTTGCCTATCATGATAATGCCCCCATTATGCCGGAAATTTTTTTATCATGTAGCATGCCTAAATCATCGATTAAACCGGAAAAATCTATTTTTTCCTTAAATTCCCTTATATCATCCATGGAAAATATTCCATAATACAGACCATCAAATACGGCCTTTTCAGGGTTTGCAACAAAGATATAACTTCCCTTCTCCATATATCTTTTATAACCAAAGAACAGTTTGGGTTTTATTTTATGGTATACTATTCCCAGGTTATAATAATTCATTGAATTAACTGTTGTAATACACTCCACATATCTTGCAACCTGTTCTGTCATGTTATGGAATAATAATGCAGAGTTCATAGATATATACGATGGAAAAATCATCTGTGATGCTATAATAAAATTATTATCAATAAATGAAATTCTGCCGTTGAAAAGTTTAATTGCCAGGCCATTATGAACCATTCTGTTCATATAAACCCTTGATATATTTTTATCCCTGTTAATTAGATTTGAAAATTGCTGCACATTATATACATATATTCCCGAATTCAGGGCCAGATCCCTGATTTTATATAACGACAGCCCTTTTATCATTCCCATATAACTATATTGTTATATCCATATGATATATAAAATATTACTTTTTAAAAATTCTACTGCTTTAAGAGTTATATACACTCTTTTGCAAATAAAAAATATATGACTATAGTATTCAATTAATTTACTGTAATTTATACTTTTACTGAGATATGCCGTACCATTCAATGCTGGGGATATAATTGCATGCTCATGGCCCCACATTGGTCCGAAGAATGTTAGAGTATCCTGGTTTATACAGTAAATATTCTTTATTAAAAACTGTAAATAAATAATTATTCTAATTTTTCAGATTTTTCTGCACGGGATGCACTGATATAAATAAAAATCGGGGCAAGTATATCTGCAAATGGTATTATATAAAGAATTGCACCAACCTTTCCTATACCCTGATTATATATTTCCGAAAACCTGAATAATCCTATAATTAGATATACAAAGCCAATCAGGGACATTATGCTAAAAATTAGGACTATAAACGCCAGCACAATCATAACAATAGCAGCATCGATATTGAAGCCATGAACCGTAGGGGCAATTGTTATATGGAATACACTAAAACCATTTAAAAGTAGGAACAACATTGCTATTATCATAACAAATAAAAATATAATGATATATTTAGAAAATGAATATGGTCCGGAGAAGCTCTTATCAACCGCCATAATATCCCTGAAGCCGTTTCTATAATTTATTATGCTCAGAAGATATGGTATAAATGATAATAACGTGAGTATTATGAATATATCATATATGATGAATGCATTAGCCGGCAATTTTACCGGATAAAAATTTGCATCTATCATCCCTGTTATATCATGTAAATATATAAGGTCAATAAAATATCCCGGTATGACCAATATTACTTCTATAATGCCAAGAAATGCACCTCTCTTTATGCTGGAAATGCCACGATCACCCACTTTTGAATCACTTCTCATACCGGAATTGCCACTGTTTGTGTTTTCATCCATACCATTTTATAAAACTACTATATTTAAATATTTGCGTTTTATTTTTAAACTATTGGTTGATGTGGTGGATTATAAACTAACTGGCGTTGATACTACCGTTTACCCGTAAGAAATTCCCCGTTCTCATTATCTGCCATAACTGCAAATAATACAATAGCACCTGCTGCTGCAGATAAGCCTGCAGTTGCGTCACCCGTAGTGGTTTCGCTCATAATCTCTATAATAAATGATAACTGGCCATAACTTATGGACGGAACGCTTATTTTTGCGACTACAGGTTCAGCTGCGTAATATTTTGAGAATTTAATATGTACACCTGTTGATGATAAAACACTGAAACCGGGTGGTAATAATGTAGAAAACCATCTGGCAAATAGCAGTATGGCAGGTTCATTTTGCGAAGAGACATAAAATTAAATATTAGAAACGTTATTGAATATCTATGGAATCAGATAAAACGGTATATATAATTGATGCAAAACGAACACCCATTGGAAAACGCAATGGGTCATTAAGCGACATTCACCCCGTTGACCTTTTAGGCAATTTGATAAAGGAAACTGTAAAAATGAATAGCATTAATCCTGAGAACATAGACGATGTTATTGCAGGATGTGTGGACCAGACCGGCAACCAGGCCATAAACATAGCAAGAAATGCATGGTTATCGGCAGGATTTCCTGAATCAGTGCCTGGAGTTACAGTGGACAGGCAATGTGGCTCTAGCTTACAGGCACTCCAATTTGCAGCAAATGGAATTGTAGCAAAAGATTATGGCATGGCAATTGCATGTGGTGTGGAATCTATGACAAGAGTGCCCATGTTCAGCACAATAAAGGAGGCTACTCCGATTACTGATTCACTGCGCAGCAGGTATGGACTTTCGGACGAATGGTTCAGCCAGGCAAATGGAGCTGAACTTATAGCAAAAAAATATAATATATCCCGGCAGGACATGGATCTTCTGAGCTATAACAGCCACATCAGGGCCAACAGAGCCAGGGAAATATTTGCCAGGGAAATTATTCCCGTCAAAAGCAATGAAAAGGTAATACTAAGTGAAGATGAGGGCATAAGGCAAAACCCGGATTTAGAGAAAATGAATTCACTGGCATCGCCATTCCACGGCATAACTACGATTACTGCGGGCAATTCCAGCCAGATATCTGATGGTGCCAGTGTGGCAATACTGGCAGGCCAGGAGGCTGTGGACAAATTTAATTTAAAGTCACGGGCAAAAATAGTGGCTACTGGTGCTGTGGCCGTTGACCCTGTAACCATGCTGGAGGGTCCCATACCGGTGACAGAGAAATTGTTAAGGCGTTCGGGCAGGGGTATGGAAGACATAGATGTTTTTGAGGTAAATGAAGCCTTTGCATCTGTGGTCCTTGCATGGGAAAAAGAATTGAAGGTATCGCCAGAAAAGGTAAATATTAACGGAGGTGCCATCGCACTTGGGCACCCCCTTGGAGCTACTGGCACACGTATTATTTCCACAATGCTGAACACTCTTGAAACGGAGAAAATGAAGACCGGGCTCATAGCAATATGCGAGGGTGGTGGGATGGCCAATGGTGCCATAATTGAGCGGCTTGACTGAAATTATTTCTTAATTATGCCGGTTTTCAGCGCATTGTGGTCTTATGGTACCCAGATAATGATAACTATAAGCACTGGCATAGAGAAAATAACACCATTCCAGAGGTGCTGGTTATAATGTCCGGTGTGCCATATTATATTATTGCCTATTACCCGGAATCAAATAAATAAAAAAATATATTTAAATCCATATCCTTTTTATTCCCTCAATATTATTAAAATCCGAATTTTCTGATAGCATTATGTTAATGTTATTGTTAACCATTGAGGCTACGTGTATTGAATCGCCGGGCTTTAATTTATATCCTGTAATTATTTCAACTGCTTTATTATACGTATCCGCAGTTATATCCAGTATATTAACAAATGGCAATATTGAATTGTTTATAAAGTCAAATGTACCGCCTGCAAATTCGCCAAATTGTTTGATGATAACTACTTATCAGTATTCCTTCCTAAATACACTAATTTTGATTTCACAGGTTCTGTCTGATCAAGTTCAGGAACTTTGCATTCACATTGCCACTTGCAATCCACGGTGATTACATGCCCGGATGGCCAGTGTGGAAAGTTTAGGAGCATGCTTCTGGTAATGTGATGCAACCATAATGAATCTTTCATAGCCAGTTGATGCCCACAATTTTTACATACACCAAAATTTAATTTTTTCACCTGATTATCTCCAAGGCTCCCCATCCCTTCAGGGGTGGGAGGAATTGGAGGTTAAAAATCAACCCGTTGCTATACTTTCTTATCTTTACCTTTCTTATAATTGCATCCATATTTTTTCACCTTTATTTAAAATAAAAACCAGCAAATCGGCTTTAAGCCCCCCTGCTGACCGGGGTAGGCCCACATCGGGATTGTTAGAAGGGGTTTTTAAACCTGGCACACTGAGAGTTTCCTCTCTGTTTAATGACTTTAATACCCCATTCTGGTGCGGGTCACAGTTGCCACAGGCTTGTGGAGCACCCGTGGGTGTGTATGTATTTCTCCGATCTAACTTCTGCTTTTCTTTCATATTTTCAAAGCCCCCTGAGCAACTCTTGCGTTGCCTTCACGGAACAATCCCACGGCTTTAGTCATGGGTAGTTAACGCACTTTACCTCTTCGCTGATAACTTAACGTCTTATTATATATAATATTATTTTTTTTACTGGATATATAAATTAATCTATCAAAGATGAGAATATTTGCATACCGGTCATATTTATTATTGATCTTAATGTATTCTGTACTGTATTCATCCGTAAAGCAGTTTAAACAGGTAAAAAAGTTTGCATCAATAAACAGATTCAATCGAATTCATCCTCCAGTGAATAATTTTTATCTGATTTTTTAATTTTATATTTTTTTATTAACGCTTCATGTGATTTCAAAGCATCTATTAATTTTAATAAATCCTTATTTTTTTTATTCTTTTTAAGTGTTATGCCATCATTTACCGATATTTCAAGTATGTCGCCCTCATTTATTCCTGCATCCTCCCTGATAGATTTTGGTATAATGATGTATCCTCCTTTTCCAACTTTTACTTTCGTAGTTAAATTAATCTAACATTAGTATAAATAGTTTTTTCGAAAATGTAACCAGCCAGTATTATGTACATTGGAAAAATTAAGCTCTTCCCGCAGTACTGTCTTTACCAGTTTTCTGTAGCATTTCTATATTTCCAATTGGTAACCATGATAGTACTTCTATGTATGGAAATCCCGGCATTTACATTTTACTTTAAATACAATACAAAAATTTATTTTTTATCCATAAATCTTTTTTCTCTCTCTTTTGCTGATGGTGCCATGGCCATAAAAGAGAGTTCTATAATAGCCTTTTTCAATAGTTTTTTATCCTTTCTTGTCCATGATTTGATGGATTTTATAGACTCTGGAGCAATTTTATTTATAGAAGATATTACTTCATTAAGTTTGTCATTAAGCTTTTCTTTAGGTGATATATAATCCACTATTCCTATTTCCTTTGCCTCATCTGCATTTATTTCTTCACCTGTTAGTAGTAGCCTCATAATTTTTCTACCAAGTATTTTATAACCTATTGTTACGGCCATTGGCGGTATTAGTCCGAGTTTTCCCTCAGGAATTGAAAATTTTGCATCACCTGAAGCTATGACTATGTCTGATAAAAGCAGAATCTCACAGCCACCACCATAGGCTAGGCCATTAACCAGGGAAATAAGTGGTTTTTTTAAATCTATCATTGCCTCTACTGCATTAGATATGTTATTAAAAAATTTCTTACTCTGCTGGGCCCCATCGATACCGTACATTGCACTGATATCATCACCAGTGGAAAATGCCCGTCCACTTCCGGTTAAAACTATGATTTTTGATCCATCATTACCTACCCTTATCAATAAATTATATAACTGATTCCACGAGTCATAATCCAGTGCATTTAACTTATTTGCCCGGTTTAATATTATCCAGGATATATAACCATCATTTTTATAAATCACTTTATCTTCCATAAGCCCTCTATGATCATGAGATAACACAATATATAATTTTTTTGATTTATGGAATATCTACTTTATAGAATAATCAAAAAATAATTCTGCCTCAAAACCAGGTACATAGAAAAATATTTACGGTGTAATTAAATGTATAATGGATAAACTAATGGTTAAAGATTTACTTATTCTTACAGTTCTTACGGGTTTAACGTTAATATCATTTATTTACTATATATTAAATGTCTATTATTCTACAAATTATAAACAGGTAAAAAACTCAAATAATATTAATTTAAACAATTCAATGATCCTCATTCCTGTATATAAGGAGGATGTAGA
>JAJZXU010000032.1 GCA_021806235.1 Thermoplasmata archaeon
TATAGAATACAACTCCAAGCATGCATTTAAGGTAATGAACGGATATTATAAATCCAGGGATGAGATAAGGGAAATGTTTCAGAAGAGGTATCCTTTATAAATACACAAAATTATGTACACGATCATACCGGCTCTGTTTTTTCAGGATATTTCAAAGGATCATTAGTTGTATTACCCTATATGTTTATATTATTCACATAGCTCCATTAACTCTCTGTTGATAATAAAATTAAGAGAAATATTTATACAGTGGGATTCTTATATGAAAATGAAAAGATAGCATGAAAACCAGGTGATATGGACAGCAAGGCTAATATGATCATTAAACATCTGGATTTAGGTCTGTTCTTCTACAAGATTGTGGGTAATACATAAAAGTAGAGATAAAAACATCAATAAAAAGCCCTAAAATACTGAATAATCTAAATTCTCTATTTTACCTCCTTGTAAACTTGAGTTAATAGAAAAATTTAGAAAAATGTCAATGGAACGCTTTGGCTATGGCCGGGGATCATTGAGCGAGACTGCAAATGTAGCGATAAGCCAGTGGTTAGAAAAGGAGGCATACATAAGCTTATTTTTAAAGCAAATAATTGAAAATGCCAGAAAATACAGTAATATTCTGGCAGTTATAATTTTTGGCAGTTACGCCCGCGGGGGAAATAATTACAACGACATAGATGTTGCCATATTGCTGAATAAGGATAATGTAAGTTCCCCTGAATTTCTTGTACAGTATACTGATGTAAAAGGATTATTTGATGTGTCTATCCTGAACAGACTTTCTATAAATATAAGGAAAAGGGTATTATCGGAGGGTAGAATAATTTATTGTTCCGATAAACCCGGGCTTTATGATTATAATTTTAAATTAATAGAGGAGTTGGCAGAATTTGGCCCCAGGCTTAAAAGAATTTTGGAGAAGGCAGTAGAATGATAGACAGGGAACGTGTGTTAAATCTTCTGGCATTGCTTGATGATTATTTAAGAGAATTAAAAGGCAATATGGGCATCACGTTAGAAGAATATAAGAGTAACGTAGGTGTACAGAGAATATCAGAACGGTTGCTTCAGTTAATAAGTGAGGTGGAATTGGATATATCAGAAGAAGTTTACAAAGGACTGAAATTAAAGCTTGTAACAGAAGAAAAACCTCTTCTTCATGCCCTGGATAATGTTTTTGGAAAAAGTGCAGTGGACAGAATGGTAGCCCGGCGTAATATGCGCAATCAGCTGATGCATGCGTATGTTTCGTATAATGTTGAAGAAGTATTTTCGCAGGCAAGCGATATTTCAGATGTGGAGGCTTTTATGAATGCAACAAAAAAACTGATTAAATAACCCATTAAATTTATTGGTTATGCTTTCTCTCACATGGCATTCAGAAATAGATGGTTGAATAATGCCTATAACTGTAATGAATATATCAAAAACGATGTAATAATATTTAACCTCCCAGCTGTGGAACAATAGTTCCTTCTATTCATCCACTTTCTGGATTAATTCACCCGCCTGGGGCAGAGTATTCCAGTATCATCGCTTCACATATAATAAAATTTATAAATTAATTTCTATTTTTATCTGGTAGTAATGGCAACAGTATAACAGATACAATAGCAAATATAAGCATAAAAATAAACGATTCGTATAATGATATATTAATGTATAATAATCCTGTAACCAACGCTATTCCAACAGAACCGCCAACTATATTGCCAAAACTCCATACCAGTGCATTTGACTGCGTTGAGAATTCTGGGGGAACCACCTGTGCAACATACCCTAATAGAACCGGGAAACCACTGAATGCAGCAAGGACATATACTAGATATATAATTGTAACAAGGATTACATTATCCGTCAGTAACAGTACACCAAAGAATACCGTTGAAATTATTGCTGTCACTGCAATTGTAAATTTACCGCCATATTTTCTTACCAGTGATCCAAAATAGGGTTGCCCGAAAATGGCACCTATGAAACTTATTGTTACAACATCACCCATTATTATCTTTGAATGAAATATGCTATCAAAATAATCTGGAATGAATGTTACTGTACCCAGCAGAAATATGGATCTGATAAAAACAATGGCTGTCAATATATACAGGAATTTTTTATATTTATTATAATTTAAATTTCTTTCCTTATTCTCTTCTTTTAATTCTTCTTTATTCAATGTTTTTCCCCTTACATATGGCCTCTTGAAGAAACTTAAACCAGATAATATTATGAATGCCGATATGACGGTATAAATAAATATGATTAATAAACCATTAAAATTACCAAAAAATACTATGGCATAAACAATTATAGATGGCAGTAAAGCCCTACCGGAACTACCGAATGATCCATTAATGCCCATGGCATATGGAGATTTATTCCTGCCGTACGTAAATGATAAAATGGAGGCCCCAATGGGGTGGTAAAACGCCTGTCCTATACCCAGTAATACCGCAGCCATTAGGATTATAAAATTTATCTCTCTTATTAATAAAAATGCCAGACCAAAAAATAGAACTGATACTGCCTCTATTATTATGCCGGTGAAGATCAATAAACTATCTCTATTTATTCTGTCCGCATATTTTCCTATAGGCGAACCCAGCAAACCTGACAGTAAATTATATAGAATAGCCATAACACCCAGAAATTCTATACTAACACCAGGTATAAATTTATAATACGCTATTAATGTAGGAAATAGCAGGAAATTACCATCATTGGTGAAATGCGCCATTGAAGTAAATATAAGTGATTTTTTATCATCCTTCATACATAAGTAAGTTATCTAAAATATATAAACTATTTGTTATAAACTATTTATTAATAAATTATTTAAAGAAATCATCAAGATTTGTGGTTTCTGATTTCTTTTTGTTTGAATCTTCATTAAACAGATCGGTAATTTTTGTCTGCGGATTTTTAACTACTTCTACCTCCTTATCAAGGCTTTCCAGAACACGGTTTAATGTTTCCTGCAATCTCTTTGAATAATAAATATAATCCGGCCTATAATTAAATGTTTCCCCGTCTATAAATGGTTCAACTTCCTGCGGGGTTCTGTTTGCATTCGTTACTATCCATGAAACTTTCATTCCGGGTATAAACATTTCACCCCTCTCAATCATTTTTTTGGCAGCATTGACATTTGCCATTGATGATGCATTTTTATACGTGTCAAAATCCTTCACACTCCTTGATATAACTAGGTCTTCGTTATCTATATCCCCCGCAGAAACTTTCTTTATTAAATCCTCAGCATACTGTTTTGCACCGTTAACATTCCTGGATAAAATTAAATCAAATACCTTTTTTAAGGCCTCACTCTGTAAATTAAATGAATCGGTTCTCCTCGTTTCATAACCACGTACCAGTATTTCTCCATTATTTTCCTCTGGATAAACAATTTTACCGGCATACCTTTTTTTTGCACCGTGTGAAAATAGTGGGTCCATTACTTTCTCAAATTCCAGTACCAAATTTTCCCTCTGTGATATTTCGGAGCTTAATTTATTACCAAAGTCTATTGCTTCATCAACCGTTTTTTTCCCGGATTCTATAAATATTGAATCTGTATCGCCATAAATCACCTTATTGCCATCATTTTCAAGATCTGATATTATTGATGTTATTGTCTGTCTTGCAAATGCAGTTATTGCACTGCTGATTTCACGATTGGTGAATCTGTAAAATGTTGTTCCCAGCACGCCATAAAAGGTATTCATTAAAACCTTTATTGCATCCTGCAATCCATTGAAGTACTCATAATTTTCCTTATCTGTTTTCATCTGTTTTTTTACTTCATCACGGTCTTTCATTAACTGTTCCAGAATATCCGGTATAATGCCCTTTTTAACATCAGGGGATAAAAATTTAGCCCCGTTTGGAGCAGTAATTTCACCATTCTTACTCAGTGTCGTAAAGCATATATTATGTTTTATAATCATTGAGGGATACATACTTTTAAAGTCAAGAACAACAATCATATCGTATAATCCCGGCTCCATTGTATGTACATAACCACCTTCATATGTTTCGTTGCTTGACCTTCTTGCACTCATGGGAACCCCAATACTTTCCCTGTCCGCCCTTCTTATTAATATTGAATCAACATATGTGCTTGTTCCACCGTTTGTTACATCGTCTAATGGCAGCATTGATACCGTTGATAGATATAAATTTCTATCCAGAATCCTTATTTTTAAATAAATCATTAGAGCCAGATACGAATCTTTAATACAGTATTTGACCACATCGTCCCTTCTATTTTTCCATTCGTTTTCTATATAAATTCTATTGACATTTTCCTTTCCCTCATTTAACAGTAAATTTGATACAAAGTTTAATGATTCGTGTTTCGGATGCAGCACCTTTTTAACTGCCCACCATGCATCGTCTATTACCCTGCCATGCAATCTCCAGAACTGGTCCATTATTCTTCTTGGTGGCAAAAAATCCCTTCCTGTATTAAAATGAATTCTATTTGCTCTCATTCTTTCTTCCAGTAATGGCAAATCGTAGCCATCTATGTTATACCCTGTTATAATATCCGGGTCTTCTTCTGTTATCAGGTCATTAAATCCATTCAATATGGATTTTTCATCAGAGGTTTCATTTGAGGATAATTCTCCCTGCTGTATTTTGCCTTTGAAATAAATGGAATAGCCAATAACAAATATTTCCCTTGTGCTTATTGAATTCTCTATATCAAACGACAGTATTTTTAAGTCGGGATTAAATGATTCTGCGGTTTCTATTTTATTAATTTTAATTACAATATCCGTTGTGTAATTTTTTTTCTCATCTTCTAATAACTCCCCCTCTATATTAACGCTTGACCCCAGATCATAATCATAAATAAACCTGTGATGGAATGGTATATCTGCAGCCAGAGCCTCACAGTTACATATTTTCCTCAGTTCCGGAACTTTCCATGGTGATTTTACATAAAACCTTTTTACATCTACATTTTCACCATTTAAAAATAAATTTTTATCCTCCATATCTATAAATTCCGGATTATTTTTCATTTTGCTTATACAGTCTTCAGAGGGGTCTACATAATCAAAATATGGTTTAAATCCAAAAAATAATGCAGTTACAGATTTTCCATCTGAACTTCTACCAAAGAGTTCAACCGTAACATCATTTTGCCTGTATGATGCTGTAATAATTCTCATTTTTATTTTCATTTAATTTTTTATATTTATACAATATATATATTTTGTTATATAGGATCTTCATCGGTTTTTGATAAATCCCTTAATCTGTTAACGCCATCAAGGTCTCTTATTATATTATACACTGTTTCCGGAACCGTATCTTCCCAGTTCTGGTTATTTATCATTTTATTCCTTATTTTTGTACCTGTCCATTCATTTCTATTGAACATCGGTGATGACAGGACTTCATAGTTCTTTTCGTAAAATAGCCTTTTTACTAATGGATTATTTGTATAAACCCTTCTAAATGGGGGTGTTAATGATTCGACATGTGCAACCCACATTGGATTAGAGTTCACATCTTCTATAGGAACGATATAATAATTTGATATCTCACTTTGTTCCAGTGTATTTAAAATCATTAAATACCTTTCACCTGCTGTGAATGGGTTCATAAGTGTATGTGATAACTGTGCACTGCCTATTCCAATAACAACATACTCATTTTCGCTCAGAATTTTTTTAATTATTTCTACATGCCCCTTGTGGAACGGTTGAAACCTACCTATTATAAATGCTCTCATTTAGAGTTAATATTTACAATGTAAATAAATTTTTACGCTAATAAAATAATTTTTTAAAATGTTACTTCAATAAACTTAAAAACTTATTATTTGTCCTGCAGGATTGTGTATCTTTTTAAATTTTTGTCTATAGCCGGGGAATAAACACTTTTACCTGGTGTTCTTTTGATGTTTCACATATTTTGCATTATGCCATGAAAACACTGTGTAAACGGATATTATCACCAAAGTTAAGGCTTCATAGAGTTTATGTAAATATCTATTCAAGATTTATTCCGTTGCTGTTGTGATAATGCCCGGACCTTTTTTCATAATTTTTTTCCGGCATATTTATTTCATAAAAAACTATCTGAACAAATTTACATCCATTTTTTAATGCAATATTATCGCCGAAATTATAAAATGTCATGGTTAAATTTCCCTTAAAGCCAGCATCAACAAATCCAAATGATGAGAATATACCTCTTCTCGAGTATTTTGATTTTATATACAGGGACGCAACAACATTATCGGGTAAATTCAATTTCTCCAGACTCGATATGAAAAATAACTGGTTCTTGTTTATGTTTTCATCACTGATTTCCCCTATTCTCAGATCATAACCATTGGGAGTCAGGCAACGTTCATCATAATTCTCTGAAATTAATAAATGATTTTTTATATAATTTTTTATTTTAATGTCATTTAACATTATTAGTTATAGTTCTTTTATTAATTATCTTTTTTATCAGTGGATATAACACTAATGCAATTATAAATGATACATAATAACTTATATCCACGCCACCAAGGTATAGCTTTGATATAATACCCTCATAGATTACACCTGGATCCATAAATGGTATGGATATCAGTAATGCAATAAAATATGAGAATATTCCGGATTTATTGAACCCTGAAATTTTTTTAGTATCAAATTCCCGGTGTCTATTGATAATAAAGAAATCGGCAATCATGATGCCTATCCAGGGGGTTATCCAGTAATCCAGAATAAATAGGAAATCCTCATAAAATGAATAAAATTTTGAATATGTTATTATTGCCAGTATAATCGAAACTACTATTCCTATCATAACCGTATTAAACCTCTTCATTTTTATTCCTGTTGTTTTCAATGAAACAGAGTTGGAATATAGATTAATGGCATTTGCAGCTATTCCACCAAGGAATATTGCGAATAATCCAACAATACCGTACGGACCGAGAACCGATTTTAAATCTATAGCAGGATTTCCAGATGGGTTAAACGATAATATTGCAATAAAAACACCAGCTATTTCAGCCCATAATGATGCTATGAGTCCACCTGAAAATGTATAGATAAATGCGTTCTTTTCCTTATTATACCTTGAATAATCTGCTGCATATGGCCCCCATGACATGATGTATGAAAATGATGTTGCCAGGGTTATGCCGAATGCCGCACCGAAGCCATAATATACAGGTTTATAGGCGTATATATATGATATTTTAAACAGTGACGATATAATGATAAATGAGAACATGATACCCAGAACTACTGACATTATTTTTTCAAAATATGATATTAATTTCCTCCCTGAAAATGATATCATAAATATTATAATGGCAAGAAGAATAATGGAAACCTCATAATACGGTATATGAAATGCCAGTGTAAAGGCAAAGGCAGCCAGGACTAAATTAACGGTTAACCAGCCGAGTGTGTTTAACCACTGTAAACCGGACATAAAAATCCCAAACCGGTTACCAAATGCCCTCCTTCCTGCAATCATCTGGGGTAAACCCGTAAATGGGCCTGTCTTTGACATATACGCTAACAGGATAGCCCCGAAAACATTGCCTGTAATAAGTGCTAGAACTGTCATTTCCAGACTCAGGTTTAAAAGTATAGGTATGAATCCTATTGCAAAATCACCTATTGTTAAATTTGTTGCAAACCACAGTGTAAATAATTCGGAAGATTTGTGGTTTCTTTCGCTTTCAGGAATTGCTATATTTTCGTATTCTTTAAAGGTATGATCAGAACTATTTACGAACGAGTGTTCGGTTTTCATATTACCCTAATTTAGAATTGCTATAAATATATTGCTTAATAAATGCATTTAAATTATATTATGATTTTATATAGACCATGTATTCCATTGTTAACATTATTATTTAG
Organism: Thermoplasmata archaeon; assembly: GCA_021806235.1. Classification (GTDB taxonomy): domain Archaea; phylum Thermoplasmatota; class Thermoplasmata; order Thermoplasmatales; family Thermoplasmataceae; genus Ferroplasma. Next base: position 7,893 of record JAJZXU010000032.1, read on the forward strand.
ATAATGTGTTATAACTGTATTTATTATAGAGAAGGTAATTTCATAAAATTTAAATTATACTATATCAATACCATATAATGGAAGAACTTACCAGGAAGGTGGAGGCAATTTTATATTCGTCCAGAGAACCGTTAAAGGTTTCTGATATAGCTGAATATTTAAATTCAGATAATAGTAAAATTTTAAAATGTATCAGGGATATAGAGAGAAATTATTCAGAGATAGATAGTTCACTGGCGGTGGGCCAGTTTGGAAATAAATACAAAATAAAATTAAATGATAACTTCAATGAACTGGTATCTCCCTTTATAGACAGGGAATTTACAGATAAGGAATTGTCAATGTTATCATATATTTATAAAAATCCTGGAGTTATCAATGGAGACCTGAGGGAAAAGTTTGGTTATGATTATCGGGAATCCACAGAAAGTTTAAAAAAATTAAAGATGATCTCATCAAAAAAATACAGGAATACAAATAAATATAACGTTACAAAAAATTTTTATCTTAAATTTAATATCAACAAAAGAACCCTAAAAAAAGAGGATGAAAAATGAATATTTTACTTATAGGTAGCGGTGGAAGGGAGGATGCGGTTGCAAGGAAGATCGTTGAAAAGGATAATTTATATTCTGTGATAACAAATGAAAACCCCTCAGTAATAAATTTATCGCAGAGATATATGAAATACAATGAGGAAAATTATAATGAAATTATAAAGTTTTCAAATGAGTATAAAATTGATATCGCATTTGTAAGCCCTGATGAAATCTTAAATACGGAACTTGTAAATGTATTAGGGGAAAATCATATACCGGTAGCATCACCAACAAAAAATGCTGCCATGATAGAAACATCAAAGGAGTATATGAGATACATAATGGATAAATACAGAATAAGGGGCAATATTGAAAATGAAGTAATAGACAATTATGATGACCTGAAGAAATTTTTTAATGGCAACGACAGGGAATATGCAATAAAACCCCTGGGGTTAACTGGAGGCAAGGGCGTTAAGGTTATGGGCCTGCAGTTGAAAAATAAGAATGAGGCAATAGAATATGCAGGGAAAATAATAAACCGGGATAAAAAGGTATTAATTGAAAGGAGGGAAATTGGAGAGGAGTTTTCCATACAGGCATTTTCTGATGGGAAGAGAATTGTATGTATGCCTGTTGCACAGGATTATAAAAGATTATACGAGGGTGATTATGGTCCAAATACCGGCGGAATGGGTTCAATCACAGATAAAAATTTTTCATTGCCATTTTTAAATGATAAAACCGTGGAGGATGCAAAAAATATTTTAAATGAAATAATAATATCAATGAGAAAAGAAGATAATGAATTTAAGGGCATAATTTACGGCCAGTTCATGGCTACCGAAAACGGTGTTAAGGTAATAGAAGTAAATTCAAGATTTGCCGATCCTGAGGGAATTAATGTATTAACATTGCTGAAATCAAACATAGTTGATATTTTCCTTGATATTTACAGCGGCACATTGAAAGATAATATAAAATTTGATAATAGGGCGACTGTTTTAAAATATGTAGTTCCTCCGGGCTATGGTGTAAAACCAGTAGAAACAGAACTGGCAATTAAAGATAATATAGAAACCAATAGTTTTAAACTGTATTATTCATCTGTTTCCGGTGAATTGACCAGAGTTAAAACAACCGGATCAAGGGCCCTGGCACTTGTGGGAATAGCCGATTCAATATATGAGGCATCGGATATAGTCGAATACAATTTAAAGAATATAACTGGCAATTATTATATGAGGCACGATATTGGAACAAGAGATATGGTGGGGAAGAAAATTAAACTTTAATTTTACCAAATATTCTCGGTGTAACGTTATTATTTGATAATATTATATTATCCCTGATCACCGGTAATTTCTTTTCAAATATTATCCTATCATTTTCAAATTTTCCCCTCTGGTATCTCATCATATCCGATAAAAATACCTCAAAGTTATCAGTCAATTCTATTTTTAAACTGTTTTGAACTGTTATTTTACCCTTTATTACATCCCTGTATTCAAATGGCTTATCAGAGATAAACATGCCACGTGACATATCCGTAGGCTCTATGTTTTTCAGTGCTAACCCCACTCTTGAACCGGCATTTGCGGTATCTACATCAACATCGTTCATCTGAATGGATTTTACTTCTATTTCCCTGTCTATATCGGATAAAATCATTTTATCATGCTTTTTAACCGTACCGGATATCACAAAACCCAGGGCAACAGTGCCAACACCCCTTACCTTAAAAAAATGGTCTATTACCGTTAAATTTCTACTGTTATCACGGTTTATTTTTACATTTTTTATTTCGTCCACAAGCTCCATGGGTTTTCCATCAAAGAATCTGTAATTTTTTAAATTTGTATTCCCTATTATTTTCCTTATTAACTCCTTCCTATCATCATCCGCAATAATAAAACCATGCTCCTTCTGCATTAAATCCAGTGTTACAATAACCTCACCGAGATTTTTATCTATGTTTCTGGCATTGATTACCGCAATATCTGCAGGAAATATTGAATCGGTTAATGATGATACCTTCTCCGGATACTTTACCGCTTCTATAAATGTGAAAATATTATCCTCATCCTTTCTGTGGTATAACTGTATATCACTATTTGTTCCTATTTTGGCTATTTCTTTAACATATTCTGATGAATTGTATGCAAAAACATTATATGATTCCATTATACTGTATTTTATAAAAATATATATAATTTTTATAGATTTTTTAATATTACATTTTTCAACAGTATTATTAATTCATCCGATGCCGATGGTGTTACTGCCCTTCCGTATCTGATACTGTTTTCTTCAATAAAGTCCCTGTATTTTCTGTCAAGGTCGTATAATATTTCTAGATGTTCATACAGGAATCCTACAGGTATTACCAGTAAATTATCTATTCTGTCCCTTTTGAAATTATCCATTAATGAATATATTGATGGCTCTATCCATCTACCGTGTTTTCCCTGGGAATAAAAGGCAGTATAGTAATTTTTTAATCCCATTATCCCGGATATTTCACTGGCTTTACTGTACAGGCTATTAATATAACTAGTTTCATCATCAATTAAGGGTAAACTGTGTGCAGTAAATAAAAAGTTATCATAATCATATACATATTTGCTTATTTCCTTAACCCAGAGATAATTAAACATTTTATCTTCAAGCCCATTTATAAATTTTATATTTACATTCTTGGTTTTCAGTGCATTGTTAAGCGGTATTTCATATGATTTACTCACGTTGTTTGATCTGAATGCGAATAATGGCAGTGCTATTACCTTATCATTACTGTTAATCCCTGAAACGGCATCTTCAATTGATGGTTTCCAGTGCTTGTATGCCTCTATTATTTCAAAATCACCATATTTATTCAATAATTTACCCAGTTTATCCATTATATTTTTAATGATGTTATTTGATGGGGATTCCCCATTTACCATTTCATATTTTTTAATATTTTCTTTCATAACATCATCAGGTACAGATTTACCGTTGAATATGCCGCCTAAATATTCAGGCACATCCCCTGTTCTCTCTGGACTGCCATAACTCAGTAAAATTACCTTATACATATGAGGTTATTGATTAAAAAGATTTATAATTTTATAAAAAATTTATTTATTAAAATTATGAACTGCATTAACTATAGATTTTAATGTGCCTGCCTGTGTATCCGGTAAAACGCCATGGCCCAGATTAAATATATAATTATCCTTATCAAAATTTTGATTTAAAATATACCGGGATTCACTTATTGCATAATTTTCGCTGTACTGGACAGTATATGGATCCAGATTGCCCTGTAAACCTATTTCATTATTCAAAATTTTTCTTGCATCATTCAGGCTTATCTTCCAGTCAACGCTTAAGAAATCTGGATTTATCTCATTAAAAACGTTTATCATACCGGAATTGCCTGTTGCAAAGTATATTACCGGTATTTTTCCCTTAAATTCATTTACTATTTCTATAATGTCATTCTTTACATAATTATTAAATGTATACGGTGATAATGCACCCAGCCACGAATCAAAAATTTGAATTGCATCAACGCCTGCACTTACCTGCATCCTTAGATAATCTATAATCATGTTTTTTATTATTTTTTTATAATCTCTGAATTTATCATCCGTTAACATTATTTTCCTTGTATAATTTAAATTGTTGTCCGGTGTCCCGGATAAGATATATGATAAAATTGTGATTATCCCACCTGAAAAACCTATTAACGGTGTATCGTGGTGTTTTTCCCTGAATAATTTGATGGCATCATATGTTGCGTATTTTAAATTGGATTTATCAAATTCATATATATCCTTTAAATCCCTGTTAGTTCTGTAACCATTGTATATAACCGGCCCGGATGAATTGAAATCTATTTTATAACCCATTGCTTCCAAGGGCAATATAATATCGGCAAATATTATTGCCGCATCAACGTTTAATAGTTTTACAGGTTCATATGTTATTTTTTCGGTAATTTCAGGATTCATGCATATTTCCCTTATACTGTATTTTTTTCTGATCTCCTTATATGCATCCATATACCTTCCGGCCTGCCGCATGAACCATACAGGAATTTTTTCTGAATTTTTATTCCTAACTGTTTCTAAAAAATTATTCATGGCTTTACCCTTCTGATTGTTCTGGGATATGGTATGGACTCCTTTATGTTGCTTAAACCACAGATCCATGTTACAAGCCTGTCCATGCCAAGACCAAAGCCACTATGTGGTATGCTCCCATATTTCCTTAAATCCACATACCAGTAATAATCCTCGGGATTTAAGTTACTGTTTTTAATTCTTTCCAGTAATTCATTTAAATCGTATATCCTTTCACCGCCGCCTACAACCTCACCATAACCCTCCGGGGCAAGCATATCGTGGCATAAAATTTCTCCTGGGTTATCCGGATCCGGCCTGTGATAGAATGTTTTCAACGATTCGGGATAACCGGTAACAAATATGGGGTTATCATAGTGAACCATTATATTATACTCCTCATCAGCACCAAGGTCATCGCCATATTTTAAATTTAATCCAAAATCCTTTTTTGATTTCTCAATTAAATCCCTGTATTTTATTCTCTGAAATGGAGTTTTTATTTTCCTTAAAATGTTTATATCCCTGCCTATTATTTTTAAATCATTTTCATTGTTTTTTATAACTTCATCTATGATGTATTTTATTAGGTTTTCCTCATCCTCCATCATATCCTCATTATTATACCATGCCACTTCCGCCTCGGCATGCCAGTATTCAGATAGATGCCTTCTTGTTCTTGACTTTTCGGCCCTAAAACTTGGGGATACTGTAAATACCTTTTCCAGACTGTATATCAATGTTTCTAGATAAAACTGTGAGCTCTGTGTCAGATTTACCTTCTCCCCAAAGTAATCAACATTAAATAGGGATGCCCCACCTTCAGTGGCTGTTGAAACAAACATCGGCGCCTGGACCTGGTAATAATCATTTTTATAAAAAAAATCATTAAATGCCCTGAACACGGTTGACCTGACTTTCAATATGGATGTAAATTCCCTGCTCCTTAGCCATAAATGCCGGTTATCAAGTAAAAATTCTTCTCCCAAATCCTTTGTTATGGGAAAATTTTCATTCCTTTCATATATTTTATAGGATAATATTGATAATTCATAGCCGGTTACTGCCCTATCCTCTTTTCTTACAGTACCTGACAATTCGATGCTACTTTCTACTGTTAATGATGATAATTCCTTCATTGAGTTTTCATCAAGTTTTTCTGATGAGGCTATACACTGTATTATATTGGATGAATCCCTCAGCACAATAAACGTTATTTTTCCTGAACTCCTGATCCTGTATACCCAGCCCCTTATGCTCACTTCTCTGCCTGTAAACTTATCCGATAGTATATAATTTATTTTTTCCATTGTATGCTAATATTAATTTAAGATATATTTTTTTAGAATTTTTAAACCAATACATAAATATTTATAACATTATTAAATCAATTATTAACCTTTTAAAGGAGAATGAATATGTACATATTACTTGAGGATGAATACGTGATTAGGGTACCGCCGGAGTTATTGAATGAAAGTTATACTGAAGCAGTTAAAGAAGCTTCCAGGGTAATGCTTGAGGGAAAATTAATAGATATAAAGGATGATGGGGAAAAGGTTACAGGCAAATCATATGTTGTTTCAATAAACAGCATAGAATTAAAGGGAGAAGGAACAATAGTTCATGGCGATGGCGGGGTTTACCAGACAATAAAATATAAAGCACTTGCATATTTACCAAAAATGCAGGAAGTTGTGGACGGCATAGTTGTTTCCATACAGAAGTTTGGTGCCTTTATAAAATTCGGGCCGTTTGAGGGTTTGTTGCATATAAGTCAGATAATGGAGGATTCAATAAATGTGGATCTTGAAAATCAGAGACTTATTGGAAAAGATACAAAGATGGATCTAAAGGCTGGAGATAAAATAAGGGTGAGGATAGTTGCACTGAATCTTGCATCTGCCTCATTATCGGATAGCAAAATAGGATTTACTGCAAAACAACCCGGCCTTGGAAAGGAAGAATGGCTGAAACACGAAAATATAAAAAATTGAGGCATAAAAATGAAAAAAGTATATAAGGCATGTAAAATATGTAAAAGAATAACCACAGACGATGTTTGCCCCGTACATGGTGATGAGAAGACGAGGGAGGACTGGTTTGGATTTTTGCAGATAAATGATGTAAATTCTAAAATTGCAAAAAAAGCAGAAATAAATGAAAACGGTTTGTATGCAATTAAAGTTAGATCATGATATAATTATAAACGAAAAAACAAGGGCATGGATTAAAAATTTTAAATACACGTTATGCACTGTAAATGATATAAAAAAGTTTGCGGGGAATAATAAAATTATATCTGTGGGGGATGTAACAACGGAAAATCTGGAAAATAACGGTATAAACATATTTCTTGAAGTCGTAGACCTCAAAACAAAAAGAGAAAATAAAAATTTTAAACATGTGGAAAATTCAATAGAGGTTGATAACCCAAACGGCATTATAACAAAAAAACTGATGGATATACTGTATACTTCAATTATTTCCGGGAGAAGCAACAGGATAGAAATAAACGGCGAGGAAGATTTAGCTGTTATACCAATAATCTTTTATGCAGATAATAATACAGTAATAGTTTATGGTGTACCTGATACAGGTATGGCATATATAAAAGTTGATAAACAGATAAAGGAAATGGTAAACAATATGTTAATGGAGATGAATAAAAATGAGTGATGAAACACCAATAAAAAACTTTAAGGTCGATAGTGAAAGGGATAATAAGTTATTATTCAGGAAGGAGATAAAATATACTATTGATTTTAAAACTGGAAAAACGGTTAGCAGAGAGGGAATTAAAAATTTATTTGCGGATTATTATAAGGCGGATAAGGAACTTATAATAGTTGATAATAATAAACAGGAAACAGGTAAAAACCAGTTAAAGGGCTATGTAAAGATATACGATAATAAGGACCATGCAATGCTTTATGAGCCTGATTACGAGCTTATAAGAAACAAATTAAAAGAAAAGGAGAGTAAATAATGGAAAAAAGAGAATTATATGAAGTAAAGGAATCGAAAATAGTCAGAAACAGAAGATTTTGCCCGAGATGTGGCCCTGGTGTTTTTCTTGGTGAGCATAAGGATAGATTCTCCTGTGGAAAGTGTGGCTATACAGAATTTAAAAAGAAAAAATAAATTTTTATAAATTATAAATAAGATTTGTGGTATCTCCACCTTCTTTTTCAATTGCAGTTATCCTGCTTTTTATTAATCTAGATGACTCCTTATCCCCTGTCTTCAGGCTTAATAATTCAATTAGGTAGGTCATTTCATAATCCAGAATTAGTGCTAAATTTCTTAAATATTCAACGTTTTCATCGCTTATTTTTTTTCTTTTATCCGATACAAAACAATCCAGATGTACGGACCCCTCCTTTGTGAAGGTGAACTTTTCTCCTGTTCTTATAGTTTTATTACATAAATAGCAGATGTATTCCATAAATCATGATTAATTAAAAGATGTTAAATTTATCGTTAACTAATTCTTTACATTTATATTAATAATTATTATAACATAAAACGAATTTAGTAATAATTTTATTTAATATGTATTAATTTATAAAAAGAAAAGTTTTATAAAATATAGTGATATTAAGGGAAAATGGAAACTTCTAATTTAAATGGTTATAAAAAGGATTTGAGTTTTATGAATCTTGTGATGCTCAACGCAATGGGCATGATCGGTTCAGGCTGGTTATTTGCAGAACTATACACAAGTTCATATGCAGGTCCATTTGGTTCCATATTTTCATGGCTCCTGGGCGGCATAATAGTTTTATTTATGGCATTAACATTCATGGAGGTTTCATCTGCTTTTCCAAAGGCAGGTGGATCTACACCTATAGGTGAGTTCTCACATGGCAAACTAGTGGGATTCATAGCAGGCTGGGGTGCATGGCTATCAGATGTAATGACACCGCCAATAGAGGCAATAGCCTCGGTGACGTATTTATCATTTTTTGTCCCGGGAGTGGTTAATAGCAGCGGTGTTTTACTGCCATTTGGCTATCTGTTTGCTGTAATAATCATGGTGGTTGTTCTTGTAGTTAACCTATTTACCGTTAAAACTTTTGGAAATGTTCTGTCCGGGGTTATGATATGGAAATGGGCGATACCATTACTTGTAATACTGACATTCATACCGTTTGTATTACATACATCGAATTTTGTGTTATACGGGTCATTTTATCATGGATACTCCGGTGTTTTTTATGCTCTGGTCCTCGGTGGAGTAATATTTTCATTTGAAGGATACAGGGCTGCAATAAATATGGCAGGCGAGGCAAAGGATAAAAGTTATATATGGAAATCCGTAATAGTGGCATTATTACTTGTGATGGCATTATATATATCATTACAGGTAGCCTTTGTAGGTGCAATAAACTGGTCCACATTTTCTGTCAGTCCCGGCAACTGGGGTGGATTAAGCTCCTCAATAATATCTGGTCCATTTGCCCAGGAGGCTGCTGCAGCGGGTTTAGGCTGGCTAATAGTGATTTTGATGATCGATGCTGTCATATCCCCGGGAGGTGCTGGTGTGAGTTATGCAGCATATCCCTCAAGAATATTTCAATCAATGTCAGAGTATGGCTATGCACCTGAAAATTTCTCTGAATTAAGCAAAAATCATGTTCCCGCCAGGGCATTAATTTTAGGTTTTGTTCTCGGGCTGGTTTTCATATACGAATTTCCTGGATGGGATCTATTAATAGGGATACTGACATCCACACTGGTAATAGCATATATTGTGGGACCTGCATCGGTAAATGTTCTAAGGAAAACGGCTCCTGAAGTTGAGAGACCCTTTACATTAAGATATGCAAAAATAATAGCCCCGGTAGGATTTATTTTCACATTCCTTGTTGTATACTGGTCCGGCTGGCCATTATCCGGCGAGGTTGTATTTGTTGTACTGGCAGGATTGTATATGTTTTTATATTACTATAAAAAATTGTTCGATGTTTCAAAGGAAGAATATACCTACATATTTACATTTATAGTAACTACTGTAATATTTTCCTTTGCTTTAATACTGCTTTTTAATTTCTATAGCTATTATTCTCTGGGTATCATAATAGATATTATAGTCGGAATTATAATGATATATTCATTCTTAAAAATGAACAGAATAAACAATGACTCAGATATGGTCCACGGTTCATGGTTTATATTTACATTATTATCAATAGAGGTCCTGTCATTAATGGGCCCTGAACAGTATGGCGGTTTTAATTATATAAAATTTCCATTTGATTTTATCGTGGCAGGCATAGTGGCACTCATATTTTATTTATGGTCACAGAATAGCGGAAGGAAAACAGAATCACTGGAGAATTATATAGAATCTATGAAATAATTATATATTTTTAATATTTTATCATATAGATACATATTATATTTGCAATAAAATTATATACATTTATGAATTATCATACAGATTATATTAAATGATATACAGGGATCAATTTAAAGTAGAAGATACGTTACCGTTTCTTGATGACATAATATCTGAATGGTTCAATAATAAATATGATGATTTAAGCGAACCCCAGAGAAAGGCATTGCCATTAATACACAACAAAACCAGCGTACTGGTATCATCCCCAACAGGAACCGGGAAAACATTAACCGGTTTTTTATCGATAATAAATGAATTGTTTATAAAGGCTAAAAATAATGATCTCGAGGAAAAGATCTACTGCGTTTATATTTCACCATTAAAGGCCCTGGCAAATGATATAAATAAAAATTTAAAGGAGCCATTAAAAGAGATTTATGAAATAGCTAAAAACGAAGGTTTAAAGCTTCCGGAGATAAGGGTGGGGGTAAGGTCCGGAGATACCGGGCAGTCTGAAAGGAATAAAATGTTAAGGAAACCACCACATATACTAATAACCACACCAGAATCACTATCCCTGGCACTAACCGCAAATAAATTCAGGGAAAAATTTTACGGTGTTGAATATGTAATTGTTGATGAAATCCATGAAGTTTCTGCAACAAAAAGGGGTTCATTATTATCGTTGAATTTGGAAAGGTTGAATAATATTGCAGGCAACTTTGTGAGGATAGGGTTATCGGCTACCCAGGCACCACTGGATTTAATAGCTACATACCTCTGTGGATATGATAATGATAAAAAAAGGAACTTTGAGATAATAGAGGTAAATACAAACAAATATTTAGATTTAAAAATAATAACTCCTGTTAAGGATTTAACAATGGTAAGTTATGAGGTTGCAAATGAAAAAATGTATGATATTTTAGCAGAACTTGTAAATAATCACAAAACAACATTAATATTTACGAATACAAGAAGTTCAACAGAACATGTTGCAATGAGATTAAAGGCAATGGGTATAGAGAATATAGAGGCACATCATTCCTCACTGGGTAAGCAGACAAGAATAGAGGTGGAGAACAGATTAAAAAACGGTGAACTGAAATGCGTTATAACCTCAACATCGCTGGAACTGGGAATAGATATTGGCTTTATAGATATGGTTATTCAGATAGGAAGCCCAAAATCAGTTTCAAGGGCATTGCAGAGAATAGGGAGATCCGGCCATGGTGTGCGTGATTTATCCATGGGGAGATTTATTGTTTTCGATCTGGATGATTTAATGGAATGTGCTGTTATGACAAGAGCTGCATATGAGCATGAAATAGATAAGGTTTCTGTACCTATAAATTCATTAGATGTTTTATCCCAGGGCATAATAGGAATGGCTCTGGAAAAAAACTGGGATGTTGAGGAGGCATATAATTTAATTAAGGGCTCATATTCATTCCATACCTTAGATTATAATGATTATATATCAACATTAAGATATTTATCCGGACGGATAGAGGAGAATACATTATTTTCAAAAATATGGTATGATGAAAATGAGAAGGTATTCGGTAAAAAAAGAAGTACAAGGATGATTTATTTCATGAATGTTGGTACAATACCTGAAGAGGCAAATTACAATGTCGCAAACGAACGAGGAAGGTTGATAGGCCAGTTAAGTGATAAATTTGTTGAGAAGTTAAAACACGGTGATATCTTTGTTCTTGGTGCAAAAACATACATGTTTTTAAAGGTATCAAGAAATAATATTACCGTAAAGGAAGCAACAGGAATGAAACCTACAGTTCCTTCATGGACGGGAGAACTGTTACCAAGGTCATATGATCTGGGAATCTTAATAGGTGAATTCAGGGAAGAACTGTATAATAAAATAAAAAACGGTGAAAACCCGGAAAACTGGCTTATAGAAAACTATAGGGTTGATGCTGCAGGTGCCAGAAGTTTAATATCATATGTAAAATCCCAGGGTAAATTTGATATACCGACTGGAGACCATTTATTCATAGAAGGCCATATTGATAAGGATTTATATGATATAATATTCCACATACCCCTTGGAAGGAGAGTTAATGACGCACTGTCAAGGGCATATGGCCTTGTTATATCAAATAAATACAATGTTAATACAAGAATAAGTGTAAATGATAATGGCTTTATGATAACCTTAAACAGGAAAATAATTATAAAAGATGTATTAAAACTATTAAATTCAAAGAATTTTGAGGATGTGGTTAAAAGATCTATTATAAATACTGAACTGTTCAAGCAGAGGTTTAGATACTGTGCAACAAGGTCTTTAATGGTATTGAGAAAATATAAAAGTACAGATATATCCGTTGCAAGACAGCAATTAAGAAGCGATAAATTACTGAGAGTTTTAGAGGCAATCAAAAATTTTCCAGTAATAAAGGAAACATTCAATGAAATAAAAAATGATGTTATGGATGTTAATAATGCAGAATTGTATGTTGAAAATGTTATAGAGAAAAACAGGTATTCAGTAAGGGAATATTCTGATGAGAGCAGCCCCTTTTCATACAATTTAATACTGTCAGGTGTTTCCGATATAGTTTTAATGGAAGATCGATCAAAATTATTAAAGGAATTGCAGAATAAATTACTGGACAGAATATACGGCACAGAGGGGATAGATTTTCTTATAAAGGATTCAAAAATCGTTGAGAACTATTTCAGGAATAATATACCTGATGTAATGGATAAATATACATACATAAAATTTTCAGAGCATTTTCTTTACATAGATCCCTTTAAGCCAAGATATGATTCGCCACTGAGCCATACATCAGTTAATTTAAACGATATTACACATGAACTGATAAAAGATGATGAAATAATATACTGTTTTATAAGATCGGACCAGTGGGTAAATAAAAATTATTATAATATAATATATAGCTTATTTAAAAAGAATTTAAGATTAAGTGATGTTGATGAAAATATCTATGATAACATGGATAACAAAACCTTCAATGAACTAAAAAAACTAAACTATAAAGAAGAGGACATAAGGAATGCAATAATTCACCTGGAATCCTCATTTATGATAAGAAAGAAGATAAAAAATAATTTAACATATTACATGAAAAATGATATTAAACCGGAATTTGATGATAACAGTTTATACACGGCAATAAAGTTAATTCTGTCCTCATATGGGCCATTAACATATGATGAGCTGTTAATAAGATTGCCTGTAAATAATGATTTACTTGAAAATGCTTTAAAAGATCTGGTTAATGATGATATATTAATTTATGATTATATTACACCGATTTTTATAAAACAGTACATGCTAAAGTCTGATTTTAATAATATAATAAATAATGCTGATGAAAATATACTGGAGAAAAGGATAATAAACTTTTCAATGCCGGTTGAAACAGTGGATGATTATTTCGACAAATATGGATTCGCCTTTGATTTGTATGATATAAAAATAAGGGTAAAAAATTTTGATCCGGGTAAAATAAATAGTATGATTAATAATAATATATTTTATTTAAAAATAATAAAAAATAAGTATGCATATATCTCTAAATGGCTATTGAACCTATTATATTATTTAAGGGAGGAAAAAACCAGTGCGAATGAAGAGAAAATAATGAATTATATAAAAAGTGGTTATAACACAGATGATAAATTATTAAAAATAAGCGGTTTTGATCCAATAGTATTGAAGGCTATTATTAAGGAACTACTATTTAAGGTAAAGATCATTCCTGAAAATGAGATATATGGGATATATGAACCTGATGAAAAACCGGATAACAGTAAAATAATAGAGAAATATGGACCTGTAACAATGCATGAATTATCAAGGTTCTTCTGGTTTAACCCTGCAAAGATAGATTATACAAAATTGAGGCCATATTATTATAAAAATGGGATTTATTATGGTGGCAATGAAATAGATCTTAATGGCAATTCAATAATTGTAAAAACAAATGACCCGGTGAGCATATACCTGGGTAAATATATAAGAAATGATAGTTATAACTCAAGATTTATACATAACGGGAAAGAGGAAGCAATGTTCTATATGGAGGAAAAATCTCCAGGCATATGGCTCGAAAATATAGACTTTGAGGATAATAAATTACATGAATTTATATCCTCTATAAATGATATGGCAGCCCAGATGGGAATAGCATCAATAATAATAAAGACAGAAAATAATGATTTAATAAATGAAGCAAAGAAAATGAATTATAAGATTTCAAAGGATGTTGTTTATCATGGAAATCTGGATATATTAAATGTAAGTAACCTGGACCTGCTTGAAATATCAATAAAAAGATTTTCTGAAAATAAAATTACATTAAATTACAACACATTAAATAAAATGTACCTTGGGCTTAGGAATGATATAGAGGCTTCATATTCAGGTGTAAAAAACATCGAATTAAATAATTATTACGGTTCGTTATTACTGTATAATTTTAATGGACCGTTTAATTTAAATACATACGGCACAAAAAACATAATATCATTGTATAAAGCAATTAAAAAGAGGAATTTAACAGATAATGAGGAGGTAATTTTAAAATACCTTATTTCAGAGAGTTCCACAGAAAATGAATTAATAAAAAGCATAAGGATGAATTCATTTATAATAAAGGATTCAGTAAAAAATCTTTATAAAATAGATGCAATTGCAAAGGATAAAAATAGAAAATATATAACGGTAAATGATGAATACAAAAAAGAGGAGGCAATTGAAATATTATTAAACTGCATAGTAACCAAGATAGGATTCTTTGATGATGAGATATACGAAAAGTTAACGGATGTGCCTGTTGATGATGATTATAGAAGCATTGTAAATAAAATGGTTAAAGATAATGCAATCAGCAAAAAACTTATCCCAGAGGAAAGAAAAATAATATATATTTCAAACAATATTGATATTAAAAAAATTAAAAATGTAAAGATTACAAGAATTATTGAACCAAAGGGCATATTATCGCTATTCTTCAGTGATTACATAAAATCAAATTTTAAATCATTAAATACATATTTATTATTTATAAATGATTCAGCAAAATTGTCAATAAGTGTAAAGAAGAGCGGAAAATACCTTACAGTAAAATCAATAACAGGAGATAATAAATACAGGGACATATTAAAAAGTGAATTTAACGACCTTGGATATATACTATCTGGTTAACGTCTATCTCTGGTAGCTGTCATCCCTGTGACGCTTAAACTCCGTGGGTACAACCAGATACTTTATATTATGCTAGCAAAAGCTTCAGGTGTGGAGTTTTTCAACGGGCGATTTACTGCTGGGGAATGAGGGGGTACACCTGCAAAGTTAAATTTATACTGTCTTTTAATTCTATTACCATATCCTATCCATATTGATAACAATACTTCAAAAATCAAAAATGTGGCAGCGGTTAAAAATCTATGTTATAGTGAGCGGAAAAATTGCAACTATATTATTTTTATGGCGAGAATTCCTCCTGAAGTTCTATTACAACCTCGTTTAAAACGTCTTCTAATGTTAAACCTGTGTATTCACGGAGACCCCCCATATCCGTTCTTAACCTGGCTACATAGCCCTTTTCATCTTTTTCGAATTCTATATTGCATAATAATTCTTCCATAGTAATCACACATAAATTATGTGATGTATTTAACGTTTTTTAATTTACAGGAGTGTGCCATATCCGGGTTATGATTTTTAGAATTTATATTCTTATATCAGGCAATAATTACTAAAAAAGTCCCGGTACTGACGCTTTATTATTAAAAACGTTTCACCTGTGCTATAGGGTTACCAGCGGAAATCTGGCAATATCCCATTTACAATAATACGATCAGTAAGCTGATGTTCCCTGACCGTTGATATGCCACAATTACGGGTTATTTTCTGCCGAATAAAATCCCATTATTATGTCAGAAACATTATTACCGGTTCTCCCAGTTAATATAACGCCGTGATTATTTAACAGTGCGTTATAGCTATCGTTGTTATCCAGATAATATTCAATGCCACTGACTTTTGTAGTGTTATCAACTATGCCACCTGCAGCAGGGCTCATACCATCAATACCATCTGTACCTATTGAAACAAAAACAAAATGTTCATTGTTTTTCATCTTCTGGAATAATCTTAAAACCAGTTCCTGATTTCTTCCACCTTTACCGTTACCTCTAACATTTACGGTTGTTTCACCACCACCTACAAAATAGAAACCGGATCCCTTTATATAATAAACGGATCTTAAAATTTTTACCAGCTCGTCCGATATATCACTCACATCGCCATTTATATTGCTACCGAGATTTATTGAATCGGTATTCATGTACCCATAAAATTTGTCAACAAAATCATTATTTTTTAAGATGATATTATTTCTTATTTTCTTAAAATATTTATTTACTATTTTATATGGCTTATAATTATTTATTACTAGATTTTTAAGTTTATCATCCTTTACATACTTCTCTAATAACTCATCAATATTTAAATTCGTATCTGTTTTTTTCAATGGGCCGGATGCAATTATTGAAACATCATCGTGTATAACGTCTGAAATTATATACGATACAACATTTGCAGGATATAGATATTTTGACAATTTGCCATTTTTAACATTTGATAGTACTGACCTTATGTAATTTAATGAATATATATCTCCACCATTTTTCATTACCTCCCTTGATACATTCATTATATCATTAACTCCTATATTATCAACAGGTATTTCAAATAATGAGGATCCACCACCTGAAATTAGAACTATTACAAGATCATTTTCGCTTAAATCCCTTAAATTCGATAATAACTTTTCCGACGACTTAACGGATAACTCACTGACATATGGGTGTGTACCCCTTAAAATATTTAACTCATTATATATATTATTATCATTTTCATCCTCTGGAACAATAATGCCTGCATATTTAATTTTGTTTATTATTCTATCTCTTATGCCAGAATACATTTTAAATGATGCTTTACCGAAACCAATAACATATACATTGTTATATTCCGTTAAATCAAGGTCAAATTTTTTACCTATAATTTTTTCTGGCGATAACTCATTAAATACCTTTTCTATGGCATTAATAAAAAAAATTCTTTTATCATTTGTTGATATATCTTTCTTGTTTTTAACCTGCATATATGATAAATAAAAATAACCATTTAATATTATTTATTGGATATTAATTATTTTAATATCAATAATGATTAATATTGTTAATACTAAATAAAAAAACTTAAAATATAAATTGCATATTAACTTATACGTGGCAGAAGAAAATAAACACGGTTCTGAGGATAATGTGGGCTATAAAGATTACAGGCATTTAAAATACAACCAGTTAACATTGAGGCATGCCGTATCCCAGGCAATCGGACTTAATGCCCCGGGAGGAACGATAGTTTTATACGTTGCAGGTACAGCGGCACTGTTAACATTTACATTTTCAAAATATCCCAATGGTGCATTTTCAATACCCCTGATTTTATTGCTGGCTTTAATTGTGTATTCAATGATGAGTTATTCGTCGTATGAGTTTTCAAAATATTTATCAAGTGCAGGTGGTTATTACACATTTGTCGCCAATGGCCTTGGGTCTGGATTTGGTTTAACAACAGCACTGTCATATATAAGTTATCAGATTTTGAGTTTTACAGGATTTGGCATTCTGGGTTTTATAGGTTTTGCATATGCTATTTTACCGAGTCTTGGAATAGCACTACCGTATGTAAATATATTGTGGATTCCGGTTACAGTTGCATTTATATTATTTGTAAGCTTTTTAATATATAAGGGCATAAAACCCTCATTAAAATATGTATCATATGCAATTTTAATCGAGGTAATATTCTTCATAGCAACTTCGGTTTATTTAATAGCGGTAAATCATTCAACATTAACAGTGAAACCCTTCACGGCAATACCTGTAGGTGGCAATTTTATAATTTTAGCAGCAATGATGGTGTATGCAATAGGAACATTTGTGGGCGTTGGAGGATCAATACCCATAGCTGAAGAGACCAAAAACCCAAAAAGGAACGTTCCATTATCAATAATAGCAAGCATATTTATTTTAGGAATTACAATAATACTCGCTGCATATTCTGAAGTTATATCATGGGGATATTCAAACATGCTTAATTTCGGAACTGGCAGTGGTATAGGGGCATATCCGGTTTTATCAATATATAAAAATAGTTTCGGTATGCTTGGGCTATTGCCCTTTGCAATTCTTTTGATAATAGTCATTAACTCCTTTTTTACAGCAACAGTATCTTTAGGAACAAATGCATCCAGGGTCCTGTTTTCATTATCAAGGGAAAATGTAATACCCGAAAAATTATCAAGAACTAACACAAAGGGTGTACCCGTTTATGCTGTACTGTTTATAACGGTAATTTCTATGATAATAGTTTTATCAACCGGAATAGCCTTTGAATTGCTATATCCGGGTAGGGTAATAGATGCTCTGCTGTATGCTTCTGTATTTTTACTGATACTGGAATCACCGATAACGTATATAGTACATATACTGACAAATACATCATTATATCTATTTTTAAAGAAAAATGGTAAAAAAGCACATGTTGTAAGGCATATAATAATACCGGGAATATCCAGTGTAACTTTGATTGGTGCTATAATAGCAGCAATTTACTTTGATTTAAGTGCCCCATATATTTATGGTGTTTATGGGTCTTTAATATGGGTTGTTGTTATATTTGCTACTGTATTAGTTATGTATACAAAATATAAGAAGCATCTGGAAAATCTGGGAGATTTTTCATTATAAATTTAAAATATTATTTATTTCATTCAGTGATCTTTTTCTTATAGTGCTTAAATTTTCATTTTTAATTACCCTACCATTTTCTATATATTTTTCCATAATATTTTTCATGGTTCCACCGCAGGTGCATTCTTCCTCATTTATATTTTTTAAAACAGTTTTTACTTTATAACACTGGTTACAGCGCAAAACATTTTTTACACCGGAGAATTTACCACGTTTTGTTTTATTTTCACCATTTATATTTACTATATCCATACCGAAATCTACTGGCTTTGCGGATGATATTGATGTACCAATGCCAAAGGATTCAGCACCGGCACTCACCAGTTCATTTATGTCCTCTATTTTTATACCACCGGAAACCATAATTTTAATGTTTTTATGATTCCTTATATTTAATTCCCAACGTATTTCCCTTATTATATTTGGAAAATTGCCCCTCCTCGATGATGGTGTGTCAAGCCTTATATAATCTATATCGGGAAATTCCTCTGCAGCCTTTATTGCGGCAAACTTTTCATCCATGTATGTATCTATTAAGAAAACTCTAAAATCAGAATTATCATATTGAATTTTCCATGCCTGATCATCGCCTAAAATTAGTGATAGGGCATGTGGCATTGTTCCCGACGGTTTTATGCCTAAAATTTTTGCACTTAAAACTCCAGATACACCGGAAGCCCCACCTATATATGAGGAACGGTCAATCATTGCAGATATTGCTGGATGCATTCTTCTTATTCCAAAGGAAATAAATGGAATATTATCTAAAATTTTTTTTATTATTGATGAATATGATGATACGCCGGAAGCCTGACATATAAATCCAAGTAATGGTGTCTCAAATTCCGCAAAATCAAGATAATTGCCCTCAATTCGTATAAAAGGTACCGGCATTCCATCATCATCCCTGGGTTTTATTATAGTTCCTTCTGGAATTGCATATAAATTTATATTTTTATTTTCAAATAGGGAAATTACATCGTTTAAACCTGTAAAATTTATATAATCATATGATGAGGAGGAGGTTGTAACTTCCATGGTTACGTGTGGATTTATATTTAATTTTGCCAGATATTCCTTTGTTTTATCAAAATAAACATCTGTTGAGCTGCCGTTGATTATATCATTTTCGTTGGCCATTGCAAATTTATTCATTTTTATTTACCTCTTTTATAAGTTCTTCACTATCAATAGAGTTATAGCCATAATTTATTTTAATGTTTTTTAATGCCAGTAAATGATTATTCTTATCTATAGAGGAGCATAAATCAGATACAACTGAAACATCATAATATCTGTAAAATGCTCCGGAACATGTATGTAAAACACATATATCGGTACTTATTCCAAAAATATATAATTTTTTTATATTTAATGCCCTCAGCAGTGAGCCTAAATCTGTATCAAAAAATGCGTCGTAATGCCTTTTTTTAATTATAAAGTCCGGAAATTTTTTTAATTCACTTACAATTTCAGATGAATAGGTATTATCCATGGCATGTTCACCCCAGACCCTAAATTCCGGATCCTGTTTAATGTGTGCATCCTTTGCAAATATAATAATTATATTTTTATTTAATTTATTTAATGTTTTCTCTGCCCTTTTTACGGCCTTTATCGCCTCATCACTGCCAAATTTTCCATTAACAAAATCATTTATTACGTCTACAATTAGTATACCTTTATTATTCACCGGGCTCATGTTCGTATATTCATTTTAAATATTAATCCTTTATCCACCATTCTGTTTTGGTGCCGTTGTCCTCAATATATATACTATTTTCTTCCAGTTTTTTACGTATATAGTCAGATATTTCATACATTTTATTATTCCTCATGTTAGTTCTTATTTCTATCATGGTATCTATCAGCTTCTCATTATTGTATTCATTACTTTTATCATATAATATGCATAGAAAATTATTGATATAATTCATAACCTTAATTATTTTTTTTGCCGTTTCCATGGATATATTATCCATATTTTTATTCACGGATGAGATAAACTCAAATAGATCCCTTATCAGTGATCTTGTATCAAAATTATTTTCCATAGTTTCATTGATTTTTTTTATCATTTCATTTTCATTGACATTATAATTGCCTGTTATATTTTCTATTTTTTCCATTTTATTATAAAAATTGTTTATTTTATCAACATTGTCCCTGGAGTTGTTAAGTAATTCATCAGAAAACTCTATCGACGTATTATAATTTGCATTTATCATTGCAAATCTTAAATGTTCAGGCTTATAATCCCTTAAAATATCATTTACCTTTATAAAATTCTTTAATGATTTTGACATTTTTTCATTATTTATATTTATCATGCCAGTATGAACCCAGTATCTTGCAAGGTATTTTTTACCACTTATGGATCTCATCTGGGCTATTTCAGCCTCATGATGGGGAAAGATTAAATCGGATCCACCACCATGTATATCATATTCCGGACCGAAATACGTTTCCGTTATGGCCGTGTCCTCAATGTGCCATCCGGGTCTTCCCTTTCCCCACGGTGATTCCCAGTATGGTTCACCAGGTTTCGTCTTCTTCCATAATACAAAATCTTCAGGTTCCTTTTTATTTTCATTAATTGTTCCCCTTGAATTTTTTATTATTCCATTTAGGTTCTGATTTGATAACCTGCCATAATCCTTAAATTTTTTTACACTAAAATAAACACCATCTGATGTTTCATATGCATAGCCCTTATCAATCATTACTTTTATCTGAGCTCTTATTTCCTTTATATACAGTGTTGCCCTTGCATAGTAATTTATACTGTTTATCTTCAATTTATCCATGGTATTAACATACTCATTAAAATAATAATCTGAAATTTCATAATATTTTTTATTTTCATCTTTCGCTCTGTTTATTATTTTATCATCTATATCCGTTATATTCTGTAAATAAAAAACAGAATAACCTGTATTTCTCAAAAATTTGGCTATAACATCAAAAAATATATATGTCCTGGCATGCCCTATATGAAAATCATCATAAACAGTAGGACCGCATACAAATATGTTAATTCTTCCACTATTAATTGGTTTGAATTCTTCATCCTGCTGACCTAAAGTGTTGTGTATAATCATTGTTTACATATTTATAATAGATAAATAAATTTATTTATTATTTTTTGTGGTTTGCATAGTACTGCTGGCAGAAAGAGATTATTAATGCCAGGGCAGTGACTGTATTCTATTATGACCATTTTTGATTTTTTTATACAATTGTTATAAATGTTATATTCATAATTATAAACTTTAATAGTATATGTGCAATATTTAATTATGGATATAAGAGTTGGCAGTGCAGTTGCATCGTTTGATGAAAAAGGTGCCTATTTAAGGGAATTAAGATCCGGTAATGATATAATAATAAAAAAAACCTTTGATGGAACTGAAACACATGGTGGTGCTGTGGTATTTTTCCCGTTTGGCAACAGGGTTAAAAACGCGGAGTATAAATATAAAGATGTAAAATATAATTTACCAAAAAATGATGGGAATAACAGTATTCATGGATTAATAAGAAATGAAACATTTGATTATAAGAAAACTGAAAATGGTATAGAATTTTATAAAAACTTTGAAAATAATAGTTATCCTGGAAGGGCATTTATAAAGATAAATTATGAAATGAAGAATAAAAGTTTTAATACATATTTTTATGTTAAATCCCTGGATAGAGAAATCCCGGTAGAGATCGGGTTTCATCCCTATTTTTATATAAATGGCAGTTATAGCATAGATTATAATAAAGACCTGAAAATGATGAATTATATGGATACATATTTTCCTGATGGAACATATACTGATATGAATTTTAAAAATAAGGATTTATCTAATATTATTCTTGACAATGCCTTTTATTTAGATAATGATATTGTATTAAAGGATGAAAAACACACGGTGAAAATAATTAGATATAACATGCCATATACTGTGTTATATAATGGTTTATATGCAAACGGGGATTCGATAGCAATAGAACCAATGACAGGTGCCCCGGATGCATTCAATAACGGTATAGGCCTGATAAATTTAAAGAAAGATCAGGAATTTAAATGCGGATATTCTATAGAATTTTAAAATTCTTCTGATAATGGTTATCTACTAATTATTTTAGTGATATATTGTTTATAAAGCAAAAAGCTTAATAGTATTAGTTAAATGATAAATCTAATTTGTAATTGATATTAAATTATCCCGGTGATATGTAATGAATTCTACAGATAACAGTAAAAAAAATTACGTTTTAATCAGTGTTTTAATGGGCATGTTAATGTCGGCTATTGATATGACAATAGTTATACTGGCATTGCCAACACTTACTGTTGATTTAAAAGTACCATTTATTGATACCATCTGGGTTATTCTAATTTATTTACTGGTAATAGCAACATTAACAACACAGTTCGGTAAAATAGGTGATATGTTCGGTCGTGGAAAGATATTTAATATCGGTTTTATAATATTTATAGTGGGTTCCGCACTGTCTGGTGCCGCTCCGGATATAGATTTTCTAATATCTGCAAGGGCAGTACAGGGTTTTGGTGCAGTTTTATTACAGGCAAATGGCAACGCAATAATTGCGGATTATTTTTCACAGGGAGAGCGTGGCAGGGCTTTTGGCATAGCATCCATGGGATGGAGCGTCGGGGCTGTGCTGGGAATATTGCTCGGTGGGATAATTACAACGTTCATAGGCTGGAGGTATATATTTTACATAAATATACCTGTTGGAATAATAGGTTCCGTTATGGCAATGAAATACATTGGGGATAACAAAAAAACAAATACAAAAATTGATGTGCCGGGAACGATTTTACTTATATTCATTTTATCATTAATATCGTACGGTTCAATAGAAATAGCCTCTATTGGAGTTACATTTTTGAATGCTGTACATATAATAACAGGTGTATTGCTAATAATACCGTTTGTTTACATTGAAAAAACATCAAACCATCCCCTAATGGATATGCACGTGTTTAGGATTAGGAGATTGTCATTATCACTTCTTGCGTCACTCCTTCAGGCAATAGGATATCTATCAGTATTATTTATATTAATAATGTATCTGCAGGGTATACGTGGCTTTTCACCATTTGATGCGTCACTATTACTGGTTCCGGGATATCTTATATCCGGCCTTTTATCTCCAAAAATGGGTAAACTATCAGATAGGATAGCACCTGGAACCGTTGCCGGTGTAGGCATATTCTTTATGGCAATAGGTCTTGTTGTTTACCTTCTCATGGGGGTTTCAACACCATTATATATGGTTATCATTGGCTCTATAATAACTGGTTTCGGGGGTTCCATGTTCTGGCCCTCAAATACGAGTGCGGTCATGTCAAATACACCACCGACATTATATGGATCAACTTCTGGTTTATTAAGGACATTATCAAATATAGGTACATTATTAAGTTACGTTATAGCAATTACAGTGGCTGCAACAACTGTACCGAGATATGTAACGTTTGAAGTTTTCCTTGGAGTAGCCAAGTTAAACGGCAATGTATCTTCAAAATTTATTGTTGGAATTCATTCTGCACTAATAGTTGCAATGATAGTACTTATAGCATCGTCCATCTCATCATTTGCAACATCATTAAAATTCAAGAACGTTGATGCAGAAGTTGTAAAATATAAATGACATGATAGTCTTACACAGTGTAAATGCCAGAATACTGCAGTTTAATTCCAGCACTATGAGATCATATACTGTTGCTTTTTTATGAGAAAATTGATAGAGA
This sequence comes from Thermoplasmata archaeon, assembly GCA_021806235.1. Taxonomy (GTDB): domain Archaea; phylum Thermoplasmatota; class Thermoplasmata; order Thermoplasmatales; family Thermoplasmataceae; genus Ferroplasma. The sequence continues at coordinate 32,487 of JAJZXU010000032.1, forward strand.
CCACTAATTTCTATACCTATCCATGATAATTCATATAATGAGTCTTATATAATACACAACTTTTATTCAGAAATGCCATAAATTTAAAAATTTGTAAAAAAAAATTAAAATTCTAACGGGTGCCTGCCAGTAACCCTTATTGACTCTCGGTGGAACTTTGATCTGGGACTCCTGAATTATCATCAGGTTTAGGTTCCGTTAACATTGAATCTGGTGTGTGGCATATAGGGCATCTTGGTTTTCTTGTCACTGCCCAGTAAATAATACCCGGAATAAAAAAGAAAATGAGCAATAACACTAATGCAACTGTATTATACCCGTGTTCAGCATTTACGTTTCTCTTACAGCTTGGACAATATCTAACAACCATAAATAAAGTAACGGTAAAACGTATATAAATTTTTCCATATAAAACTATGGCAATTATCCGGCGCGGGAGAACTAACTTTTTGTGTAATGTGGAAACCATAATTTACACTTTTACGGCATAATTTTCCTGTACAGTAATGCAACCTCTTCGAAAATTTCTTCCATGGCTCATTTTGACCCAAAAAGGAAAAATCTCCATAGTATACATTGATAGGTTTATAATCAATATGTTAATAGCTATACACGGGTAAGACCGGTTGGTCAAGCCTACCTTGAGGTGGACGTACAACAGTACCAACCGGCACTGGTTTATTTTATTGACATCTATAGTTACATTAATGTTTTAATAAAGCTTGAGAGGATCCTTGGAATAGATATAGGTGTAAGGAATCTTGTAACCATTGGAAACAACATCTCTGAACGGAGGATTGCCGTAAGGGCAGGATTGCTGAAGTCTATAAACCAGTTCTATAATAAGGAGAATGGAAGGTTAAGATCTATAAATGACCTGCAGGGAGATAAAAGAAAGATGACAGAAAGATTAAAACGCCTTACCATGAAAAGAAACAGGAGAATAAAGGACATAATGCATGAGATCAGTAAATCCATAGTGGAATATGCAAAATCAATGAATATTGATACAATTGTAATAAACCATAACGATGGGTGGAAGCAATCTACAGGTATGGGAAGGAAAAATAACCAGAACTTTGTAGAGCTTCCATTTAATGTACTGATAAACCAGATCAGGTACAAGGCAGAGGAGAATGGAATTAATGTGATCATGCAGGGGGAATCACACACAAGCAAATGTTCTTTCCTTGATAATGAAACAATAGAACACCATGATAACTATACTGGTAAAAGAATAAAACGTGGCATCTTCAGATCAGGCAGTGGCACTCTAATACATGCAGATCTAAATGCATCTTACAATATAATAAAGAAAGCAGTCCCTGACGCTTTTGCTAACGGGATAGAGGGTATAGGGTTGTACCCACGGAGTTTAAGCATCCCACAGTTCTGTGAGATGATAACTTCCAAAGGTGGATGTTAACATTGTTAACTGAAATCATAACCTGCACACATGTAATCTCATTTTATTGCATGGTAGAACTTATCTAATTCTTTATCAAACGTAGCAAGATTTTCAATATGGTTTGCAGATATTAGTGCAAGTATAGTACAATCGGTGAAGCTAAATCTTGTCGATTCTTGATCCTTGAAAAGCTTCCATGCATTTTCAAAGATAATGTCGTTGACAGAAATGACACCAATAGATTCCTTTATGAGTTGCCCCGATGTGATTGCACTTCTCAAAGACTTGGTTCTGACCAAAACAACTGTCACGGTTTCATCGAACACATAATCAGAGGTAACAGCGGATCCGTACCTGCCGGCTATAATGCTATCTACCAACTGAACAGCTTTCCCGTGGTTGCTATCCCTATCAACAATATAAGCAACGAGGACGCTTGTGTCTAGAAATATCAATAAAGGTCACCGTAAAGTGTCTCATCTACATCCACACTCCAGTTAACCTTACCGCCTGTCTTCACCAATCCATTAAGTTTCAACATTTTCTTGATGTCAGGTCCTTTATACTCTCTTTCCTTTGCTAGCCAATAACCCATAGCCTGATTCAGTGCTTCCCCAACGTTCTTGTTCTCCTCCATTGCTTTCTGCCTGAACTGTTTATAAATTTCCTTGTCTATTTTCCTCACGACAAGCGTATCATTATTGGTATTTTTATTCAATTTAACCATAAGTATAACATGTAATACATACTAATAAAGATTGAGATTTAAAATTTTGTACCTGTATAGCTTCATTGATATACTCATGAAAACCAGTATTAGAGATGATTAGAGAGATGTATTAATTTCATTCATTCTCAATAATTTTCAATGTGATTCCAGTACAAATAACCGCAAACCCAGCAATTCACTAATATACAATGTATCAGCAGGCACTGTGTCCATATTTATAAAAATGCTATTTAATCGTTCATCAGATGCAGTAACAACATTCGGAAAATAGTTACTTCATGGGATCCTATTTTACAGCTGAAATTTGATTAATTGATTCATATTTAGGAGATTTGAAGTTATGAATAATCTGTGGAGCTACCTCCATAGCCTTTTCTTGCGATGTAAAAAGTGAAATATTTTTTATCTGGTTTTGCAAAACTATTGTAATAAAATGGATACTATTTTTTTTGAATTCGTAATGTCCATAAAACTCTATTCAAGAGTTATGGTAGAAAGCTCCCCTTTCGAAGTTGAATCTTAATGAGGTATTCAGCATAGTTATCCACATCCATACATTCCAGTGCAATAGCTAATTCTATATTTCCCTCACTTATCGCATTGGCCTGTTCTTTCTTCTTCAGATCACCCAAAAGTTTTCTTGTTCCCGGACTGGCGTATATAGTCTCAAAATCATCAGTTGGCAAGATTGTTCAATTCCTCTAGTCTTTCAATTCCCTTGAATAAAAGATACGAAGCAAAAGCACCGGTTCCCATTGAATTTAATGCTTGTTCTAGTTCCCTGTTTCCGGATTTCCTCGCAAGCTCAATTGCCTTGGATCTGGCATTCTCTATTTCCTTTAGGGTACTCTTTCGAATTTTTATGACAGCACTCTCTTTGTTATCTACCATAAATGGAAATACACTAATATATTATAAAGTTACCTATAGGTAACTATTAGAAATCTTAACCCTTACCATCACAATCATTTAATGAATGAATTCATTCCAAGCGTCTTATCAAGCTTCTCAACTAATGCAGGTATCACACCTATTATCTCACCCTACCATCATCTATTGTGTATACTCTTGTGTTACGGGTCTACTTATATTAAATTAATTGTAGAATTAAAAAATTTCCTATCCAGGGGTATCTCCACTCAACCTATTTTTTATTTGTTCTCCCATCGACCTTAAGTTTACTGTTAAGAATTGCATTATTTTCTAGATTATATCTACTTTCTCTCTTTATTTCCCTATGAGTTTTATATATTTTTATATAGCTACCACTATCTTTCCCTTATTTTCCTTTACGAACTTTCTTGTACACTCACATTCATTCAGGAGGTAAACGATCACTGAGCATATACCTATTGGATCCACTACTTGGAAAAAATTGCTTATTAGCTATTGTGATCAGGAATGAATTGTGAAAAGTGGACCCAAATCCACAAGGCATCCCTCCGTAGAGTGGACGGCGGACAGTTCACCCCTAGTTATACCTGAACATCCCCTTCACATAGTAGACCAAAAATAACATCCTGATATCCTATTTTCCAGTTGAAGTTTGATTAACTGATTCATCGTTATGGGATTTGAGGTTATGAATAATCTGTGGAGCTATCTCCATAGCCTTTTCTTGCGATGTAAAAAGGCATGGTTATTTTTGAAAGAGAGAGCAATGGTTAGTCCTTTAGCTCTAACCTGAATATGCCTCCAATCGACATTTAAATATCACCAGAATTTACATTAATGAAAAATGTAAATATTTAATATTTTTCAAGTTATTTGTATTTCATGAGTAAAACAGTAACTGTGAATCTAGACGAAACACTTGAAAAAAGATTCAGGGAAAAGGCCACGTTGAAGTATGGAAATAAGAAAGGAGCTCTTGCGATGGCCTTCAACGAAGCACTTGATGAATGGCTGAAGAATGGCGACCGGGCACTTCTTAATGAGAACAAGAGGTTATTGAACGAGGGAATAAAAATGAAAAAGTGGAGCTTTAAAAGAGAAGATTTATATGAGTGATAAACTATTTTCCTAAATTCCCGCATCATTAGGCATTAGTTGTTAATTTTATCTGCATTTTTATGGGTATGAGAATTTATATATTAGTGTGTAATTTTTGAGTATGCTTTTATAAACTTCATCATGCTGGTCTACATTTATAATTATAATATAGCAATTATCCTCATCTGTTTGATAAAGAATTACAAGTCTCTGGCTATTAACTTTTACTGCCCCACATCCTGCAATGCCATAACTTTTTGTTTCTCCTATGTAGGGGTCTTTCTCAATTTTCTTTATTTCCTTTTTTATCTGCTCTTTAGTATCTTTATTTTTTATTTTTTTTATATAATTTTCTACTTCCGAAGTTTCAAGGAAATATTCTTTACACGCCATGAATATCAGGAAAATAATTCATCAAGCTCTGCATCACTTTTTATTATATGTTTGTGATATGCACCTTTTTTAATATTCTCATTATGGATTTTTTCAGCTTCCTCCCAGAATTCCCTGGAATTAATTAACCTGTAATACCAGGCAAAATCATCCATCTTTATAGGATTGTTGAATTCTTCCGCATCAATATATGGCTGTGTTTCATCCGCAAGTTTTTCCAGTTCTGATCCGTTTCTATTTATATAAGGCAGTAGCAAACTATCTATTTCTGCTGCAAGCTTATTGTCTATATCGACCTTCTCATTTACAAGTTCTGATAGTTTGGTGGGGTATCCATTATCCTGCTCTTTAATTATTACATTTTCCTCAATACCCTCTGAATAAGGTCCATAGTAATATCTTTTAAATGATAGATCTGATAGCCTTTCACCGTATTTTTTTATATATCCATATTCTGCAAAATAGGCAAGTTTCTGCAATTTCTTCTGTGGCAATGGACCATATTTGCTCAATAAATATTTAACAAGGTCTACTCCACTTATCTTTACCATATCTTCGCTCTCCGCAGAAAACTATTTTTAAAAATTATATAAAACTTTGTATCACGTTTATTTTATATGCTATAATAATTATAAAATCCAAAAACAGAAGGACTTATATAATCCATTTTCATATTTTATCTATCACAGTGCCTTAATGATTATATATTATCCTTAATATAATTAATTATATAGTATTATTTTTATATTATAAAAAGTGGTTCGTGAGTATATAAAGAAAACTTCTAAAAAAAGAGACAAAAAAATAACTCATACTCTATTATAAATGGGTCTGTCCGGATTTGGACCGGAGTTTCCAACTCCCGAAGCTGGAAGGATACCAGGCTACCCCACAAACCCATAATACGCTAATTATTTATGAATATAAAAGTTATTCGGAAGAGAGTATTTCATTTATATAGGCGGATATCAGTTTTGAATTTTCGTCATTTAATTTTGATAGATTCATGGATACACTTCTCATATCATCTATCCCCTTATTCTGGTTGAGTTTATATTTTGCTTTTACACTGGTGGCATTTATTTTAAAAGCCACTATTTCATTCACCATTTTTTTGTAATAATCCATTCTGTAATTCTTTTCCTTAAACCATTCCATATCAAAATATTTTGACAAATCCATCAGAAATAATTCAGTTTCCTCTTTATCTAACATTTCCATTACACCATCTACCCTTGCCGTAACATAGTCCCATGTAGGCACAGATTCCTTATCATTATAGTACAGCGGTGATATGTAATGATGTGGACCCGGAAACAGAACAGTAACTCTATTATTTTTGGCATATATCCACTGTTTATTTTTCCTTGCCATATGTCCTTTTAATATAATCTTATTATTTTCAGATGATAGTAGTAAAGGTATCTGTGTATTGTATATTTCATCATCGTGGATGCTCAAAAGCAATCCAAAATTATTATCATTTATAAAACTTATGATCTTTTTTAAATCCTTTACATTAAACTCATCCGGTATATACATCGTATATTATCGTAATTATTTATAAAAATATTATCAATTTATTTCTTTAAATGCTCGAAAATTGCAAGCATGGATGAATAGAATGCTTCAGAAAAATCAGAGTCCTTCAGGTTCAAATGATTAAAATCCTCATGCACACCGGAAACTTTGACGGCTATTTTATTCTTCTTAGTAATGGAGTTTGATGGCATACACAGTGATCCGTGGGGTGCAATATATGTGGTATTCATTTTTACGACCTCCCTGGCAACAGATGGCCTCTTCTCTTTTGATGCCAGTGCAGGGTTATTCTTTTCTCAACAATATTATAATTATCGTTCAGAATTAACAGAAATCTGGCCCTGGATGCTATTTCAGTTTTATTGTTTTCATCAACCGGAACCATTATCATAATAACATAATCGTGACTTTACATCCATTTTCCTTTAATCTCTCTGAAACCCTTCAATTAAACTAAATTTCTACTGTTTAATTGTGGGTACACAGATAATTTATTATTTGATGTATATGGAATTATTTATTTTACT
>JAJZXU010000005.1 GCA_021806235.1 Thermoplasmata archaeon
CCCTTAACGCCTGCCGTGAGCTGTATAACGCCATGCTTCAGCAGAGAATATACGCATACAGAATGGGAAGGAAGGTAACCCGTTATTCCCAGGTAAATGAAATACCTGAGGTAAAGAAAGCATTTCCAGAATTCAATAATATCCATTCACAGGTAATACAGGATGTTCCCCTGAGGCTTGACAGGGCATATGATAATTTTTATAGAAGAGTAGATAAGAAGAATAATGGCAGGAACATAAAGGCAGGATTCCCAAGATTTAAATCAAAGAATCGATATAATTCAATAACCTATCCACAGTCCGGATTTAAAATACTTGAGAATGGCCATATATTGGCATCAAAGATCGGTGAGGTAAGAATGTTCATGCACCACCCAGTAGATGGAAAGATCAGGACACTTACCTTTAAGAGAAACAGTGCAGGTGAGTGGTATGCAGTTATTACAGCCGGCAACATTGTTTTGCTTGTTGATCCAGGAAATACATCTAAAATGTGCTCTATGTGTGGAAATATAAAGAAAGATCTAAAGCTTTCAGATCGTGTGTATAATTGTGATGTATGCGGACTCACTATCGATAGGGATGAGGATGCAGCTATAAATATAAAAAATAGGGGTTTATTGCTATTCCTGTATGCATACGTATATTTACACAAACTCTTTAAGAAAGTAGGGAGGGGCACTCCAGAATTTACGCCTGAGGAGACTGGGGCCCTACCCGCAAGGGCAACCCCCCGTCATAGAAGCAGGAAGCCCGCGGCTTTAGTCATGGGAGGATGTCACTATGGTGATGTTTATTGAATAAGGAAATTAAAAATCTTAATAAAATAGAAATGAAATATTTAATTAAATTATTTCCAGTTTTCAGAAAATTTATGGCAGACCGTAAAAAATCGAAGAAGAATGAGGAATACGATTATAAAATTGAAAGAAATGGCAGGAAGGCAGTAAATGCCTTTATAGAGCTTGGACCCACATTCATAAAACTTGGGCAGGTTTTATCGGCAAGGCCTGATTTACTGCCGAAAGAATACCTGAAGGCATTTCAGGATTTACAGGATAATGTACCACCTGATAAATTTGAATATGCCAGGGAAACAATAGAAAAAAATATAGGAAATATAAATGAAAAATTCCAGTATTTTAATGAAAACGCAATATCCGGGGCATCTCTGGGCCAGGTTTATCTGGCAGGATATAATGGTATTGATGCTGCAGTCAAGGTTAACCGCCATAATATAGATTATGTATTGAAAAGGGATATAATTGTAATCCAGAGGTTATTGAAAACATTTAAAAGATTCATTGATAATTATTTATACATAAGCATCTCAAACGTTATTTCAGATTTTTCTGTAAGAATTTATGATGAGGCAAATTATTTCATGGAGGCTGAAAACCTGAACAGAATAAAGGGCAATATTAAAAAATATGATATAGTTGTGCCGGATGTATTGTTTGTTTCGAAGGAGGTAATTATTTTAAATTATATAAAAGGAATAAAAATTACAGATGTAAAACTATTAAGGGAAAAAAATATAGATTTAAAAAAACTGGCATTTAAGCTGGATATTACATTTATAAGAATGTTATTAAGAAACGATATATTCCACGCCGATCCACACCCGGGCAACCTTGCAGTGAGTGACGATGGCAGGATCATATTATATGACTTCGGCATGGTAGGTAAATTAGATGAGGAAACGAGATTTAAATTATTAAAATTATATGATGGGTTGATAACAAAGGATGCGGATACAATCATGGATTCCCTGCTGGAATTAAATGCACTGTCTCCTGCTGCAAACAGGGGAATAATAAGAAAGGGAATAGAGTTATCAATAGCAAATCTGGCAGGCAGGAACGTTAATGAAATGGATATATCCGAACTATTTGAAATAGCAAATAATGTAATATTCGAATTCCCATTTCACCTGCCAAGGGAACTCGTACTGTATATGAGGATGTCCTCATTACTGGAGGGGATCTGTAAAACACTGGACCCAAATTTCCGGTTTGTACTGGTTCTGAGGGATATACTTTACAATGAGGGTATGTTAGAAGAGTTATACAGAAAGGAATTAAATGAATTTTTTTCAAAATCGGTAATATCAATTGAAAAGGGTCTTGATGTCCTGCCATTACTGAAAAGAAGACTTGAGGAAACAACAGATATAACAAAAAAATCGGATAATAAGCTTCCTGCATCAGTATTTTTATCGGCAATTTTTATAGCAATGATTCTGTATGCAAATACCAGACCACTCATATCATTTATAGTTATAATAATAGATATAATTGCCTTTGCATATATATTAAAAAAATAAAATTATTAATTATTCTATTCTTACAGTTTTTACATCCTTTACCGGTATTTTTAACGTTAAAACACCATTGGTGTATGTTGCAACAGGATCAACCTCTGTATTTATCTCCATTGGCATTGATAATCTCTTAAACACCTTCTCAGGCCTCTGATTTTCGAATACATTTCCCTCAGTTTTTATTTCCCTGTTAGCCCTTATTACAACAGCATTTTTTTCTGTTGTAATCTTTATATTCTCCTTTTCAAATCCCGGCAAATCTGCCTCAAATGTTATTTCCCCACCATCCTCATACATTGTAACCGGTGGATAAATAAAGCTCATTATCTCCTTTGCCCTGTTATTTACATTTTTCATAAACTCATCAGAATAATACTTTAATGGCCTGTACATGTTTATATATAAATTACACTTACTAAAAGTTTGTGTTATTTATATGTGGACTTATCAATAATTTTATTCATGCTGTCTATTATTATTTCTGCTGTTGTGTATGGATCTCTTTTTAATGTATCTTCAGTGTAATCCATATTATCTATATAATAGGAGTATTTATTATAAATTTCCTCAAGCACGATCTGCCTTAATTTTCTTACATATTTTTCCCTGTAATTTTTTTTATTCCAGTTGACTATGTAATCAAGAAATTTATCATAGTTTTCGATATCTATGGAGTTTATGCCTATAACCGGTGTTTTAATTTTGTTGCTTAAATTTAAGGTTTCCCTTATGTCCTTTATTGCGATATATGACCCCTCCCGGTCTATTTTATTTACAATAAATACATCGCCTATTTCCATTATGCCTGATTTCAGTGCCTGAATTTCATCACCAAGTCCGGGGGCTAAAATTACACACGTGATATCAGCTATATTCATTATATCTATATCGGACTGCCCTGATCCAACTGTTTCCAGTATTATAAAATCACTTCCAGATGCCTCAAGGATCTTTACTATGTCCCATGAATACTCTGATAGGCCACCATTGTACAGTCTATTTGATGTACTCCTCATAAATATGCCCTTTCTGCTCAGGGATTTCTGCATTCTGATTCTGTTTCCCATAATAGAACCGCCGGAGAATGGACTTGCTGGATCTACCGCAAGAATCGATACCTTTCCATAATCTGAAAGCATTGGGGCTATATTGCCTATTATTGTACTTTTTCCAACACCAGGAGGACCTGTTATACCTATTACTTTAGCGTTTCCAGCACTGTATATGCTCTTTATTATTCTCTCCCTAGACACCGGATCTGAATTTTCCACCAGCGATATTGCCCTTGCTATGCTCCGGTTATCGCCGTTTAATATTCCCTCTATTAAATTATCTATATTCATTTTCTCTCAGTTTCCTTATCTCCCTAGCCCTTTTTTTAATATGGTCTATTATAATTTTCAGTGGTGTTCCAGGGCCAAAATTGCCTGTTATCCCCATTTTTTCCAGAGCCGGTTTATCCTCATCCGGTATTATGCCCCCACCAACAACTGCTATATCATGGACACCTTTTTTATTCATTATGTCTATAACATTCTTAAATGCCGTTAGATGTGCACCGTTTAATAAACTTAGGGCAATAACATCAACATCCTCATTAATAGCAGTATCCACAACCTCCTCTGGTGTGGGCAGTAATCCTGCATATATAACGTCCATACCCGCATCCCTGAAAGCTCTTGCCAGAACAAATATTCCACGGTCATGTCCATCTATTGCGGGTTTTGCAAGCAATACCTTTATAGGTGCCTCAGTATATTTTCGGTTCTTTCCATTCTCCATATATCTCCCTCCCAATGTTTGATATCTCTTCCAGTGTAGCATATTCTCTAACACAGTCCATTATGTACGGCATTAAATTTATACTATCATCCCTCATGGCCTCACGCAGTCTATCCAGCGTTTCATCAACCTTCCTGTTATCCCTTTTATTTTTAAGGTCTCTTAATCCCCTTACCTGACCATTCTCAGCTATATCAGAAATTTTTAATGTATTTATTGGTTTTTCATTCTCATCCACGTATCTGTTAACACCCACTATGGTTTCGTTATTATTCTCTACATTCAACTGCCTTCTATATGATGTTTCTGCAATTTCCTTCTGTATATACCCGGATTTTATTGCATTTAAAATTCCACCCATTTTATCTATTTCAGAGAAGTATTTATATGCCTCCTCCTCTATTTCAGATGTTAATCTTTCCATGTAATATGATCCGCCTAAAGGATCAATAACATCAGATATCCCGGTTTCTTCTGCCAGTATCTGCTGGGTTCTCAGTGCAACCTTAACGGCATCATCCGTGGGCAATGCCCATGCCTCATCATATGAATTTGTATGCAAACTCTGAGTTCCGCCTAAAATTGCGGCCATGGCCTCTACCGTTGTTCTTACTATATTATTCAATGGTTGCTGCCACGTTAATGTGTATCCAGATGTCTGTGTATGGAACTTTAACATCATGCTTTTAGGATTTTTTGCACCGTATTTCTCCCTTAAAACGGTTGCCCATATTCTCCTAGCTGCCCTGAATTTTGCTATTTCCTCAAAGAAATTTATTGATGAATTGAAGAAGAATGACATTCTCGGTGCGAAATCATCGATATTTAATCCGGACTTTATTCCCATATCTATATAATAAAACCCATCTGCCAGTGTAAAGGCTAATTCCTGTACTGCACTTGAACCTGCTTCCCTTATATGGTATCCAGAAACACTTATGTAATTCCATTTCGGTACATTCTTAGTTGAATAAGCAAGCATATCCCTTATTAACCTTAAATGTGCTTCGGGTGGGTACATCCATTCCTTCTGTGCTATGTATTCCTTCAGTATATCTGCCTGAACTGTTCCGGATATATTTTTTAAATCCGTATTATTTTTTTCTGCTAATACGAAATACATTGCTGTTAAAATAGCTGCAGGTGCATTTATCGTCATGGATGTGCTTATCTCTGACAGGTCTATGTCTTTAAAAATTCTTTCCATATCAGCAAGTGAGGAAACATTTACACCGCATTTCCCAACCTCACCTGTGGATCTCCTATTATCACAGTCATAACCATATAATGTTGGCATGTCAAAGGCTATACTTAAGCCGGTCTCACCATTTTTTATTAAATACTTCAATCTTTTATTTGTATCATCCGGTGTCCCAAAGCCCGAGAACATTCTCATTGTCCATAATCTTCCACGGTACATATTCGGATATATACCCCTTGTGAATGGATATTCTCCAGGGTTTCCAAGTATTTTATCCATATTATCCGGTAAATCATCTTCTGTGTATAATTCCCTTATATCCATATCAGATGAATTTTTATATTTTTTTTCATTATAATGTGTTTTTTTATTCCATGGATTTAATACATTTTCCTTCCATTTATCGTATTCAGTGTTATTTTTAAATGAATTTTTTATACCCTCTATTTTTAATTTCCAGTAATCTTCCATACCTCTTTAATTCATAAAAGGATTAATATTTTTCTTTCTGTCTATATTATACCATACTTACTAAGGCAATGTTAGCTTTCCGATCAGGTTATGTAAAAATTTATGATTATTTCCTCTATTTTATTATTTCTTTTATCTGTGATAATTCATCCACCTTATTTGTTATAATACCGTTCAGATTCATATTGAATGCATCTATGGCATCCTTTTTATTATCTACCGTCCATGGAATAACAAAGATATCTTTATCCATTAATTCCAGAAATATATTTTTACATTCCATATTAAATTCAGGTAAAAATAATGATATACCCATTTCCTTCAAATCATTATAATCTATTTTGCCTATATATTTTCTTGACGTTTTGCAGTAATCAAGTCCCAGGGGTATATTACCATCTGTTTTTTTTGCCTCATTAAGTGAATATGGATTAAATGATATTATATACACATGTTTCTCCATTCCCGATTTTTTTATAACATCAATCGTTTTTCTGGCAACGTCATTCCTTATAGCTCTGCCAGAATCATCTATTGTCTTCAGTTCAATCAGGAAATATTTATCCCTGAAAGTATTTAATAATTCAATTAACTGCGGTATATTCTCATTGCCTATTTTTATATTATCTATTTCATATGAATACATATCCTCTATATTTTTATCAACATTTCCAAGTTTTTTAAGATTAAAATCATGTATAACGTATACTTTATTGTCCTTTGACAAATGTACATCAAGTTCAACAAAATCTGTGTACTTAAAGGCATTTTTGAAGGACAAAACTGTGTTTTCCGGATATTTTGAGGGTAACCCCCTGTGACCTATTATAACAAAGTTTGACCTCATCCTATCTATTATATTCATTAGGGTAAATATTTATTTTATTAATAACGTTTATTAATTTAAAATTGAAAAATTTTAAAATTCAAACTTTTTAATAATTTTATCATTGTAATAACTCTCATAGGTGTATTTCCTTATGAGTGGATAATAATTTAGATTGAATTTTTTTAATATTTCTCTTACCTCTTTTGAGGAATAGCTGACATTAAATCTTTCCTTTATATATATCTGCACCTCATTCACGGTACACATTTTTTTTTCAGCAATGCGTTTTTTTAATAAAATCATATTACTCTCGCTTAGTTTTGAAGGTCTACCCATATAGCTTCTTACAATAGTATTCTTTTCCGGCAACTTCATTATTTCGGCATATTTTTCATTTTCTTGCTCCATAATTTCGCCCCACAATCATATATATCTCATCTCGGTATATATACGTTATTATTTTAAATAAAACATTATTTTTTGACGAATAATATTTTTTTTTATTTTTAATTATGACCAGTGTTAAAAATTATTTATAACCCGTATAATGTTATAATTAGATCTGTTATATTTAAATTTTCCGTCATATCATGTCATATTTATCCTGTAACAAAATTAATAATATAAGAATGGTTCTATTAAAAGAAATTTGGGGATTCTCACAGCTGGCATTGATGAATTTTTAAGGAAGGTAGATCTGCTGAAATATGCCGCAATATCTGTAAGTTTATCGGTATATGGGCAGGATCTAACAAATGCTGCAGTATATAATGGTACTGGCAAATCGTAACCATCAAAGTCTGGTACATCATGGTTACAGCTGATTTCTGTGATGGTCTTTCATTGAGATAATTTCTTTATATGTCATATAGTGTATGACAGATTTTAAAATATTGCATATTTCAGCACAGAAATGTAAAGATTAACTGAATTAATAATTATTGCCATTTAAACCTGGTTAAAATTTAGCAAAAATTACAATGGTTTTCAATAGTAATTATTAAATATAAACAACTCTATTGCATTATTATATGAATAAACCATATGAAACCGAAACAAAAAAAGGTAAAAAAGAGGAGCGTGTTTATGTGGATTCCGGTAAATTTATTGTATATTCATACAGGGATGAATCAACAGGAAAAATAACGAAAAGTAAGCTAATACTCATAGGAAATAAAAATAATGCATATTTTCTTATACCAGTGAAGGATAAAAATCTTGCAATAAACGCTCAGTTCGATCTGGAATCTGAGGTTAATATGAATAATAAATCCATAAAATTAAAGGATATACTGGAAAATATTAAATAAAACCTAAATTATTTATATATAAATATATGATATACTATCATGAAATTTGCAGTTCCAAATTTTGATGTTTTAAATGATTTCAGCGGTTACATAGACGGTGTAAAGCTTTCTATTCCTGGAAATCAATGGTTTGTTGCAAATAATTTCATTTCATATTTCCATTCCACGGGTATAAATTTATATGTTGAGACATTGCCTACCGTTATGGTAAGAAAACGGTTGGAGGGTTCTCCAATTTCCATCGGCAATCTAAGAATTAATTTTAAACCTGAAATAGTATGTATAAATAACCATTTTACTAAGGAGATGAAGATAAAGGACAAATTTGATTTTGTTTCGGATGAGATTACGATAATATACAGAACAAAAAAACCTGAAAATCTGTGCGACCTAAAAAACTACAGATCCGGAATACCCAATCCCAGAATGAGCAATCTTGGTATAAAGTTTAAGAAGGCATATGAAAAGAACTGTGAATATTTTGGCAATTTAAGGAATAAGGCATTCTTTTCCAATGTGCATTACCGTGAAATTCCGGTAATGTTTCTAAATAATGAAATTGATTATGGGGTAATGTGGAAAAGTGAAGCCATATACTGGAGGTTTAAACACTTTTATCCATTTAAACCAGACGGAACGGTATTTTCCATGGCATTGCTTGAGGATTCCAGTGAAGCGGCTGAAAGAGTATTCAATGAATTTAAATCAGGAAATGTATCACATTTTTACAGTAAATATGGATTTAAAATGTTAATATAACTATTAAAAATCTTTATAATTAAAAAATTGTTTTATAAATGCAATATAAAAAATTAAAATTTTTACTCGTCAGGATTTACGGATGATATCATTGGTATCTCATCCTTATCCAGATCAAGTCCTATTTCCTGCTGTGTTAGGTTTCTTCCAAGGCTTCTCTCATAGAAAGATACTATACGTTTCTTCTCTTCGTTTGTGTATTTTCTGAAGTATTTATCTTTTTTAAGATCCATCCCGGTGTTCTCCTCATATTTGTTTGCAGGTATTGAGTACTTTCTCTGTGTAGAATCCCTGTATAACTCAGGTATCACATTGAATGCACAGAACGGTATTACCCTTCCATCAGGCATTGCATAATGTATATCACATCTCTCAACCCTGTCCACATCGTATGTGTATGGGTCCTGGAAGTGCATAAATCCTATGAACAATGATTTGTAATGGAATGCCTTTAATCCATGGTAATCTCCCTCTGTGAATGCATTGTATACCATATCTTTCAGCTTGAAATCCTTAGGGGCCTTTTCGTAATCAACGAATTTCTTCAGATGTAACAGTAATTTTGTTATTGATTGTGCTTTCTTTGCTGTTTTCCATTTTGAATATTTCATTTCTTCTCCAAGTTCTCCCATGTATTCAAACATTCCCTTAACATCCACGAATCTTGTTACAGGTATTATCTTTCCATCATCAATGAATACGTATGTACCCATTCCACATGCAAAATGTATCGATAGTTTGTATGTTGGGTGACCCTTTAATGCTTCAACAAAGTTTGATACATCTGTTGTTGCTGGAACTGTAAAGAAATCTTCCCTGCCTATCTGACCATCAAGCTGCTGCTCTATTTTCTTTATTGCTCCGGGTATGGTTATTCTCTGCCTTGCCCTTGCACGATCTGACATTCTTCCCACAAGGCTTACTGGCTGGAAGTTAAGTCCCCTTACAACATCCATATTTGATACTGCAAACTTTACCATATCACCAAGATACTGGTCATTTATACCACCTATAACTGTAGGTACCAGAACCACACCCATAGGTGCTTTCTTATAATTCTCCAGTGCCATCGGTATTTCCCAGAAGTTTTTGGGATTTGATCTGGGGGTTGGTCCATCAAAACTTGTATAAACAACATTTGATCCAGCATCCTTTGCCCTTTTAACAAAGTCCGGGTCATATGCTGCCCTTACACTGTTTGTGTTCATCTGGACGTGTTCATAGCCTTCCTCTCTTGCTATTTTGATAACATCTATTATATCATCTCTTAATGTAGGTTCTCCACCGGTTATCTGAACTGCATTTGCTCCAACTGGTTTTTCGTTTCTCATTCTTCTTAGCATTAATCTTATCTGATCTAATGATGGTTCATATATTGGCTCGCTCTCTTTTGCATAGAAGAAACAGTACCAGCATGATAAATCGCATCTGTTTGTTATAACAACATTACCTAAACCTGTATGCGATTTATGTTTAACGCACAGGCCACAGTGTGTTGGGCATACTATTTTATCGGCGTATACAGCTACATTCGGGTTCATTATTTTTGTTCCCTCTTTATCCTGAAATTTCTTTGATTCCTCATACATATCATAGTCTTCCCAGTATTTTTCCTTTGTTACACCGTGTTCCTGGCATTCCTTTATTAAATCTACCTCACCGCCATATTCATAAACGATTGCCGGAATCCTCATCTGGTCAAATTTTTCCTCATCTGCACATAGAGGGCATAAACTTTCCGTCACTCTTAAAACAAGCATATCATCAGTAATTAAATGACCCATGGTATCCAAAAATTCATCCACGGTTTTGAATGGCGCATTCTTACTTATCTCAAAGTCATTTGCCAATCTAACTTCAGAGTTTTTCTTTTCTTCTGTCATTACCATATTAATTCACCTTTTCAACTAATAAGGTTAAGCATTTAAAATAATATATAGCTTTTGTCTTTTTTAATGCTAATTGTGAAAATTGTTAAGTAGCGGTAATAATTACAAATTTTAACTTTAAATACTATGAAAATCATAATTAAAATATAATTACATTCAAAAGCTAAAAATATTACAGTTGTTGTTTTAAAAACTAATTAAAATTATGGTATTATAATAAAGAGTTAATGCAAATTAATATTTATCATTTTTTATTTTTAAATCTTTTAGGTCTTTTATTAGTTGATTGTACATTAAATTGAGATTTGATTTATATTTTATTTTAATACCGTCCTCTGCAACATAATTTTTTATATCTTCCATATTTACATCATATTTATTTCTCTTAATTAAGCCGGAGATAATTTCAGGTATCAGTTTATAAAGTTTATTTTTTTCATCATTCTGTTTTTCATTATCAATGATCTTTTTTGCTTTTTTGTTTACCATGTCTATTTTATTTTTAATATCGTTTTCTATGGAAAAGTCAAGGTTTATTCCCTTATATAGCCAGAAACTCTTTATTGCATCGTCTATATTATCAGGTATATTTGAAAATTCATCATTTATGTATTTGATCATATCATCGGATAAGGAATCTACAGATTTTTCATTTATTTCTTTTGTTAATGGCAAAATTTTTTTATCATCATAATCACCAAGTAAATCATCTATAGTCAGTGTATTTACTTCCGTAAACCATTTTGCCTCCTCATGATATTTATATCCCACATCGTTCATTATATACATCAAATCTATCTCTGCAATTCTATTTGAAAATTTTTTACAATTAAAGTAATTGCAATCTATATCCTCATCTTCAAATCTTTTTATGGATAATACCACTGAATTTATTTTATTATTCCTTGCACCTTTCAGGAATTCTTTTACATTACCCATACGCTTATCCCATTCGAAACTTATTACTATATCAATATCCATGGAATAATAGATATTAAAACCATTACTTTTTGCGTAATTTACGATGTTATCCCATAATATATCCATTTCATCTTTCATCTGTTCACCTCCAAGGTTCCACACCCATTTAGTGGTGGGAGAGATTGGAAATATATCTGCAGAAACGACAGGCAGAACCTTTCGGTGCCTGTCCAGGCTGCATCGCCCTGTATGCTCACATAGGAGTTGCTGGAAGAGGTTTTTAAATCCGGTACACCTAGAGTTTCCTCTCTCTTTAACGACCTTAATACCCCTTCCCGTAACGGGCCACAGTTTCCATAGATCTGTGTAGTACCCGTGTATGTATCTCTCTGGTCTAACTTCTTTTTTCCTTTCATATTTTCAAAGTCTCCAATCAACCCCTGCGTTTCCCCCTCACGGGGCAGGCTCACGTCTTTAGTTGTAGGTAGTTGACATGAATTGAATAACAGTATTCAATTATTAAGATAAAACCGGTATAAAAAGATTTTTAATTTGAATAAAATATTATATTAATCTATGAAACAGGCAATCCTGATTGAATATTTATTTACGTTAAATATAGCCAGATAAATAGATCGCGGTGATAAATTATATACCATACCTGTTTATACAAGTTTTATATTATATATTATGAGATATAAATTACTTGATCATACGGGCGATTTAAGGCTTATGGTATACGGTAATAATTATAAATCGCTATTTGAAAACGCCCTATATGCAATGTCAAATTTAATTACAGATACCTCAAAGCTTACTAAAAATAAAACCAGGAAAATAAAAATACTTAAAAAAAATTATGATGACCTGATGGTATCATTTTTAAATGATATACTGTTTTATCTTGAAACCGATGGCATACTCTATTATGACTCGGACCTTTTCATAGAAAATAATGAACTGACAGGTGCAATATACGGTTCTATAATTCCAGATAATATGGAATATGAATATGTAATAAAAGCTCCGACATACTATAATCTTGAAATAAAGCCTGAAAATAATTATGCCATAATAGTTCTTGATATATGAGGCGTGCCCCTATCTGGTGGCAATTCATTTACCGATATCTGCCTGTAAGTTTGGTGGCATCCTCCCACAAGCTAAAGCGTGTATGTTTCCTGCTTATGTTATTAATTGCAGAGGGAAATACCACGCTTACCAGGCAGAATTATGCCCGTTCCTTGATCTTACAAAGGCAAATACGCCTATTATTATTGCTATTGCTGAAATTATTATTGCTAAATAGATGTAACTGGTATAGTTACGTGTATGATCTTTCACAGGCAGGTTAACTCCCACATTTTTATTTTCATTTATGTTAATTTTACCCGTGTAATTCTTCCCATTTTCTGTTATTGTATAATTATATGTGTTATCCGGTAGATTGAAACTTATTGTATCATGTGTCGACGTTACTGTTTTATTATCTATAGTAATGGACCATGCAGTATTCTCAGGTAAATTACTTGCTATAAATGTTATTGTTGATATTTTTATAAACGTCTGTTCTTTTAATGGATGGTAATCAAAAACATTGTTTGATATATAATATGGCATTATTGAGCCGTTATAATAATGTTCATTTGACCAGTAATTGCCTGTACTGCTTACACTGAAATAATTATCAGGTGATGAAAAAGCCTGTATCTTATTTATTGAATTATTATTATTTGAAATAAAATTATTAAAGTAAACGTAGTTATTATTTCCAGAATATATGTCAACGCCATAACTTTGATCCCGATTAAATGTGCTATTAAAAACCGTATTGTCATTGCCGTAAATAAATACGCTTATACCGTTATTATAGCCCGAAATTCTGTTAATATAATTATTATCTGACCTGTGCAGGTATATGGAATATACGCCTCCATATGATGTTACATTGTTTACTGAAACATTATTCGATGCATAATCGTATACACTTGCAGCAAAGTTAGTGGTTGTTACGTTCATTATATGTATGTTGTCTGAAAATACATTTATTAAGCCTATGTAACATCCTTTTGTGGTTTCATTATATCCAAACAGGTAATAAACATAATCATTCTGGGAATTTATAATGTATGTATTATTCGCATTTACAGAGGTTTGATTAAAAACTACGGTATATGATGTATGTATAAGGACATTATTTATTGAGCCTCCATATGCTGTAGAGTTCTCTATTACATTGAATGACGAATAGCAATTATATGAACCTATGGACCCACTGTGTGATGTTATATGTAATTCATCTATATGGTTTGAATAATATGATAATATCCCTACCGCATCATAAATATTAACATTTGAAACATCTATATGTGAGGAGAACTCCAGCACTATACTTAATGAGTCGTTAACTCCCACTATATTTATATTGCTTAATTCAGAAGCTGTAGTATTGAAAAGCATTAACGAATTATCATTTATACCTATATTGTTTATATTTATATTTCTGGAATTAAATACATCTATTTCATCATTTAAATTCTTTATTGTTATGCTTTTTCCATTATCATAATAATATTTATTGTTATTCTCCTTAATATTTGATAGCGTTACGTGATTTACATCATTCAATGAAACAAGTATGAAAACAGGATAACCATAATCATTTAATCTATTAAATAATGGATCAAGTGTTATTGTTATACCTGAAATATTTCCAGGATTATTATAAATTGGCGTATAATATAAGCCAGTATGGGGTATCATAGCGATGCTTTTGGTTTTAGTTTTATTAAACGTAAAGTTATATTCATTATAATTGTTTAATAATAATGTTACATTATAACTATCTGGCGGTAAGTATAATTCTAAATTAGAACCGGTTAGGGGTGCGTATGATAGGTTATATGGATAATTCTTCGTTCCATTTATCCCAACAAAGGCAAATGCATTTGCATTTACTTTACCATCCAGTTTAATATAACCAGGCTTAACTCCACCCGTTGTATTCCATAATCCGTACAGTAATGAAGGTCCATTGTGCAGATATTCAGTTGCACCATTATAATAGGCAGACATGCCACTGGATGTTTCTCCGGAATCAGACCCATAATCATATGCAGATTTTATGCTGGTATATGATGAATTGTTAAGATATCTCATCTTTGCTGTTGCATTTAAACTGTTCATAACTGCATTTGTTCCACCACCAGGGCCACCAAAAATTAGCTCAGCATCATATAATAATTTATTTGGAAGTTTTTTATAACCATTTACAGTAAATTCGGGATTATGGGCTGCTTTGCTTGAGTTAAATATAACCCTATCATAGGAGCCTGAAACTGTTTTGTTGTTTTCAGTTACAGTGTAATTAAAGAATATAGCTGATCTGTTATTTATTAACGTTGCGTTGTTATACAATGTTAATGTAAATGGCTCTGTTATATTAATCGTTGGTCCTACGCGGTAATAAAATTCACTATTTGATACAATGCCATTTCCGGAATATACTGTACTGTTGGGCATGGCCAGATTTTTTGACGTGAAATTCCAGACATTGTCTATAAACGTTAATGATTTACCATTTGTATATGCCACGTTCTGTGTCCAGAATGTATCGTTTTTGCCCTGCACATTAACATTTCTCATCACTGTGTTAAACTGTACCGATAACCAGTTCGGTTCATTAGCAAGATTAGGATAACCCGGACTATATGATGAAATATTGGATACGTTTAACATTGCCTCAAAACTTGTGGTATTAAATTCATACTTGCTGGAATTTTTTAATCCATAATCTGCCAGCCCCATCGGTGCCGGTGAGTAATTATATAATGGTGCAACGCTACTGCTTCCATTATTTAAGGAATTTAAATTTGGCATGTATTCATAATATGGTGTTTGATTTATAGATTTAGCCGGCGATGATATATTCAGGGAATTTGTGCTGTTCAATGAGCTGGAATTTTTCACATCTGCACTATTATTTATGTTACTATTTTTACCTAAATTACCGGGTGTGTTATTGGATGATATAATGATCATCGATGAAGTCATAATTATGACAACAACAATTGAAAATAATTTTATACGCTCCATATGTTATAATAATAACTTTTAATATAAAAAATGTTTGTAAATTGATTGTAAATGAAAACGAAAATGATAATAATAATATATTCATAGTACATATTAAAAATTATGATAGAAAGAGATTACTCACTTCACATTAAAGACCTTATACCTGACCATAATAAAAATAAGGACGTAAATAAACCCGTATCCATATGGAAGGAAATGGACAGGGTAAGGGGTTATCCTGAAAAAACAATGGTATGCATATTCAGGACAACAGGGTGTGCCTGGTATAAATTCACTGCATGTTCAATGTGTGGTTATTTTAATGATACCTCCCAGGACATTGTTAATGAAAATTTAATGAAACAGGTAGATATATTATACGATTCATTAAATGATGTCAGGGTATTAAAAATATTTACATCTGGTAGTTTCCTTGACCCGCATGAAGTACACCCTGAAGTAAGGGATTATTTCTTTGAAAGGATGAAAGGCAAGGTAGATAAAATACTTGTAGAATCAAGGACAGAATATATAAGAAAGGATATTCTGGATCCCATAAAAAGACATAAAATTGATTTAAGAATAGCAATTGGCCTGGAAAGTGCCGATGACTATATAATGAAATATTCAGTAAATAAGGGGAGCACGTTAAAAAAATTCATTGATGCTGCACAGTTATTAAAAAATGAAAATGTAGAATTAAGAACATATTTATTATTTAAACCCCCATTTATATCAGAGAAATTAGCTATAGAGGATATTAAAAATTCCGTAAAAATCGCTGCACCATATTCAGCTGATATATCAATAAACCCCATGAATATACAGAAAAATACCATGGTTGAAAAATTATGGAGGAAGGGGTTATACAGGCCACCAAGATTATATTCTCTGGCTAAGATTTTAATAGACCTGAAAGAATATCCAGTATTATCATATCCAACAGGCGGTAACAGGGAGAGGGGCGCTCATAACGATAAATTTGATCAGAAACTATTGAACCTCATCTTAAATTCATCCCTGGAACATAATTTTGATGAACTTGAGGAATACTATAATACATTAAATCTTGAAGACTATAACTATGATATGGAATTAGAAGATAAATTATTTTTCCAGTCTGATTATGGATTACTTGTAAATAGATTATCGAAATCATCTATATTTTACTGATTTCTTTAATGCATCTAATTTCTTTTCCATTTCCTCTATTATTTTATATGAATTCCTGTTCAATGCTATCGTATTTAAAACATTCTCAATATTTTCATTGTTTTTTATGTTATAAATATTCAGGAATTTAATATATGAATTTGTTTTAATTTCGGAATTTAAGGAATCCGATATATATGATAAAATATAGGGTTTTACGAGAATTTCTGATATTAATTTATCATGTTCGTTATATGACATCGGTATTATATTATAATTTTTAAATAATCTTTTTATTACAGCAATAGTTCCCTCATATGAAATATCATTTATAAATATTATATCTTTACTCTTTTCATATGATAATGGTCCGAACAATGGATGTATGCTTATTATCTTATCTTTAAATTCTACTATTTCATTCTTTATGGAGGACAGGTCTATAAAGCCAGTAAAACCCAAATTATTTTTTATAATGCTTTTTTCCTCATCTATAGGGACGGCAAGAAATGCATAATCTGATATTTCAAGATACCTCTTTAACTCATCTTTATTATTCATGTCGACGCAGTAGGAATCAGGAAAAAGTTTTAATAACACAGATCCCAGATGTCCCTTATATCCTATTATTGTTGTTTTAATCATGTCACTGTTTACCATGTTTTCACTCACCGTGTATTAGCATTATTTATATTATTTATTCTAATTTTCTGAATATAGACAGTATTCACGTTATTACAAATGAATACATATTTCCGGTATTTTCAATAAATTTACCGGATATTAATATTTTCTTATCATCTATTATCACATCAGCTCTACTATTTTTATTAAATGAGATATATGCATCAGGATCTTTTATTTCCTCATTTATTATGTGTATACCATTATTTAAAAATTTTTCCAGTATATCACAGTGTGTTTTTGAATACACTATAGAACCTGCAGGTATTATTAAGGATAATAGATATATTAATGTATTATCGTCTTCGAAAGTAATTGCATAGTATTCATTTTTATACTGTTTTTTTTCATCCCCGTTTTTGTATTCATAATGTATTGAGAATTCAAATAATATATTAAGAATGCTTTCTGTGAATCTATCATCTCCAAGTGATCTGATAACTTCTATTTCCCTCTCCCTGTTCCTTACCATCATTTTCTCATGATTTTTTATTTCGCCAATATTTTCTACAATAGTCCTTCTTTTTTTCAGTAAATTAATTATATCTTCCGAGTTTTTCAATAATTCGTTCCTCAATACTTCGATATCGGTTATAAATTATATCACCATGCTAATATGTATCACTTATATAAATAATTTTTTAACATATATCACGGTGACATTATAGCTAATAAATCAGGAGGTCTATAATTTATCATTCGATACTGTTATTGGTATATAAGATGTATTTTATGGTATTTTATATCTGTAAATATTGCAGTATATTGAATATTTAACAGTACAAATAAATTTAAATTGTAATATTAAATATATAGGCATTGAAACTGAAAGATATTGGTGAAAGATCCATTATAAGGAAACTTGCGCTGGATAACAAAAACGATGATTGCTATATCATGGAATTTAATAATAACTATATACTGGTATCAACAGATATAATAACAGGAAAAACCCACATACCGGAAGGCGCATCTCCTGAACTTGCCGGGAAATTTTTTGCCGCAATAAACCTGAGTGATATAGCCGCAATGGCAGGAATACCGGAAGGTTTTCTCGTGTCATTATCAATTTCTCCGGAATATGATATTGAATATCTTGAAAAATTCTATTCCGGAATAAGAAAAGAGCTGAAAAAATTTAATGCAAAAATTATCGGTGGCGATACAAAAGAGGGTGATGGTTTTACCGCTTCAGGGACAATAATAGGAAAACAGGAATACGATCTTATAAGGAAAAGGTCATATATAGGGGAAGGCCAGTATTTAATGGTGACAGGTTTACATGGAAGTTCCGGTTCAGGGTATATATTCTATAAATATAACCATAATAAACCATATGGAATAAAAAAAATGCTTGACATTGAGCCAAAAATAAATGAAGCAATAATAATAAGCAGAGCCGGAGCTCGTTTTATGATGGATTTATCCGATGGCATATATGCATCAGTATATCAGATGAAAAATGATTACAACATTGGTTTTAAAATATATAACGATAAAATAAAAATAGATAATGATGTTTATAAGGCATCTGAAATATCAGGGTTTTCCGTTGATGATATATCATTATCCTTCGGTGGAGATTACGAATTAATGTTTACAATAAATAAAAATAGTTACGATTCATTCATGAAAGTAATGGATGAGAATAAAATAAATGCATATTGCATAGGAGAAACACATAAGGGTGATAATATGCTATACAGCAATAGTTCGTGGGATGTCATAAAAAAACAGGGATTTGAACACTTTCACACATATCCACTTAATAAATAATATGGAAAATGTAAATATTTATATAGAAAATATTTATATAGAAGAACAAATATACTTATGATGAACAACAATAATGAATATATAGCACCATTGGAATTCGATATTGAAGAAGCTAGAAAGAGAAACATTATGAAGAAAAAGGGTGAATTAGAAAGGAAAGACACAGAACTGGAAGAATACAAAAAGGTATATGAAGAGACATTAAATGACCTTAATGACTACAAAAACCTTTACCTCAGACAGAGGTCTGAGATGGAAAATTATTCAAAATACAAGGAAAGGGAAATTGAAAACATAAGAAAAAATGCAAGCAGTGAACTTATCAAGGAATTACTACCGGTTCTTGACACACTTGATGCAGGGATTTTACACGATAAAAAGCTCGAACCCGTAAAAACACAAATAATAAGAGTATTGAATTCATATGGTTTAAAGGAAATAGATAGCAAAGGCAATAAATATGACCCCAACCTTGAGGAAGCAATAGGTGTTTCAGATCAGGGTGAAGATGGTACAGTAATAGAAGTGGTACAGAAGGGGTATACATTAAATGGTGATGTTATAAGGACATCAAAAGTAATAGTTTCAAAAAGGTGATAAAAAATGAGTAAAATAATAGGTATAGATTTAGGTACAAGCAATTCGGCTGCGGCAGTTGTTGTTTCAGGAAAACCCGAGGTAATACCTGCTGCAGAGGGTATATCGTTAGGTGGAAAGTCATTTCCAAGCTATGTTGCATTTACAAAAGATGGCCAGTTGCTGGTGGGTGAACCCGCAAGACGTCAGGCATTGTTAAATCCTGAGGGTACGGTTTACGCTGCGAAGAGAAAAATGGGTACGGATTTTAAATACAAGATTTACGGAAAGGAATACACCCCACAGCAAATTTCAGCATTTATTTTGCAGAAGATTAAAACTGATGCAGAATCCTTTTTAGGGGAAAAAATAACCGATGCCGTAATTACTACTCCGGCTTATTTTAACGATAACCAGAGGCAGGCAACAAAGGATGCAGGGGCAATAGCCGGTTTAAATGTTAAAAGAATTATAAATGAACCTACAGCTGCATGTATGGCATACGGTTTAGATAAGTTAAGTGAATCCTTAAAAATATTGATTTACGATTTCGGTGGAGGAACACTGGATGTAACATTAATGGACTTCGGCCAGGGTGTATTTCAGGTACTGTCAACATCTGGAGATACACATCTTGGTGGATCAGATATGGATGAAGCTATACTTAATTTCTTAGCTGATGATTTCAAATCAAAGGAAGGAATAGATCTAAGAAAGGATAAAAATGCCTACATAAGATTAAGGGATGCAGCAGAAAAGGCAAAAATAGAGCTGTCAACAGTGCTTGAATCTGATATAAACCTGCCCTATATAACTGCAACACAGGAAGGGCCAAAACACTTAGAATATAAGTTAACAAGGGCAAAATTAGAGGATTTGATTGCACCTATAGTTATAAAATCAAAAACATCGCTTGATAAGGCTATTGAGGGTGCAAAGTTATCAAAAGAAGATATAAATAAAATCATACTGATCGGCGGTCCTACAAGGATGCCATATGTAAGAAAATATATAGAAGACTACTTCGGCAAAAAGGCTGAGGGTGGAGTAGATCCAATGCAGGCAGTTGCAATGGGAGCAGCAATACAGGGAGCTGTATTAACTGGAGATATAAAGGATATAGTACTACTGGATGTTACACCATTAACGCTTGGATTGGAGACCTTTGGTGGTGTTATGACACCACTGATAAATGCCAATGCAACAATACCAACAAAGAAATCACAGGTATTTACAACTGCTGCAGATATGCAAACGGCCGTAACCATACATATTGTGCAGGGAGAAAGGCCACTGGCAAAGGATGATGTTTCCCTTGGTACTTTCAATCTTGAAGGAATACCTCCGGCTCCAAGAGGAGTGCCACAAATAGAGGTAACATTTGATATAGATGCAAATGGTATATTAAATGTATCAGCCAAGGATAAGGGAACCGGAAAATCCCAGAGTATATCAATAAGTGCTTCAAACAAATTATCAAAAGAACAGATAGAAAAAATGAAGAAAGAAGCTGAGGAATTCGCTGAAGAGGATAAAAAAGAAAGGGAAAACATAGAGACATTAAATAGCGGTGAAACCTTAGCATATACCGCGGAAAAGACCATCAATGAGGCGGGAGACAGAGTAGACAATGCAACAAAGGAAAACATAAAAGGTATAATAAAGGATTTAAGAGAGGCAATAGCCAATAAGGACGTGGACAAAACAAAGGAATTAACTGAAAAATTAACAAAGGAAATACAGGAAGTTGGATCAAAAATGTATGCAGGCAATGCAGAGAACGCCTCAGCCTCTGATGGTTCCCAGGAAAGCACTGGCAGCACAGAGAATGCTGATGATACAGAGAATACAGAAGAAAATACTGAAGAAAATACAGAAAATCAGCAGCAAAATGCTTCAGAAGCAAATAGTGACGAGGACAAAACTGTAAATACCGATTATAAGGACAACAACTGATGTTTAAATGGCTGAAGATTACTATAAGTTACTGGGTGTAGACAAAAGCGCGTCACAGGATGAAATAAAGGCTAAGTTCAGGGAACTTGCTAAAAAATACCATCCTGATGTTAATGCGGGTAGCAAGGAAGCAGAAACAAAATTTAAGGAAATAGCAGAAGCGTACGAGGTGTTATCGGACCCAAAGAAAAGACAGCAATACGATGCTACAGGTTCCACGGACTTTGGCGGTGGTGGTACATCCGGATCAAACTTTAACTGGCAGGATTTCTCACATTTTGATGATATAAATGATATTTTTAACAAAATTTTCGGTGGTGGAAGTTTTGGTGGTGGCAATGACACCTTCTTTGGCGGGTACTCAAATCAGCCAGACCTTAATATCTATGTAAGGGTAAATATTACCCTGGAAGATGCATATTATGGATCTGCCAGACAGGTAAAATATAGAAGAAATGCAACATGTGATGCCTGTAATGGTACCGGTGCGGTTAATGGCAAACTTATAACATGCCCAACATGTCGTGGATCAGGACAGGAAAGGGTAACAAGGGGTCAGGGATTCTTCAAGGTTGTTTCGGTAACAACCTGCAGAACATGCAATGGAAGGGGAAAAATTCCGCAGAATCCCTGTTCTACCTGTAAGGGTACCGGATACATACCAAAAATGGAAAACCTAACAGTAAATATACCGAAGGGTGCAGATACAAACGTAAAATTGAGAGTGGCAAAAATGGGTAATTCCTTTGGTGGTGTAACCGGAGATTTATATACAGTGCTTTATGTTCAGGGTAATTCCGGCATAAAAAGGTCAGGGGATCACTTATATATTAAAGCATCTATAGATTTTCCAACGGCTGCCCTTGGTGGTGAAGAAGAGATACCATTATTTAGGGAAAAATTCAGGCTGGATATACCCTCAGGCACACAGCCCGACGACGTTCTGAGAATCAAAGGTGCCGGCATGCCCCATATAAATTCCCGTGGATCTGGAGATCTGCTTGTTGTGATTAAATTAGAGGTTCCGAAACATTTAACATCCAAGGAAAAAGAATTAATCGAAGAATTAAAAGGTGAACCGGTAAAAAAATCATGGTTCCACATGTAAATTTTTAAATTTTTTATAATATATAAATACAAAGCATTTTTCAATAGATTTCAGTACAATCTTAAAAATATTAAACGAAAATAAAAAAATTATTTAATTTATGATGAGTTTAAGTACTCTCTCCACGTTGTTCCTTCCATCATGGGGTTTAATAATCTTATATATGGTCCTCTTATCAGGGTATCCAGTACCCTGTCATGCATTTCCCTTGCCGGGTGTGCGAATAGTGTTCTACCGATACCGAACATTGCATCCTGTGGGGATGACCACTCCATGTGCACTACATATTGTGGCGGTGTTGGTTTTGCTTCCTGATACTGGAATGCACCTTCCTGATCCTTCGGTACCTCACCGTTTGATTCTAATGTTTCATGTATTCCCTTTGATTTCAGCTGGAATGAACCCACTGCGGACACACCGACTTCCTTTAATACCATGTATCCCAGGTATCCCGGTGCATGTGAAAAATCTTTCATAACTTCCTCTATGCCAGACTCGAATTCTTTTTCCATTCCTGCTTTTACCGTATGTTCTGACATTGCTATTGTTCTCTTTCCGTAGGGCATTGATATAGGTGGCACTCCTGATGGATCACCGGCAGCAAATTTCTTTCCGAACATTACCGTGAAATCTGTCATTTCTGTATTCAACGGTATATCTGCGTCAACAATTTCATATAATGGTTCCCATGGTCCATACACTACCTGTGATAGGCATGCACTACACAATCTGAATATTGATGTAAAGTTCTCCCTGTGCATATCCTCATGGTCTTTGATGCTCTTCCACATTGTGTACTGGTATACATTCATTGTATCCATCTTTGTCATATCCATTGAACCGCCACCGTATCTTGTTCCCAGTGGTATGATACCGAATTGCATATGGTTCTAGAAACCGACAAAACCCGGATGCCTGGCTGTTACCTGGCAAACTTTTGGGCCAACCTGCTGAAACATATTCATGGTTGTTTCATTATTCAACATCTCTACTTCATTTATTGCTACATATGGTTTTGGCATTTTTTTCACCACATATTGTATTATTATTTCATATATAAACCTTATCTGTCATAAATGTGAAAATAACGTTAATAATATTTTTATTATTATATACGTTATAATACATAGTATAATTAACATTATTAATTTTTTTTCAATATAAAATATCCTTATCCATTAAAATATATCATTTTCTGATTTATTTGGTATAACTGTGATTTTTTTCATTCATTTTACGATATAAAAAACTATTTATATTGACCATTAATTAATATTGTTATGGTAAGCAATGCGATAGAAAATAACAAATCATATTATATAAAGTCATTAGCTCTAGAAGATAAATTTTCAAGACTTGATGCATGGTACAAAGTAGATTTTCTAATAGAAAACAATATATTAACTAAGAGATTTGTAGTAGAAAGTAAAGACAAATTTCTTGATCTTTTAACAACAACAGATGAGATGGTTAAGGTTCATGCATGGGTACTTACTAGGAGGTTTGCAGATGCGGGGTATGTTACAAAGGATGATATTGTGAAAAGAAAATCATATTTATTACCCTATGTCAGATCAGGCGACCTAACTGCCTGGTGGAATGCCATAGATATTATAAACGGCAAATACCTGGACAGTTCGTATTTAATACCATATAAGGACATTTTTATTGAAAGCCTTAAAAGTGGCAATCCCGGAGTTGTAAGTGATGCATGGCATATGGTTCCATCGCTGGTTAATGCGGGTATAATAAATGAGAATGATTATAAAGAGTATAAGAAATATTTATTCAATGTATTAAAATCATCAAATCAGTATATAAGATTGAATGCGTGGGAAACAATAATAGATTTAGGTGAAAAAAACGTATTTAAAAAGGATGATTTATCACAGTTTAAGGATAGGGCTAAGGAACTTATTGAGGGCGATGACCTGATAAAACTAACATCATTATTTGATACAAGCAGTGATAAATTCACAGGTAGATTAAAGGGACTGGATCTTGTAGATTAATCAACAAATTCAGCTACATTTATGGCAACAGCAAATATTGCAAGATATAAAGGCACCTCATTGATACCCTTTTCAATTTTATAATTCTCATTATTCATTGTTATTTCAAATTTATCTATTTTAAGGTTTATTTTTCTGCTACCATTTTTAAAGACATCAGGTATGGCATCATTTAGTGGCATAAAATCCTTTAAATCACCTATTTTTAACGGTTTTACCATAAGTCCTGTTTTTCCATGCAGGCTTAATGGGAATCTTATGAGCCTGTGTATATCTGTTGTTACAGGTTCATCTATCTCTGCTAGTGAAGCCTTTTTGAAATTATTTAATAATGATTTAAGAATTAATTCGTTGTAATTAATATTACTATCCTCTTTTCCAATTAATTTAAATTTATTGCCATTTTGATTTTTTAAAAAATCTATTATTTTTCTCTCTTTATAATATTTATTATTTATGTATTTTAAATAATATGTTGTGTCTTTCCTGAAAATATTTTTTACATAATTTTCATCAATGTTATTAAAAAAATCTGAAATGTAAATATTCAACTTTTTTAAAATGCCATATTCAAAATAAACATCCCCAAGTTTTTTTAATTCATCAATATTTAAATTTTCCATTCTTATATAATCCCCGATCTCCCTTCTTGCGTCTGAGTCTAACTCATATACCCTCTCACTTTCAATATGAACATGATACCCCCTTCCACCGGAAAAGTATAATTTTATATTTTTTTCATCAAAACCAAAATCATCCTGCAACATATTCAGTAATCTTATTGTGTGTTTCTTTACCTCATCAAGTATCTGGGCATATGTCATTTTATCGGCACCTTCTATATGGTCTGCATCAAGGTCAAATATTAATTCC
Source organism: Thermoplasmata archaeon (assembly GCA_021806235.1). GTDB lineage: Archaea > Thermoplasmatota > Thermoplasmata > Thermoplasmatales > Thermoplasmataceae > Ferroplasma. The sequence continues at coordinate 25,700 of JAJZXU010000005.1, forward strand.
GCCCCAAGCCATTCCTTCTCTGCCATGGTATGCTGTTCGGGATACCTGTAATATGCGGATGAATAATATAAATGCCTTGGTACCATATATCTTACATATTTCTCTATTCCCGCCTCATTGTTAAACATTTTATGCCTTACCATTGTTCCATCAAAGGGTATAAACCCTATCTCTCTCTGAAACAGTAAATCCGGTATCATTAATTTATTTTCTATATAATATTCACGAAAATATTGTGATAGATTTTTAAATTTCACGTATTAATATTAAATCACATAATATAACTATTTTCATGGTTTAATTTATAACACTGATTAATACATATTATGTTTTATTAGCGTCATTAATTACCGCGTTTTAATGAATAAATTTATAACCGTATTTCGTATAATAAGGCAATGATAGGTGTAGGTATTAACGGTTATGGGACAATAGGTAGGAGGGTTGCATATGCAGTTTCCTTGCAGGATGATATGTACGTTACCGGTATAGTGAAAAATAGCCCGGATTATGTTGCAAAACTTGCCTCTAAAAGTTTTAATATTTATGTTCCGGATGAAACTAAAATCAGGGAATTTGAGGAAAATAATATAAAGGTTAAGGGTACGGTAAACGATTTAACAAACGAATCAGATTTAATAGTTGATGGTACCCCGGAGGGCATGGGCGAAAAAAATCTGCAACTGTATAAAAAATATAATAAAAAGGCCATCCTGGAGGGTGGAGAAAAAGATAATACTGTTGAATCAAGCTTTAATGCATATTCAAATTACGGCAGTTCAAAAAATAAAAATTATGTCAGGGTTGTTTCATGCAATACAACTGCTCTGGCAAGATCATTATACCCATTAACCATTTACGGGATAAAAAGTGTAAACGCAACAATATTGAGGAGGGCAACGGATCCTAATGATAACAAAAAAGGGCCTATAAACGCCATAGAGCCATCATTGAAATATCCATCACACCATGCGGAGGATTTAAAAACAGTAATAAAGGATATTAATATTGAAACAACCGCAATTAAGATTCCGACAACACTTATGCATGTTCATTCCATAGACCTAGAACTGGAAGAAAACGTTGATAAAAGTGAGATAATAAACACATGGAAAAAATATAACAGGCTAATACTGATAAACGGGTCAGATAAAATAGTTTCAACAGCACAGATAATGGATATGGCAAGGGAAATATCAAGAAACAGATCTGATTTATATGAAATAGCAATATGGAATGAAAGCATAAATATTAATAAGAATAAAGTGCATTACTTACAGGCAGTACATCAGGAAAGTGATGTAATACCTGAAAATGTGGATGCAGTAAGGTCAATGTTCGGGATAGATAAGGAAAAATCAATAATGAAAACCGACGAGGCATTAAAAATTAAAGGAGTTGAATTTTAAATGGAAAAGAAGGAAGAAAAGATTAACGAAGAAAAGAAAGTGACTATAGACGATTTACCGGGTGTGGGTGAGGCCACAGCAGAAAAATTAAGGGAAAATGGCTATGATGATATAATGACTTTAGCAGTTGCATCTCCCAAGGATCTGGCTGATATAAGTGGTATAGCCGAAGGTGCTGCAATAAAAATTATTAACGCCGCAAGAAAATACGCTGATGTTGGCAATTTTGAAACCGGAGAAGAAATATTGCAGAGAAGGAAGGAAATATTAAAATTAACAACAGGTTCTAAAGCCCTGGATACATTACTCGGTGGCGGCATTGAAACGCAGTCAATAACAGAATTTTTTGGTGAATTTGGTTCAGGCAAAACCCAGATAATGCTACAGCTTGCAGTGAATGCGACATTACCGCCTGAACAGGGGGGTATGGATGCGGATGTCTTAATAATAGATACAGAAAATACATTCAGGCCAGAGAGAATTATACAGATGGCAAGGGCAAAAAATCTGGATCCAGATGAAACCTTAAAAAGAATACACGTTGCAAGGGCATACAATGCACATCACCAGATATTACTTGCGGAAAAGGCATCTGACGTTGCAAAAGAATTTCCAATAAAACTATTAATTGTTGATTCACTGACATCACATTTCAGATCTGAATATGTTGGTCGTGGATCTCTGGCAGAAAGGCAGCAGTTACTGAATAAACATATGCATGATTTATTAAAATTCGGTACAATATACAATGCAGTAATAGCTGTAACAAATCAGGTATCTGCAAACCCTGCAGTGTTCTTTGGTGATCCAATGACACCCATAGGTGGTAATATCGTAGGGCATACAGCAACATTCAGAATATATTTAAGAAAAGCAAAGGCAGGAAAAAGAATAGCGAGGTTAATAGACTCACCGTACTTACCGGAGGGTGAAGCTGTTCTAATGTTAACCGAGGATGGAATAACGGACGGGACATAAAATTTTAAAATAATTTTGTTACCATAATATCCCCATACGGTTCATTCTGTTCCATTACAATTTTACCATTTTTCTCGAGGAATAATAAATATAATAGAAATTCGCTTCTCTCATTTTTTGTCTCTCCCCAGTAATCTTCAACATAAAATGGATTTATATATCTTTTTATTTTTTCCAGTGTCTGGTTTATGCCTTCCCCAATACTATCCTTATTGGCCTTAGATAATATATCGGTATTTATATCAAATTTTCTTTCATTTTCAATAATTTTTTCCTTTTTCTTATAAACCTTTTCCATAGCATTGAACAGTTCTACAAGTGTTACATTTTTTATTTCCTCATGCAATACCGGCTCCCTTAAATTTATCATGTTCTTTACCTTATTTTCCTTTCCTGCTTGGTCTTTAATATATTCAAAATCTAAATTATCGTAATCCTCAGTATTTTCATTATCCTGGTTTTCTGTAACGTTCCTATTTATCATCATGAGGCTTTTTTCATACAGTATATGCCATGCACTTGCTATTAATATGCCTGCAATTTCAAAATTGTCATTTTTTTCCCTGTAAAATAATTCTCCAAACTCCATTATATTTATTCTCCACGGGTCTATTTTACCTGTAATTACCGATTTAAATATTTTTGATACCGTTTCAGAAAATATATCCGGATAATTAGTATTTTCATCAATTTCATTTAATATATTCTCGTAATATGAAAAATCCTCCTCAGGATTCTGCATTATCATATTTTTTAATATATCATTTCGATTCATTGACATCATCTTTTTTAGTCTTTTCATCAAGACTTTTTTCTACTATCTCTGTGTTTCCCTTTTTATCCGTCGTTACACCTATTATATTATCTGCAAATTTTGACACTGCTCCCTTTAAAGATACCATTACTATCTGTGATTCCCTGGAACTTTCCCTGAATAATCCACCCACATGCTCTGCATTATTACCATCCAGAAACATATCAACCTCATCAAGGTAATATAAGGGCGATGGATTTTTTATCTGGAATGATAAAATCAATGCCAGAACTGCAAGGCTTTTCTCCCCACCGCTTAGGGCATCTATTTTTATCATGTACTCTCCCTTGGGTTTGGCCTTTATATAAATTTCGGAATTTAAAGGATCATTTCTATCCGTTATTTCCAGATTCGCTTCGCCACCATTGGACAGTCTTGAATATACGATATGTAGCTGCTCGTTTATGCTATCGAATAAATCTATAAATGCATTTTTTTCATCCTCTATAATCTTATTCTGCAGTTCTATTAGGCTATTCTTTTCGTTTATCAACGTGTCATATTTGTTTTTATTATCTGTATATTTTTCATACTGTATATCATATTCATCTATTGCCTTCTGATTTATTGGGCCAAGGTCCTCTATCTTTTTATAATTTGATTCTATTCTATTTTTTATCTCATTTATACTCATTTTAAACTCTTTTAATTCGTATTTATTATTAACAATTTCCTCATCAATTACATCCAGCTGCGATGCCAGGTTCTCTATTTTTGTTCCCATTGTTGCCATTATCATATTATTTGAGTTTATATCATCCTCATTTTTCCTTATTTTATTTAATAACTCATCGTACTCATCTTTCAGTTCAAGTTTTTTATTGTATAAATCCCTTGATCTTGAATCTATTTCATATTCTTTATCCTTATAATTCTGCAATTCTGCGGATAAATCATTTATACTCTTGTTATAATTATCTATTTCATTATTTTTATCCTCTAATTCACTGTTATAATTATCTATTTTATTTATTAAATCATTCTTTCTCTCAATGAGATGCTTTAAATCAGTATCTATAACGGAAATATTGTTTGAATAATTTTCGGCATTTTTCCGTGCATCATTTAACTGCCCCTCCATATCCTTTTCTATTTCCATATTTTCCGGGTTGATCTTTTTCAATTCCCGGAATATTTCATCCTTTTCTTTCTTTAAATTATACAGGTCAAGCTGAAGTTTTTTATTATCAAACTCTATATTCTCTCTTTTATTTTTATTTTCTTCTATTTTATTTTTTAAAATTTTTACCGTTTCATCGGTATTTTTTATTGCACTTTCCGACGCTACTAATAATTCATTTGTATTTTTAAGATTGTTATTTTCTATATCCCTTTTCTTTGTTAACTCTGTTAATTGTTTAGATATTTCAGAAAGCTCACTGTTCTTCTGATTTATCTGTGGTATAATCAATGAATTTTCTTCCTCAAGGTCTGCAATTAACTTATTTATTTTATTATATAATATTTCATCATTTTTTATATAACCGCCGGTCATTGATCCTGATGGGTCCAGTATATCACCATCAAATGTTACTATTCTTACTCCCGTCATATATCTTCTCGCTTTTTCAAGGTTATCCATTAATAATGTATCACCGAATGTATATAATATAGCCTTTTCAAATTTTTTATCATATCTTACAAAGTCCCTTATAAATCCAGTAGATTCACCTGATTTAACAAGTTCAATAGCCTTATCATGGTCTTTTGGAATCATAATTTTATTTAATGGTATAAACGTCAACCTTCCAAGTTTTTTGTTTTTTAATATCTCTATACATTTCTGTGCTATTAAATCATTATCCACAACTATTGAATTTAATCTCGACCCACCTGAAACTATTATAGCATTTGCATATAAATCATCATATTCTATCAAATTTTTTAACTGCCCATAAATTCCATTTATAACACTATTTTCAATCATGTAATTTATTTCCTTAAGTGCAGGAGATGCATTCCCGCGATAATTTAACCCCCTTAATTCCTTTTCCTTTTCCCTTATTTTTATATCATTATTACTTTTCTCTGTTACCATACCGTTCAGGCTATTCCTTAAATCAACAAATCTTTTATTTATAATATTTATATTCTTATTATAATCGTTTATATTATCATTATATGTTTCTATTTTCCATCTGTAATCCTTTATTTTCATTGTTTCGTTTTTAATAGATTCTTCATTGATAGACAGTTCCTTATTAAATGAGGATAATTCTTCATTTAATTTATTTATATCACCATTATTATTCAGTTTATCATTTAAAACCTGTGATTCATTATCTATTTCACTTAACTTTATATTTAATTTCTTTATTTTTTTTGAATTTTCATAGTTTTCCAGCCTGAATTTTTTTAACTCCTCCGCTATTCTATTAACTGCATTATTCGCCGTTTTAAAATACGTTTCATAATTCTTTTTTTCCTTATTCTTTTTATTTATCTCCTCATCTGCAAAGGTTAAGGCATCTTTTGATGTTTTTAACCTTATTTCCGTATTTGTTATCAGTTCCCTATCATTTTTTAGTTTTGTATTTAATTCCGCTATTGTTATATTTACCCTTTCTATATTTTTCCTTATGCCCAGTATTTCTGATCCACCGAGTTCATTTAATTTTTTTTCTATTTCATTAATATTATTATTTATATCAGTTTTATTTTCAATCAATTTATCATTGTTTTTCTTCATCTCATCTATTTTATTTTTCAAATTTTCTATATTTTTATTGTAAATCTCTATTTCATTTTCAATTCTATGCTTATCCTTTAACTTTAAAAATAATTTCATATCATCTATTTCTGTTTTTATTTCATTATACTTTTTTGCATTTTCCCGATCTATATCAAGGCCATTTAAAACTGTATTTATTTCCTCTAAAACCGCTTCCATCCTGTTTATATTTTCATTTAATCCATTTATATCATTTTTTGAGTTCTCTATCTTTTCCTTATAGCCCTCTATGCCCGCCATGGATTCAAACAATTTTCTTCTTTCGGCTCCGGACATTTTCAATATGCTATTTATATCGCCCTGCAATACAAAGCTATACGCATCTAAATATATATGAAATGAGTCTATTAATTTTGAAACCTCATTATATTTTGATTTTTTATTGTTTATATAATAAATCGATTTATATTCCTCATTTGAATAAACTATTTCCCTTTTTAATGCGAATTTTGTACCGTCATCTGAAATAATATTCAATGTAACATAGCACCTTTTTTTTGGTGGGTTTGATTTATGAATAAAATCGGATAATCTATCAACCCTTACGGTTTTATTTGACCTTATGCCAAGAACAAACAACATAGAATCCCCTATATTGCTTTTACCTGCACCATTAGGTCCTATTATAACTGTGAATCCCTTCCTGAGTTTTATCAGGCGTTTTTTACCGTAAGATTTAAAATTTTCCATCTCGATAGAATCCACAATCATTGTCAGACGATAGAAAAAAGCGTATATATATTTTTCTATTCTATCCGGGGCAATTACCTTGAATTATAAAATGAGTAGTTTGATTATGTATTTTTCCTTTGATTTACGGTCAATATAAAGATTTATATTGTGGGATATAATTACAGTTTACAATGACATTGAGAGCAAAAAAAGTTGCAAGAAAGAATACAGAAAAGACTTACTACAGTATTGTGGATGAGAAGCGTGTGAATGGAAAGGTTGTACAGAAGTATATTGGATACATGGGAAAAGTGCCAAGCTCTAGGAATGAGATCAAGCCTGAGGATATTATGAAATATGTTCAGAGGCTTATGAATAAGGGCATATCACAGGAGAATATAGATCAGATCCTCAGAAAAATAGGTATAGAATATGATACACGACCAATAACTAAAATCATTATGGAGAATGAACTGAAGATGAAGAATATAACCCTTACGCGCACGAAACAATAAATAAACACCATAATTTTTATAAAAACTGATAAAATAGGAGGAAATCTAAAAGAATTTTGACGCCATATTGCAGGAATTATGGAAAACAATCCTTTATACAGTTAATGAACATAGTGAATATGGTAAACCATTTATAAACGTTGTATATGACGATGATAGTCCATCGTATATAGATATTATGTTTCCAAATTGCAACTGGAATGAATGGGAGATTCTAGAAAAAGAGTTAAAAACCATGGTACATTTTATTAAAGAGAGGATAATGATAACATCTGTAAAGGGATTGACAGAATAAATATACTGGATCCCTCATTGAATATTGTGAAAATAATATTGCAGATATGAAATGTATAGGCAGGTCAAGAGAGCCCGATGATTTTACACATAGATGTTTTGAAAGGAAGATAGGTTGTATTGATAATGAGTCCTCCAGATTCATATCATACTTAGCAAAATACAGAGTTGTATGTGATCACCGGATTAATAATCCCACCATTTTCAACGATTATACAACTAAGATTACATTAAATATAGATAATAAGTCATTGGTAAGATCATATTATTGCTTTAATAAATTGCTAAACGCGATAAAAGATAATTATCAATAATAAGAATATTATGTGTTTATATTTTCTCTATCTACTGTAATATAACAGGCCAATAAAAATTATTTATATTAAACCCTATGTACAGTCCAATATAAAATTAACAATAACATATTTATGATAGTATAATATAATGTTTTATGTATAATAAAAACGACAGTGCCACAAAAAAACAGATATCGTTTATAAACGATTTATTAAAAAGGGACGAAGGCAATCAAAAAGTTGTTGATGATTATGTAAAATCATTGAAAAAGGGTTCTATTGAAGAATTAAGCAAAAAAGAAGCATCAGCATTACTGGATAAATTACTGAAAAAATAAAAATTAATAAAATAATATAACATCACCCATAAATGAATAAAATTGAATTGCTTAAAAAAGGCACATCGGAAATAGTCACAGAGGCGGAATCAGAAAAATTACTGGAAGGCAATTCGAAGGCATATATAGGTTTTGAACCATCAGGATTGCCGCATATTGCAACATTATTATGGGTAAATAAATTAAATGATCTGGTAGATTTAAATATAGATGTTACCGTTTTGCTTGCGGACTGGCATGCAATGGTAAATGATAAATTAGATGGTGACCTAAATAAAATAATAGAAAGCGGCAACTTCTTTAAAAAAGCCATGTTGGCTTCAGGGCTAAGTGAAAGGGTTAAATTTGTATGGGCACACGACCTGGTTTCAAGCAGTGATTACTGGGGATTACTATTAAAAATCGCAAAGGCCTCCTCATTATCAAGGATAAGAAGATCACTCCCCATAATGGGCAGAACAGAGGATGATGCTGATAAGGATTTCAGCAAATATATATATCCGTTAATGCAGGTAACCGATGTTTTTTATTTAGATTCAGATTTTGCACTGGGTGGCACAGACCAGAGGCATGCATATATGCTTGCCAGGGATATAGCTGAAAAGATGGAAAGAAAGAAACCGGTTTTAATTGAGGGCCCATTAATATCAAGTTTAAAGGGAACGGGTAGAATGGATAACTTCAAAAAAATGTCAAAAAGTTCTCCGGATTCTGCAATGTTTTTAAATGATAATAACGATGATATAAAAAGAAAGATAAAAAATGCTTTCTGTCCCATGGGAATCACTGAAAATAATCCCATAATTGATATATTTAAATACATTATATTTCCATATTATAAAACCGAAATAACCATTAACAGGCCAGAATCCCATGGAGGACCATTTACGGTTAAATCCTTTGAGGAACTTAATAAATTATATTTAAACTCAAAAATACATCCAGTGGATCTGAAAAATGCGGTAAGTGATATATTGATTGAGATAATATCACCTATAAGCATTAAATTAAAAAGTGATTAAATTGCCATGGATGCCAAAAAAAGCAGTGGAAAAAAGCGTTTACAGTGCATCATTAAAGATGGAGAATAACCGTATAATAACATTAAAGACCCGTAAAAAGGATAGAACAGTCAGCATTAAGAAAATAGATAATAGATATGAATTAACCGAGGATGGCTTTAAAAAAGAGGTTTACAGGGTAAATGATGAAAAAATGTTAAAAAAATCCCTGAAGGACCTTATAGAAATGGAATTTCCCAGAAGCCATGAAATACTGGTTACAAATCAGGAAGATAGAAAATGACCTAAAAGAATTTATCCAGATTTGATTGATTGGCATTTGAATAATTTTTCTCTATAGAATCCATTATGGAATTTATTCTATTTTCTGAAAATCCATGATCATTGCATAGATAACCTACGATTCCTTCCCTGTTCACCGGCTTAAATTCCAGTTTATCTATATTTTCAACAGGAGGATTTTTAAAGAAATTTTCTATTTCGTCCAGATTTTCAATGCTTTTATTTTTAACCTTTAATACATCATTTATATTATTATATTTTTTTATCAGTGATAATGCGGTTTTTGCACCTATACCCCTTATACCTGGATTAAAATCTGTGCCTACAAGTATTCCTATATCTATCAGCTGATCCTGTGTTATTCCATTGTAATTTAAATTTTCATCCAACTCTATTATCTCCGGGACAATATTTATAAATTTGCCGGTACCGGATATTCTTCTTCTGCCGTACATTGTAAAGTTTCTTAAAACCTTTTTTGCACCGAATAACAGACAATCATAATCCTGGGATATCGTTGAATCAACTATACCGATTTTACTCATGTATGATGCCTGTGCCTCCCCCTCAGACGGTGCCTGAACCCACGGTATTCCCATATAATCAAGTAATTTTTTTGATTCGTTTACCACGTCATCAGTGATATAATTTATTCTCGATGATAATGATTTTATTTTTTCTGTATCATTATTTTTTATTGCAATATTTAATTCATCTATATTTTTTTCCCTTATTACCTTCCTCTCCTTCAGTGTTTCAAATTTTAAATAGAACGGTTTTCCATCAAAGGAATATACGGGTTTTATATTGTTTTCCAGCAATGTTGCTGTCCTGTAAAAAATACCTGATAAATGTGACGTTATATTTCCACCGGCATCTTTTAATGGTTCACCATTTTCTCCTCTTATACTGCTCAGAAACTGATAGATAATATTGTATGCATCTACGGATACCACTGTTCCAGAATTTTCTTTAATGCTTGTCTTATGTTTTAACAGTATGCCAGATATGTCTACCCCCATAATCACACCTTACATGATAATCCACTATCAACTATTTTAAACTCTGTAAATGAATTTTCAGATATTGATCTATGCTTTGTTACAGTAAGTTTTCTTATTCCATTACCACCCTTATCTATTCTAAATATCGCCTTCATTGCATGGTCTATGAAGAAGCCACCAAACGGTTCGAGTGATTTATTCTCTACATCTTCATATATTTGATTTGTTATTATAACCGGTATTCTGTATTTTGATGCGATACCTGCCAGTATATTCAACTGTTTTTCATACCCCTCCATCCTTGCAGCCAGGTCATTGCCTGTTTCCATTCTAAAAAAATTTGTGAATGAATCAACAACTAAAAGCCCCATACTTTTATTTGAACTGTATTTTTCCTTTATCAATTTTTCTGCCTTTATAATTGCCAGATGCTGGTCATCCAGGGATTTGACCCTGTACAGATTCATCTCCTTGAATATATCGTCATCATTACCGGCTATCTGTGAAAATCTTTCTATGGAAAATCCCTCTGTATCTATATATATTATGGGTTTACCATTTTTTATTACAGAATATGAATATACCATTGCAATGTTGGTTTTCCCAGATCCACCCTCTCCATAAAATTCTGTAATTATTTCCGGCTCTACTCCACCACTCATTAAATCATCTATGCATTTATAGCCGCTTTGGATTTTCTCAATTTTATCTGTAAATTTAATTTTTTCCATTTATTGTGTATTATATAATATAAAAAAATGTTTCCTAATATTATTTAGATAAGTTATTTATAATAAATTTGCATATAACTCCAATGGCAAATACATACCTTGTATTAGGTTTAATTATTTTAGTTGTTAGTATATTTGCGTTTTTAGTTCGTGTAACTTTTCTTGCAGTTCCATTATTTATTGTATTTTTAGTTTTTATGTTTCTGTTTTACAGAACATCAACGGCAAGGGTAAATAAAAAAGTCTCAAACATAACCTATGATGGAATAATAGAAACAGGTATTTCCAAGATAAAAAGAGGGACATTTTATATAGAGCGGGATAAATTTATAAGCATTATGGAAAAAATAAGCGATATAGTCTCATCGCAGGGTAATATGCCGGAATTTGGCCTTGATGCCCTGTATCTTAATTTTAATACACAGGTCAGTGCGGAATCTGTGGCAAAAGCCATAAATGAACGTGGTGTGAAAGCATCTCCATTGCAGGAGAGAACCAACTGGAAGGTAAAGATAGATTTTTCATAATTATAAATTTTATAAATTCATCCACAGCACAGTAAAAACTGATTATTATATATCTGGAATTAGAAGAACTATATTATTCACTCCTACATATATAATAAGGTGTATATGAATTAACACTCATAGCAAACATTATGATTGACAATATACAGCACAAAAACTGTCGAAAAGTTTAAATTAAAAGACTGTATAAAAGTTTCATGGATACTAATATAGATGAAGAGAATGAGCCTATAGGCAGGTTTACCACTCTCCCGGAAGGAATATTGGTGAGGCTTAATAAGCAAATAATGCAGGGGGAGAAAATAGAATTCTCACTCAGGTCTGTTGTGGGCTCCCACAGCGAGGGGGCATTTGCAGGTGTAAAACCCGGATTCTCATTCGGTTCTGCAAGAAGTAGAAATGTTAAAAACGAACAGATAGGGCATCCATGGATGGTTATAACCAATCAGAGGCTTTTTCTGGTTTCCAAGGGTTTGATAAGTTTTGAGACAAGGACATTTAGGTATGAACAGATAAGTTCAGTGGAACTTCAGCAGGGAGTGCTATCTGATAAGCTTTTAATCCAGGGTATGGGGGTGTCGGAAGTATGGGAATTCAGACGCAAGTTAAGAGAAATGTCAGAAAAAGCAGCAAAGTACATACAGCAGAAAATTAATACCCCCACTCAGGGTAAAGGTTCTGGTGGACCTGCTGCGGATCCTGTCAACGAACTTAAAGTTAGGCTGGCAAGAGGAGAGATTACAGCAGATGAATACAATAAACTGAAGGATATGCTAAAATAGCTACATTAATTTATCTATTTTTATTTATATAAAAATGTGTGCAAATTTTTAAACTTTTTATCAATATAATACAGGTACATGTAACAGCATGGGCAGGGAATTAGTTCCACAAATTAGTAGATCAGGCATTGCTCTTACCTGAAAATGTTAAAATAGGCAATGGAATAGTTTAATTTTACCGATGCAATACCGTTCTATGAAGGATTACATTAATGCAACAGTTTCTTCAACAGGTGCATGGATAGGTAATATTTATGACCTGACAATTCTAACATACGTATATGTTGAACTTGAGAGATATTATCATATTACATTAGTGGATGTATCCTTACTATTTGCTTTAGGTTTAATTGGTAGATTTTTTGGTGGAG
>JAJZXU010000015.1 GCA_021806235.1 Thermoplasmata archaeon
ATATTGTTATTCTCCATATTTCATTACCTCCTTGTTGGTTCAGAGAGGTATTTCCTCCTGTTATTTAATAGATTATTCTATCTGTAACAGGGGGGTTTATATTTACACAAAATTATACACACAACCAACAGTCTGTACTTAATAGTAGGGAAACACTCTTTCAGGGGATTGCTGCTTCTGCACCAGCAGGAGCCGCAGTCGCGACAATGACAGGAGCAGCGGCATACGCACTCGGTGCACTCCCAATGGCAGCCCTTATAGCATTTTTTGTTGTTCTTCTGAACGCATATATTATAAAGAGAATTTCGGCCCGGGTAGCTGGTTCCGGTGGATATTACGATTACACAAAAATAGCTTATGGGCCAGTTGTTGGTGCATTTACTGGCTGGATGTACTTATTGTATCAAATATTTGCCATGACCTTTGTCGCCATGTCCATCTCGGTGTTTGTCCCAGCCCTTCTCAGCGACGTGTTTCTGGTTTCATTGCCATCATACAGCTGGGTTCCTCTCCTTGCTGGAACGCTTATTATAGCATATAGCCTTTCGGTTGTCGGAATCAAGCCATCATTGAAATATGCTATGATAATGGGAACAGTTGAAATTGCAGTTGTTATTGCAATAGGTGCAGTCATTATCCTGTCTCACCCGGCGATAAATACAATATCAGTATTCACGCCAAAATTTGCCTATGGAGGATTAAGCGGTGTAATGCTCGGTGTCATTTTCATGTACACAGCATTCTCTGGGTTCGGAAACATGACTCCACTGGGAGAAGAAACAATGGATGCTAAAAATACGATAGGTCGCATGGTGATATATTCAGCAATTATTCTTGGGTTATTCTTTGTATTCACGGCATATGCATTCACTGTGGGTTGGGGACCTGGCAATATGCTTTCGTATTCCACGAATCTTGTTCCGGGAATCATTCTTGCCAAAGGCGACCTTGGTATTGTAGGAGCTTTAATTCTAACAGTTTTTTACATAAACAGCATAATCTGGTGCCTCACAGTATTTTTCAACAGTTCATCCCGTATAACACTTTCACTTGCCCGAAACAATGTACTACCATCATTTCTGGCAGCAATACATCCAACCAGAAGGACTCCGCATGTATCAGCAGCTATTATGGGGGTTATAGCATTTATAATTGCATCCATAGGAACAGTTGTTCTTGGCGGAGGTGGCTTTAACATGTTCCTCGTTGCAGGCGTTGTCTCTACGCTCCCTGCCCTTCTTGTTCATGCAATTGCAAATTCATCTCTACCTGTCCTTAATAAGCGTGCCACAGATAAATACGGCATTCTAAACATAATACTCCCTCTCGCTGCCATAGTCATTCTTGCTTTTGTGTTTTACGGTACATTTATTTCTATAAACAGGGAGGTCATAATCGCATCCTTAGTATTCATAGTCTGGGTGTTTTTTGGAATAATTGCATCAGTCCTTCGCAGAAGCAGTTACGTCATAGACGAACGCTTTGTCGAAGCAGCAAGTGGTGAAAAATGACAGAATACAGTGTAGAAGAAGGTTACCGTAACGTCCTCGGTCTTAAGATTTATTACAAATTTTTCAGAGCCAGTGATGAGCGGGCAACTGTAATGACCATGCACGGTGGACCCGGAATGTCGCATGATTATATGCTTCCTCTTTCGGATCTTGCTCAAAGTGGGATATCTGTTCTTTTTTATGACCAATTTGGGTGTGGAAGATCCGATGAACCAGATGCAGAAAGTAAGTATACAATATCCTATGGGGTTGAAGAGGCAGAGGAATTGAGAAAACAGATCTTCGCCGACAGGAAGATATTTTTAATGGGTTCATCCTACGGTGGTGCTCTTGCCCTTGCTTATGCAGTGAAATATCAATCTAACCTGAGAGGTCTCATAATATCAGGAGGACTGCCCTCTGTCCAGTTCACCGTATCCGAGATGTTCAGACTTATTGATGAACTCGATCCGTGGGCAAGAGACGCAATTAGAAAATATGGAGAAATGGGAGAATTCTCAAATGAAGATTACAAAAGGGCATCAGAACTATTCTATAAGAAACATTTTCTACGTCTCAATGAATATCCTGCCGAAGTGCTCAAATCTCTTGAATATGCTGAAAAACGCAATGTTTATAGGATTATGAACGGTCCTGATGAATTCACCATAACAGGAACTATAAAGGACTGGGATATAACCCAGCAGTTAGCGCTGATCAACATTCCAACCCTCATTACTGCAGGTGAGTTTGACGAGGTCACACCAAATGTGGCTTCAGCCATACACGATAATATACATGGCTCTGAAATGGTAATTTTCAAAGGATGCTCTCACTTAACTATGTGGGAAGATAGAGAAAAATATAATGAACTGCTGAGAAAGTTTATTAATCACACAGTTGAAAGTGGAAAGGCATAGTTACATATTGCTTATATAATATGTGGCTCTCTCATCCATTAAACATATCTTCATGAACTTTTTCTCTGCCATGGTGTGATGAATGAAGGTCTTCTGGGTGTTGTTCAAAATGATAGGAACATGGTATACTATTAAGGTATTTGTTCAGCAGAGCATAAAAAATAAAAATATTTAAATACGGATATTAATTAAAAAGAAAGGTTAAAATGAGTTTTATAATAGAGTATTAGTTATGGATAATTTAAATAAAAATGAACTGAATGGCTTTATAATAATAGATAAGCCCACGGGACCTACAAGCCATCAGATAGATTCGTGGGTTCGTGATATAACAGGGGAAAATAGGGTTGGACATGTGGGAACCCTTGATCCAAACGTTTCCGGAGTTCTTGTAATGGCACTTGGAAAGGCAACAAAACTTATAGATATTATACATGAAAAACCTAAGGAATATATTGCAGTTATGAGATTATATAATGAGGTTGATAAAACCATTATAAATAACGTTTTCAGTGAATTTACAGGTAAAATATACCAGCTGCCGCCAGTAAGGTCAGCGGTTGCAAGGGAATTAAGGGAGAGGACCATATATAATATGAACATACTGGAAATAAAGGATAAGTTAATTCTGTTTTCTGTTAAATGTGAATCAGGTACATATATAAGGACATTATGTACTGATATGGGATATGTTATGGGTACGGGTGCCCAGATGGCAGACCTGAGAAGGCTATCCACCGGTGATTTCACCGAGGATAATATACATACATTGCAGGAACTGAGTGATTCGGTAATTTTAAAAAACAGTGGCAAACCCTCAAAATTTGAAAGTATTTTTATACCCATGGATTTTGTTTTCAAAAATAGCCCGAAGGTAATAGTAAAGAATACAGCAGTGAAGAATATAGAGAACGGTTCAGATATATTTCCACAGGGTATTAAAACATTAATAGGCAATCCAAAAAAGGGAGATACTGTTGCAATATATACTGATAATAATGAATTAATAGCATATGGTAAAATGCTGGTAAATGAAATAAACGATTTAAAAGTTGTAGATATAACTGGCGTATTGAGGGATAACAATGGAAAAAATAATGTGGTTCGGAAAAATAATAAACGGAAAAATATACAGATACAGAAACCTGGAGAAAAATTACATGGAAATATTCACAATGCTGAGAAATGGAAAAATACCGGAAATAGAGGAAAACCCTTCAGAGGAAATTCCAGACCTAAGAACAATGCTTTTAACATTCGAAAGAGAAAGGATAAATGAAGAATTTTCCGGAGACCAGTATATAATAAAAATATATTCTGTGGAAAAGGAACTAAACGAAATTATAAATCTATACCTGGAGAAATTAATATCAATTTATTCATTAATGGATATAAAATATAATAATGATCCATGCACATATTTCTTTAAATTAAAGAACATGGATTTAACGGAAGTGGAAATAAAGATTGCCTCAATGGGATATGAACTGTGCAGTTTCAGGTCATATTTAGATAATTATTTAAATAATGAATTAAATAATTATATGCCGAATACAGTAAAATTGATCGGTTATAAATTAACACTTGAATTTCTCCTGAAAAGCGGCGGAATAAAAAATTTAATAAAATATCCGTCAAGCACATTGCAGATACTGGGTGCAGAAACTGCATTTTTCAACCATATGAGGAAGGGTACTCCAATGCCAAAGCATGGAATAATATTTAATTATCCTGGATTATCAGCACTGCCACCAAACAGAAGAGGCAAGGTTGCAAGGACCATAGCAAATAAAATGGCCATAACGATAAAAATGGATTATTATAAGAGATCCGGCGATATTGATTCAATGAAAAAAATTATAGATGATAGAATAAAGGGTCAGGTATAATTTGGTTTTGCACCTGCAGGTATAATATCAGGATAATTATCCGTTAAACAGCCAAGGCAGAGGTCATTTATGCCTATACTTTCCTTTAGTCCCTCTATGGACACATAACCCAGAGAATCTGCATCTATTTCTTTCCTTATCTCCTCAATGTTTTTATTGCCTGCGATGAAATCATCCTTTGTCTTCATATCAACACCGAAATAGCACGGTGCAATTATCTGCGGTGACCCTATTCTCACATGGACCTCCCTTGCGCCATCCCTTTTCAGTAATGATATTATATATTTCATGGTGTTTCCACGTACTATGCTATCGTCCACCAGAACTATTCTTTTATCTCTTATCACAGATTTTATCGTATTTAATTTTATTCTTATTGCATCGTATCTCTCTTTCTGGTTCGGCAATATAAAGGTTCTATCAGAATATCTATTCTTTATTAAACCCTCACTGTACGGTATTTTTGAATAAACAGAATAACCCAGGGCCTGGGATCTGCCTGAATCAGGAACTGGTATTACAACATCGGCATTGCATGGGTACTCCTTTGCGAGTTTTACCCCTAAGTTATACCTTACATTAAAAACTTCCTTTCCGTCTATTATACTGTCAGGTCTGGCAAAATAGACATATTCAAACATACAGTGTGATATCTCATGGTTCACAACAAATATGCTTTTATATCCATGACTATCAATTTCTATTAATTCTCCGGGTTTTACATCCCCTATGACCTTACCGGAAACGGAATCTATTGCTGTACTTTCAGAGGCAATTATATAACCGTCAGTATTTTTACCGAAAACCAGCGGCCTGAATCCAAATGGGTCTCTCAGGGCATACAGTTTATCATTTATCATAATTGCACATGCATATGATCCTTTTAATTTAAACATGGCCTTTTTTATGCCATCGTATACCCCATATTTGTTTATTTCATTTATCATTTCTACTAACATTACTTCCGTATCACTTGAACTGAAGAAAATATACCCCTTGTTTTTTAATTCCTCCCTGAGTGAATGTGTATTTGTTATTTCCCCATTATGCGAAATACCCATATACCCAAGGGAAGATGATATTATAAACGGTCCTGCATTCTCAAGCCCCTTTGATCCTGATGTTGAATATCTATTATGGCCTACCCCGATATTTCCAGGCAGGTTAACATCTGTAAAAACTTCAGAAACTAATCCCATGCCCTTTTTTATATGCACTTTTCCATCATACGTGGCTATGCCAGAGCTTTCCTGTCCTCTATGCTGTAAGGCCTTTAATGCAAAAATTATATTGGTAAAAGCACTGCTGCCTATATATCCTGCAACAGCGCATTCCTCACTTGGCTTTTGCCCAGTTGTAATGTCTAATTCTTGGTGATGGAAATCCACAGTATGAACACCTTTTGTCCCTTAAATTATAACTGTTGTGCCCGCATCTCCTGCATCTTATATGCACCTTGTGCCTGTTGTGCTTTCCCATTGAAGCTGTTCCATTACTCATTTTTATTCACCTCCTGAAGGGGAAATAAATATTATATTATCTCCTCTCAATAACATCATATTAAAAGTTCCCTTATTTTCATCACTTATTGTTTCAGAAACATTTTTTAAAACAAGGTTCATATAAACATCATAGCCTTCGAGTATGCCGGAATATGTTCTCCTACCCTTTACATCTATCATTATATTCTTTTCCAATGAATTCTTTAACGTATCCATGGGTTTTGCAACATATGTTGTTTTATTGTTAGCCATATAAACTTCACCATCCAGATAATAATTCTATTATCAACAAAAACTGTATTAGAAAATAATATAATAACTTTTATGAAATTTATAGAAATTTATTTACTGTTAATTTAATGTTAAGTATGATCGGTATGGTCTTCCTTCCGTAATAAAATGTAATGCGTTAATGCCAGGGCAACGATCAGAGTAGCTAATCCCATCATCTCATATATATCCATGGCATTATATACGGTGATTGTGAAAATGGTCAGAATTATTTCCCGTGCAACAAATGATATGGCAGCATTTATTATATAGGAAATAGCCTTTCCCTCACCGCTAAAAAAATCAACTATACTCTCATATACCTCAAAAATAACCACGGTAAGCAATGAATCCTCAACAATTATATCTATTAGTGAATAGATAAGCGTTTCTACACTGGACGGTGTTACTATAATCCCAAGCATTACACTATAAATACCTATAATCATATGTACTATAACGGCCATAAATGCTATAATCAGTGCAAATCTCAGTACGAATGAGATAATTACTATAAGCTTGTTATCCAGTTTATCCAGGCTTTTAATATTTATACCCATATTACCGTATCTATATACACATTTAAAATTTTATCTATAATTGTTTAATATCTTTTTATTTATTTGATACTGTTACATTTTAGTTGATAGGTATGGAATCATTATCGCAGGACATAAAACAATCATGGATATTTGTTCCGTATAGAGAAGGACCAAAAAAGATAGTTATTAAGTGATATTATAAAAGATTTAATCTGGCTCAATATGAGGTTTAAATAACATCTGTGTGCATAAGTTTACAAAAAAATGTAAATTTAAATACATATATGTAATATAATTAATAGCATGCCAAATATAAAAACACAGTCTATAATTGACTACTTTCTTGGTCTTAATAAAAAAGTATTCACCATTAACGATGTTGCCAGGCTTACAGGAAAGAGAAAGGCTTATTTATCCCGACTTTTGCCCACAAATTCAAAATTCAAAAGGATTGAAAAAGGTAAGTATTATGTGGATGACCCGGACGTGTATGAGATTGCATCGAATATTGTAAACCCCTCATACATAAGCCTGATGAGTGCTTTTACATACAACGGGCTCACAACGCAGATGCCGGTGAAGATAAGCGTCATAACCACACTGAGACACAAAAAAATGAATTTCAATGGAATGGCAATAGACTTTATAACACTTGATGCAGGAAGGATTTTTGGCTATAAGAAGGTTGAAAACATAAGAATTGCTACCGCAGAGAAATCTTTTGTTGATTCCCTATACCTTTCTGATCCGCCATATGCCGATATAGAGGAGGCATTTGAAAAAGCAGTGTCAGAGGGGATCCTGAATTTTGACAGGCTGAAAGAGTATGCGATAGAGATGATGTCAGGGCCGTTGATAAACAGACTGGGCTTTTTACTCGATTCGTTTGCTGTAGATGCTGGAAGTCTCCTGCAGTATAAAGCAAAGCGTCCAGTTTTGCTATTCGGGAAAGGTACAAAGAAAAATAAGAAGTGGGGTGTTCTGTATGATTAGCTCGGGAGACCTGCTGGAATACAGAAAAAGGAAAAACAATAGAAGCGCCCGGTGCAATACTGGAAATAACAAAAGCACTGATATAGAAGGCACTGGAAGCATTTAAACCCAAACTGGTTGAAGGTGTTTTAGAGGAGATATTAAAGGATCCTGAACTGTTAAAGAAATATTTATATAGTGCCACACAATATTTATTTATCATGGCATCGAACAGTAATAAAAAAGATGATAAATTAGCTCAGGGGCTTGCCACTGGTATAGGTGCGGGTGCGGTATTAGGATTAGCCGGAGGACCAGTTGGTGTAGTAGTTGGTGCCATTTTAGGCGCTATTGTTGGCGGTATTGCAGGGCAATCAACTCAAGAAAAAGACAAAAAACATCTATCACATTAAAGTTACGGTGTATTTTATTTGGATTTTAATATATATTTAATATTAACATACATAATAGTTTTTTTGTTGTTTGGGTTTTTTTATATGTAGAACACAAAAATGAAATTAAAATAGATTTATCTGAAGAAGTGGGAATATTTTTTACAATTGTCACAATCGTTGGAGGGGTATTTTTGTTGGTATCCTCGTTTTTACTTTTACTAAACGATGCTCCATTTCCAGGAATTGATCTGCCTACATATTACGCATTTGTTTCTATCTATATGTTTCCCACACTTTATTTTCTTAGTAGGATTCCTATAAATAGACTCACCACGAATTCAATACATTAATTGGGATCTTATATTTAGGGTTCTCTGTCATTTCAGAAGCACTGTTATAAGAGAATTCTGTGTTGCAGATAAAGCATTTTACATTGATACCACACTAATCTTCCGGAATAATACGGTTAATATAACCATAATTCGGGCGATTTGGAACACTGTCTTCATATTCCTTTCTGCACGATTTACAGATAATTTTTTTCTTCCTTAATTTTTAATAAGGAATATTATAAAAATAAGATGACAGTTATGGGTATTATAGTGTTGAGCATAAGAAATTATCCCTTATATATATTAGGAATGGGCTATCCGCAACGATTTGCTAAACTTAAAGATAGCAAAATGAAGTGCCTATGACTATAACACTAACGGGGATTTGGGTTTTATGGCTCCACCTGTATCAGCAATTTAACACAGCAAATTTTGATCTCATATGCCAGTAATTTGGCCCAACAGATTTAACCTTTATATTTTCAATGCTGCCAAGAATATAGCCACATCTTCTTGCCCTGGCTATTATTGTTTTATAATAATTATCAACATTTTCAGTGGTGGTTAAATAATGCATGGATATTACAGTTCCTTTTTTTGACCTTATCAGTGCGGTGGCTAAATAATCCACGGATTTAAAATTACCCATGATTATGTAATCCGCTTCAGTATGTGGTAATAAAATCCTTGAATCGCCATTATAAATCTCAATGTTATTTTCTATTTTATTTAGTTCTATATTTTTTTTAAGATAATGTATTGAATCGCCATTAATATCGCATAATAATATCGTTCTTAATTTACTGTGTTTCATCACGGGAAGTGAAAAATAGCCGATGCCGCAGAACATATCCATAACGATTTTATCATTTAGATTTTCTTTTTTCATATTGCTCCTCACGTTTATGTTCCCGGGAGAAAACATTATTCTTTCAGGGTTAAGCATGTATTTTATATCATCTTCCAGAACTATATCATCACCACCATTGCCGTATAATAATTTCAGGGTTGGTATTCTCATATCTCCTTTTATTCTGCCACTTTCTACGTAAACATTTTTTATCCTCAATTCCTCTGCAAATACCCTGGCAACGTATCTGTTTTCCAGATCCGTTTTCAGTATTACTGAGTTTTCATATCTTATATATTTAGGTATGTTTTCTATTTTATGTTTATTCAATCTTTTTTTTATGTTTTCCACAGGATTATTTTTTCTTTTAAAATTAAACATGATTGAGTTATCAATATAATTTTTTAATGGTATATACACATATTTTTTATTATGATGTATAATATAATTGCTATCCACAAGGTTTTTACCGTTAAGGTTTTTAATCTCATTTTCTCCATACTCCCTTTTAACCCTGATGCAATATCTTTTCATTACCAGATTATTACATTCTATGATTTAATTTTTAAAACTTTAAAATAAATGCAATATATAATTAATAATAAATATTTTTCTGTAATTATAGCCCATGTCACTGAATCAGAAAATAATTAAAATTAAAAGCAGGGAACTTGAAAATAACTATTTAAATGACCCTGTTGAAAGGGAAATACTGGTGTTTCATCCTGATAAAATCGTCGATAATGCACCATTATTAATAGAACTTGCAGGTTTAAACGGCACACCTAAATTGAACAACAGGTTCTCACAGGTACTGAATAAACTATATAAAAAGGATTTATTAAAAAATTCAGTGGTAATAAATCCGAACTTTTCCACGAAATATCACGTTAACCAGTATATGAATTCACCTGCTGCCGGCAATTATGAGGATTTTATAATAAATGAAATTATACCATATATATCTGATTTATACCATACCGGCAGTGTAGCCTTATTCGGTAAATCTTCCGGCGGTTTCGGTGCATATACACTGGCGGTAAATCATCCGGATGTTATCAGTGGCTTTGCCGACCATTTCGGGGATAGCTGTTTTGAATATGTTTATATTCCGGATATACCGGTAGCATACAGGGAATTACATGATAGAGATATAAGCGATTATTTAACAGAAAAAT
This sequence comes from Thermoplasmata archaeon, assembly GCA_021806235.1. GTDB lineage: Archaea > Thermoplasmatota > Thermoplasmata > Thermoplasmatales > Thermoplasmataceae > Ferroplasma. The sequence continues at coordinate 10,341 of JAJZXU010000015.1, forward strand.
CCAAAAAAGATGACTTAACTGATAATGAAACAAGAGCATTGAATATTATAGGTATGTCTGCATTTTATTCATATAATGAGGATTCTGAACTGAAATTTGACCTCCCATTTGAAATGGATACCGGTTCATTTAAACCTGATATATGGAATAAATGGATAAAATATGACCCCGCAAAGAATGTTGTAAATTATACAGACAGTTTAAAAAAATTAAAGGCAGTATATTTAGATGTTGGTACAGAGGATGAATATAGCCTGTTTATAGGAATGAGCACACTGCATAAAAAAATGGAAAAGAATGGCATAGAACATAAATACGAAGAATTTAAGGGGGGCCATTTCTATAACACCACAAGATATGAAACGTCCCTGCCATTTTTAATAGATAGGTTAGGTGAGTAATTTAATTTAAATTATTCAGCCTATTAACGGTGCTCTTTATTTTATCTTTCTGTCTATCATTTAAATTTTCATAGTTATCAATTAAATACTGTATATATCCCTCAATTTTATCAATGGCATCATCGACATTACTATATTCCCGCATTCCAAGTATTTCCTTCCATGGGAAATATGAGTTATCAAGGAATTCCTTTCCCTTCTCTGTTGTTCTATAATATTTTTTGTTATTACGTTCTTCCATTGTTAAATATTCCCCACTGTACATTGATGATAACGCCGGATATATTATGCCCGGTGATGGTACCCATCTGCCATCAGTTTTCTCTGATATTTTACTGGCAATATCCACGCCAGTTACATCATTATCCATGGCTATTGCAAGGATCCAGTATTTCAACCCAAAGCCATGCATATGGTGATTACGCTGCATATTATTGTGCCCGCACCCCGGCCTGAACATTCTAACACCTCTGGTGAAATTCATGGCCACCGGCATGCCCGCAATTCATATTTCTTCCATGGTTGCATTCATGGTGTGCTCCATTCATGCTTTTGTTTTCCATCTGTTCATTTTTATCTGTTTCTCCTTCCGTTCCACCCTGATTTTTCATATATTTTCTATTACATTCTCCACACATATCTATCACCGATATCTCTTAACGATATCTAATATAGATATCTTATTTAGATATATAAATATTATCATCATAAAAATTAAAAAAAATTGAAACGTAAAAGAATAAATCCTTAAAAATAATTATCACACATGAAATCTGAAGAATTATTTAATGAGGCATTAAAACTGTTTCCAATGGGTGTTAATTCGCCCGTACGTTATTATTCACCGGTACCTGTGATGTTTTCCCAGGGAAAGGGTTCAAAAATCATTGATGTTAATGGCAATGAGTATATAGATTACTCAATGGGATTCGGTCCAATGATTCTCGGGCATGCAAACGGCGAAGTTGCATCTGGAATAAAATCACAGATCGATAGTGGCATATTATTCGGTTCGCTCACAGAAAATGAAATTACCCTAGGGAAAATTATAAAAAATGCAGTAAAATCTATTGAGAAAATGCGTTTTACCAATTCAGGAACAGAGGCAACAATGCATGCAGTAAGACTGGCAAGGGGTTATACAGGTAGAAAATACATTTTAAAAATGGAGGGCGGTTACCACGGGGCACATGATTATGCGTTGATAAAATCCGGCAGCGGTACAATGACCTTTGGCACACCATCATCCGCGGGTATTCCAGAGGAGGTTTCAAAAACGGTTTTAGTGGGGCAGTACAATGACAGATCAAACATAGAGAGTATATTCAGGGAATTTGGCAGTGAAATAGCGGCTGTTATAACTGAACCCGTTTTAGGAAATACCGGTGTAGTTAATCCAGAAGATGGCTTTTTAAAGTTTTTAAGGGAAATAACAGAAAGGTATTCATCACTGTTAATATTCGATGAGGTTATAACAGGTTTTAGATTTGGCTTTAAGGGTTATCAGGACATTGTGAATATAAAGCCTGATTTAACAACCTTAGGTAAAATAATAGGCGGCGGTGCACCCGTAGGATTATTCGGTGGCAGGGAAGATATAATGAATAAAATAAGCCCGGGAGGAAATGTGTATGAGGCAGGTACATTTTCCGGCAATCCATTAACTATGAGTTCGGGCATAGCAACATTAAATATATTAAAAAATAAGGATTATGGTTATATAAATAACTATACGGATAAACTGGTAAATGGCATAAACGAAATAATAGAGGAAAATAAAATTACTGCAGGCATAAATAAATGTTATTCCATGTTCCAGCTATTCTTCAATAATAAAAGGGTTAATGATTATAATACCGCAAAATTATCGGATGCAGTTAAATTCAAAAAGATGTTTGAGTTATTATTAAAGGAGGGGATATATCTACCACCAAGCCAGTTTGAAACAAATTTTATCAGCTTTGCACATAACAGTGTGGATTTAAACAGTACTGTAAATGCATTTTCAAGGGTATTAAAATGTCTTTAATTCTTGGTACAAGGAAAAGCAAACTGGCGATGATCCAGGCAGAAAAGGTTAAGAATTCACTTGAAGCAGAAGGTTATGATATAGAAATAAAGGGTTACACGTCAAAGGGTGATTCAGTAAATTCGGTACCGTTATATAAAATGGAGTCCACCGGTGTTTTTGTGGATGAATTAAATAATTTAATAATAAATAATGAAATAGATTTTGCAGTTCACAGTGCCAAGGATATACCATCAAAGATCGATGATAGGCTGGAGATTTCAGGGGTATTAAAAAGGGATGATTGCCGGGATTTACTCATATCAGATTATGATTTATTTTCCCTGGATGACAGGGTTATAGGTACCTCAAGCATGAGGAGAATAAAGGAACTAAAAACACTGAATAAACACATAAAAATAAGGGATATAAGGGGAAATATAGACACACGGGTCTCAAAATATACTGATAAGGAATTTGATGGAATTATCATGGCTAAGGCCGCATATGACCGAATGAATTTACAGTTAAATCACACCACGTTAAGCGTAGATGATTTCATTCCATCTCCAAATCAGGGAATAATTGCTATCGTATCAAAAAGGGATTCTGAAATATCCAGAATGATAAAAAAAATAAATGATAAAAAAACCCTCAGTGAAATGAATACCGAGAGGTCAATAATAAAGGCCTTAAATCTTGGGTGCTCAATGCCAGTTGGAATTCTGGCACAGGATAATAATCTAATTACCAGGTTCTATTCCTTGAATTCAGAAGAATATAAGGATATGCATTTTGATTTAAATGGAAATATAGATGATATTATAAATATAATAATGGAGGAAATAGGGGATTATGGATACAAAATATCTTATAACAACAAGGCCTGAGATTAAATTCAATAAAATACGTACAGAAAATATAAAGATTATAAACTTTCCATTAACAGTGATAGTTGATATGAAATTAAGTGGAGAATGTATAAACAGGATAAAAACAGAGGATCCGGATATAATTATATTAACAAGTTCATACGGTGCTGAACTGTTCTTTAATAATTATTATATATATGTAAAAAGACCTGTTTTTATACCTGTTGGCGATAGAACATTAGATGTAATAAGGAGGTATACAGATAATTACATCATTCCGTACGAAAAGGATTCATACGGAATAATAGATCTAATAAAAAAATACAGGAATAAGAAAATTGCATTATTTAGAAGTAAAAAATCAAATAATATATTAAGCAACTATCTAAAGGATAATAATTATAATTTCCATGAATATTATATCTATGATATAGAAGGCATATATGATGATAAAATCCTTGAATTATTAAACAACAATAACTGCATAGGGATATTTTTCACATCATCACTTGAGGCAGATATATTTTTTGATATATTAAAGAATAACAGAATTAAAAAAAATATCTTTGCAATAGGGAAAATAACAGAGAAAACTATAATGGATCACGGGTATAATGTTAATTTTACAGGGAACTCAAATTTTGAGGAAACAGTAAGGGAAATAGATAAAAATAGCGGGGAATGGATTTGAACCATTGGTCTACGGGTTATGAGCCCGTCGGGATCTCCTGACTACCCCACCCCGCTTTACAGGTGTATTACTAAAAAGAATATAAACTTTGAGAGAGCTACTCATCATCACCGAATGATTCTTCCATCCTCTTAAATTTAAGCTCACCCACATTTTTTTCGAGATATGAGTATACCGTTTTATGTTTTCTTCCCTGCAGGAGCATATTTATGGCTTCTCTGGAATACTGTATTGAAACAAAATCACCTATTATGGACACAGTATTTCCACTGATAGAAATATATGTTCTTGTTAAATCCTCTATGATCTCCCTTGTGTGTCCATCCCTGCCTATTAGCCTTCCCTTTATCTCTGTAATTCTTTTTGAATCTTTATTTGCGTATTCCTTTATAGATATTACTATCAGCTGCATGTTTTCATCAAACAGCAACATGGCCTTCTCGGGATTAAATCCCCTCGCTATTGCCTGTATAACATTTAATGCTAACATGGCCTTTATTGCATCATTTTTCTGAAATACTGTTACCGTGCCACTACCGGAATCCACCTCTAACTTCACATTACCGTATTTTTCTATCTGGTCTTTCGTTGCTCCATTTTTACCTATTATGGCTCCCAGCCGGTTAAACGGCACCTTTAAATTGCCTATCTCATACACTGCTATCACCCTTTATGTAATTATATAGATTATTTTCATCACACATTACATTTTTCTTAATAAAAAATGAGGTTATATTTTTTATATCCCTCCTTAAAAATTCCTCTGCCATCGGGTGTTTAACAGATACAGATTGGCCCACATCTATTATATATGGTTCTTTTCTATAGTATAATATATTATACTCACTTAAATCTGCATGCACAATTTTTGCAGTATTGTACATCCTCCACAGATTAATTTTCAGTTTATTATACAGTATGGTAAAGTCCGTGCTTATGTCCTTTATCTGCCTTGCCGGACTGTTTTTTGTTCCTAAATATGATAATAATAAAACATTTTTATAAAAACCGTATGGCTTTGGTGCTTTTACCTTTGAATTTACAAGTGCATTAAGATTTGTGTACTCTTTCTGAGCCCATACATACACAATGTTTGTTCTGTTTATCTTTTCCTTATCAAATCTATAATCACCCTTTATATATTCAAGGGTATTTGAGAATTTTAATGTTGACATTTTATAAATTTTCATAACCTTTGATGTTCTATCATTCATTATTACCTTAAATATTAGGGACTCCTTACCGCTTGATATGGGAAAATCTATGTAATTTATATTATACTTTTTTATTATCTCATATATGGAATTTAATGTTCTCCTGTCAAAAACAAGTCCATAGGTTTTTCTATCAAGGTTCAGGCGGTTTGAAAATTCATCCGATTCTATTAATTCTTTTAATGCACTTTTATCTCTCATTGAATACATCTATTATTTCCGGCAACATCTTATTCCTGCTTAAATAGGACGCCTGTGTTCTTGTGTATCTATATACTATATCGCCCTTTTCATTCTGGAAATCCCACGGCTTAACTATCACAAGGTCGCCTTCACGTATCCACATTCTTTTTTTCATTTTACCCGGTATTCTGCAATTTCTTGTTGATCCATCCTCGCACATGACAGTTAATCTGGATGCACCGGATAATTTTTCAACTATGCCGTATATTTCGCCCTTTCTTTTATTTGGAGTTATAACTCTTGTAATATTTTCTTCATTATTATTATAATTTTTTTGATTCATATTTGATTACATAATTCATTACATTAATATAAACATAATCAATTTTAGGTTCTGTTACGGCCGGTATAAGTTTGATTAGATACCGTATAAAACATATATATATTACTATTATAAATATACTAAATTATATAAATATGTCCGGCAATTATCTGATATCTATTAGGAAAACTTTATATATAAGAGATAAATGCTATCACATGGCAGTTAACGAAAACGAGAAAGTCGTAAAGAGCAGTCTAAAACAGGACAAAAGATTAAGAAAGGCCTTAACTACATGGGATTTGTATTTTTTGAGTCTCGGTGGTATAATTGGGTCTGGATGGTTGTTTGCAGCATCTGCAGCATCAAGTACTGCAGGTCCGGCAGCAATATTGTCATGGCTCATAGGTGGAATAATTGTTCTATTCATAGCCCTGGTATATGCAGAACTCGGATCAATGATTCCGAGATCCGGTGCTATTAGTAGATACGGTCATTACTCACACGGTGGTGTCGCCGGTCTATTTTTTGGATGGACATATTTCCTGTCGGCAGTATCTGTTCCGACAATAGAAGCAGAGGCGGTTATAACATACGCAGGCTCATACATACCTGGTTTATCATATAGTGCAGTGAATCCCCTAACCGGGTCACCAATGCTGTTACTTTCGGGATATGGTATAGGGCTTGCAGCATTACTTATAATAGCATTCTTCGGGTTAAACTATACGGGTGTCAGATTAATGGGAAAAACCAATACAGGCATGACATGGTGGAAGCTTATAATACCTGTAGGCACAATTATATTAATTGGTGCACTTGTATTCCATAGCTCAAACTTTAACAATCCCGCTCTTGGTGGATTCCTTCTAAAGGGGCATACACAATATATATTCCAGGCTGTCGCCACCGATGGAATTGTATTCTCATTCCTTGGATTCAGGCAGGCATTAGACTATGGAGGAGAGGCAAAAACACCGCAGAGGTCAATACCCAGAGCAACAATATTTTCAGTTTTAACTGGAATCGTGGTTTATGTATTATTACAGGTTGTATTTATAGGTGCAATTGATCCTGCAAAACTTGCAACTGCCGGTGGTTTTGGGAAAATATTGTCCGCAAAAACAAGCTATACTGCTGGTCTTGCATCAGCACCGTTTGCATTCCTTGCAAATAGTTCTGGCATACTGATACTTGCAGTTTTAACGTATATATTATATGCAGATGCCTATGTATCTCCATCTGGAACATTAAATGTCTATGCAGGTACATCAATAAGAACATTATTCGGTTTATCTGAGAATGGTTATTTCCCGTCTGCATTAGGACAGGTAAACAAGAAAACTGGTGTTCCTATATATTCACTAGTAATATCCCTGATTATCGGTTTACTATTTTTAGCACCATTCCCATCATGGTATGCACTGGTTGGTTTAATAACTGGAGCCACAGCATTCACATACATAGTTGGTGGTTCTGCATTAATGGTATTCAGAAGGGAAGCTGATGAATTAAAAAGGCCATTTAAATTACCATATGCAAAATTTCTGGCTCCAATAGCATTTGTAGGTGCATCCCTAATTGTTTACTGGACAGGCTGGCCAACCGTGGGTTATCTCTCAGTAGGTATATTCCTTGGAATAGTTGTGTATTCAGTTATGCTTATACTCGGTAAGATAAATTTAACCAGTAAGGTAAACAATGTATTTACAGCACAGAATATAAAAGCCGGTTACTGGGTACCATTATATATAATAGTACTTGTAATACTGTCATACCTTGGCGAAGCAGGCTATGGAGGAACAAATGTATTTCCATACCCCTATGATTTTATTGTTGTGGTACTGGTAGCAATAATATTCTATCTACTATCAATACATTCAGGATATAAAACGGAAGAAATATCCGATATAATAGAATCAGGAACACAGTATATAACAGAAGAGGAACCTACAGCACCAGCAGGAAAGAAATAAATTTATAATTTTATTTATTAAAACTTTTAATTTTTTTTTAAAAAATATTTATCTCTGTTTTATTATAACGTTTTTAATTTTAAAATACCTGGCTATTGCATCCCTCATCAATTTAATATTCCTGCTATCCTTGCCGATAGCCTTTCCTATATTCTCAGGTGCTATTGCTATGAATACATTTGTTATATTTTCCTTCCAGATTAAATCTATCTCCCTAACATCATATCTGTAAAATAGATTGTGTATAAATGTAAGTAAATCGGAGGAAAATTCTGCCATTATAATTCTTTTATTTATTTTAGTTTTTAAATCGGCAATTATATTCTCATGTTTTTTAAAAATATCAGCTAATTTTCTTTCGCCGACAACAAAAAGAACCATTTCCTCGTTTTCAAGGCATTCATATACATTTGTCCTGGCATAGCTCTCAAACAATTTTATATACCCTATCGTCTGGTTATCTATAGTTATTTCATTCATGTTATCCCTTATTTTTTATTTCCCTTATATACAAGGTCTATTGCACCTGTACCTAAAGTTACGGGCTGTCCAACTATAATATTTTCTGCAACACCCGCCAGTGGATCTATCTCGCCCAGTAAACCTGCCTTTAATAAATGCTTGGATGTAATTTCAAATGCTGCCCTTGCAAGTACACTGCTCTTCCTTCCGGATATACCCTGCCTTCCAACAGCCCTGACCGCACCTGAAAAGGTCATCATATCCGATACTAACATCAGATGCCTTTTATCAACATTTAAGCCCTGCTCACTCAGTGTATTTTCAGCCTCCCTGTAGATTGCATTTCTTGCAGCCTCAACGCCAAGGACGTTTTCAACCTCTATTATATCATTTGTGTATGTCCTTGTTGCATCGACACCTTCCATGTTTAGAACATCCTTTAAATTTGAACCCTGTGTATATATTATCCATGCATTTTCCTTGGGATCCAATCTTGCTATGGCCCTGTTTATCTTATTTACACCCTTAATTGGTGTAATTTTTAACTGCTCCTGAACCTGATATAATTTTTTGAAGGATTCCTGCTGTAATTTTATTAATATTCTCTCATCATCAACCTGGTTGTATATTATACCCTTTATTTTTTCCAGTGCCGATATAACATCCGTTAGGGTTACAAGTCTATCATTGCTTTTTAATTTATCTAACTTTACTGTTAAATTCATCTCACCAACATCGGTTATTATATCTGCGACATCAATTATTGCTGTGTTTTCAAGGTTTTTTATTAATTCCCTTACCCTGTCCTCATCGTGTTTGTATTTTTCCGTTAGATATATTACCATTGATGGTGTACTTGGTATCCTTCTTGCATCAACTATTTCGATTAATCTTGGCAATCCCAGTGTAACATTCATTTCAACGACACCTGCAAAGTGGAAAGTTCTCATTGTCATCTGTGTTCCCGGTTCACCTATACTCTGGGCAGCTATAATGCCAACAGCCTCATACGGGTCTATTTCACGTTTTTTTAATTCAAGGTCAACCCTTTTTAATAATTTCTCATATTTATCATCAGACAATGATTTTTTATATTTTATAAGTTTATTCGCAAGGGATACCGGTATATCAAATCCCCTGGACACAGCATCATCAATAATTTCTTTCTGGTCCGGAGATAATGTTAATTCATCTTTCTCCCTGTATTTAACGATAAATCTTTCACCCTCAGCAAATGTTTTAATCTCATTTATATTTTCATTCAGTTTAAAATCGCTAAGTGGAATTTTATCGAGTTTCCTTATACTTTCTATTTTTATTATTGATTTTAATCCGGTTTTTTTCTTCAGCAGTATTTCATCCGATTTTTTAAATTCCTTCACGGAACTTATTTTAACCTCGAATTCGAAATTAGTTTTATCCGCTGTTATATAACCAGAATTTACCTTCCCTTCCGGGATGTAATCAATGCCGTAATAGCAGGGTGCATTTTCTGCAATTTTCTTTATATTTGCCTTTGTGTCCTTCCATAATAACGATTTCATTTTTAATCACCAAATTCATCATAGGCTACATAGTCAACATCAACGGTTTCTCCCTCATCACTTCTTGTTGGATCTATGCCATCCTCTCCGTATTTAAACTGTACCATTGAACCTACTGTATCCTGTACCCTTCTCTCATCGTCTACCTTTAAATCCTCAAAGGCATTGATTAGCCTTCTCTGCATGTAACCGCTTCTTGATGTACGGACAGCTATATCCACTAAACCTTCCCTTCCTCCGATACTGTGGAAGAAATATTCTGTTGGATTTAACCCGGATCTGTATGATGATTTTATAAATCCTCTTGCATAGGCGCTTAAATCGTTTTCCTTGAAATGTGACAGTGTTCTATTTGCATATCCCCTGTTCAGTCTTCCTCCTCTTACCGACTGCTGACCTACCATACCTGCCACCTCAGCTATGTTAAGCATTTTTGCCCTTGCACCTGACCTTGCCATTATAACAGATGGGTCATTTAAACCGAGGTAGGAGGACGCTATTTTACCGGATTCATCCCTTACCGAACCGGTTTCACTCAGTATTTCGACCTCCAGTGTATCCTCTATTGATCTTCCTGGCAACTGCTGCAACTGTCCGGATCTGAATGCATCTACAAGTTTATTTATCTTTTCCAGTGTTTCATTTGATATTTCCTCTATTCTTGAAATTGCATCCCTGGGTATATCATAATCCTTAATGCCCGTAGAGAATCCACGGTAACTTAAAAATCCTACTGCCAGTCTTGTAACATTATCCACAAACTTTGATGCCGCCTCTGGACCAAATTTCCTGAATATTTTATCAACGATAACCCCGGAGAATGGGCCTACAGATTCATCATCTATTGTTCCATGTATTAATTTACCATTATTTATAACAACATATGAGTCCTCAATGGTATCCTCATATTCGCATTTCCCCCTTGATCCTGAACACAGGTGGCTCTTAAACTTTGCATTCAGTCCCTCAGGCAGTATTAATGAAAATATATCCCTGCCATGGTAATACTTTTTATTATCTTTTATTTCCGGCTCAGGTAACTTATTCACATCTATGTACGATATAATATGCAGTGTTTCTCCCTCGGTATATAATGGATTATTGTGCGTTAGTAAAAATAATGATGTTATATGGTCATGTATAGCCCCTATTATAGGTCCACCGAATCTCGGTGAGAGGATCTGTTCCTGTACCTTCATTATTATTCTTGCTTCCGCCCTGGATTCCTCGCTCTGAATAACATGCAAATTCATCTCATCCCCATCAAAATCCGCATTATATGGTGTACAGTCGGATAGATTAAATCTGAATGTTAATCCCGGCAGTACCCTTACAGTATGTGCCATCATGGACATTCTATGCAGCGATGGCTGCCTGTTGAATAATACAATATCGCCCTCGGTCATCTGCCTCTCAACTGTCCAGCCTATATCAACACGGTCACTGTTTATTTCAGCATTCTGATCTGTTATCTTTATTCTCCTGCCATCCGGCCTTATTAAATAATTAATTCCGGCTAAATACTTTCCAGCCGGTGTTCTGGGAGTTGATCCCCTCTTTATCCATTCCCTCATTTTATCCACATTGAATGAATTTACCAGCACCGGTACGGTTAACTCACGTGCTGCAATTTCAGGTATGCCAACCTCATTCATGGATAAAAATGGTTCCGGTGATATGACACTTCTTGATGAGAAATTAACCCTTTTACCTGATAAATTTGCCCTGAATCTTCCTTCCTTTCCCTTTAATCTCTGTACTAAGGTCTTTAATGCCCTTCCAGATCTGTGCCTTGCGGGGGGTATTCCTGCTGTCTGGTTATCAAAATATGTTGTTGTATGATACTGCAACAAATCCCACAAATCCTCTATAATCAACTGTGGTGAACCATTATCCCTGCTTTCCCTCAGTCTCTGTGAAATTCTTATTATATCCACAAGTTTATGTGTTAAATCATCCTCACTTCTCTCACCTGTTTCCAGTGTTATTGATGGTCTTACATCAATAGGCGGTACGGGTAGTGCCGTTAAAATCATCCATCCGGGTCTTGCTGAACTCACATTCAAGCCAAAGAATAATAAATCATTATCCGGTATCCTTTCGAGCCTCTCCCTTATTTCCTTTGGTGTTATTTTTATTCCGCCCTCCCTGAATGTTGTTGGTTTATCAAGAATAACCTTGGGGCTTTCAGCACTGCAGTGGGGGCATATGGTTCTCTGGACAGCTATTTCTATAATCTTTTTTAATGATAAATCAATGATTTCAGGGTCATCGCTTTCAAAACTCATATTATTTATGGTCTTTCTATATGTATTTACTTCCTCATCCGTTAATTTTACCCTTCCACATGCCTTACATGATGAATCAAGCATTGTTTTTATTTCCTTTATAAAACCTATATGTACAACGGGCATTGCCAGTTCTATATGGCCAAAATGTCCGGGGCATTCATCAACCTTTCCACCGCAGGTTGCACATTTTAATCCCGGTTCTATTACACCCATATGTAAATCCATCAAACCACGTTCTATAGGATAACCATCATCATCATATGTATCCGGTGTAATTACCCTGACCTGTGACATCTTCCTTATTTCATCGGGAGATAACAGGGCAAATTTAATTTTCTCAATTCTTTTTGAAACATTATTAAAATTCATTTCATATCACCCAGTTCCAGTCTCATCGCAATTCCCATTGAACCAAGCTCATCACGCATTAATTTGAATGCATAGCTTGTTTCTATAGGATATATATTTCCTGTGTTTCCGCATACAGGGCATCTTAGAGTACCCTTTCTGAAATCATAAATTGCTATGTGGCCGCATGTTGGGTTGCCACACACATATAAAATTGTGCCATCACTCTGGTCCAGTAAACGGTCTTTTATTACCATTGAGGCACCGTGTGCAATTAATGTATCCCTCTCCATTTCACCGAAACGGAGTCCTCCCTGCCTGGATCTTCCTTCAGTCGGCTGTCTTGTTAATATCTGTACAGGTCCTCTGGATCTGGCATGGAATTTGCTTGCAACCATATGATGCAGTTTCTGGTAATATATAACACCAATAAATATATCGACCTTAAATTTTTTACCCGTTATGCCATCATACATAACATCATTTCCTGATTCCCTGAATCCATATTTCTTTAACTGTTTCCTTAAACTCTTTTCAGGTTCGCCGTCAAATATGGTTGAATCGATATTTTCGCCACTCATTGTTGATACCTTTGCACCCATCATTTCAAGTACATGTCCCAGTGTCATTCTTGATGGTACTGAATGCGGGTTGAATAGTAAATCAGGTATTATTCCATCCTCTGTGAATGGCATATCCTCCTGCGACACAACATGGCCTATAACTCCTTTCTGACCATGCCTTGATGCAAATTTATCTCCGGGCTGCGGTATTCTATCACTTCTTACCTTTACCTTTATTATTCTGCTATTGCTTTCTGAAACTGTTAGGAATACATTGTCAACGTAACCCGATTCTGTTGGCCTTACCGTTACCGATGATTCTCTTCTCCTTAACGGTCCGAGTTTATCTGCATTTTCTTCCTCTAAGAACCTTGGAGGTGAGGTCTTTCCCACTAAAACATCGGATCCTTCAACCCTTGATTCTGGATATATTATACCGTTTTCATCAAGATTTTTATAGAAATCCTCTGCCCTTGCACCTAGAACATCATGGCTCGGAATCTCAAATCTATCCTCCTGCCCACCGGGATATCTTCTCTCCTCGGCAGTATATGTTCTGAAGAAATCACTTCTTCCGAGGCCACGCTCTATTGATGCTTTATTCATTATAATTGCATCCTGCATGTTATAACCATGGTATGATAGTATTGCAACCACAAAGTTCTGTCCTGCAGGTTTTCTCCTGTATTTTATGAAATCCATAACCTTGGTTGTTACCAGTGGTATCTGGGGGTAATGCAGTAAGTGTCCCCTTGTATCTGTCCTTATTCTGTAGTTTGATTGTGGCAGACCTATTGACTGTTTAATCATTGCAGATGCTATTGTGATTCTTGGAGACGAATTATGTTCCGGATACGGAATTAACGATGCAACAACACCTAAAATCATTGATGCATCAATTTCACAGTGTGTATGATCCTTTTCAATTAAATTTATTCCCTTAAAATGGGAATGGCATTTATCACATTCCAGTACTATATCATCAGATCCTGGATTTATCCATGTAACATAATTCCTGTACAGGACTGCACCGCAGTTGGGGCATTTGTCTGGATAATTGAATGGATAAACCGATATATATGTGTTTTCTTCCTCCTCAGCATCCAGCCATTCTATTGCACCCTTATCCACAAGGTCATTAATGGTATATTCTCCCATCTTTAATTTTTCAAGCATCTCCTCGTTCATTACGGTCTTACCATTCTTTACAACAAACAGTGGCCTTCTTAACCTTCCCCTATCACAGTTTATAATAACCTCATTTGTATTTTTATCGTATTTAACATTTACTTCATTTGATAATTTTCCTGATCTTCTTAAATCCCTTACTGTATCTGTAAGCATTACAGGGTCATCATGGTATCCAATGAAATCACCATTCAGGTATACCCTTCCGGAGAACTGTTCTTTTGTAACCTCATATATGTCAAAGTTCCTTAATTCCTCCATGACCATATCAGGGTCCACACCCTGTGTAACATTTATGATCAGCGAGGCATTTTTTACTAAACCACAGTTCTGTCCCTCAGGCGTTTCATTCGGGCATATCCTTCCCCACTGTGTTGGGTGCAAATCTCTTGCCTCAAAATGTGGCTGTGATCTTGTTAATGGTGATATAATCCTTCTCAAATGGCTCAGTGTTGACATGTTTGATGTCCTGTCAAGCAACTGTGATACACCGGTTCTTCCACCTATCCAGTTGCCTGTTGCCATTGAATGTAAAATTTTCTGTGTTAATAAATCCTGCCTTACCGCAGGCCTTAATCTTATTCCTCTCTTTTTATTGTATGTTTTTTCCAGCTGGTATTTCAAATCCTTCATCACAGACTGGAAAGCATTTCTAAATAATTCATCCAGTAAATCCCCGGACAGTTTTATTCTTTTATTTGCATAATGATCCTTATCATCCACATGCCTTATCCCGAGATTTAATTCCAGTAATGACCTTGCCATCCTACCAAGGTAAATTGCCTTTTTAAGCCTGTCAGAAACATCATCTCCAAGGTGTGGCAGTAGGGCACGGTCAAGCATCTGTGTTATTTTTTTATCCCTGAATTCTTTTGCCTGTCCTGCAGCGAATCTTTTTTCCAGATATGAAATTGCATCCTCATTATTATTAACACCATTGGGCGGCAATATTTTTGGGTTTTTTGAATCCTCTATATTTGCATATATGATGGGGTCCATTCTCATATCTGAATATATTGAATCATGAATGTCCACATCCTTGTCAATGCCAAGTGCTTTCATTAATATTGCTAATGGTATGGTTCCTGCAACGGTTGGTATTGAAACGTTAATTATGCCATCGCTTCCCTTCTCCATTGATATTAAAGCCCTGAAACCACCTCTCTGTGAAAATATTTTTGCAACCTCAACCCTGCTATCATACTTTTCCTCATACTCAACCAGAATTTTATTTGGAGCCAGGTCTTCAAGAGAAACTATTACCCTCTCAGATCCGCCAATTATAAAATATCCTCCGGGATCGGTTGGGTCCTCATCAACATACCTCAATTTTTCCTCCTTTGTTGCATTTATCGGGCCATTATTTTTTTCTATGTACTGATCCAGGTTCTCCCTGGACAGTGTACATATTTTTGATCTTACCATTACTGGTATTTCACCAATTTTTATTGTATTTATATCCTTCTCTATGCCATCCTCAACGATTTTTAATCTCAGCATTATGGGTGACATATAGTTTAAATCCCTTAACCTTGCTTCCTGCGGTGTTATCTGGTTTGAGGCACCGGATGCCTCCTTTATTTCCGGCCTTTCCACCCATATTGTTGGGTCACCCGTGGGTTTGCCATTATCCAGCTCACGGCCAAAATATATTTTTATTTCCTTACCGCGTGTTTTTGCAGAATCAAGTTCAATAACTCCCGGTTCAGCATCATCTGAAATTTTGGTCTCATCAACAATCTGCTGCATAATATTATCCGGATTGGTTTTTGAAGCATAAAAATAGTTTATTGAATCAATCTGATAATTTACAACGCTTTCTGCCTTAAAAAATGCATCTAAAATTGGGTTCATCTGGTCGCCTCCAGGGATACTCCATTCTTTAAGAGTGGGAGGAATTGGAGATTAAATTTCAAGCCTTTACCATACCTTCTTAACTCTACCTTCTTTACATTTACATCCATCTTTTTTTCACCTTTTTTAATAATTACACTTTTACCATAACTGTGTGTTCCCACTACGTTCCACTCCTTTTTCTGGAAGATAACAGTATCTCCCGGTTGCAATGAATACCTTCTCCTCCGTATAGAGGGTTTAAACCCCTTCCTGTTCAGTTGCAGGCAGCGGTTATTCCTTCTTCTCTGGGAAACCATAAACAATGGTGCTCTGTTCTGTACTGATCCACCGGCTATAACGAATGCATCGTTTGCATGTGTTTTTTCTATTCCAAGGGAAATGCGGTTTTTCTTTGTTATGGAACCTAAAGTAGTTTTACATCCCAGTAGCCATGCTATTTTTTGCTTTACAACATTCATAAATGGGGTTTCTTTAAGAGACCTCTGTGCATTCTTCAATGTTTCGGGATGATTAAACTCCTCTGCTGTCATATTTCCCTTCCTCTGGTTGCATTTATGACATGATATGGTAAGGTTTGATACCATATTTGAACCTCCTCTTGATTTCGGAATGATGTGCTCTACCTCCAATGGTGTATTTTCTTTTCCACAGTATGCACACTTCCTGTGGAATTTTTCAAGAAGGTATTCCCTTATTTCATACCCCTGGAGTTCACCCTGCTGGTACTCTATGCCAGATATTTCCGGAGCTTTCATTTTATGTGCATCAAATTTTGCAATTTCAATAATGGTTTCAGATACAGGAATGATTTTTTTAATCTTCTCAATCAGTCTAATATGGGCTTCGAGCTTGTGTTCAATGCTTGGTGCCAGCCACCCTTCTCTATGATTCCTGTTCATGAATCTTGATTTTCTGTACCATGTGTTACGGTTTCTTCTATTTCTTCTGTACATGGACTTTTCCTTC
The DNA here is from genome assembly GCA_021806235.1 of Thermoplasmata archaeon. GTDB lineage: Archaea > Thermoplasmatota > Thermoplasmata > Thermoplasmatales > Thermoplasmataceae > Ferroplasma. Next base: position 27,227 of record JAJZXU010000015.1, read on the forward strand.
ATGAGATCTGGAATATCAGTTCTTATTACAGCTTCTCCAGAGAGTAATTCTGCCTTTGCCGTCACTGTCGAGAATCCTATGTGCTTATACCCGGGGTCTATTCCAAGCTTAACAGGCTGTTTCGTCTCACCTGTTGCGTATAGTAGCTGTATAGTGAATGGTGATCTCTGTACAACCTTTGCCTTGCCTTTTTTTAAGAGTTTTCTCGCCTTAGCTGGTGTTGTTGGCATTAATGGTTGGTTTCGCATGTTTAAAACGGGAACTCTCATGTCCCGTACAGTCATGCCTGACTGTAGGTCCACATCGGGGCCGTTAGAAGAGGTTTTTAAACCATGCACACTGAGAGTTTCCTCTCTGTTTAATGCACTGTCACAGTTGCCACAGGCTTGTGGAGCACCCGTGGGTGTGTATGTATCTCTCTTTCCTAACTTCTGCTTTTCCTTTATGTTTTTCATATTTTCAAAGCCCCCTAATCAACTCTTTCGTTGCCCTCACGGGACAAGCCCACGCTTTAGTGGTGGGCAGTCGGTTCATATCACGCTCTTAACAATAACTCTATAATACTCATAATAGCCTGCCGTAGGGCTTTTCCGTATAATTTTTATAATTCTTCCCGGTTCAAGTTTACCATGAATTTCCTCCAGAGCCTTAATAGCCGGATCGTTTATACTGATCTTCGGTAGATTATCCCTGGTAACATTAAGTTTCTTTAAAACACTCATCTCCTCATCCAGTGGTACCAAATGATGCTCCGGTACAATTTCGTGCTCAAGCACATTGAACTTACTCATATCATCACCAACGGGTCCGAGGGGGTTTGAACCCCTGACCGCCTGGTTAAAAGCCAGACGCTCTACCTAGCTGAGCTACGGACCCATAACATGTAGTCAGCTATATTACTCAGATAAATATAATCCTTTTGTATTATGATATTACTCAATAGTATTTTTAATTTATTGTTTTTCCTGGGAATTATCCACCGGCATTTTTTAACCATTAGATGTCAATGTATTCTGTTCATGAATTTTTATGTATATTATTATTAATAAGCTGTTATGGCATTCCATATCATTCACAGGTATCATAGCTCTTTTAATAGTTTTCTACATTTAGTGAATGATAGATATGTAATCACCTGATTTATAAAGGTCTGTACCACATTTCTTAATTAAAACCTGTTCTAAGCATTTTTCTTTACTGGCTAAGCCAATAAATCTATTTTTCTGTTTTTTTATTAAATGTTTCATCTGATCTATAATATTATATGTGTCTTCGTAAATATATAGCACATAGCAGATATTTTTATTTTCATAACAATTTTTATTAAGCAATTTTTTTATTTTCTCAAATGCTTTTTTAGTGCCATCATACTTATTATACATACTTTTCATAATCTCTGATATCTCTCCCCCCTTTTTCGTATTTTTTGTATATTTTAATTCTATAAAAAATATATATTTATCATTAATTAATATGGAATCACAGTGTTTCTGGTTATTATATATTTTGCCATCCAATTTTTCTACATTGATTATAAGATTTAATACTCCTTTATAAGCAAATCCACAATTATTCTCACATATTTCAACACTGTTTGAATCTGTACCGGACCCAATTGAAAGTGTATCATTGCTAATTTTTATCACCATCATTTTTTAAGGAATCGAATGCCCAGTTAAACAGGTCATCTATTACATCTGTTATGCCGGGAATATTATTTTTCATATCATTCCTGCTTACCTCTCTGGAATTACCCTTATCAATATAATAAAAAACCAGTTCATCTTCCGGTTTATTGGCCAGGGCATGGAATGAATTTTTAGGTATTTCTTCCTTATATATTTTTTTTATTAACTCTATTATCTCTGATTCACCTATGTTATTGGTTATAATATGCTGTATAACAAATGCCATAGTATCGCTATGTGTTGAGAAAATTATCTTTATATTCATTTTTCTGGAAATGTATATCAAAAATATGCCCATTATAATCTGTGTAGTTATATGCAACTGTGCCTCCGGTTCTTCTATTATAATTAAATCATTCGCATTCGATGATATTACCGGCAGCATTATTCCTGTAATCTCTTCCACCATAGCAGAAGATAAGTTTAAGCTTATTGAGCCATCTTTTGAATATCTATATTTTAATTCACCGCTATTCTTATCGTTTTCTATGTTGCCCCGCATTATTACCTCAAAAAATCGTTTGATATCATCGTTAAGGTCCTTAAGTGAAGATTTACCGGTATTCAACCATTTAAAATAGGTTGAAAATGGGGCATTTTTAAGATTGCTTAAAACATCTAAAGCCTCCATGGGTTCATAAATATCTCCTGCTGAATTGTTAAAAAGTTGAACTATGATATTTCTACCATACGGTATGAATTTAACGGAACTTAATCCGGATATGTCTAAGATGGATGATCTAAGGTTGGTGAGATAAAAATCTATAAGATAATCAACTATCCTTGATGTCATTTCAGATATAAAGATACTTGTGTATGGGAAATCATGATAAACTAATATAGGGTTTCTGCCTGTTATATAAGGTTCTCCAAAAATAATTTGATTTGATTCGTTTTTATCCACAATTAATTTCAAATTAAAGTTTGCACTTATCCCCTTTTCAGAAAAGTTGAATTTTACATTTTCAGGATTTACCTTTAATGGATATTTTCTTAATGCCCTGCTTATTTTATAATATTCCTCCGGGTTACCAGTTCTGGCCAGATAATATGTAAATACATTTCTTTTATCCTGTTCCGCATATACTTTTACGCCTTCTGGGCTCTCTGATATCGCCTCTTTTATTAATGTATTAATGTTTTTTCCATTGACCTTTATAGCACCTAACTTACCGGTATTCACGTAATCCGTTAATGTTTTTGTAAAAACCGATTTTATTATATTCATTATACCATCGGATTTTAATTCATAATTAAGTTCTATCTCCTGATTGTATAGAGTTATGTTATCATGGACGCTGGCCTTAACATGTTCCGACACAATGTTTTTAATTTCTTCTTCTATAGATTTATTCATGTTTGTAACTTCAAATTTAGCTACTTCATCAGGAAGAACGTTTTTTCTGATCATGCTCTTAATTTCCTGATACCGTTTGTCATCAAGCAACTGGAAAAACCAGTATATAGACCTTAAAATATAACCTTTCCCGGTATTTGGCAGACCCAAAATACCTGTTAAATCCTTTACATTAAAGGATGCATGTTTAATGCTCCCGATTTCATTTATTTCAATTTTAATTCTATTTTCCACCATATGTAAGCACTTGTTTCTTTAATGGATTATGATAATGTTATATTTACATATTCACACCCAAGCATACCTGAAGGTTATCCCTGTACGGTTTAAATCTGGCATAGTTTTGATAAGATCCGAATCTGAACTGGCTGAAGATATGCTGAAGAATATGGAGATCGAATACCCTGAGAAGGTAGTGGATGGTGCACAGACAAAATGACCTAACTCTCACATAGGAAAGCAGTAAAATATTAGTTAAAACTATAATCATACAAAAATTTATGTGCGGAAATCAAGTTGGAATCAAATAAATGCATAATACTATTTAAAACCTTTATATAAATAATAGTTAAATAATTCCAAAATCTATAAGAGAAATTAGTTCTTAGAATTCTTTATATTTACTATTCCCCATCCAATAAGATGACCGGTAATAAGACCTAAAAGCTCATCATCGGATTGCTTGCCGATTTCGTATCCGGCTACCGTTGAAACTCCCAGTATAAGTAGGTCCCATGCATCCATAATTATATATCATTATGATATTATATATAACATTTTGCCGTTAGACTTTTTTATTGTTCAATATCTATAATCATGTCCACAGAACCTTTACAGGAAAAGCCACAACTATTTTCAGATATTACAGCAGAATATGAATTGCCGCTAATCTTGAAATTTTTCTGGAATTGCTCTTATCAATATAATAAAAACGTGTACCTGTATAACTTTGTTGCAATATTCATTAAAGCCTCATTATACACAGCCAGAGAAAATTTATTGAATTTATTTTAATATAAATATTTTCATAGGCAATTCCAGAATAAATAGTTACGGGTTCAGTAATATGTAATGTATTAACAGGCAGTGTTTCCATATTTATCGAAATATTATCTAATCATTCATCAGGTACAGTAACAATATTGAGGAGACGGTTGTTCCATGGGTTTTTAGTAAATGTCTGATGAAGCTATACAAATATAAAATGTGTATTGTGCAAACTTCGTAATGCGATCTTCCGGGAGTTAAAGGATAATATGGCATCTATATCTATTTTGCCTGGTGAAAAATAACGAAAAAAACGGCACAGGAATATAGCACAATACTTAAATACTGATAAATAATTGATTTTTATAAGGGAGCGACAATAATATGATGGATTATAACAAAATGAATGAAATAATAAAAAGGGTAGATGGTCACAGAAAGATGCCGGATTTTGAAGATGAATATAACAGGAGGGTGAATAGATCAGTTCGTGGTATTGACACTCACAGTCTAATAAAAACCATGGCAGAATTAATATGCTATAGCCAGAATGCCAGGGCACAGCAGGTTACCGATATGATAGACAAAGGATATCTTGATATGGCATTTAACAACTTTAACCAATCAGGAATAGCGGATCTAAACTCTCAGGGTATTATAGATAAATACTGGAAATATCTATCACCCATAAGATTCAAAAACAAGGTTCAGAGAATTATAGATTGCTGTGAAATAATTTCTGATGGTTTTCCTATTGTAGATCTCATTGAGAAATTCCCGGGACAGATACGTAACATGAATGATATTAACTTATTCTGGAAAAATTTTAGAGAACTCCAGGATTCGATGAAGAACGTTAAAATGCCATTTTATCAAAGCTCAACAACATTACTTCATCTTCTAATGATGCTTGGATTTGATTGCATAAAACCCGATACTATAGTAATGAGGGTTGCTATAGAAGAGCTTGGCATTGTGGGGAGTGAAAAGAGGGAAAATGATCGGATTGGAGTGGTCAGGGATATTCAGGATTACTCAGTAAATAATAAAATAAAACCCTCTATAGTTGATTTTTATCTGTTGATTGAGGGGGGTCAGACCTGGGCAAGAAAATTTGTTGATAATGAATTTAAATCTGTATTCTACTGAAAATTAATTTTTTGATTGCTGTACTTTATTATGATTTTAAAATTTTAGTTCCAGCCGGCATTATATATTTTTATCCGCAATTTTAATTCTATTTTCCACCATATGTAAACACCTGTTTCTCTAATATATTGTAATAATGTTATATTTACACATTCACACCCAATCAATGGCATTATTTTCTGTTATGGTATATTCCCTGAATAGCCCTAAAATTTTTTATATAAAAACTTTAATACGTTTTATAAATGTTGTAATATGAAAGTTAATATAAATGGTGAAACAAAGACAATATTAGCAGTATGGTATGAGAATAATGAGGTAAAATTAATAGATCAGAGGAAAATTCCAGAAAGTGTGGAAATCTTTTCGGCAAAAAATAGTGATGATGTATACTATGCCATAAAGGATATGGTTGTCCGTGGTGCACCGGCAATAGGTGTAACCGCTGCCTATGGCCTGGCTATGGCAAATAAAAATAAGGAGGATATGGATGAAGCCATTAAAAAGATATCATCATCAAGGCCAACCGCATATGATTTATTCAAGGCGGTAAATTATATGAAGGAGAATAAATTTTTAGAATCATCAGCAAGGAGATATGCAATGGAAATAACGGAAAGGTCAAAGAAAATAGGGGAGTTTGGAAATGAATTAATAGGGCCAGGTGATAAAATTTTAACACACTGCAATGCCGGAGCCTTAGCCGTTGTTGACTGGGGTACAGCGCTGGCCCCAATGAGAATTGCACATGATGCCGGCAAAAATATATTTGTTTACGTGGACGAAACCAGGCCGAGATTGCAGGGGGCAAAATTAACGGCATGGGAACTGCAGCAGGAGGGAATCAATTATTCAATTATAGCTGATAATGCCGCAGGATATTTCATGCATAAAAATGAGATAGACCTCGCAATTGTCGGTGCGGATAGAATTGCATCAAATGGTGATTTTGCAAATAAAATAGGCACATATGAAAAGGCTGTCCTGGCAAAGGTTAATAACATACCTTTCTACGTTGCTGCCCCTGGAAGTACCTTTGATTTCTCATTAAAATCCGGAGATGAAATACCAATAGAGGAAAGGGATGAAAACGAGGTTTTAATAGTAAATGATAAAAATCTTGGTCCAAAGGAAGGACATGCTAAGAATCCGGCATTCGATGTAACACCGCATGAATACGTTACCGCATTTATAACCGAGTACGGCATTTTCAAGCCTGAGGAATTAAATAAACTACATAAAATAATTCAAAAGGATTTATTTATGAGGTAATCGCTTAATTTTGATAGTGACTCATCCTTTTTATCCCTTAAATTTTTTAAAAACATTGATATATTCTCGGCAGCCTCTTTTTTACATGGACCACACATTCTGGCCCCACCCTTGCATTCGTCATATACCCTCTGGACATAATCATTATCCTTAACATGGTAATTATATAATTCAAATACCGGGCATATATCAGGATTTCCACCATACTGTTTCTGTTCCTCTACTGTTTTTCTGCCACCTGTAACTGCATGTTTTATCTTCCTTGTAGCCTCCTCCTCGCTGTCATTTAATGCTATTAATGAATCCGGCACTGATGATGACATTTTTCCTCCCTTTAATCCTGTTTCCAGTCTCTGGAATGTTGCCGAAGGCCCTATAAAGGTAAAATCATTGTAATTCTTCTCCTCATTTGCCAGCAGTAAATCTATTTTGATTTTATCATTTGCCGTTGAATTTTTAATGTTTATTGATCTGTATTCATAGTTCTTTTCAGTTTCATAATTATTTTTTCCCAGCACATCCACTGCATTATCTATGTATTTATGCGGGTCATCCTTACCCTTTATATAAACTGCAATTCTGTTATTTTCTATTTTTACATTATATATCCTCAGCCTCTGGGCTATATCACGCATTAATCTTATATGTGGATCCTGATCCACACCAACAGGAACTATTGTCGGTGCAGCCCCTCCAAATTTCCTTAACTGTGAATGCAGCACATCTGAAGCCTGTATTATCGGTGAATTAACATGCAGTATGGATGATGAGTCATCAAGTCCGTATATTGCCTTTAGCTCACTCATATTTGTTTCATTGGATAATATAAAGGATAAACCCTGTGTATCAGAATCATTCGATTGAAAATATATTCTGCAGGGTTTTAATCCCATTGAAATATAATTGGTAATATACTCATTTATAGCTATTTCCTTAGCCTTTTCCAGTGATATATTTCTTGTTGCATATGATTCGAGGTCGGCAACGGTAATAAACACATCGGCACCCAGACTCTGAAAATAAATTAACTGGTCTATTGTTACCTTATTGCCAAGATGCATATGTCCGGATGGCATTAAACCGGTTACAGCATTAAATTTCATCTTATTGTTTATGGCATATTCGATATAGTCCAGTGACCTCTGGCCGAATATTAAATGTCTTTTAAAAAGGTAATTATCGAAATAATCATCGGTATCCTCTATACCAAAATCCTTTTTTAATTTATTATAATCAAAATACTGCTTTGAACTCCACGGGTTTATCATAGAAGTTCATAATAAAATGGTTAATTAATCTTTTTAATAAAAATAACGACAACGAAACATAGTTCCCATCCCCTCGCGGAAGATAGTACAGTATGCAACACACCGGGCTTAACCGTCGGGTTCGGAAAGAGACCTGGTATTTCACCGGCGTTATGGCCGTCGTCAAATCTTAATTACTGAATGCTATATAAATATTATTATTCTGACCTATGGCGTGTACTTTCCGGTAAATATTTCCTTTATATTTTTTTATTTCATGTAACTGGCCAGTGTTGTGTGCATGGAAAAAATTAAACTCTTCCCATAGTATTGTGTTTTACTGGTTTTTATGTGTTTTTTCTACATCCATGATTGAAGTCCGGGTATTATGATGCTTCTATCTGCGAAAACTCTGATAATCTCTGAATTTATAATGAATTAACTCAAGTTTACAGGGAAGTAAAATAGAGAATTTCTATCATTCAGTATTTTAGGGGTTTTTCCTGATGTTATTATCCTTACCTTTCTGTATTACCTACCGGCCTGTAAAGGAACGTTTTCAGGTTAAGGAGATCTATTAGCTTTTCTGCATTTTCATCCATCTCACTTAGATTCCATTCCATCCTCATTTTTTCGTATAAGAATCCTGTTGCATAAACATTTCTACTGATTTTATCACCGACAAAGAATTAATAGAGCCATATGAAGAATATACACATATAGGGTAATACAATTAATGATACTCTGAAATCCCATGAAAAAACATGGTGGGGATTAAAATAAAATTCCTAAAAATGAACCTATTTGTAAACTTGAGAATGATCCAATATTGTGTATGTCTGCACATTTCAGTGACTACTTACTAAATCCATACTGGTGTAGCCTTTGCTTTACCTTTAAAATGTTTTTAATAATCCTATGGCGATTATCAAGTGTTAGATCTATAGTGGTTTTTCGCAACGAGAAACCTGTAATTTACGCCTTTTTTAGCATAATTTTTCCTACACTGTAATGTAGTTTCTTTGAAAATTTCTCCCAGAGTCCGAATATATATCGTTAAATTCAACTTTTGGTTCACCAAAAATAACGGTTAATAATCGCCATAGTAATGAATCTATTCTAATTTTATTCTTTTAATATTGAACTGATCATAAATATGATCTGAACTTATGATTTCACCATTGCAATGTGCAGCATGAAAGGCATCAAAAACATTCATACCGTTTTTTATATATTCTGCAGCTATCAAATATATGCTGTTATTATCATTGCATATAGCCATTACATCTTTTGTTATTTTCAGATAATCCAGATCATACTTCTTTGCAAGCAACATTAATTCTATATATGTTACCTCAGAGGTAGTAATGCTATTATGCTTTAATATTTCTAAGGCATTATTTTTAAGCCAGTCTGAATCTTTCATAATTGCAAGAAAAAAATCTGCATCAGCGTAGATCATGATACGCCTTGTTATTAATATCTTCCTTTAATTTTTCCAATGATATATCCTTTATCTTTTCACCTATCTTAACCAAATCACCAACGGGGTCATCCGGTACATTATATAAAACAATTTTATCTGGATATGGTACTATAAAAAATTTTTTGCCCAATTTTTCCCTTATTTCACTTGGAATGTAAATTTTTCCATTTTTTTCTATTTTTATTAGTTGATTTACCATAATTAGTAATTTTTTACCTAAATATAAATATTTTGCATTACCGACATTGTCAACTTTTAGTTGATACGGTGACACTGATAGAAAGGCCGGATCAACTTTCCATTGCAGGAGTTAGTTAAATTGCCATTCTCCATCATTCTGCGAGGATAGTGATTGTGGGAGTTTATAGAAATCAACTAAAATGCGACAATGTCGCATTACCTTATGCGGTTTTCTTCCATTATTCCATCTATTTTTATAAAAACCATAATATTTATTTATTATTCCGTGTGTGCAGGGGTTATATTCCCCACATCCAGTAGTAAATTGGGGGATTTCAACTGGCGTTGACACTATCTCCGAGTCCCTCATTATTAAGTGCAGCAAAAATAAACACATTCGAATCTAAATATATCATAATTCAGTCCGTTTAGACATTTCAGCCTCATATTCGTGAGGTGATATTTTCCTGATAGATTTTCCTTTCCTGGCTATAACCCTGAACGTGCTTACTGGGTCTGTTTCTAATCTTTCCAGTATTATTTTATTTTTTTCTATCCTGAAAACTACTTTTGAGCCAGGCAGAATTTTAAAAGCCTTTCTTAATGGGCTTGGTATTACTACCTGTCCCTTTGGTCCAACAGTCATTTTTTCTTCTAACATGTATAACTCACAATTATACAAATGTATAACGTGTATTTATACTTCAAGCACGGATCTATGATGGAAATTAACCGCCAGGAATTTCATATAATTTTCCCTTCCCGACCCTGTGATTCACTACCTGATAGAAAGGTTATATGTATTCCATACACATGGCATATATGACACTGGTTGTAAAAAAGGTAAAGATACAGGGTAAAAACGGCTATTATAAACCTGTTGACGAAAAGAGGGTTAATGAACCTGGAGATTACTGATACTGAGCTTCATGAAATACTGAAGAAGATAGGCATAGATTCCGATATAACTCCCATAACAAAGTTCGTGCTGGAGAATGACAGAAAACTGAAAAAGGCATTCATGAGGATAAAATGAATATACACTACAGAACCACATCCAGCAATTGCCCTGCATGTGGTTCATTGCTTAAGCCATATGCAGTAAGGAGGAGAATATAAAAAGGACAACATTTATATGAAAATAAATGAATAACCACTTATTTCCACCACGGTAACCAACTAACTGGACAATATACCTGTCAATTTTTTGCCCTTTTTATAATCAATTGTCAGATATGTGCTTGAGCGTTATTATATGCCGCGCATAGTCATTGAGAATAGTTATATACTATTATAATATTAATATATTATGAATCAGACTACCATACAGGTTTCCAGAGAAACCAGGGAGAAACTTAAAAGAGTTGGAAGAAAGGGCCAGACATATGATGATATTATAGAAAATCTCCTTGAGATCAGCAGGAGGGCAATTTTCTTCAACGATCTTGACAGAATAGCAGATACTGAGGAGTTTGTCCCTCTTGACAGGTTATGATGTACTCCTCTCAACCACAGCAGCAAAGGAGTTTAAATTACTGCAGGAAATAGTGCGAAACAGGATCAGGGAAAAGCTGAACGAACTTGCAAAGGATCCATATAACAATTCTCACGGATTAGACACTAAGAAACTTTCAGGTACCGACCGCATTTATTACAGGTTAAGAGTAGGAAATTACCGAATTATTTATTTTCTGGATGAAAACACGATAAAGGTAGTGAGGATTGCAACGGGATCAGATGCATATTCATGGCTGGAGTAGGAGAT
>JAJZXU010000023.1 GCA_021806235.1 Thermoplasmata archaeon
CTTCTCCTCCTTGATTTTCCTGTTTATCTCAGATTCACTGGCCTTCCTCTCAACGATTAATGATGTATTCCTTCCCATAAAAATGGTATGGTGTTAAAGGATAAATAATTATGTCAAAGACTATAAATGGATATAAGTTTTTGTACAAACATTTAAGAATTATAAACGTTATAGTTATATTATGAATAATAATGTTGATGAAAAAGATGTGCTTGATGGAATTAAAAAAATATATAATTATGTCGCAAATACTAAAAATATAACATCCAGATATATAATAGTATTAGCATTATCTGCGCTATTTTTAGATGCCTATGATTTTGCGGCCTTTAGTTTTGGTGTAAGTTCATTCCAGGCTAATTATCCATACATAAGCACATTTGAACTTGGTGCTGTGGCTGGTTCCGTTAATGTGGGAGCGTTATTTGGTGCCTTCGTAGGTGGATGGTTGACTGATAAATTGGGTAGGAGATTTATGTTCATACTGAACATGGTTTTATTTGTCTTCATGGCCATACTTGCTGGTTTTTCGGTTAATCCGTATGAGGCTATATTTTTCAGAACTTTGCTGGGTTTCGCCCTTGGCGCTGATACAGCTACAGGCTTTACCTATATCTTTGAGTTTTTAGATTCCAAGCAGAGATTATTCTGGAGCAATCTATGGCAGTTACAATGGTACCTTATGTATCTTGGAACGATAGGATTTCTTATAGTTCCCTTTTTCCTTTATACACATGACCTTACAAACCCATATTTATGGAGAATAATTATGTGGGTAGGTGCAGGCATAGCGGTAGTTATTTTAATATTCAGAAGTAAAATACCGGAATCGATATTATGGAATGCATATCATGGGAAATTATCCGATGCATTGAAAGCATTAAAAAAACTGTATGGAGTTGAATTAAAAGGAGTGCCTGACATTAATTATAACCTATCCAAAACTAAAACTACAGGAAAAGAAATTTTTGGAATATTTAAAAAATCCAAAATTAGGGAATTAGTTTATGCTTTTAATGGCAATTTCGAACAGGGAATGATATTCTATACATTTGGTTTTTATCTTCCATATATATTATTATCATTTCACTTTGCAGGTTCCCTGGCAACAATCCAGGCAACAACAATATATTATGCAGCAGGTGCAGTAGCCGGAGTCCTAACTGCCTATTTAACAAATAAGTTGGGAACAAAAATACAGTATGTTGTCGGCGCAGTACTTGAAGGGATCTCTTTAATACTCCTTGGAGTTACATTACAGTTTCATTTAGCGTTTTCACTTCTTATCGCATTCGCGGGATCATTTTTCTTTTTCCATGTAATAGGACCTGCAAGCCAGGGCATGACTTCCATAAATACTTTCTTTGGGGCAAATGAACGTGGAACCGCAGCAGGATGGGGGTACTTTTTTGTCAAGGCTGCAGCAGTTATTGGATTATTTATGGGTCCAACATTGATAGCCGTATTAGGAGACTTAAACTTATCCTATGTATTGGGTGGATATGCAATAGCAACTGGTATATTAGGTGCGTTTATAGGCTTTGACACAAGGACATATAAAGAAACGGACGTGGAGGCTGCTGAAACGCTGAAATGAAGGTTACTATGCCCGTACATATGTGGGTATAGTAAAAGCATGGCTGCCCGGGATGCGATAAATACCCGATCTTTACGCTATGTGTATAGACACGCAGAGTCTTTCCTGGTATACGGAGAATATTAAGAACCTCATGTGCTTTCGTAGATATTAGCATAGTATAAAGATTATTATAAATAATTATCACTTAAATTGACTATACAGCCCTTTTAAGTATCCTATTGAATATATCCTTCCTGAATATGAATATCCCGGTATTATTTCACTGTCACCCTCAAGCGTGGGCGTGTGGTCAACCCTCATTATGCCCCTGTAATCAATATCATTATAGGCATCCATGCATTTTTTTAAATCAGTTTTGCCATTGCCCACCAGTGTTTCCTGGAAATTATGCTTATCCCCATTTACATCCCTGAAATGGACAAAAAATATCTTCTGGCCAAAATGCCTTATCACCGAGGGCAAATCATCAGTCATCAATGTAAAATTCCCCTGGCAAAGTGTTATTCCATTATATTCACTTTTTTTTAAATTAAGCAATTTATCATAGGATTCTATTGAATTTATTATCCTGTCCACACCCCTGAAATTTTTTAATGGTGGATCATCCGGGTGCATTGCCAGTTTCACATCATTATCCTCTGCAACAGGCATTATATTCTCCAGAAAATATTCCAGGTTTTTCCACAACTGATCAGATGTTATTTTTCCCGTTAACGGTGGTTCCACATTCTCGATATCTTTCTCATTAAAGCCAGATACATACTCTCCATTTTTGCCTATAATATCTGGCCTTGACCTGCACCATCCGTTTCCAGCCATCCAGTTGTAGCACCATATTTTTATATTTAATTTTCCCATGTTTTCTATTAATTTATAAATATATTCCATCTCTTTATCACGTTGATTGGTGCCGTATATTATATTTTCCATCGGTGGGTTGTCTTCTATTGCTATAAGGTTTAAGCCACTTTCTTCAAGCATGTTTTTATATTTTAATAATGGAAAATAATTCCACGGGTAATCTTCTACGGAGTTTCTCCAGTCAGTATATGCCCTGGGCAAAACACCAACAGCATTATTTACCCCAATCTGCCTTAATATTTTCCAGAATTTATCTGGTTTTGATTCCAGAATTATTTCTGCTAAATTCAGCTCCATAAATATGTAATTAATTTCAATTTAATAAAGTATAATATTAACTTCTTAACATTATAGCCCATTTATCACACGCTTCCCCCATGATTGCAGGGTATGCTATTAATTCCCTGGTAACTGCATGCAATGCTTTCACAACTGCTCAGGGGCAATTCTATCTGCATTGTTTATTGCCTAAATATTTCATTATATTTTTTATTCAATATGATCAGGGACAAATCAAAGAAAAATGGGTCCAGACCCACAAGTGTCTTTTTACTATCTCCATATATAAACTGTGGCTTATCCCCAATTCATTCACGCAGGTTAAATCTCCTATAGCAATCAAAAAAATAGAATTTATAAAGGGGCAGATAGAAAGATATATTACTTAAAAAATATGGGCTTATAATTTAATTAATAATTTAACTGCATCATTTAAATATTTTTTATTGTTATTATATTATGTATGAGGAATTAAAGGGCAGGATAGTAATTGTGACGGGGGGATCAAAAGGAATAGGAAAGGCAATAGTAAAAAGGTTTGTAAATGAAAAATCAATAGTTATATCATTATCAAGGCATATTCCGGAAGATCGGATTGATGGCGCATTTTATATGAAAACTGATGTTTCAAAAATCAGCGATGTTAAATCTGCTATAAATGAGGTAATTGGCAGGCATAAAACAGTGGACATTTTAATAAACAATGCAGGCATTGAAGAATATTCGAAATTAAGCTCCACTGATGAAAATATGTGGGGTAATATAATGAATATCAACGTTAAGGGGATATATAACACATCAAGGGAATGCATTCCATTTATGATGAATAACCACAGGGGAAATATAGTAAATATGTCATCCGTACAGGCCCAGATAATTACAAAAAATGCCGCGGCTTACGTAACTTCAAAGCATGCAGTAATAGGATTAACAAAGAGCATAGCACTGGATTATGCTCCGTATATAAGGTGCAATGCTGTTCTTCCAGCAACTATAGATACTCCACTTGTAGATAAGGCTGCAAGGCTTGAGGTCGGAAATAACATTGAATTGATAAATAAAAAGAAACTGGAGTGGGGAAAAGAACACCCACTTGGAAGAATAGGCAGGGTGGAGGAGGTTGCAAATGCTGTAGCATTTTTAGCATCTGATGAATCCTCATTTATAACGGGTACATCGCTATTCGTTGATGGAGGCCTGAGCATAAAAGCACCCATAAGTACGCCTGAGGAGTGATAAAATTGGTGGACAGGTTCATATTGAAAAATGATATTATTTCTTTAATCATTGTTCCAGAAATCGGAGATATCATAAAAAGCATAAAGTATTTGCCTGAAAATTTCGAATATTTATATAATCATTACAGGCCACTGAAAAAATATTATGAAATTGCAGGTGGATATTATAATGAAGATCTTCTGAATTCAATGTTTTCTGGCGGTTACTTTGATGCTGTGCCCAATGCCGGCTATAAATGCTCTGTAAACAATATTACATTTGGGCTGCATGATGAGACTCCATACATTCCATGGGATGTAAAAGAATATAATGAAGAATATATATCAACATTTACATATTTATACAAATATCCCCTAAAAATAGAGAAAAATATAGAATTAAAGCATAATAAAATACTGATAAAGGAATCAATAGAGAACATTTCCGGAGAAAAGTTGCCATATTCCTGGCTACACCATCCAACATTTGGTTCCAGCCTGCTGTCTGGAGAGACTATTATAAATATACCTGATAGCAATATAATTTCAGACAGTTCTTTAGGTAATCCAAATGCCAGGTTTAAAAGGGGCTATGAGGGAAAATGGCCGTTTGTATTAGATAATAATGGCAGTAAGGTAAATATATCAAGATTTCCAGATAGAGGTAAATACAATACAAATGATTTATTGTATCTCACAGATGTCAGAAAACCTGAATTTTCTATTGAAAATAATAAGAGAAAAATAATATTCAGGTACGATAATAATCTTTTTAAATGTTTATGGCTATGGCTGCCAACAGGAGGAGGCACCGGGTATCCCTGGTTTGGGACAATTTATGCAATGGCAATCGAGATGAGTACCAGCTTTCCAGCATCAGGCCTGTATGGGCAGATAAATAATAAAACTGCTGAATACATAGAACCATATGATAAAATAAGCACCTTAATTGAGATAGAAATATTGTGAATTGATTAAGTATTTAACAATTATTTTTATATAGTTTTTAAACGATTAATGTTTATGTCTAAAATAAAGGATATAGATATTTTTGAAATAGGTGAAGTAGGAGGAAATTCGGGCAGCCCGTGGAGTTCCTTATTATTAATTTTAAGGTTGACAACGGATGATGGGTATACAGGTTATGGTGAAGCACCAACGGAATTGATGGCAATGCCTGTGTATGAAGAATTGAAGGAGATATCAAAAATTTTTCAAGGCAAAGAGGTAACAGAGATACAGAAGAATCTGTCTGAGGCATATAAACATGAGTACTGGCTTCCCATATCCATGCAGGCAACTGCAGCGTTGAGCGCCTTTGAAATGGCATCGTGGGACATCACCGGAAAAATATACGGGATTCCATTATACAATGTCTTTGGTGGAATATACAATAAAGAGGTGAGGGCATATGCAAATGGGTGGTATCCTGATTCTATTGAACCCGAGGACTTTGTGAAAAATGCTGAAAAAACAATAAAGATGGGATTTAATGCACTGAAATTTGACCCATTTGGAGATGCCTTTGATTATATAGGCAATGATCATATCCGGCATGCAGTTGATATAGTTTCGGCTATAAGGAATAATTTTAGCAACATAGATATAATGATTGAATGCCATGGCAGGTTCAATGCAAATTCTGCGATACGGGCTGGAAAAGCCATGGAGGCATTTAATCCATTATTTATAGAAGAACCGGTACATCCAGATCAAATGGAAGGATTATACAGATTCAAAAACGAGGTAAAAATAGCGGTTGCCCTTGGTGAAAGGGTATTAAATAGAAATATTTTTCTGGAATTCATGAAAAATCATCTGGTTGATGTTATACAGCCCGATGTAGCAAACTTTACGGGGTTAATGGAGGCAAAAAGTGCAGCACAGATGGCGCAGTCCTTTGGCATGGAGGTTGCATTCCACAATGCCTATGGCCCAATACAGAATGCAGCAACACTGAATGTTGATTTCACCCTAACAAACTTTTTAATACAGGAAAGTTTTGAAAGGTTCTGGCCGGACTGGAAACTTAACCTGATCAAAAGATCAAACTTCAGGCTTGAAAATGGCTATTTTAAAATAGTGGATAAAATTCCAGGCCTTGGAATAATAATCAATGAAAAAATACTTGAGGAGTATACCATAAAATCAATGAGCCCGTTTAATTCTGATGAGCCCGGGTGGGTTATAAAGGGGACATTTAAATTTAAAAGGTAGTTAAAAGACAGAGTACATTAATTTATTAAGGGAGGATCTTAAAATTTTACTTGCATATGCCCCAGATATCCCAAAATTTTCTGATATTTCATGCAACCTTATTTTTTTAGGATTTTCAAAAAATCCGTGGTATATAGCATAATTTAAAATATTTGCCTCACTTTTTGAGTACAGAAAATCCATGGGTATAAACATGCTATTTGGCACGATATTTTCCATTTTAACTATTTTTCCTGAGTTATTAATATCCTGCCGCAATTCTTTCACAATGTTATCTATGTTTTCATATGTAATGATCCAGTCTTCGATCCCGTAGTATACATAACATGTACAGTATAATGGCCTGAATGAAGTTATATAACTGTAAATACTATCGTTTATAGGTGTTATAAATTCTAGATAATCCTGATAAAACTTTATATTATTAAGTTTTAATTCACCAGATGATGATTTTAATATTTTGATAAATTTTTTCTTTTCATTTTCCCGACCTTTAATATAGAGAAGTGTATTTGAATAAATATTTCCATGTAAATCCATCAATTTAAAATTTATGTGTTTTAATTTAATATTCACAAAATCTGTTTTCGCTGTCCAGTCATTATGTTTCACAACGACCCTTATGGAATCAATTGACATATATAAATCAATATAAAAGTCTATATAAAGTTTATTTATATATAGATAGTAGTATAATAATATTTTTAACAGGGTTATGGATTATTTAACATTATAAGTCTTCTCCTTCTTCAGCGTATAACACCAAGTGTACAGTGTTTCCGAATTAAAAAGATGAACTTAATGAATGGTTTTAACGCCTTTATACAGCATTGCTTTGATACAGTTCAGTAAACTGCCCGCAACCTTGAAGTTTCCAGTCTGTGATGTTAAAATAATTTTGATAGAATATTAATCTGTTAACAAAAAATAATATAAATAATTTATTTCAGCCCTTTTGCCTCTGTAACTTTTTCAGGAGTCTTTTCAGTGGTTCCTTTAATAATACCCATCCTCTCCGAAAATTTGCTTCTGCCAATAGAATCCATCATAGTATTTATCTCCTCCAGGGATTTTTGTTTTACCTCTGGAAGCATGAAATAGAATATGATTACTGCCACCACAGAAAGTATTGAAAAAATAAGCATAGACCCTGATAATTTTATTGTTGTTTCCATATATGGGAATATCTCTATAATAACAAAGTTGGCTATCCAGTCCACTGCGGCTATTCCCGCTGCAAGCATGCCGCGATGTTCTGTTGGAAACATCTCTCCCTGTAACAGCCATCCTGCACCTCCAACGCCTATTGAGAACATTATTAAATAAAATCCAAGTGAAAATAAAATTCCAACATCAATATGCCTTATAAGTAATATATATGTAACAAACATGCCTATTGCCATGCCAATATATCCTATAAGCCCGAGTTTTCTTCTGCCAGTTTTATCTTCACGTACCATCATTATGTATGTTGAAGGGATAAAAACCCATGCCATGGCAAACGCCGACAATATTGAGTATATTGCTATTGTTACGGGATTTACCACAGTGGGAAACATATGCAGCCTTGATATGATATATGGACCATAGTATAATGGTATATTTATACCTGTTATCTGCTGGAAGATCATCCATAATGCCATTAATGTGAAGGCATACTTTACACCCGGAGTCCAGAATTTTTTCTGTTTCAGTTTTTTCTGTTCTATTTTCTCCTTTTTGCCGGATTCCATAAGTTCGTTAAGTGACACGGTAATTCCCATCATTTTAAGTGATTTCTGTGCTTTTTCAAATTTTCCATGAAGAACCAGCCATCTCGGGGATTCAGGTATTTTAGTCCTGAATGCCGCGGCAAGTATTGCCGGAATTACGGCAACACCTAACAGTATTCTCCAGCCATATGTAACTTCAAAGGACAAAACCGGTTTTATTGCAAATATTCCAACAGCAATTAAAAACGCAGCAAGTATTCCAAGGACAATCATCATTTGCTGCATGACAGCAAGTTTTCCGCGTTTATCCTTAGGTGCCATTTCCACTATATATGCTGTCGCTATTGCGGAATCTGCACCAACACCTATTCCTATAACTGTACGGGCAATAAGCAGTAATAGTGTATCTATTGCAACTGCTGAAAGTAGGGCACCAACGCCATATATTATTGCATCTGCAATAAGCATGTATTTTCTTCCTGACCTGTCTGTTAGAGGCCCCGCTATTAGGGCACCAACTGCAGCACCCAGGGATGCCCCAGCCACCAGATAACCCAGTTCAAATACTGTAAGCTTATACGGTATAAATAGCAGTGCACTGCCTATATTTGCTGTGTCAAGGCCAAACAGAAATCCTCCAGTGGTTGCTATGGCGACAAGTATCCAGTAAAACCTTGTAGTCTGCTTTGCATCAAGTTCAGAGGCTATTTTAGAATATTCCACATTGTAGTTTTCTTCCATAGTTATATTTTATATATTTGCGATATTTAACAACAGTGGTTAACAATTTAACATTATACTATCATGATTATTAATAAAAAAATAAATTTTATAACATAAGCAATGTCGCATCAACAATATTTATTATAGGGATATGATAATCGCATTTACATTTAAAAATATTATTTTATATACCGGTTTCTAATATTTAAACCTTAATATTTACAATTCTTTTGTGATATCCTGAAATGGGTTCATATATATGTTCCTCGGCGTGCACAGCTAATGATCACCATAGAAACATACGGCTTTGGGACAATATTATTCGGGGTGTTCACTCAGAACTTTTTCGTCGTCCTCTGTTAACCTTATTTCCCTGACGTGGAGCGTGAGGGAATATTTTCCAAGAAAATCAAGTACCGGTGAAACATCG
>JAJZXU010000004.1 GCA_021806235.1 Thermoplasmata archaeon
TCAGGACATGATGGTCGAGACCGTTAAATCGAATTTCATCTGCCTGTCAAAAAAGAAGACATTCTGTGAAAGCTGGATAAATAAATTTGTAGGTCAATAAGGATACTATATTATGTCACACACTATAGAAACTATTATATCACTGTATAAAATATGGGCTTATACTATGGCATTGAACATAAACATTAATCAGATTAAAAAAATGGTTTCAGACAAATTTTCTATCAATGTAAATGATATAAATAAGGATGTAGAGATCCATGGAAATATAATGAAGCATAAATTTGATTACATAGTTTCAAATGGCGAAAAAATAGCTATTAAAATTATTGATGCCGCAGATGCTACACCAGAAATAATAATATTTCATTCTGAGTTAGAAGATTGTAATATTAATAATAGTATGATAATAGCAGAGAGGGAACTGGACGATAATAATGTAAAACTTTTAAAGGCATATAATATTAAAGTAGTGGATTATAGAAGTTATTTGAATTTTGATGTTAAATGTGGATTCGGCATAAAAGACCTTGATATGGCACTTTACGGTGGTTTGCGGCCTGGATTTGTTTATTTAATATCAGGCAAATCTGGTGCAGGCAAAACAACGCTGTCAAGTACATTTCTTTCAGAGGGTGCAGAAAATGGTCAGAAAGGGATGATGATTTTAACCGACACATTTCCCGAAGAATATATAAACAATATAAAAACAATGGATATAGGTTTTTATGAAAATTATAAAAATGGCATGATAGATGTTATAGAGATTTCCGATCAGATCAGGACAATGAAAATAGATGTATTAAATCAAAAAGCAGATTTCAGAAAATTTATAACAAAAATAGTTTCAGAGTTAAAAAAATTTATAATGTCAAAGGAAATTAAACGTGTAGTTATAGATCCTGTAACCCTATTATTAATGCCAAGTGATGATTACATCAATTTGTTTATAAATAGCCTGGGAATGAAAGATATAACAACAATTATAACAAGTAGTTTACGTGCTTCTGATTTCAGTGTTTTTGGTGTTGAAGAAAATTATGTAACCGGCATAATAAAACTGGAATATAAATTAACCGATACCGGCATAGAAAGAACCATGAGAATACCAAAAATGCGTGGGTCACCATTCAATTCAGTGCCGATGAAATTTAATATAACTTCAGGTGGCATGGAAATAATATCGGGCAATTTAAATGTAAATAAAGATTTATCCAAGCCAAATTTATACGAAAACAATACAATAGGTAATGATTTGGTGGATAATAATGACCTGTTCAAGGAATTTAAGGGATGATATGAAAAAATATTTCTATACTATGAATATACTTACTGGTTCAACACTGGTTTTTATATTTATAGGTATATCGTCGTCGTTTTATGCCGTAACGGTATTACACCGTGGAACTGTAGTAGATGATTTCTTTTCACTATTCTTCTGGTCGGCAACATTATTCTTTGGCATACAGAGTTTATCTTTTATGCTTGCATTCAGGAGAAGCAAATACAAATATGGCACAACAACATCTAATAGCTTTATAAAATCGTACAGGGAGAAAATCGCCATTCTGGTTCCAATATACAATGAAGACCCTAATATGGCAATGACAAATTTAATGGCAATATACAGCAATACAGATTCACTGGCAACCCTGTATATACTGGATGATTCCACAAATGATAGTTCAGTAAAAATAAAAGAAATATCGGATAAAATGAATGCAACCTATATTCACAGAACCGATAGAACAGGGTATAAAGCCGGTGCATTAAATAATGCATTGAAGAATTTTGTTAAGGAGGAGTATGTTACCGTACTGGATATAGACCAGATGCCATCACCAGATTTTGTCCGTGAAACTATCGGTCTTCTGGACAATAACCCTGACGTTGCCTTTGTGCAGGTTCCCCAGTATTATGCAAATATCGATGCAAGTGCTTTAGCCGAAATGGCGGAAGCACAGCAGTTTATTTTTTATGAAATATTAACCGAGGGCAAAAGCGTGCTTGGCTCATTATTTTCATGTGGCACCAATATTATATACAGAAAATCCAAACTGGCAATGGTAAATTATTTTGATGAAACAAATTTGGTTGAGGATATTGCAACATCTGTTAATCTGGTGTCAAAGGGTTATAGGGGTTTATATTATAACAAAAAACTTGTGTTTGGAAGGGCACCGACAACAATGGAAGGTTATATTAACCAGCAATGGAGGTGGTCAGCCGGATCGCTGGCATTGATGCCAAAAATTTTTAAAAACATTCTATTCAAAAGGAAATACAGTTTAAAAATGAAAATAGACTGGCTGGCAACATCAACATGGTACCTTTTTGGCTGGTTTTATCTAATATTTTTACTGGCACCTATACTTGATATTTTTCATGTAAGGATATTGGTAATGGATCCATATATCTACATATTAGCATGGCTCCCATATACAATAGTTCTGATGTTTACCTTCATAATGACGCATGTAGATAAGGGTGCTCCATTAAAATATGTTTTCTATAATATGGCTGCAAATTTAGTTTTATTCCCCTTGAGTATGTCTGTTACATTAAGCGTGATATTAAAAAAGAAAAAACCATTTACAACAGCAAGAACCGGTGGAAAATTGCCATGGTATAAGTTTCTGCCACAGATGGTAACCATGGCAGCAATATTAATAGCATCAACAATATTAACATATGAGGGCGGTTTTTATAATTATGTAACGGCATTCTGGGGATATTTCCAGTTCCTGCTTTTAACACCAATATTTATATTAAACAGAACTCCAAGGCAATCCTCAATGGATTTCCCGGTTTTTAAGGATTACTGATCAAAATGTCATTTTTCCTTTAATTCTCCCGCTGTATAAATTTTTAACATTGTTGATTATTCCATTTATGTTTATATTTTTTATATTTTTTCCGTATATTATTCCATTTTCTATCTTGTTTTTGTTATCTATTATTGAGGTTATATACAGATTATGTGCATTTGATAAATAAATGGCATTCCTGCCAGTGTTTACTATTCTTAAATTAAAATTTATGGTATTGCTTAAACCTTCAGTATATTTTCCAACCAGTAATGAATAATCATTATTGTTATTTAAATACTCATCATCATTATTCCATATAATGCCCTTGAAATATGAATTTGTTGTTGAATCCATCTGAAATCCGGTATAATAACACGAATCCACTGAAAAATTATCTATATTGATATTATTTGCATTGAATATCCTTATTCCGGTTGAACAGTTAACTATCTGTGCCTCCTTTATTCTTATATCCGATGAATTTTCCAGGCTTAAGCCCACATTACCGAGAAATATGTCCAGATTATTTATTATAATATTATAACCATTTATCTCAAGTGCTTTCATAGGTTTCTTATCATATCCATCCCCGGTATTGTATATTTTTATGTAATCAATATTTATAGCATTATTGCTATTGTTTTTGCCTATTTTCACCCCGCCCTTATTATTTGAGTTTGCTATCAAATATTTTATATCTGTATATTCCTCAATTACAATAAATGGTTGGTAATCATCATTTAAATTATTTATTAATATGGCCCTATTATTTGATAAAAGCATTATGCCCTTTCTGATTACCAGTGGCTCTCTTATATGGTATTTTCCGGGGTATAACAGTAAATAACCTGTTTTGTTTGAATCTATGGCTTCCTGCAAACCGGAAGTTAATGAATTTTTATTTGGCTTTACAGATTCCATTAAAATATATCTGTTTTTGAATTATAATATTTTCTATACATTTATTCTTTCAGGTTTTGTATATATATTAAATCTATTATTCCGGGTAAAAGAAATTAATGTTATATTGAATGTTTCTGCCAGTTCAATTGCCAGGGATGATGGTGCAGAAACCGAGCTTATAACAGATACGCCAAACATTGCGACTTTCTGAACTATTTCAAAGCCTGCCCTGCCACTTACCTGCATGATAGTATCCTCCTTACGGCCAATGCCATTCAATAAAAACTTACATATAGACTTGTCAACAGCATTATGTAATGCACAGTCACCGTTATTATTCTCACAGACGGTACACTGCAGATCATGTCTGGTTAATAATCTATTCACAGCCTCTAACTGCCTTGAATGTACATCTTCTGATTCATAGGATATATCCATGTTATCTTCTATTTTTGTTGAACATGACCTGACAAATTTGCCATTTGCCCTAACAATGCATGTATCGCATGACTCTATGGGACCAAGGGCGGGATTATAGCATACATGCGGTATATCTATATTATTTTCAGTCACGACTTCAAGAATTGTTTTACCTGTTTCGGCATTAAATGCTTTTTTATCTATAAAAATTTTGAATTCAGATATATGGCCACCTATTTTGTTATAAATTACTGTTATTTATGCATTTAGTTTACAAAAGCATACTTAACATTTAAATATCTGGTTAAAAAGTCCTGTAAATAAATTTTAATATTTTTCTTTAATGTATTATTATGAAAGTCACATCATTTTTTGGTTCTTCTTCATCTGGAAAAACAACCATAATAGAAAATGTGATTAAAACCTTAAGTTCAGGGTATAAAATAATGTATATAAAGGGAATACCACATGAAAATATATCACTGGATACCGAAAATAAGGATACATGGAGAATGGAAAATACCGGTGCATATATAACTTATGGCCTGACTCCCTCAAGAACCTATAAAATGACTAGGGAAAAATCGTACATTGATGATATAATGGATGAAAATTCTGATATTGTAATAATTGAAAGTTTTAAAAGCTATAAGAATGCCATAAAATTCCTGGTTATCGGTGATGAGGAATATATTAAAAACTATGAATATAATTATATAATAAGGGCAAATAATGAAACAGGTTATGATTTCCGTTAACAATGTTAATATCCACCTTTGGAAGTTATCATCTTTCATGAAGAGCTTAAACTTCGTTGCCTTAACCCCAAGGCATCTATCCCTTCTTGCAGAAGAGATTTCATTCCTGTTCATTATTTTCCAGCACCCCTGTCCTCTGGACTTATGCAGTTATGCTGGAAAACTCGCATTTCTTCATTACGTTATATCATAAAAATATTTAGATGAAACATTAAATAATGAAGAGGGTTATAAATAGTTAATATAATTAATAGAAACTTAAACTATATAATGGGGAATGCATAAAATATCCTGAGGAATTCAATAAAATAATTAAAATAATATCAGATGCAATTTAGATATTTTCTTACCATTAATAAATCATCATAATAATTAACACTTTTTAATTTTAATGTATTTACTTTAATATAATCTGTATTATATAAGGACATAAATTTACTTATGCTTTCATTTCCAGAGTCCCTGTAGTTTTTTAAATTACTGTATACGGACATGTTATATATTGAAAATAAAGGCTCATAGTAATTACTATTCTTATACGCAATTATTTTTTTATTATATGATTTAATTAAATTATCTATAATGTTATAATCAATTAGGGGCATATCGCCACCCACTGCAAAAAATTCATTATAGGTTTTTATGCAGTGTAATATGGAATCTATCAGTATTCCACCGGTATCGTCATATATAATACTGCAGTAACTGCACTTCAATGAATGATTTTTTGTAAACAGTATTATTCTATCAAAAATTTTTGATTCATATAAAATTCTTGATATTCTGTTTATCATGGTTTCTCCGCATATTTCCATATTATGTTTATCTTTCAATCTTTCGCTGTTTTTCGCGAATATTATTGCTATCATTTATATCATCAAAAAATAATTTAATTTCATTAAAGTATTTGCTCTGTTTATACAGGTAAAAATAAAATGGTATATTATCAACGGCATCATAATTCATAGAATACTTCAGAGCATCACTTAAATAGACTATACCGGCATCACATCTGTTATTTCTCACGTAATCACATATTACATCTGTATTGTCCAGGTATGTTATATTATTACTTTTTATATTTTTTATGGAGTAACTATATAATCCAGTTCCCTTATACAAAACCGCTACTGATCTGTAATCCTTCCTGTTATATATCAGTGCAAGTGGGATATTAAATTTAAATTCCAGGTAATCATCATTTTTTGCCTCACTGTTTGTTATGTATAAATCCCCCTCATTTTTTTCCATAGACCCTGAAATATTACTGTAATTTGATTCAACAAATATGGCTTTATTCATTATATTGTATGGTATTTTCTCCATCAACGGTGAATATTCACCGTAAATTAAAATTTCCGGGATATTATATGAAAAGATGTTAACATTTATTTTTTCTCCTTCCTTCAGATAATCCGATTTTGAATCTATAATGGAAAATCCTGTCGCCTTCATTATTCTTGATATGGAGCCGGAATTGCCATGAACCTGATATGCATAGTAATTATTATTTCTATTTAAAAGCTTTATTAATAATAAATCGGTACTGCCACTGTGCAGTTTGAATCTCTCTCCTGTTGTTGCGTTTACATTAAAAGTATTATACTCATAATTTAACATATTAAATAAATTTGGTATAACCAGTGAATACAGAATCATCATGGATGATACCGGAAATCCCGGCAGGCCAAAGAGGACTTTATCATTATTTTTTGCAAAAACAAAGGGTTTGCCAGGCTTTACCCTTACACCGTGAAATATTATGCCCGGTTCATAACCATCAAAAATTTTATAAACCATATCATGGTCTCCAGCAGATGTGCTACCTACCGTTACCGTTATATCATTTTCATTTACTGACCTGTCTATAGTATTTTTTATTGAATTATACTCGTCTTTTATAATGCCATAACTGTTAACACTGAATGCACTGTATTTTGACACTTCGGCTTTTATGGCTATGCCGTTTGATTCATATACTTTTCCATCTGTATAAGGATCACCGGGATTTAATAGTTCATTGCCCGTTGATATTATTCCTATCCTCATTTTCCTAAAAACTCTTATTTTTTTTATGCCTACGGACGATAAAACCGATATATGGCCTGTGTTTATCGCTGTATACCTGTTTATTATCCTTTCCCCCTTTACTACATCTATTCCCGGGTTTGAAATCTCATTGAATTTTGGAACAGATTTAAAAAATATTATTTTTTCGCCATCTTCCTTCGTATCCTCAAACGGAACCATTGCATCGGCACCTACAGGTATGACACCACCAGTTGGGACTTTAATGCACTCTCCATTTCCTGGATGTTTCACACCACTTTCACCTATGTATGTTTCCCCTGACATAATAAGTTTTACAGGATTATTATAATCCGCATTTTTAATATCATCCGAAATTACTGCATAGCCATCAACCTGTGACCTTGAGAACAGCGGCAGGTTATTGGTGCTGTAGATATCATCAACGGTAATTCTTCCGGCAGAATCAGCTACATCTATATCTTCATAATCATCTATTTTTTTTGTATTATTTTTAATGGTATCAAATGCATCATTGAAACTTATTAAATCATGAAATATTAATCCCATTTTATATCACCCAGCATATAAACTGTTACATCTTTATTATTCTCGATCCCCTCAAGATTTTCCGGGACCATTGCAATAGAATTTCCGTAAATTATTGTTGATAGAATTCCGGAACCCGTTGTTTTTAATGGCAGTATATGCACCCTATTGCCCTTTACATATGTCCTGCATATTTGAAACAGGGTAAATCCTATCTTATTGTGGATATTTTCATCCAGTATGCCGGTAATTTTACTGTAATAATCAAAACTGTATAAATTTTTTATATACCTGTTTATAAAAATTAGTGATGAGATCAGTGCAGCTACCGGTAAACCCGAAACTGAGATAACGGGTTTGCTATTTACATCGAATAGTGCCGCTGTCCTTCCAGGTTTTATCGCTATTCCTGAAAATAACATCTCACCGGTTGATGAGATTGCATCTGTTGTTTTATCTTTCCTGCCAAGGCTTGTACCCCCTGTTACTATTATTATATCACATACATCAATTATATTTTTTATTCCGGTTATTATATCATCTGCATTATCGCCGTATATGCCACCATCCATGGTTTCAGTAAAATGGCTGTTATAATAATTTTTCAGCAGTATACCTGTCGAATTGACTATTTTTTTGTTTGCCAGTTCATTGCCTGTTGATATTATTCCTATCCTTATCTTTTTATATACATATATATTATTTATTCCTGCAGATGCCATTGCAGCAATATGCTGAGGGGATATTTTCTCATTTCTACCCACAATTTTATAGCCTGCGGGTATGTCCTCACCATGTTTAAAAATATTATCACGTTTTACCGGTGAATAAACATGGATACAGTTACCATGTTTTTCCGCATCTTCAACCTTAACAACGGCATCAGCACCATCAGGTATTTCTGAACCGGTATATACTTCAATACACTCATTTCTATCTATTTTTCCTGAAAATTTTTCACCCGCTTCTGAGTAACCCCTGATTTTTAACACCGCAGGATTATTTATTGAGGCACTGATTATATCCCCAGAAATTACCGCATAGCCATCAACAGCACTCTTATTGAATTCAGGTATATCATAATCAGAATAGACATCAGTATATGATATCATGTTTAATGATGAATTTATGCCAGTATTTTCACTATTGGGATATCTCCATTTTATGGAATCAAAAATATGTAAGGCGTCATTATACGGTAAAAATCTGTCAAAACCCTCCATTATATGCTTTGCCATATTATCCACCGCTTACCGGGGGGAAAAATGCTATAACATCATTTTCATTTATTTCCTGGTTGCTGTAATAATCATCATTTATAGCTATTAATAAATTTATTTCATTTTTTATTTCAGGATATTTACTGAATACAGCCCCTTTTATTTCGTCCATGCTATTTGAATTTACATCCATAATTTCGGAATTCTTTCCCGTTATATCCCTTATATGGGCAAAATACAGTATTTTTATTTTCATTTTTCATCTCCAGTACGGTACCCTTGACCTTACAGCCTGAATAAATTCATTATCCAGAAGTTTAATGTCGTTTAAACTATCCTTTATATTAAAATAGTCATTTTCCTTTAATAAGCATGTTTTCAGGTTGCCGTCTGCGGTTACCCTTAACCTTGTGCAGTTCCTGCAGAAATCTGTATTGTGCATTGGTTTTACAAATTCTATCTTTACATCACCATAATCTGTATTTATTAAATACCTTTCCCTGTTATGCAGGTCGTTGTGTTCCACACGCAGTGCTTTTTTCTTTATTCTGCTCTCCACAGGGCGTATATCAACATGATATTTTAAATATTCATAACTTTTCTCCTTTTCCCTGTTTGCCTCAAATTCTATTAACTGTAAAATACATTGATTTTCAGCACAGAAATTTATCATATTATCTATTTCATTTTCATTTATATTTTTCATAACAACGAAGTTTATTTTTACAGGTCCAAGTCCAGCATTCCGTGCAGCCTTTATACCTTCTCCAACAACGGGCAAAAAATCCTTTTTTTCCGTATTTGTTATAAATTTAAAATTATATTCATCTATTGCGTGCATTGATATATTTACCCTATCCAGACCCGCTTCCCTTAATTTATTCGCCAGTTTGGGCAGCATAACTCCATTTGTTGTCAGCGATATATTTCCATCTATATGGTTTCTTACTCTTCCTATGATCTCTTCAATATCCTCCCTTAACAGGGGTTCACCACCGGTGAATTTTATTCTATTTACACCATGGTTTGCTGCTACCTCAACAATTTTTTCTATTTCATCAGGACTCATATAGGTCATACTCCTGTCAGTGCCCTCCATATGGCAGAATATACAGTCAAAGTTACATATGGCATTTAGCTGTATTCTTAAACTTTTAACAGGCCTCCCGGAATTATCATATATATATTCGGTGGAAACGCTATTTATCATTAGTATGATATTGCAGTAGGGATATTTAACTGTTTTTAATAAACTGTTTTTAAAAAATATATAAATAATAAATAAATTTTAAAATTCCAGTTAAGAATATTATGCCTTAATATATGTATCAGACATTTCCTTTATATACAAATTAAAGATATATATAATCATGGTACTGTATGCAGAGGATATAATGAGGAAAAACAAAGAAATACTTGATGGAAATACAAGCGCTTTACAGGCTTCTATTATAATGTCGGAAAAACACAATGGCTATGTAATAGTTGGCAGTGATAATGTACCTGAAGGGATAGTAACTGAATGGGATTTCATAAACAAGGTTGTATCAAAAAAGATTGACCCTGAAAAAATAAAATTGAAGGATATAATGACCTCACC
The DNA here is from genome assembly GCA_021806235.1 of Thermoplasmata archaeon. GTDB lineage: Archaea > Thermoplasmatota > Thermoplasmata > Thermoplasmatales > Thermoplasmataceae > Ferroplasma. Next base: position 10,289 of record JAJZXU010000004.1, read on the forward strand.
ATTAACATATGTTAAGACAGATACGCCTATGGATAAGGTTGCAGATTTAATGGCAAATAATGGAATAAGGAGATTACTTGTAGTGAATAATGATAAATTAGTAGGTATAATAACATCAAGGGACATATTAAAATACTTCAGGGATTATGTTATGGATGTTGTTGACATAGCCTCTAAATTTGGCATAAGATAACTTATAAATTTATATAATTCCTCCTGTACTGGTTTCCATATTTATCAGCTTTTAATATCGCCTCTAACATACTTTTATTCTCGGCTATGCCACTGCCCGCAATATCAAATGCCGTTCCATGGTCAACGGATGTTCTTAAAAATGGCAGGCCTATGTTCATGCTAACGGTATTATTAAAATCATATGTTTTAGCCGCTATATGTCCCTGGTCATGGTATAATGATAAAACAATATCATATTTTCCCTGCGAGGCGTAATGAAATACAGAATCTGCCGGTATGGGGCCATAAACATTTATTTTATTCTTTAATGAATCTATTGCGGGTTTTATTTCATTAATTTCCTCACTGCCGAATAAACCGTTTTCGCCACCATGCGGATTCAGGGCGGCTACTGCAATTCTTCCATTTTTTATTCCCAGCAGTTTTAAACTTTTATCCGCCAGAACTATTGCATTGAATACATTTTCCTTTGTAACATATTTTATTGCGTTATATAATGATAAATGCTTTGATAGAAATGTTATCCTTAAATCATTTACCTCGAAAATAGTTGTTGTAAATTTTGATTTTGTTAATTCCTTTAACATTGATGTATGGTCTATATATTTAGACCCTGCCATTATTATTGCCTCCTTATTTATCGGTGCAGTTGCAATTGCATCTATTTTATTATTTAAGGCATATTCAACAGCTTTTTCTATGCTTTTTATAGCTATTGAACCAGAATTTTTATTGATTTTGCCATATTCTATTTTTTCATCGGACTGTATATTAATGAAATCTAATTTATCTAAAATATCATTATTAATATTTAATAAATTCAATATTTCAACAAAATTATCCCTATTGCCGAACAATGTTAGTTTTATGTTTCTTTTAATTAATTCAGGCAATGATTTTGCTGTTATTTCAGGGCCTATGCCTGATGGGTCTCCTAAGGTTACACCTATCATAAACATGTATTGTTAAAAACTATTTATTTTTATACAATCTATTATCTTCAGATATATATCACTGTCCCCAATGTTTCCGCCCTTTAATACCAGTCTTTTATTATTTAATATTCCACCCTTTACTATTCCCTTTGATATTAATGGCATAATGTTTTTTTTATTTTCTATATAAACAAAATTTGCCTTATTTAAAATATAAAATGCCGTTTCTCCTCCACTTATGATGATATAATCATAATTTGATAATTTTTTTATAAATTTTTCATCAATTTCCTTATAGTCTGTATTCAATCTAAATGCATAAAGGTCAATATCATTTACCACATCTCCATCTAAATTTTTAGGTTTTATTCCACTGTCTGCTAAATAATCTAACTGCTTTAGGGTTTTATCTCTGTATGTTCCTATTACTATTGATATCTTCATAATTTCACCGAATACAGCGATATTAAAATCCCCGGATCTGCAGGGAAATAATTAAGATTTATACATTCTTCGGCTATATTTTTTAAATCATTTATATCATGTGAGTCCATAATTTTCACATTACTGGCATGTAAAAGGGTTTTTATATCTATGATTTTATTATTGTGTACTGTTTTACTGTTAACTGTATACCTGTTATAATCTGGTATTGTATCTGTTAGGATAAAATTATAACAATTTAAGGCATTAAAGTAACCATTTATATTCCCGCGCAATTCGCTGTCTATTCTAAAAGCTATTTTTACACCATTTAAGTTTTTTAATATATTATCAATCCTGTTTTTTATTGTATCATCATCTGAAAATCTCGTTTCAAGGTCAATTGAAACATATATAAAATTATTCAAATTTAATTTGTTTACATTATAGTATGGAATTGTTATACAATTGTTTATCATGGATGCAACTCCAGATGCTCCAGTTAAATCATCAGAGAATATAATTAATTTTAACATAAATTATCAGTATATTATAATATAATAATTTTGATATTTTAGAATTAATTTCATTCATCCAGTTATGCAATATAATTTATTATCGGAAGGTTTAACCCTGATTCAAATCATTTTTTTCATAACAGTTAACCTCTCTGATGTCCGGTATTGTTCTGTCAAAATTAAATATTAATAATAATTATTCTGGGATATTAATAAATTTGATTCCATGGATTTATATGATTATCTTTAAAGTTTGAAATGCCCCATTTCAATTTCCCTATTTTCTATGGTCTTTTTATGATCCAAAGTTTTGAACATTTTTATTACATTTTCATTCCTGTTTATCTCTATTATATTTTTTTCCAGCGTTCTCAGGTTAAGCCTGTACTGTGATGCAAAAGAGTGTGAAATCCCATCAATACCATAAAAGTCAATTTTTATATTCTCTTCATTTAAGCCCTTTATATACGCAAATAATACGTCAGCAGATTCTCTCGATACCGAATATTTCGATATAAAATCCTTAATTTTGATTTCTATCATTGATTATTATATTAATTCTGTGTATATACAATTAACGACCTCGATCAATAGTAGATGATTGCCACAGTATTCCAAATAAATTTTATATACGGCACAGTAACACCATTAATCAGGCATACAGTCCTTCTACAGGTGTTTGAAATATTCGGGCATTGACATTGTGACAACAAAGTTCGGAACATCAACGATTTCAGATATTTTTAAATTGCCGATAATGCTGCATAATACATATGCCTCGTCCTTTTTAAAACCTCTATCCTCTAAAGTTTTTATCATTTCTTTAACAGCTATTTTTGCGGCATCATAAATATTATTGTTTATGCCCATTGTATTTACAAATTTACCCGCTCTATTTTCATTTTCATAACTTATTATTTTAGGATATTCTGTTTTAATGTTTTTAATAACCTCGATTTTAATTTCGGCCTCGCAGGATGTTTCAACTGCTGTTCCTGTTACCTCGCCATCTCCCTGCAGTGCATGTGGATCTGCAAATGATATCAGTGCACCGGGAACATTTACCGGTAAATATAAAGTTGAATTCTTTTTTAAATATTTATTATCCATATTGCCCCCGAATTTCTGTGGTGGTATCATGGGAAAATTGCCGGATCCGGGTGCTGTGCCTATTATACCCAGAAATGGCTCTGCATCAAATGAAAAATTTTCAAGGAAGTTTTTTCTTCTGCTTTTTATTTTATTATTATTTATTTCCCATATTATTAATTCATCCTGAAAATCCTCAGCAAGCAGGCCAAAATTGTGCAGTATCTGTGACCATCCGAAGTTACCAATGTTTATGTCCTTTACCGTTATTTTCAGGGTATCACCGGGATCTGCATTATTAACATATACCGGCCCAACAGCAGCATCCAGCATAGACACATTTATGTTTTTGACATCCTCATCAGAGAAATTCTCCTTTATCTGGTTTGTTGATGAATCGGGAATTTTTATCTTAAAGGTTTCATTATCATCTATGTACTCTACTGGCTTTAAATTTTTACTCCATTCCATGTGTATATTTGACCTGTTGAATCCGTCTATAATTTTCATTAAATAGTATTTAGAAGTAAAATATAATTTTTTTGTAGTGCAATATAATCTTATAAATAAAATTTTAATAGTAAAATTATATCATATACAATGAACAGCGAAGAAGCCTATAATGTAAAATATGCTGGTGAAGTTTCTTTATCTGGCAATTCCCCATTTTTTACATTAAAATACATAAAAAATTCTGAATATCACTCGGCAATATACAGGATAGAAGATAAGAAGATGGTTCAAATAACGCATAATGAAAATGAGAGGTCCCCACAGTTTATAGACAATAAATTATATTATATAAAATACCTAAAGGAAAAAGAAACATTGATGGTTTTGAATAAACTATCCGAACCCGAAGAACTTGCATCATTTTATAAAATAAAAACCTATAAAATATACAATGATAATATATTTATAATAGCCACTGAAAAATCCGATGATACCTTACCATTTGAGGCAAGGCAGATAAAATACAGGTTCAACGGCAGGGGATTATTAAGGTCAAAATATTCATTATATAAAATCAATAATAAAATAGAAAAGATATATTCCGGTGATTTTGATGTAACCGGAATTGATATAAATAACAATAGAATAATAATAGGAACAACGCAGAATAAGGATGATTATGGGTTATCTGATTTATATGAAATAGATGTGGGCGGAAAAATAAAGAAAAGAATTACGGATGTACCATATCATATAAATGGCTTTGCGGTATCTGACAGTGGAAAAATTGCATTTTCAGGCCATAAAGGCAATACTCCATGGGAGATAAACAAAATAATATTCCCGGAAGAAAATATGGAAATAATGGCAGGCAACGATTCAAATAATTCAGTAATAGGCGATTCATTTTTATCATCAAATTACCGGCTCAAATTTGATAATAATGATTTATACTGTTTAGGCCAGGAAAAATCATTATCATTCATATATAAAATAAATAAAAAATATGAAGTAGAAAAATTAACTGAGGATAACAGAAATATAATTGATTTTGATTTTAACCACAACCTATGTTACATATATTCAACCATGAAATATCCATCAATAATAAAATATAAAGATAATATTTATAATGTCAATGATAGCATAACCGGTATAAAGGCCGAAAAAATAGAGTTAAATGGTGGTGAGGGGTTTGTTATGTTTAACTCAAAGGATTCACCGTCAATACTGTTTATACACGGCGGTCCACAGGCAGCATATGGCAGTACATATTTCATCGAATTAAATTATTTTTATAGCAATGGTTATAACATATTATTCTCAAATCCACCCGGAAGCACGGGTTACGGCGGTGATTATGAAAAAGCATGCGTTGGTGACTGGGGGGGCCTCGATCTGGAGTTCATAAAAAAGTTTATAGACATAGTTAAGGAAAAATATGGAATAAATAACAGTATAGGCTTAACCGGCGGGTCATATGGTGGATTCATGACAAACTGGATCGTCGGGCATACAGATATGTTTAAGGCTGCAGTTTCTGAAAGGTCCATATCAAATCTATTGAGCATGGTGGGCACAAGTGATATAGGTTTCTGGTTTAATACCATGCAGTTAAATGTAAACGACCCATATAGCCAGGAAAGCATCAAAACATTGATGGAGTTCTCTCCGATAAGCTATGTGAAGAATGTAAAAACACCAACACTGTTAATAACCGGTGAGGAGGATTACAGATGCCCGATAGAGCAGGCAGAGCAATTCTTTGTTGCATTGAAATTAAATAATGTTGATACAGAACTAATCAGGTATGTAGGAGACAATCATGAACATGCAAGAGCAGGAATGCCTAAAAATATGATAGACCGGTTAAAAAGAAAATTACAGTGGTTTGATAAATATTTAAAATGATTTTTTCTGTGCCACAGGAGATTTTTTAATTGACCTGTTGTCCTTTATATTAAAGAATGCAGAGGTCAGTAGCAGTAATACCATTGGCACTGCTGTTATATATATAGCTATTCTTATATTATATATTGTTGATATTACTCCAAGTGCAAACGGTATTAGAAATGCTATTAAATCCATGATCAGTATAAATACTGAATATATTATATTAAGATCCTCTATATCCACACTTGATGCTATATAATAACTTGCTGTTGGGTATATAGACCCATGCGGGAATCCAAGTATTAACAGTGATGCTATGAACATTATAAGTCCTGCATCTATTCCGAGTAATAAATATCCCACAACGGTTGCGGCAAATGAAACATACATTAAAGCTTCATGGTTTCTCACTTTTTTGAATGATAATACTAACCTTGTGGTAAAGGAAACACCAAAGAATAGCGTCAGTAAATAAAAGAATATATCAGGATTTATTCCGTTGTATTCTTTTCCAATTATTGAGCCATAGGTTATCAGCAAAATAAATGGAAATGCATATGCAATGTTACCGAACAGGGCAAATAAAACCTTGCCCTGCTTCAATGAATACGATGCCTTATTTATTATCTCCCTGAATTTTATTTTATCCTTTTTCTTTACATTCATCTTTATTTTTGTTGATAACGAAAACATAAGTATTGTTGATGTCAGTGATATGAATAAAAATATTACAAATGCGTATCTTATACCTATTGATGATACTATTACGCCCTCCAGGATAATACCAAATATCAGGCTTAAGGATAATGATGCAGTATATGCCGCTATATATCTATCTCTCTTATCGGGAGGTGCTATGACATTTGTTATGGTCATTAACAGTGGCTGGATAACACCCATTGATAATCCTGTTACCATTGATAAAATTAAAACCTCATAAATATTACTGGATAACGTATAAAAGAATATTCCTACAGTCAGTATCAGAAGGAATAATGTTACAATTCTGGGTGTTTTTTCTATATTTACCCTGCCGTTTATAACAACATTTGAGATCATTGCGCCTATGCCATACAGTGTTGCAGTTAAGCCCACGAATAAAACATCAGCATTTATAACATATTTTGTAAATACAGGCACAACTGTCATTAACATATTCGTTGATGCCCTCATTGTAAACGTAACGGATAGAAGCATTATTAAATTTATTAAAAGTAGTTTACCATTCGCATTATTCATTACTAAAGTAATTGCATTGTAATATATAATCTTTTCAGGAGCGAATTAAACAGGCATTATCAACCAATTATCTATAACTTTTAAAATCAGGTCATATAATTTATATACAGTTATTTCAGTAAATATAAAAGCTAAAAAATCATAGGATGATAAAATAAAAATATCAGAGATTGTTAAGTGTGTATGGAATGCATAGTATGAAAATACATCACCGGCAACTTCTGTATATATGCCGCATAACATTTATTTTTTCATATCATGCCATCCACCCTTACTGTTCATTTTAATATTTTTATTTCCCGTATAGCCAGAATAAACCATTTCTTTCAGTAGATATGATGGCATATCTTTCTCATTTCCAGTTTCTGAATATAGGTATTCCCCTATATCCTTTATTGTATCAAGTCCAATTGTATCCATTAATTCAAAGGGTCCCATGGGAAAACCAAAACCGAGTTTGGCCATTTTATCTATATCATCAATGGAGGCTATTCCCTTTTCATACAGTCTTAATGATTCGGAGATCCACGATTGTACGAAATTTGTTGTGAAAAATCCAGGATAATCCTTAACAATTGCAGGATTTTTTCCCAGTTTTTTTGATAATTCTATTATTAAATTTACGGTTTCATCAGATGTAAAACTTGTTTTTACTATCTCTATTAATTTCATGATAGGTGCAGGATTAAACCAGTGCATTCCTATTACCCTTGATTTATTTTTTACATTTCTTGATATTTCAGAAATCATTATTCCGGATGTGTTGCTTGCAATTATTGTACTGTCACCTGTATTTTTTTCAATATTTTCAAACACCTTCATTTTCAGGCTTAAAATTTCTGGAACAGCCTCTATTACTAAATCGCATCTGTTTAAAGCTGAATAATTTGTAGAGGTTTTGAGGTTTTTCATAAAACTATTTTCCTCCTCCTCTGTAATAACATTCTTTCTGACTAAATTAATGAATCCGTATTTCCCGGAATCTATATTTTTAACGGCATTTTCTAATATCTCCTCACTTATATCTATCATTGTCGTTTCATAATTATTCCTTATGAATACCTGGGCTATTCCCTGCCCCATCACACCAGAACCTATTATACCCACTTTACTTATCATAGATCTTTATAATTAATAATAATAAAAACTTTAGTTTCGGGTATTAATGTGGGATTCACAACTTCAGATATACCTTAATTTTGCTGGTTATTATACATGAAAACTAAAAAATTCATAAGTTAATTTCAGGCATTTTTTTATATTCATATAGCATTATAAAAAATAGAATAATTACCGGTATAGAAAATAATAAAAATGTATCCCTTAAATTACTTAAATAAACTGATAAACCTGCCATTGAAGGAACTATTACGGCTATAAACATCATTAGTGCATAAAAATATGTATTTGCCATGGATATTTCACTGGAATTAAATGATCTTGATAATGCTGTCAGGGATGTTGGAAAAGTAAGCCCATGAGGTATTCCCAAAATTGATATTATTATAAAATAAAACATTAAGCTGTTTGAAAAATATATTAATATTAAACCTGAAATTGTGGTAATTATTGATACGCTTGTTGTTATGTAGAGCCTTTTAACCGGTCTATATGATAAATACCCTCTTGCCACAAATGAAAAGCTAAAAAAGCCAGCAAATAATATCTCTATAAAATAGTACGGTGCATGAAACTCATCATTTGCAAATATCCCACCAAAGGTTAAAATTAATGCAAATGGTATATCATAGGATATATTATTAAAAACGGATAGCCTGAATCCATGATTTTTAAAAACATTAATATTTTTATCTTTTTTATTTTTTGAATCTTCGGGAAATTTTATTTTTAAGCTTAATATTATAGATAAAATACCAAACGGTATAAAAAATAAAAATAACTGGTATAAATTATAATACCGTAAAATATAAGATTCTATTAGAGGTGCTATTACTAAGCTTGCACTTAATGATAATGTATATAATGTTAACACCCTTTCCCTATATCTCCTATTTTTTATTACAGAAGCGGAGCTTATTATATTGGGCATAACAGCGCCGAAGAAGAACCCTGAAAATATTACAAGAAACCAAATTGTATAATCACTGGAAAAATAGAAAAGTGGTTCTAAAATGGAATATACAATTATTGATGAAACAAAGAGTTTTTTCCTTTTTTTATAACACATTTTTGAGTTTAAAAAAGCACTCATAATACCGGCAGATCCAACTATAACAGCAGATATTGCACCTATTTCAATGCTATTGAAATTCAGGTAATATTTTGATATTAATGGTACATTTGTCTGTACCAAAATATTCTCTGCCCGCATTGAGAATGTTACAGACATTAATAATAATGCATATAATAAAATATTTTCATTATCTTCACTTTTTTCTAAAATTTCAGGCATTTATAGGTAATTAATGCATTATTAATAAAATTTAATTTTATAGCTGGACAAAATTATACTGTGCCCATAAATATTGGGAATACAGGATTAAATAGGGCGCGGGTGTCCGGTTTTATGTCTGTTGCCCGAGATACTACCACTGCAAAGTAAACATACTGGATGAGGTAGGAAACAATACTTTAGCCAATATAGAAAATTGGGGATTACGATAAATATTTTTAGGATTTTATTAAGTTATTGCCATTCATTTTATATAAACTGCCATTATAATGGTATTTTAATACAGTTATATTATCCTCGTTGAGATATAATCCATAATTCGCCTTTAAATTCATATTTATAAACTGTTTCATTGAAAATCCGTACATTGTTGTAATATTATACCATGTAGATGCATTATCGCTTATTATATATCCACATGTAATATTTGTATAATTGTTATTCTTAAATTTACCAAACGTACCCAGTTCATAGGCATTTGTAAAATTTGAAAATGCAGGGTAAACATTATTCTGCGTTATCAGTGTTGAATTATTGTTCAGTTTATGGCTTAATAAAAATATCAATTTTGATGTTTTATTTATATGGAAATCATCTATATTTGCTTCTATTCCGGGGTTATGGTAATAATTATCCGGGATTAATGGACTCAATCCTATATCCACTAAAAATATTAATACAATTATTAAGACTAAATATCTGGCATATTTATTCAGAAATTTGTGTCTCCAATTTTTAGTATTTATCGCATTTAATTTTTTAATGCCGGTAACCATTGAAATAAATACCATGGGGGCCATCAATGCTGTGTATTCATAGCCGATCTGTACATATGCGTCATAATTAGACGGTACTGCAAATATAATATAGGGTATTACCGGTATTAATGTAATGGGTGATAATAATACCATAAATCCCGATGAATATAATGTAATGTATAACAATTCCAGCTTCAGGTTTAAATTTGACAGTACACCATGAATTAAAATTGCTGGGTTCAACAGTTCATATATGTAGCCTGTTAATGATAAACTGTTAAAGCTGCCATTGCTTATTTCATCAGAAGGCAGTATCAACACATATTTTCCTATCAGTGCATTTCTCATAAAACTTGCAAATAAAAAGTACGATAACAGTATAATGGATAATAAAATAAATACTGAAAATATCCTGAACATTTTTCTATAATTTATATTCCTGTAATTTTTTAAAATATCCTTATTATAGTATTTCAGAAGCATATTTGAGAACATAAAAAATATAACTATTACTACAAAGAATGAATGTAACGATACAAGAAATATTAATGAAATTATCTCCATTAATTTATTATCCTTTAAAAAATAATAAAACGCTACAAAATAAAAGAATGGCAGTAATGCCATTAAATGGAAATCAAATGCTAGTGGTGCATAACCTATGGGTGACAGTTCATACAATAATATAGGAATTATAAATTCAAATTTTATTCTGTCTGTTTTTACATATAATCTATAAATTAAATACAGTATATATCCTGAATATGCTATAAAAAATGATTGTAGGATTAATAAAATATATGTTTCAGGGTATACATAATATACACCAACTAATATAAACATAAACGGTGAAAAATGGTTGGACAAAAAACCTTCATTTAATAAATTCGTATAAAATAATCTGCCATGTAATGTATTGAATAATGCCGATGAATATATGCCCAGATCATATGCACCTGCATTCAATGAGAAATATCTCAATAATGAATATGTAGAGTATAATATGAAAAACAGTGTTACTATTGTTAATACAGTTATTTTTTCCCTATAGTTCTCCATTAAAATCATAATTGTTAGACGTATATAATTTTTATCATGGTACATAAAATTATTTTATAAAAAATTCAAAAATAATATATATAATTGTATAATTAAATTTAATGGAATTAAATAAACCATTCAATATAAAAAATGGAGAATTATTTATTGATAATTACAGAATTTTAGATATAGTGAGTAAATACAATACACCATTAATACTATATTCTGCAGATATAATCAGGGACAATTATGATAATTTATATAAAAATTTTAAGGAATATTATAAAAACTTCTCAATAAAATATGCAGTAAAAGCAAATAGCAATCTCGCAATACTATCATTGCTGAATAAACTTGGGTCCGGAGTTGATGTTTCAAGTATCGGTGAAATTTATCTGGCAAAGAGTGCCGGAATTAATTATGATAAGATGTTGTTTTCACCGAATAATATAGACATAAATGAATTTAAATACGCAATAAAAAACAACATTGCAATAAATTTTGATGACATTAACCAGTTTACAATGTTAAAAAAATTCCCTGATAAAATCTCATTTAGAATAAATCCCGGAATCGGAAAAGGCGAATTTAAGGAGATAACAACAGGTGGCAGAAAAAGCAAATTTGGCATAAATGTTGATACTGCAATAGATGCATATAAACTTGCAAAATCAAAGGGAATAACACATTTTGGAATTCATATGATGGCGGGTTCAAATTCTCTAAATAGCGAATATTTTATATCAGTGACCGATAAATTCTTTGACATTGCTGGAATAATCTCCAAAAAAGCGGAAATAACCTTTGATTTTATTGATATCGGTGGTGGTTTCGGTATACCATATAGGGAAAATGACAAACCATTGAACATAAATCATATTTCAAAAAACATAATAAAAACTTTAAAAAGCAAATTAAATGATTATGATCTGGGAAATCCAGAATTAAATATTGAACCGGGGAGATATATTGCCGGCAATTCTGCAATCGCCCTTGGAAAAATAAATAACATAAAAAGATATTATGATAATTTTGCTGGAACAGACCTGAATATGGATACATTTCTAAGGATACCACTGTATAAAGCACACCATAATATAGAAATAGTCAATAAATTTAATATTGAAAAAAGCTTTAAAGCAAATATTGTTGGCAATATATGTGAAAATACGGACAGGCTTGGATCAAACATATATATTCCAGAACCTGAAATAAATGATATAATAGCAGTATACAATGCTGGCGCTTATGTTTCTTCTATGGAAAATAATTATAATGGTAGATTAAAACCATTGGAAATATTATATGATAATAACAATTTTTATGTAATAAGAAAAAGGGATAATTTGAAGGATCTGGTTATAAATATGAAAATACCGGATTATTTAAAATAATAATTACAAATTATCTTTTATTACCCTCAACGCATTGTTATATAACACATCGTTGTAATGTATGCCAAGTAAATCCTTTAATTTACTCAACATTGTTATATTTTCAAGCCCATCCGGCGTTTGAGTTATTCCCAGAAAATCTGTGCCAATTGCTACGTATCTCCAGCCGTAGTTGTCGCCTAAATAGTTTATACTTTCCATTATTCCATTGATATCTGGAGTTTTCAATGTATCCCTTATTAGCGTTATTCCTATAACCCCATCAGTATCTGTTATGGCCCTTATGGACTCATCATCGATATTTCTTATATGGTTTTTTAATGCCTTAAAGTTTGTATGTGAGTCAATTAAAGGTTTTTTTGATATATTGCATGCATCCATTATTGTATTTTTGCTTGCATGTGCCAGATCTACCATAATGTTATTTTTATTGCATAATTCTATTAATTCTTCCCCATAACCGGTTAATCCATAATCCTTTTTTGAATGGCATGATGCTGCAAATTTTGTATCGTAATTCCACGTTAACCCAATATTCCTCAAATTTAACTCCTTTAAAATGTATATATCTTCAGGATTATTTAATAGGTCCGTTCCCTCCATCGAAATTAAAAAATTTAAATTATTCTTAATATCATCATATCTTTTTATTATATTTATATTGTAATTTCTGCCCAGGCCATAATAAAACTTGAACTGTTCATATAGCAATGAAAGTTCCGGTACTGTTTTATCGGTTATATGTACATGCGGGAAAATTACAGAAAATATAACAGATTTATCAAACGTTTTTAATAAATTTATATTTGATTGCTTATTTTCATTTATAACATTGCCATATAAAGATGAATATGCTATATCTTCATGCAAATCTACAAAATTCATACTACATTAGGTTAAGAATATATAATAATATTATTGCTGAATTAATGTATTTTTATTATTTAATTGCTATAGAAAATTTAACCTACTACTTATGAAAAATTTTTACTTAACATTTCATCAATTTTACGGTATAATTCTTTAGCGATCATCTTTTCATCGTATTTTTCTTTTACCATCTTATATTCCTGTTCTCTATTATAACTGAGAAGCTGTCTGTTTGATGCAATTTGATTAAGTGCATCATAATATGAGTCAATACTGTTTTTGATATACTTCATATATTTTCCGTTGAATTCATCAAAATTCCCGGACAAATACTCAGAACATAATACAAAGAGGCCGGATGCGAAAGCCTGTATTACAACTAAAGACAGAGAATCATTATGGCTTGGATATATGAATATATCCATATTTCTGTAAAGTTCTGCTAACTCTAAATCCGAGAGGGAATTATAATACCTGACGCTACTAATTTTTTTAACTTCTTCCTCTAGGGGACCATTTCCAGCTATATGAAATTCAAACATACTATCATTTCCATATTTTTTTATAAGGGGTAGAAGGATATCGAGGCCTTTCTCTGGTTTTAATGCTGCAACAAAAAGAACCTTTATTTTATCTCCTGTGATTCTATCATTCGCTGGATGGAAAATGTCCGTATCTATACCAGCTGGAAGCGATAAATTATATTTTTTATTTAACTTATTTTTATACTGTATATTTTGTGGGAAAAAATGAAAACCATTTGTATATTTATAGAAGTACCGGTCAAATATGCGTATATACATTCTTTTCATCCCTTTATAATTCAATTGATTTATGTTAAAAATATGGTTTGATCCCATTATAATTTTTGCATTAATAGTTCGAAATAATATAGCATGATTATTAGAAAACAGATACACAACATCGGCATCAGATATTTTATTATATATAGATGTATTCTTTTTTATATTCCTTTCATCCATTTTAAATGGATTTTTGAGTAATGATATAAAAATATTTTTTATTAACTGGATTTTTGTATAATTTCCATAAATCTTCCTATAATTTTCTGCATTTCCTGATGCCTTATATGTAAGCACTTCAGCCATATTTGTATAATCCTTTATCTTATTTTCATCTATTCTACTATTGGAAAATATATTATTTTGCAGAATTGTAGCATGGTAATTTGTAGGAATGTATTTTAAATAAGAAAACAATACTCTTTCACTACCTCGCCCCTCCATCAAATTGCCTGGCATTATAAAGACAATTTTAGTCATATCCTGACATAAAATTTTAGTATTAAAGCGTTGTTATTAATTCTATGACGAATACCTAACATTGTAACCCTAATTCCCAGAGTTATAGGGAATAATACCTTTATTTATTGTAAATTCCTCTATACTGCATATTTTCTGAATAGAAATATTTATATTTACACATTCCTCATAGGAGGTATGGAAGAATGGATTCCCGGGATTGTGGATAAATAAAGAAAAATGCGGGATTCTACTTGAAATAAAATTGCTTAATGGAAACTACCATTTTTATTATTTGACTTCAAAATATGGCCGCAAAACACATAGCCCAAGAAAGTTTCAGAATACACAGGTAGAATAACATTAAAACAAGAGGGTATCCTGAATACACTAGATCAAGTTTCGTGGTAGTAAAAATTTGGAAATAAGATCAAATCCATTAAACTATATGCTAAAGATGATATTAAGTAGAAAACTGTTTACCCAGTTGATTTGTTACTTCTCCTATAGAAAAATTTTTTGCGACAAGTTCATGAGCCACTTTCTTTCTTTCCAGGTTCCTTATTGTATCTATATTTTCTGATGCATTCCTGATAGATTCGATAATTGATTGAGGTTTTATTGGTATATATTCCAGCAATCCCATTTTTGAAAAACTATCAAATCTTGGCATCATTGTATCAGAGGTTATAACATAAAGACCGGAGGCTAAAGCCTCTAGAACCGTTAATGGAAACCCCTCATTATATGATGGAAATAAGAAAACATCACAGTTCCTGTATAATACTCTTAACTCCTCCTCGGCAATAAATGAATGATAAACAATATTTCTTTGATGGTTATGTCTCACTTCTCCTTCTAATGTACCACGTCCAGCAATATGAAGTTCGATATTTTTATCCTTCACTTTTTGAAAGGCCATAAGAACCTCTCTTACACCCTTGTTGACCTCTAATCTTCCCACAAACAAAATTTTTATTTTTTTATCCTTTCGCTGTGCAGGAAAATAACTATCAGTATCAATTCCATTAGGCAGGTAAAAAGCTTCTTTGTAATTTTTAAGGGCATAATAAGATTCAATATTTATACAGTGAAATTTGAGAATTTTTCGGTATGCTAAGTTGAAGGACATTAATTTCATGGGTAATACATTCATTAAACCATTTTTTGGTTTTCCATTTGATATACCTGGCAGGTAGTTATGTTCACTCCCTATAATCCTGGTACCTTTTGGAAATAGTTCTGCAAGATCATTATTTACCACATATATCCAGTCAGAATTTGATGATACATCCTTAATTACAGTGTGGTTCATAACTCTTGTAATCAAGAAAATAAAATATCTTAAGGGCAGTATAGGTGTTGACATTACCGTTAAAACCCATTTATTTTTTATGATGCTGGCAATCTTGCCTAACGGATAGTGAAAATAGACAATATTCAAATTTTCTAATTTTTCGTTTAACTCCTCATTCGATATAGTTTGTGTTCCATAAAGATATGGTTGGAATACAGTAACGCTAAACCTGTTTTTATCTAAATTGCTGGCATATTCATATGCCATTTTCTTTCCACCGGCCCAGTGTTTGAAATTGCCTTGAATCACAAAAGTAACTCTTATCCTACTATCCATAAGAAAGCCAGTGATTAATCATTTATTAAATTAACTGTCTAAATCTATACTCTCTGCATATCTTACATAATAGCTTCTACTTTTTTGAAAAATGTTAAAATAGTTCCAAATTTAACCTCTTCGCTTTAACAATTGGCCAGGGTGCATCCTTAATAGCATTCAGGATAAGGCATTCAAGGCTTTATAGATTTATCCCGAAATTTTTTGTAAGTATATATTATAGAATTTTCAGGCACATCTAATTTCTCTCCATTTCATATATTTCCTTTATACCTTTCTCCAAATCATATTCAGGCTTAAACCTTAAATCATTTTTTAATTTTGTGGTATCCGCCTGTGTAAATAATTGATATGACTTTAATGGGTTTTCAACATGCTTTATCTTTGATTCAGCAGGTATTATTTTTTTAATTAAATTTGCTATATCATTGAATTTTGTGGTTATTCCAGTGCCAACATTGTATGATTCACCGGCTCTGCCAGACTTAAATGCAAGTATAGTTGCCCTTGCATTATCCTTTACATAGATAAAGTCCCTGCTCTGGTTTCCATCGCCATATATTATTATATCCTCGTTGTTAATTGCATATTTAATAAATTTGTATATCTGCGATGAATACATGCCCTTGGTATTTTCATGGGAGCCATAGGTATTGAAATACCTGAGGGATACACATTCTATTTCATTCCTTATTGAATAGTACCTTGCTAAATGTTCACCTATTATCTTTGTTATAGGGTATATATTGTTATATGTATCCGCTATATCACCTTCAGTGGATACTTTATTGTTATTTCCATAAACTGCAGATGATGATGCAAGTACTGCCCTTCTAATTCCATTCTTCTTTGCAAACTGCAGGACATTAAATGTACCGTTTGCATTTGTGCTGAATCCCTTTTCAGGATATATCTCAAATTCAGGTGGTG
This sequence comes from Thermoplasmata archaeon, assembly GCA_021806235.1. GTDB lineage: Archaea > Thermoplasmatota > Thermoplasmata > Thermoplasmatales > Thermoplasmataceae > Ferroplasma. The sequence continues at coordinate 27,335 of JAJZXU010000004.1, forward strand.
AAGTTGTTGCAGCAAATAGAAATAAGCCATCAAACCTTTCCTTTATGTTATCAAATTTATCTCTATCAGTTATTGAGAACTTATAATCGGGATTTCCACTTATGTCTAAAGTTTTTACCTCATTGCCATTTTCTATTAGTTGATTTTTTACGTTTGAGCCTATAAAGCCATTGCCTGCTATCAGAAATTTGAGTGTTTCCATATTTTCCTATATATTATGCATATAATAATTTTTATATGGCATTAAAATCCTTTTAGATATCTCTACTGCTTGTAATGCAATCTTGGTTTCGGCTACGTCTTGATTTAGCGGTTTTTCATGATATTTATCAGGGCGATAAAGAAAGGTGGGCATACCTACTATCAAGAAGTTGAGAACAAATGGATAGATGGAAAAACTGTCTAGAAGCACATCAGATACATAGGGAAGGACAGGAACAACCCTTCCCCGTTTCCACTTGAAAGGATACAGTTTGGGTATATAGCAACCAGGCTTATGCAGGGAGATTTTTCAATCGTTCTATGAGAAGATTGTAACCCAGTTCGGCAGATCAGCAAAACTCGATGCACCAAAGAAGTACATTAGAAAGGGGGCTTACATCATCATACTGGGAGATTAATGACTTCCGTCCCAAAATGTCTTCAAGGATTCATTTCCACTCCAGAATGTCTCACCTCTTTTATTTCTCTCAATGGTAATTACCTGCCCTATGACATAATTATCAATATCAATATCTTACGGAATGACCAGAAACAACTGTTATTTTCCCATGAAAATACTTTTCCATATTTTCAAAAGCATGCTAAAAATGGCTGTAAGGATTACCAGGCAGGTAGGCCATACGGATGCAAGAAATTAGAATCAATAGGAGTTGATAGATCCGATCACGCTTTCAATATTGTATCTATGAAGGCCTGAACATAATCGCCCTTATTCTTTAGGCGATTCTGCAGGGAAATTCTTAGTTCTAGGTATTCATTAGGGTCAGATTCCCATTTATCTCTTAAATTTATAATAGAGTCCAAAAAATCTTCAGTTTTTTCACACTTCTTACACTCTGGGTAATTTAAGAGGTCTGTATTTTGAGGTATTGGTCTGAATAGTATAGGAAGACCGTTAATTAGGCCATCATTAAGAGTCATAGAGGTTGTTGATTCCGAATAAGAAGGATAAAGCATTACGTGGGATTTTTTCAATATGTCAGATAATTCAAAGTCTGACACAAAACCAAGATTTTTCACGTTGTTGTTTAAATTCTGGAGCTCCTCAGTTCTTGTTCCTGTCCCCAGAATGATAAGATCTACATTGTCTGGAATCTTTTTAGCAATCTGCATCAATGTATCAAATCCTTTATCTGTCTCGTGCCTCCCAGCAAATACAATTGTAAACCTATCAAAGCTATGGCTCGTTTTTAGATCTGGATAGGGGCCGTAATACCATGTCTGCAGGACTCTAAATCTATTATCCACATTTTTGAATATGTTCTTCTGCGATTGATCTTGAAGGTGTACAACGTCAAATTTCGGAACTAACTTATCTATTATCATTCTCTGAAGCCTATTTAGTTTTGGATTTTGCAATGCCGGATCGTGAAGGCCAAAGATTTTTTTTATTGAGGCGTGTTCTATTATCTGTTTTAAGAAGCCATAGTATCCAGCCATGGTATAAACCACATCATATTTATCATAATTCGGAGGGTCATCCATCTGGAGCGGTGTAAATTTTCCACGTCTAAACCGCACCTCATTATATGGACTTCTCAATACACTTCTTATATATTCATCACTAACACGCTCAATTCCATTGGGAACAAAAGATAGATATACAGCCTCAACGGAGTGTCCATGTTCTGTAAGACCATTTATAGTTGAAATTGCCCATTTTTCGGCACCCCCATAATATCTCAAACTGTTAACGGTATTGAAAAGTATCTTCATATTAAGAGAATTATATAACTATTAAAAATGTTTCTCTTAGATTCGTTGTAAGTAACTTAAGTTCACTTGCTATTAGTGTCATGGCCTATTAATTATATGTTATATTTATCTACTACCTCTGCGTGTGTTCTTTACGAAAAGAATTGAACCTAAAATTGACTAATATAGCAGAGATAGAGTCAACGCTATGGATATAGAATGCACAGGAAAAAGATTTGAATTCTATAGGGATCCTGAAAAAAATGTTACAGCATGGCAGAAAACGAGAAACAGGAAGAAAGCAAAGATAAAATGGTTTTTCACCAGAGAAAAGGCAGATCTAAAACTTTCAAAGTATTATACAATATAATTAATAAGTCACAACATTAGATGCAAGGAATTGGGCAATGAATTAATGTCAAAAACTGAATATATAGACAAGTTTATAGAATATTTCCTGGACTAATAACTATTAAATATAAATTAATAATATCAATTCATGAAAAGGGAGGAAAAATATCTTTCATTAAATGCAAAAATACACATTGCTAAAATAGTAATAGAAGATTCCATTGAACAGTTTAATAGGCAAGCAATAGTCTGGAGTGCAGGAAAGGATTCAACCGTTGTTTTAAATCTCGTTAGAGAGGTATTTTTATCCAGGAACTTAAAAATTCCACCAGCAATTTTAATAGATCATGGTCAGCATTATGATGAAACATACGATTTGGTAAATAAAATATCGGCAGAATGGGGTTTTAAAGTATTATATGCAAAAAATGATGATTTTATTTCCAAGGTAAATAACGGAAAAGTCCTAATCGATGATCTTGATGAGGATAATATAAATGAACTTAAGAAAATAAACTTTGATTTTAATAAAAAATATATGGATTATTCCCTGGAAACGTTTGAAGGAAACCACCTATTAAAAACAGTTCCATTTAATAACACTGTAGGCAAATACAGGTTTGACGCATTATATACAGGAGTAAGATGGGATGAAAATGATGCCAGATCAATGGAAACATTTATCTCTAAAAGAAATAAACCCGAACATTACAGGGTACAACCAATAATATTATTTACAGAAAGGGATGTGTGGGATTACATGTTTGATAGAAAACTTCCTGTACACCCATTATATTATAGTGGTTATAGATCAATAGATGGGAAATACGATTCAAAGAAAATAAGTGACAAACCCGCATGGGAACAGGACCTAGATAATACTGAAGAAAGAGCGGGAAGAGCCCAGGATAAGGAAAAGATGATGGAAAGATTGAGAGAATTTGGGTACATGTAGTATGGATAAACCCAATATTATTTTAATAGTAGCTGACACAATGAGGAGAGATGCTATTGGAGTTTACAATAGCAATGTAAATACACCAAATATAGATAGACTTGCTGCAGACTCTATGGTATACAATAATGCAATTAGCCCCTCTCCATGGACTGTACCATCCCATGCATCTATGTTTACTGGAAAATATGCAATAGAACACAAAATACACGAAACCTTCTCGGTTAAAGGTTTCTCTTTAATGGGAAAAATGAATGGTATGAAATACATAACACTTGCTGAAATATTGGCTGCTAATGGTTATAATACAATTGCATACTCATCAAATGTGAATATGGTGCCAGGAAGTGGGTTTGATAGAGGGTTTAATCAATTCTCATATATTAAAAATTATTACAAATTAATAATAGAAGATGAACTGGAATTGAAGTATGGAAAAAGAAAAGCTATAAAGAAATATGTAGAAAAATATGGTTATTTGAATTTAATAAACCTATATAGACTTTACAAACTGTCCTATAACCATTATAATGGATATCCTACTGATAAAGGCGGTTATGAAATAATTAATAATATTAAAAATATGAGTACGAATACACCATTTTTTATGTTTTTAAATTTTATGGAGATGCATGACCCATATTTTGAAAAATATACCAATGAACCAGATGGACTTGATAATTTAATGCAAAACCGTAAAAATAACATAAAATCGATACATAAAATTAAAGAATTATATTATAAGCAGGCACATTACCTTGATAATTATATAGGAGAATTAATAAAATTTTTAAAGGATAATAATATTTATGATAATACTGCAATTATATTCGCATCAGATCATGGTCAGGAAATCAGTGAAGATTATTATGGTCATGGAATATTTCTTTCAGATAATCTTATAAGGGTTCCATTAATCGTTAAATATAATGGGCACGGCATTTGCAAAAAATATGTATCAACTATAAAAATTATGGACATAATAAAAAATATAGCCTTTAATGAAAAAAATAATATTTTTGATGAATCTATTTTCTCGGAAGTATACGGTATAAATGTGGATAGTGCTTTAAATTATAAAGAAAGAAAAGAATTAAGAAGAACATGTATATATAAAAATAATTACAAGCTAACTGTAAATAGTGATAAACAGATAGAGGAATTTACAATGGATGGCAAACTTCTAAATATTGATGGGAGTAAGATAGTTGTTAACGAGTTACTTAATGATATTTCCATTTTTAATGGAAGTAGTGATTTTATAAACGATTTTCAAGTTTAAATATAAATAATTAAAATGATATTGTGCGGAAAATGGATGGAAATGTTTGTTGACTAAATGGTTTAATTAATTATGTCTAATACTATAGTTTAGTAATTTAATGTTGGGGTATTTAGTATAAACAAATATTAATTGCTATTCTTCTTTAAGCCCACGTTCCACCCTTTTAATTCTTATTTCCAACGGTTCTTCTTTAATTTTTTTTATTGTTATCCGTGCAAGTATATAAAAAACACTGAATTTTACATGCAAAAAAAATCCTTTATTACCATAAGTCCTTTCATCTATAAATTCTTTATAATTTTTATCGCTCACAAAAATTCCACATCTATACACATTTAAATATTCTAAGGCCCTAATTAATATATTATTATAATATCTTTTAACCTGTCCATGTCCCATACCCTCAATTTCTATAGCTTTTAATTCCTCCTGCGAAAGTTTTATGTATTGGTATAAATTTAAGCTTTCGGTTACATTTTTCATGTATGTATCCTCGCTATAATTTATTTTTGGAAATCCATCAAGTTTGAAAAACAATTTTCTATTTACAATGTATACCGTTGAACCCTCAGAATCACTTTTTATATGTAATAATTTATTATAATATTTTTCCATATAGATATCTATATATTTTTGTAAGGCATAGAATTCATTATCTGCATCTATGAAAACCAGAAGATCACCCGAACTTTCATTCGCACATATATTCCTTCCTTCTCCACGATTTGATTTTTTGTATATTATTTTTAAGTTATGAATTTTAAATTTTTTTATATTTTCTGACAGAGAATCATTTGATATATTATCACAAACAATTAGTTCATAGTTATATTTGATATTATCATAAAAAGCGTTTATGCATTTTTCTATAAAATTACCACTTTTATATGTAGTTATACAAATACTCACCAGCTTGGGTTCCATAATTTATGTATATAATTTGGCATTTAAGTTTTTCCTTTATTTTACTAATTCATACAGCAATTTACACGTGCTAATATATGTAGGGTATACATAATTCAGCGGAAACCTATAACTGCAACCGGTTGCCTCGTTTTGTATGAGTTTATAATTTCATTCATCTCATTATCCCTATCGTACAGTTTCTTCCTATTTAACTCCCTACCAAAAATAAAATCTATCGGTATCGATACTGTATCAGTACCGATAATATTAATATCTGCACTTATTTATGGCATTCAATTGCAATAATATTTATTTACAGTTATAATAGCCATATATGGACGTAACAGAATTTATGGAAAAAAATAGGGAAAAGATGCTGGAGGACTTAAAAACTATTATCGAAATGGAAACACCATCGTACAATAAAAAATTACTGGACAATTTTGCATCATATTTTTCATCGTATATATACGAAAGTTTAGGCATAAAACCTGAAATAATTCAATCAAAAACCAATGGCAATGATATTAAGGTTGAATTCGGGGATGGTGAAAAAATTTTATTATTGAATCATTATGATACGGTTTTTGGAGAAAATACCATAGATAAAAGGCCGTTTAAAATTACAGATAACAAAATCTATGGTCCGGGAGTTTTTGATATGAAATCCGGCATTATAGAAACAATCTACGCATTAAGGTATTTAATAAATTATTCAAAGGTCAGTAAAAAAATTGTATGGTTAATCACATCAGATGAGGAAATTGATAGCACCTTTTCCAGGGATATTATTATCAAAAATGCAGAGAATTCAAAATATGTACTTGTGATGGAATCACCATTAAACGGAAAATTAAAGACAGAAAGAAAAGGCGTTGGCACCTTAAAAATTACAGTTCACGGATTATCCTCACATGCCGGGCTTGACCCCGATAAGGGTGTGAATGCCATTACCGAGATGGTTAATATTATCACCGGTGTGAAGAATTCAGGTATTAGTGGAATTAATTTCGATGTGATCAATGGTGGAAGCCGCAGCAATGTTATAGCGGATTTATGTGAGGCCGAAGCCGATTTAAGATTTAAAACTGATGATGAATTAAATAATATTAAAAAATTGATCCAGTCGATAAAACCATTATATGATAAAACTAAAATAGATTATGAATACAGTGTAAGGCCACCCATGATAAAAACTTCAAAAACTGTAGATTTATTTAACAATGCCAGAAAGATTGCATATGATAAATTACATATTAATATTGATGAGGTTTCTGTTGCGGGAGGTAGCGATGGCAATTTCTGTTCGTATTATGCACCAGTTCTGGACGGCCTTGGGCCCAGTGGCAGCGGTGCCCATTCAGACAACGAGTTTATATACAGCGAGTCATTGCCTGAAAGGTCATCGCTTCTGTATCATCTTATATCCGACCTTTAAAATTTATTTTTTAGCAATTTTTGCCTTAAATACTATCTTTGATTTTAAGCATTGCCTCTTTTAATTCATTTATATTATTATATATTCCATAATTTATTGAATAATCTATCATTAGGTTATTATGGTTATCAGAAAATCTTCTTACATCCGTTTGAATGCCTATAATTATTTTACTGTACGCATATGCCATTCCCAATTCAACGCATGCCCCCTCATCAACTGTTCTTCCATCCAGAATTATTAACAAAATTTTTGAGTTTTTTAATGCATCAACATCCCTTTTAAAAACTCTTTTTCCGGCTTCTGCATATAATTCAGGGTTCTTTAAAAGCAATTCATCCTCTCCACCATCTCTCTGGGGTAGATATGTGGTCAATTCCATATCCTCAAGCATTTTATCGATTTTTTTATTGAACTCTATCTCCATTTCATTGAACAGTGGTGCCGATATATAAACGTCATAGCCTTTCATAAGGTTATATGCTTTTATACTTAAATAATTTTCTACCTTTTAAATATACCATACCATTATATCTGAGTTTAAATTATTTGGGATAATTATATATATAGATATAACCATCTCAAGAATCAGCATAATACCAATTATTATTTAAATATTACGTGTTCAATGTGGGATAAAATATAATAATGCTGTGCAAAGGTTTTTATTTGAATGCATATACCTGTTAATAATATATATGAAGAATGATAATTTTGACAATCGGGTTACGGAATATGGGGTAGAGGTTGTAGGAGTTAATCCAATACCTAAAAAAGCAAGAAATATGTCATCAAGGAAAATATTCATTTTCTGGGCAATGGCAAGTGCATCGGCACTGACTCCACTGGTGGGTTTAGAACTTTACAATATGGGGCTTATATATGCAATTATTGCCGTTTTAGTTGCATTATTAATAGGTTTAATTCCTGCGGGGCTTGTATCGGAAATGGGAAGGCAGATACCGGTGCCATCACTAATTGTGTCCAGAAAAACTTATGGTTATGGGGCCTCAAGCATTTATTCATTGATTTTTACATTTCTGAATTTGGGATTTTTTGGGCTTAATGATACTGTAGGTGCAGATATTATAAGCAGCCTAACCCATACAAATATAATTTTATGGTATATAATTATGGGAGTCATACAGGTTGTCCTTGTATTGTTTGGGGCAAAATGGCTTGAATATTTCTTCAGGTACAGTGCACCAGTACTGTTTGTGAGTTATGCCATTTTAACATATTTCCTTCTAACATCCTATAAAATTAACATATCAGAGTTACTGCATCCAGTAGGACCATTTACATGGGGTGCAGCACTTAATTTTGTTTTAGGCTTTTCAATATTGGCATGGTCTTATAAAATATCAACACAGACGAGATTTGGTGTACCGTTTTCAAATACTGATGGAAAGGTAAAACGCATGGGTTATTTCTTCTCAAGTCCTGTAGGTATAATGCTACCCGTACTTTTAATGGGAATTATTGGATTGCTGGGTAATGGTATTAAACCTGGAGTTGGATGGAATATAGCAGTTTTATCATTTCCGGCATTGCATGGCATTTTTGGAATTGTTGTATTTATAGCCGCTCTTGGTGTTTCACTGGCAATTATACATACGAATGCAATGAATTTATATCCTGCAACTGCTGATTTGCTTGCTTCTATACAGCCATTATTCAAGAAAAATGCCAGTGAAAAATTGGCACAACCTGTAACCACAGTACTTCTTGGTACAGGTGGCATAATTCTTGCAATAGCAGGCATACTGTCATTTATATCGTCGTTTATTCTCATACTTGCATCTATAATATTCCCATTTACGTTTATACTGATATTCGACTGGTTCATACATTTAAGGCATACAACTAAAATCAGTGATTATTATGTTATTCCAAAGAATATATTTAACAATATAAGGGTAGATGCCCTGGTTCCGGCAATTATAGGCACTGTAATAGCCATATTTGGCATAGGCCCCTATAGTTTTATATTCAATTACTTCCCTCAGGCACTTTTTGGGTCTCTGATAGGCTTAGTAATCTATATCGGGATTTATTATGGATTTACATCTAAGTATGTAAAGGAAAAATGGGAAAAGGCAAATGATTACAGGGAGTTTGATATGGAATAAAATAAATTTAATTTACCATATATTGTCTTAATATCTATAGAATTTTAACGTTACACATTAACTGTTTCATCCTTAATATCCCCAGAATATCCATAGATTTCCTTAAATACAATTTTTGATATTATAATCCCGGCAAGTGAAGATAAAGAAATCACCATTGTGGAATATCCTATCCCTATTACTGCAAATAGAAAGGGAAATATTGTTATTGAAAGAAATGCCGGCAACTGCAAAATAAAATTTGTAAATCCTGTAGCTTTACCTCTATAATTTATACTGGAAACAACTGCCTGTGATGTTATTATTGGCTGATTGTTCCAGTGATTTCCCCAGACAAATAATAGCATAAATACTGGCACAAAAATAAACAATTTCATTACAAGGAATAAACCTGAAAAAACAAGTGCTATAAAAGACATTGAAAAACCGGAATAACTTATTCTCCTTAATCCAAGCCTCGGTATTAATTTTGGCCCAAGGTAACCTGCAGGTAAACCTATGGAGTATACAAGTATTATTATCAATCTTGAATACAATATTCCAGACAAATGTAATAATGATATTATATATGGTATAAAAAATGCAAATGTACCGACCTCAATTCCACTGGCTATTCCGCAAATCCAGGCATATACAGTGGTATGCCATTTAATTCTGTCCTTTTTAAGTGATCTTATAAAACCGGCATATGTGTATTTTTTTCCTGAATAATCCTTCCATAACTTTGATTCTTCTAATTTCTTAGAATATACTATCAATATTATAGCAGGCAATACTGGGAGACCCAGCGTTATAGCCCATATTAAATGATATGCAATATGCAGTACTAAAAGTATTATTATAGCAATATTAATTCCAAGTATTGCATAGCTTGCCATAAGTGTGTTTTTCGTTCCTACAACTTCCCTCTTCCTGGGTTTGAACAGTTCCATTATATATGAATATGTATTGGAAATATCAGATCCTGTGGGTAAACCTGCAATAAATCTTGCTATTATGAAAAATACGATTGTCGGTGAAAATATTGAAAGTATTGAGGCAATTATAAATATAGATATATTAAGAAAAAATATTCTTTTTCTCCCAAATTTATCTGTGAGAATTCCCCCAATTAATGACCCTATTGCAGCACCTCCAGTTGTTGCACCGATAATCAAACCAGTATCTATAGTAGTAAAATGGAAATAACTGCTTAAAAAAATACTTAGCATTGTTACAGAGAATACGTTCCATTCATCTATGAAAATGGAGATTAGCATGAAGTTGGATAACAATTTTTCATCTGTACCGGTATTTGTTGCCATATGATGCAATCACTGCAATTTATAAAAAATAACAGAAACATGCAATTACTGCACCTTTAGTAAAAATTTTATATGATAAATATTATTAAACGTCGAGTAATTTAAATTAATTAACCCATTGTACCAGAAAATTAGGATAATACGAACCATTTATAATACATTATAGTCTTTGACATAATTATTTATCCTTTAACACCATACCATTTTTATGGGAAGGAATACATCATTAATCGTTGAGAGGAAGGCCAGTGAATCTGAGATAAACAGGAAAATCAAGGAGGAGAA
>JAJZXU010000027.1 GCA_021806235.1 Thermoplasmata archaeon
GGAAATGCTTTCTTTACCTCAGGTATTTCATTTACCTGGGAATAACGGGTTACCTTCCTTCCCATTCTGTATGCGTATATTCTCTGCTGAAGCATGGCGTTATACAGCTCACGGCAGGCGTTAAGGGTGGATTCAAGAATACCGATCTGTTCCTTATCCGGATAGATCCTGAACTTATATGCCTTTATCATATTCCCTTCTGGCCCTCCACATATTTCTCTATAGTATCTAATGAAACATGGCCATGTGTGGACACAAAATAACTCCTTGTCCACAGGGTTGGCAGCTTTCTCTTCAGTTCAGGGAACTCAGCCCTGAGTAATCTTGATGTTCTGCCTTTTATCTTTGTGATTACACCGTTTGGTGCTATTGTCGGATCTGTTTTGATGAAGAGGTGCACATGGTCTGGCATGGTTTCCAGTGCTATGACCTCCCAGTTATTTTCCTGTGCAACACCCATGATTATCTCATTTAATCTAATTTCAATATTCCCTGTAATTAGCTTTCTTCTATATTTGGGGCACCAGACAAAATGATAGTTCATGAAATGAACAGATGTGTTAGAACTGCTGTACCCCTTTGGCATAATTGTAGATATATTATCCGTATATAATATTATTGGTTCGCTCTCATCCCACCCATAAATGGTGTGGGTTTTCTCGCTCACTGTGATAAAAACACACACATTTTAAATAATTATGCTGCATATAATTATTTTGTGAAGAATAATGTTATAATTGATAGATAGTATCCAGATACAGTAATGGCGGGTACCTGAAGGTTGCAGTATATTTCAGATGTGGAAATACTCTCTAATTTTTTATACATATCCGTTTGCATCAGGATTATTATTTCCCTTAAAAATTGTTGAGGTCTCCATTTATTTTTACCCATTCACCAATGGATTCATAAAATCCAAATATCAGTACATCTTTGATATTTAAGACTATTATATTTCCCCTCATCATTTTCTTTCCGTTATATATCAGCACACCAAAATTCTGTTTGAACTTTGATATGAAGTAATTCAGGTTTTTTATATACTCTTCCCTAAATGCATCAGATGACTTTACCTCTACCGGAATCAGGTTTTTTCCGTTGCCTATGAGGCAGTCCACCTCTTTTCCTCCCTCTCTCCAGTATCTTTTGATATTAAGCCTTGATACAATGAGTGCTTCTATAATCTTCCCTTTCTCAATTGATGGATTTTCTGCCAGGGACAGGGATATATCGTAAGGATACACCTTTCTCTGTTTTCTGGATTCGGAAAGTGTAGATGGCCTGTAGTTCTTTATAACCCGGATAAGTTTTGAGAACTCCAGCATGTAAATATGCCGTTCTACTTCCTGCTTTCTTTTCGCCAGTGCCCTTGAAAGAGAGTCAACATTAAGGATCATGCCAGGTTCTGAGAAGAATATATTAACAAGGGAGTTTAACAGGGGTATATCAACATTTTTAAACTCCTGAATTAAATCCTGGCCTATTATCTTTGAGGTAACGCTCTCCCGTATGTACTCATATATTCTTCTTTCGCTGTCAATACCTGCCAGTTCTGGAAATGGCTTCCTTACGTAGGCCTCCATTTCCACTCCAATATCGTCCTCGTATAATCTAATATTATCTAATTTCTTCCCATGCCTCAGGGAGTAATATTCATTTATCGACAGAACCGGGACATCTATAAGGTAGTGCCTTCCAGCCAGGTCGTCAATTGCCCTGTGTTCCAGTTGCAGTGATGCAGACCCAGATATTATAAACCTTATGTTTGGGAATGCATCGTATATCATTTTCACCTGCTGGCTCCAGCCACTAAGTTTTTGAACCTCATCCAGAAACAGGTATATCTTTTCCTCTTTCCAGTTGACGCCGGTTATCTCCCGATACGAATACAGGATTGATGTTATATCCACTGAACCGTAATCGAATGTGAAATAAGCGATATTCTGTGGTTTAATTTTTTTGAGCAGAGCGTCTACTATCTGATACATTATTGTTGTTTTCCCGACTCGTCTAAGCCCTGTGAGTATTATAACCTCTTTATACCCGGTAAGTAGTCCGTACGCTTCTTCGAATGCAGGACGTCTGTACTCCCTGGCCAGATCTCCACTTACCATGTCGGATGTCCACCAGCCATTAAGAAGTCGTAGTGCCTCATTAATTTCCATATGTATTGTTTAATAGGAACGAATACTTATAACTTTCGTTCCCAATTGGAACTTATGTTTACAATAAAATAAATTGAGAGAATAAAAGATATGTTTCTGTTTTCTTCCTGGAATGAAATAGGAAAGTAAAACTATGCAGATGTTCCTAAACAGTTAATGTCTCCGGACTTTACCCGATTATTTCCATAGCCCTGCTTGTAATTGGTGCCTTAATTGAAGCTTCACCTGGCATATACAGTTTTAATTTTTATTTTTTGATTAGAAATTATTGAATTATTTTAAATATGATTTTGTTATCTGTATATGTGTCTTTATCGCTTAATAATGTTTTTGACTTACTTAATCCGGAGATAGTAGAAGCAGTAAATAAAAACAGTATAACAGAGCCAACAGAAGCACAGAAATTGGCAATACCTGAAATTTTAACCGGCAAAAACGTTCTGTTAATATCACCCACAGGATCCGGAAAAACCGAAGCCGCATTATTACCATTACTTAATAAAATATATCTGGAAAAACCAAAACCAATATCATTGTTATATATAACACCCCTGAGAGCATTAAACCGTGATATGTTATCAAGGTTATATAATTACTGTGCGAATTTATCCATAAACGTTCAGGTAAGGCACAGTGATATATCCCAGAGCCAGAAAGAAGAAATCAAAAAACATCCTGCAGAAATACTGATTACAACGCCAGAATCATTGCAGTTATTGATGATGAGCAAAAAATTGAGGGAGCATATTCAGAACATAAAATATGTTATAATAGACGAAGTTCATGAAATGGCCCAGAATGAAAGGGGCTCACAGTTTGCAATAGCAATGGAGAGATTGAAAACACTTACAGGCAATATACAGGTAATAGGTTTATCCGCAACTGCAAAAAACGAGAATGAACTTGCAGGCTTTATAGCACCTGATAACAATATAGAGATAATAAAGCCAGAAATAGATAAAAAAATGGATATAAATGTACTTTTACCGGAAAAAAGCAATGACAAAATTGCAGAACTAATGGCATGTGATAACCAGTATGCAGGTGCAATAGAAAAAATTCATGATATTATAGAGGAAAATAATGGAACAATAGTTTTTGTTAATAGGAGATACGTTGCAGAGGATATATCATTCAGATTAAGATTATGGCTGAAAAATCCGGATATAGCGGTGCATCACGGTTCATTATCAAAGGAGACAAGGGAAACAGCAGAAAATGATTTCAAGGGAAATAAGATCAGGGGTTTAATATGCACATCCTCTTTGGAATTAGGTATAGATATCGGAACAGCGGACATGGTTGCCCAGTTTAACTCCCCAAGGCAGGTAAATAAAATGGTTCAGAGAATAGGCAGGGCCGGGCACTCATTAACAAAAATTTCAAAGGGCATGGTAATATGCAACGATGTTATAGAACTTGAGGAGGCAGTAGCAATAGCGGACAATATAAAGGATGGCAATCTTGAAAATGTAATGATAAGAAAAAATTCATTATCAACCGTTGCAAACCAGATAATGCTTGAATTAAATTACTCAAAAAAGATTGATTATAAATATTTTTACAATATAATAACAAAAGCATATCCATTCAGGGATTTAACCTTTGAAGATTATTATTCCGTTATAGACTTATTATCAAAAACAAGGAAACTAATAATAGAAGATAATTTTATAATAAAAAGGTATTCTATACTGACTTATTTTATAGAAAACATATCCATGATTGCAGGAGAAAAAAATTATAAGGTTATCGATGTAATCAATAAGAAATTTATCGGTACATTGGATGAAAAATATGTAGTTAGTGAGGTCACACCCGGATCCTATTTTGTAATAAAGGGTTCCACATGGAGAACAATAAGAATAGACGATGATAAAATTTATGTTGAATCCTTCAGCACTGCAGCAATAGCACCCCACTGGACAGGTGAGGAAATACCCGTATTATATGAGGCAACGCACAGGGTTTCAGAGAACAGAAAAATGAAAGAAATACCGGATTTTATAAATGAAAATGGGAAAAACGCTCTTGAAAACTGGTATAAAAATGATCTGGCTACCCTGGACAGGATAATCATAGAAACACACAATGCAGAGATAATAATTCAGATATTGCTGGGTAGCCTTGGCAATTTTACCCTCGCCGAAATATTAACGGGATTATTAACATCCATTACAGGTGAAAGTGTTGAAATGGATTACTCGCCATACCATATATACATGAAACTGGCAAGGAACATGACCTCAGAGGATATAAAAAATATTATTAAAGGCATAGATGTAAACAATTTAGATGGGTATGTCAAATCATCCGCAAGGAGGTCAAGATTTTTTAACAATGTATTTCTATATGAGGCAAGGAAATTCGGCATAATTACAAACAAAGCAGATATGACAAGGCTAAGATTTGAAAAAATAGTGGATGCATATTATAACACCCCTATTTATGAGGATTCCATAAGAAAATTAATTTTCGATTATATGGATATGGGAATCTTAAAGGATTATTTATCAGAAATAAATGATGATAATTTTGTTTTAAAGGATAAAATCTCGGAATCATCAAATATATTTCTATCCCACTATTCTGAAAGAATTGCACCATTAAAGCCAACAAAAACAATTTTAGAATCAATTAAAAAGAGGTTACTGAATGAAGAAGTTATTTTATACTGTACATCATGTGGAAACAAAAGAACAAAAAAAATAAAGGACATATACGATATTAAATGCCCCGTTTGCCATTCACATTTAATAGCCTCAATATCCAAGTTTGATGAGGATTCCTTAAAGGACATAAAAAACCCAAAGGTAAAGAGAAAATTTGTAAAAAATGCACATTTAGTACGTGAACACGGCATAACAGCCATAATGGTAATGGCTGCACGTGGTGTTGGGCCAGAAACAGCATCAAGGATTTTAGAGGTTTCATATCTCAACGATGAGGATCTGATAAGAAGATTATTATACGCAGAGACCGAATTTGCAAAAAATAAACAGTACTGGTGATTTTATTCTTCATCCAGATTATTTTACAAATGTGGCAATATAAAGCATAAAATTAAACCCCGGGAAAATTAATATATCGTTTAAACATAAACATATATGGTAAAAACAATAACTATTAAAGATGATGTTTATAATAAATTAGTTACAGTTAAAAGACCGGGAGAAAGTTTCAGTGACCTATTCAATGAATTATTAAAATACTCATCTGCAGAAAATATATTAGATGGGTTAAGTGGGTCAAGGTTATGATTTATGTTAACCATGTTAACATTCATCTTTGGAAGTTATCATCTTTCATGAAGAGCTTAAACTTCGTTGCCTTAACCCTAAGGCATCTATCCCGTCCCCTTTCGGTTCGGAGACTGCTTTCTTATATAAAATCACGTTTCCGCCGATTTCAAAGCATGACCTGTTTTGCATGCGTTTTACCCCTGGTCGGGAACCCTATACGCATCGAGCCCTTCTTGCAGAAGAGATTTCATTCCTGTTCATTATTTTCCAGCACCCCTGTCCTCTGGACTTATGCAGTTATGCTGGAAAACTCGCATTTCTTTATTACGCTGTATTATAAAAATATTTAGATGAAACCTATGGCGATTATTAACCGTTATTTTTGGTGAACCAAAAGTTGAATTTAACGATATATATTCGGACTCTGGGAGAAATTTTCAAAGAAACTACATTACAGTGTAGGAAAAATTATGCTAAAAAAGGCGTAAATTACAGGTTTCTCGTTGCGAAAAACCACTATAGATCTAACACTTGATAATCGCCATAGGATGAAACGTTAAATGGTGAAGGGTGTTATAAGTAGTTAACATAATTAATAGAAATTTAGACTATAGAATTTAATTTAAAGGAAAAAATGATTAATGATATATACAGAAAAAGGGGCGAAAAAAGATTTTGATACTTATAGATACAGATGTTTTGATAGAAATTGTGGACAAAAATTCTAACAAAGGTGATCTGACAATAAATGAACTGCGTTCATTGCAAGAAAATATATTATGCTAAAAATAGATAACTATATTTAGTAGTGTATTATTAAAGTATTAACAATGAAAGCAAATGAAGTTCTTAATCTTCTCCGAATAACAAGAAAGACACTCCACGTCTATGCACACAACGGGAAGATCCGGTATAGAGTATTGCCCAGTGGATATTATGATTACAATGATGGGGATGTTTACAAACTCCTAAACAGGGATGTGAAACGCAGGACTGTTATCTATGCACGGGTATCAACATCAAAGCAGAAAAATGATTTAGAAAACCAGATTGAGCAGTTGAAGCAGTGGTGTTTCATGAACGGTTACACAATCAATGCAATATACCCGGATATAGCATCTGGCATCTCATTCGAGAAGAGGAAAGGCTTCTTTGAGATGCTTGATGAAATCATTAATTACAGGGTTGAAAAGGTTGTAATAACATACAGAGACAGGTTAACCAGAACAGGTTTTGAACTGTTTAAATATTTATTTCAGAAGTTTGGCACTGAGATTATTATAATCTCAGAGATAGGCAATACCGAGCTCGATTCCAAAGAGGTGTTTGATGATATAGTTTCAATGCTTCATTCATATTCCATGAAGATGTATTCTAAAAGAAAGAATCATTCAATTGAGGTTGGCTATGAAGGTTAACAGAACAGATCTGGATTAATGGAGATGATAACCTCAGTAAATCTGCACATTTTTCAAAGAACCTTTATAATAAGGCAAACTATATAATCAGGCAGGAGTTCTTTGCAACCAGAAGATGGACAAGATATGGGGAACTTAATAATATACTGAAAGATTCTGAAGAATATAAATCATTGCCGGCACAGACCTCACAGGGCATTCTAAAATTACTGGACAAATCATGGAAGTCCTTCTTTAAAGCAATAAAGGAATGGAGGAAAGACCCTGATAAGTTTTTAGGAAGGTCAGGATTGCCGCATTACAAGGAAAAAGATGGTGAACATATACTTGTATTCACAAACCAGCAGTGCAGCATTAATGATGGAATATTAAAGTTCCCGAAGCTCATTAATATGGAGGTTAAAACAGGGTTAGAAAATATAGATTTGAGGGAAGTAAGAATAGTACCTGAAGGTACTGGATTTTGCCAACGGGATAGAGGGTATAGGGTTATACCCACGGAGTTTAAGCATCCCACAGTTCTGTGAGATGATAACTTCCAAAGGTGGATGTTAACATTGTTAACGGAAATCATAACCTAAAAGTTACAGTGGCACCTAATTTAGATAAAAATTAAAATATAACAATCAATAAATTTTATATAACAAAAAATTTATTTAATGATTTATTTATTAAACTATTATGGATTTAGAAAAAATGATATTAAAATATCAGAATAAAAATCTACAAAATCCAATAATTGTTGAGGGAATAAATGATATAAAATCATTAAAGAAAATAAATTTTACGGGGAATATAATCAATATAAACAGGGGCAAATCACTGTATAATTTTTCAGAATATATTTCTAATGGCTATAATACTGTTATATTATTAACGGACTTTGATAAAAAGGGCATTTTTCTTAAAAATAAAATAGAATCCTATTTAAATTCAATGGACATCAATGTGGATTTACAATTATGGAATTATATAAAAAATAATTGCCATATAAATGATGTTGAGTCGATGCCGGCATTACTGGATAATAACATAATTAAATAATTATATTAATATATATATCATATAATATAATAACCCTATATATAGAAAAGGTTATATAGAAGTTTATTTTTACTAATTTGATAGTTATGATTGGTGGTCAACCCATATTTATATTAAAAGAAGGAGCAAAAAGAGAAAGCGGCAGAGATGCAATGCATGAGAATATTGACGCTGCAAAGGCAATAGCAACATCAATAAGATCCACATTAGGACCAAGAGGAATGGACAAAATGTTAGTCGATTCCCTCGGTGATATTGTTATAACCAATGATGGTGTAACAATTTTAAAGGAAATGGATGTTGAGCACCCTGCTGCAAAGATGATGGTAGAGGTTTCGAAAACCCAGGACAGTTATGTAGGCGATGGAACAACAACTGCCGTTATAATTGCCGGGGCATTGCTGGATCAGGCAAATACATTAATAAACCAGAATGTTCACCCCACAGTAATAACAGAGGGTTTTAAAATGGCTGCAGTACAGGCTTCAAAAGTTTTGGACGATATATCAAAGCCCGTAAAGATCACAGATAAGGATATATTAGTAAAAATGGCAAAAACATCCCTTAACAGTAAAAGTGCATCTGTTGAAAAGGAATTATTAGGAGAAATTTCATACAATGCAATAAAGAACATTGCAGAGGAAAGAGATGGAAAATATTATGTTGATTTCGATAATCTACAGGTAGTTAAAAAATACGGTGGAGAGCTTAGCCAAACACAGTTAGTAGATGGAATTATACTTGACAAGGAAAAGGTACATCCAAACATGCCAAAAATTGTAAACAATGCAAAAATAGCATTGCTGGATGCCGCCCTTGAGGTCAAGAAACCTGAATTTGATACAAACATACAGATAAGTGATCCTAATATGATACAGAGGTTCCTCGGGCAGGAAGAAGACTTATTAAAGGAAATGGTAGAAAAATTAAAGGCAACAGGTGCAAATGTTGTACTGACCCAGAAAGGAATAGATGATATGGCACAGCATTACCTCGCTAAAGCTGGAATATACGCAGTGAGAAGGGTAAAGAAAAGCGATGTTGATAAATTATCCAAGGCAACAGGTGCAACAATAGTATCGTCACTGGAGGAAATATCAGAACAGGATCTTGGACATGCAGAAACAGTAGAAGAAAGAAAACTGGGCGATGACTATATGACCTTTGTAACCGGTTCAAAAAACCCAAAGGCAATAAGTTTACTGGTAATGGCAGGAACAGAGCACGTTGCAGATGAAATGGAAAGATCATTAACAGATTCATTGCATGTTGTGGCTGCAGCTGTTGAAGATGGAAAATATATAACAGGCGGTGGAGCAGCAGCAGAAGAAATCGCATTTAACATAAGAAATTATGCTTCAAGGGTCGGTGGAAGGCAGCAATTGGCAATAGAAAAATTTGCAGATGCAATGGAAGAAATACCCAGGGCATTATCCGAAAACGCTGGACTTGATCCTATAGATATATTAATAAATATAAGAAGCGAACATGCACAGGGACACAAAACATATGGAATAAATGTCTTTAATGGAAACGTAGAAGATCTTGAAAAATCAGGTGTTATAGAACCAATAAGGGTTGGAAAGCAGGCAGTTGAAGCCGCAACAGAAGCCGCTGTTATGATACTGAGAATAGATGATGTCATAGCAACAAAATCATCCAGAGGCGGGTCACCCGGAGGTGCTCCTGGAGGAATGCCCGGAGGCATGGGTGGAATGCCAGGTGGATACGAATAAGTCCATAAAATTTATTTTTTTATATCAAATTTATTTCTGTTAATTTACTGCAAAATTTAATGATGTTGCGTTTTTATAAAATATTATTATGTAATTATTCCGGTGATGAAAAAATATCTGTTTGAAAAATTGAATGTGTTTATAAAATATATGCATAAATCTCTAAATATGATATTTTAATATAGAAATATGATTAATGTCGGCTTATATTATAGGGTGAGAGATGGTCATGAAAGGGATTTTGAGGATAAATTTAACGGTGTAGTTGATTTATTGAAAAGCAATGATGTTGGTTTTATAGATGGGAAATTATACAGGGAAGTGAAATGTCCTAAGGAATATATGATATATACAGTATGGAAAGACAAAAAATCATTTGAGGATTTCATACAGATGGAAGCATATAAAAATACTGTTGATTATGGAAAAACAATACTTGATTCAACACCAAGGCACAAAATATTTGGTGAATCAGTAGATTAATTAATAAAATTTATAATCTTTTAAACAATGCAATATAAAATGGAAATTTATTATAAAAATGGTACTATTATATCTGATTCAGGCGATAATAATTTATTACAGTACGATGAAAGAATAAAGGCGTACAGGGCACCTGCATATAAGTATCCGTTTATAATAAAAAAATTTAAGGATATAAAGGATAATGTTTTCAATGAAAAAAAACTGGATATAAGTTCAAACATCGAACTGAGGCCATATCAGAAAAAATCTCTTGAATTATGGAGTAAAAACGATTATTCCGGGACAGTAGTGCTGCCAACAGCAGCTGGTAAAACAATTTTAGGTATATATGCAATAACCATGTTAAAGGTATCAACAATAGTAATAGCCCCAACGATAGAATTAATTATACAGTGGAGGGACAAATTAAGGAATTTATTAAATGTAGATATAGGGCAAATTGGTGGTGGGGAAAAGGAAATTAGGGATATTACGGTTTCAACCTATGATTCGGCATATTTAATGGCAGATCGCCTTGGCAATAAATTCAAATTTATTATAGCAGATGAGATACATCACATGTCATCTGAAAGTTATATGCAGATAGCAAAAATGTACGCTTCACCATATAGATTGGGTCTAACTGCAACATATGAAAGAACAGATAAAATGCAGGAAATTCTTGAAAACTATATGGGAGGTAAAGTTTTTGAACTGGGCTATGAGGAATTAAATGATTATATATCAAATTATAAAATCGTTAGAATTCCTGTGGAATTAAGTGAGGAAGATGAAAAGGAATATGAAAAAAACCATCAAATATTTATTTCCTACCTGAGGAGCAGAAACATAAAATTAAATGGAAATATGGACTTTGAAAAGTTTATAATGACCTCGTGGAATCCTGAAGGGAAGGAAGCATTAATGGCATGGAGAAAAGCAAGGTCAATAGCATTCAATGCGGATAAAAAGATTGAATATCTCAAATATTTACTAAGCAAACATGCGGGAGAAAAAACTATAGTATTTTCAGAGGATACAAACACAGCATATTTAATATCAAAGGAATTTTTAGTTCCGGCAATGACATATATGACCCCGGGAAGAGAACGGAAAAAATATCTGGAAATGTTTAAAAATGGGGAAATAACAGTTTTAGCAACATCAAGAATTTTAGATGAGGGTGTGGATGTGCCCGATGCTTCCGTGGCAATAATAATGAGTGGTTCCGGGAGTACAAGGCAATTCAGGCAACGGCTGGGGAGAATATTGAGACCATCTGAGGGAAAATCAAGCTATTTATATGAACTGGTATCAGCAGGCACAGCAGAATATGGTACTTCAAGGAGGAGGAGAAAAGGTGTTCCCGTCGGGATTAATGATAACCCGTAAAACAAAAACAGGTTTAATATTCCCCGTATTTTTATCCGAGGAAAACAATGATTATATACAGAGTGTATTCAATGTTTTCAATAACAACATAAATAATAAAAAGGAAAATATAGAAAAAGATTTGAAAGAACTGGAGATAAAATCCTCAAACACAAAAATAATAAAGGCATTATCACTGGTTTTTTTCAGAAATTCGATTTTTGAGCCAGCAGTTGAAGTTAATGCAGAATCCCTAAGGGAAGATGTATTTAAGGCAGCAAGAATACCACCGATTGATAATGAGGATAAGGAAACAATATTAAAACCTGTGGAAGAAAAATATGATTTAAGTGTAAATGAAATAATTGATGGGTTGTATTCAGATAAGGATAGTGAATTGTTATTAAAAAAGATATATTCAAAGGATTTTAATGAAATAGCAAGGATTTATAATTTAGGGCAGATGGAAACAATTTTACTAAAATGTATGGAAATGACAGTAATTAATTCCTCTGACTGGAACTACACATTAAGGTCAATAAAGCGTCTTGGATTATTATATAAAACTGTAATCAATGATAATAAACTTGAATCAATAAAGGTAACAGGACCCACAGCAATGTTTGAAAATACAGATAGATACGGTAACAGGTTTGCATTTTTGATAGAGAAATTGTATACCTTAAATGAATGGAGTATAGAGGCCGATATAAAAATAAAAGATAAATATAAAGACACAACAAAAATTTACAAATTAAAATTGAGTGATAACATATCATATTATTTACCCGAGAACCATTATAATGATGAAATAAAATACGATTTTATTAAAAAATCTGAACCGCTGGTAATAAATAATAATGTTTATTTCCCGGACTATATAATGAATATAAATAATAAAAAAATTTACATAAACGTGTCAAACATAAAATATATAAAAGACGATGAAATTTTAAATAAAGAATTAAAAAAACATGTGGACTGGGAAACAATTTATATTATTAATGAAAAGGATAAAAAACCTAAAAATTATATATATTTTATAAATGATATTGATTTTATATCGCTAAAAAAAATAATGGAAGATAGATACAATACAGGGAACAACCTTAAAAAGGAACTGGATGATTCATCAATAGAGTCAATTAAAAAGGAACTGGAAAAACTTTACCCTGATACGGATAAAATGATAAATTATATAGAGTCACAGGGACTTGTTCCTGAAAGGTTATTACCTGCACTGGGTTATAAATTAAAATGGAAAGGCCTTGATTTATTAATTGTAAAAAAATAATTATAGATTTATTATAAAAAATTATGTGGTAATGCTCGTTATTTTTATTTTCGGCGATGTAAAATGATTTTTACCATTAACAAAATAAAAGTTATGATAATATCCATGCGTATGATCTACTATGAATATTTTATTTAATGTGAATTTCAGATAATATGAATAATTATGTGGATTTTTAACACCATTCAGCCAGTTTGTCTCACTTATTATAAATGATAATGTATAAATATTATTGGATTTAACGGGTATGGATAGTGGAACTGATTGATAATAGCTGGCATTTCCGCCATTTCTCAAAAATATACCATTGCCGTAGCCTAACCCACCCAGTGTAAAATTATCTTTCTGTGTGTAATTAATATTAATACCTTCTGTATTATATGTTATATCTCTGGATAAAATTGCCGAGTATGTTACTACTGAGGTACCATTATAAATTCCTAAATTTTTTATCGTACTGTTCACATTATTTATTATACTACTGTTAACTAAAGTGTTAATATGCAATCTTCCGGTAGGTACATTTATTAAGGTCATGTTTATAATAAATAAATTCGTTTTATTGTTTGATAATATATTTGCATTGGTTTTATAATTTACATTTTTATTCACCAATACATCATTGTTCGGTATGTAAAAACTATATAACACAGCAGAAGAAATTATTATTAACGAAATAACTGTTGCAACTAAAACTCTCTTGTTTAGCATTTTATCCACCTGAAAGCATACGCCATATTTTTAGAACTCCCAGAATTTAAAGCCTGAAATTTATATTTCCCTCCCGAATTTGTCGGTATTTTATATGTAAATGAGTTATAATGGTAACTGAATGTTCCCCAGCACCATGTACCCACTGTTGATATTAAATTTAAAGTGCCGGGGAGAAAACAGGAAGTTCCGGATATTACTACCTGTACTCCGAAAGATATAACCTCCTCATGGATAGAACTTGTTGTAAACGAAACATATCCAGCTGCACCAGATAGTATTTCCATGTTTGGTGATTTGTCCTTCCATGTAGAGGGGTTAAATCCATTGCAGATGAAAACGGAATTATAGCCATTTCTTGTAAATGAACTTGGCTCATAGCAATCGCTTTTGGATCCGGGTGCAAGTAAAGGTTGTGATACATATTTACTCGGTGGTGTTGTTATCTCTGCAACATAGTTTGCAGGTTTAGGACCAGGGCATCCCCCTCCGGATGGTGAATATTTAAGAACCACTGGATAAATTGTCCATGTAGCCACCCCTACCCATGCAACCGCTGATCCGTTTTTTATACCTGATAATTTAGTAGTTGACGTGGTTTTTGTACATGATGTGAAACCGGACATGTCATACTGTACCTTAAATGATTGACCGGAAGACGCACATGCACTGCCTTTATATGGTGAATTTAATAAAATTGTAGGCGTCCATAATTTAACACTCTTCACCGGGCTACCTAAGCCCCAATAATAGTGTCCATAAGGTCCCAGTTTATGTAAGTTTGTGTTATTAACACTGGCAGCAGGAGTTGATACAAATGGTTCACTACTACTAATACTGGTTTGGTAATTATAATACACTAAACCGGAAAAGCCAATAGTTATCATTAGCGTGACAATTGATATCGCTATAATAATTTTTTTATCCATATAAACGTTAATATATTATATATTATATATTATATATTATATACATATATTTATAGAACACATTCCTATGTTAATACTAATAAATAATTTATCGATAAAATAAATTATGCAAAAACTAATATAATGTCTAAGTCTCAACACGTTTTGAATTATGTAATGTATAACATTGGTTAAATATAATTTAAATATAATTCCAGAGTGGATCCTGCCATAGATCGTATTCTTCAGTTACATCCCTTACATTTATTACTGTAAAATTTTTGTCCTCCATAGATTTTTTATATAAGTCCATTAGGGAATTAAAATCCATCTTCGATAATTCGTTAAATTTTTCCTTAATTTTCTTCTTTATTTCCGGATGTAAATCATTTACCTTTTTACCTCTGTATAAAACTCTGTAATACTTATCCTTATCCAGCGTAACATGAAATATTCTCCACGATATATCCACATTCTCATTATTTTTAAAATAATTTCCCGTTAGATTTCCGAGAGCGGTTACAACCTCTGTATCTTTTTCATTATTTAACTGGAATGCTATTTCTAAACCATTCATGTATTTATATATAATTATACTTAATTATTTTTTCTCTATTATTCTATCCCTTATTATATACCATGTACCAAGCGCTATTGTTCCCAATTTTCCATTATTATCATATAGCTTTGTTTCAATGATAACCGCCGTGCGACCCGGCTTTATAATATCTGTCACGATTTTAAACGGACCTTTATGCATCGGGCTTAAAAAATTTATCTTTAATTCCTGTGTCACCTGGTCTATTCCATCATTTACAGTCATTGCTGTTAAACCACCCGCATAGTCAAGGGCAGCCATAATCATACCGCCATGCAGAACATTTCCTGCCCTTGTTATCCCCTCACTAAAAGGCAATGAAAACTCGCAGTGACCCTCTTCCATTTTTGTAATTTTTATATCTAAATATGCAACAACACTATCATTATTTCTGAAAAATTCATTAAGGTCATCAAGATTTTTTGCCATTTCCATTATTTTACCCACACGATCTTCCATCGTGAGTAATTACAACGTTACTTATAATTTTTTATTTATATTTTTCCACAAAAAAACTTTATAAATTGGAATGTTATATTATTTCTATGCCAATGTATGAAACTGGAAACAGTTTGGATGAAAAAACAAAGGATCTGTCCAGAGCAAGGCAGTCTTTGATAGAAGAAATGCAGGCAATAATGTTCTACGACGAAAGGGCATATGCAACCACGGATAGTAATTTAAGAGCCGTTATAGAACATAACAGGGACGATGAAAAGGAGCATTTTTCATTACTGCTTGAATATTTGAGAAGAAACGACCCACAGCTTGACCGTGAGTTAAAGGAAATATTATTCTCAAAGAAAGAGTTGAAGGATCTGGGAGATTAAGCAATATGCCTTTAATATAAAATAATAAAATAAATTAATTTTTATTTTTGGTTTAGAAACACATTTTCTGTATGTTATTGAGTTGTTAGTTACAGGAATGTTTAGAAAGTATCAGATTAAAATTAAGGGAATTATCTTTATGGTAAAACAATAAAAATCACTGATGATATTCTCAGAGGTCGTAGAATTCTTTACTGGTGTAAAAGCCGAAAGAAAATGCCTAGAGGAAATTGCTGAACCATTATCTGCAGAGAAGGTAGTTTCAAAAAGTGTGGATGCGGACAAAGAGGTGGACAGAAAATTATATGATTAAAAAATTATTAAAATTATTTTTCCCATACTATTTTCATTTTAGAGGGCAATATTTCAAGTTTATAATCCGGTTCAGAATCTTCCGTGTTTATCCAGGCAACTTATCCCCAATTCCCCATATTACCTGATATATGTAGAGTTTGGGGAAGTCGGATAATATTATATATAATATTTTAATACAGGAAGAGAAGATAGCCTCGTGAATAAATATATTGCTTAATATATAAATAAAACCATTATGATCGGGGGTATTTACGATAGGGTGAATCATAATGGAAGCAAAATTAAAAAACGAATCCGTTAATAGGGTTATACTTGAAGCTGAACATATTGATTTCTCATATGATAATGGTTACAAAGTTTTTGAAAATATAAATATTGAAGCAGAGACAGGTAAATTTATTGCCATTATAGGGCCATCAGGTATCGGTAAATCCACCTTACTGAGAATTCTGGGTGGATTTTTAAAGCCAGATAGTGGTAAAATTAAATTGATGGGAAAACAATTATACGAACCAACACCGGAGGTTGCACTGATCCATCAGTCAATTGTAACATTTCCCTGGATGACGGCTGAGGAAAATGTAATGTTGTCTATGAAAACAAAGAATATGTCACGCAATGAAATGGTTGAAAAGGCAAAGGTTTCACTGTCAAGGGTTGGACTGGAAGGTTTTGAAGATCTGTATCCGAAAGAAATGAGTGGTGGTATGAGACAGAGAGTGGCAATAGCAAGGGCCTTTGCGGCTAATCCCCATGTATTTCTGATGGATGAGCCCTTCGCACATCTTGATGAGTTAACCGCAGAGGGTCTCAGGCAGGATATATACAATATATTATTCAGCGGAGAAACACCATTAAAATCAGTTATAATGGTATCGCATAACCTTACCGAAGTTTTAGAGCTGGCGGATGAAATTTATATATTAAATAATATACCCGCATCAATAATAGGCAGGGTAGAGGTAACAATGCAGAGACCAAGAAACCCGAGAAGTGATGAATTTAATTCGAATCTTGATATGCTATATGGTTATCTAACACCACCGAGAAATAAGAGGTGATAGGGTGAATGAACTACTTTTAATAATTCTTGGTGTTCTTGCAACTGCCATACAGGTTATTATACTGGTAATATTATCAATAATTAGCGGATGGTTCCTTGCATACGCATCAATAAAGTCAAAGATATTTGAAAATATATATATTATATTTATAGAAATATTTGAATCCGTTCCCGTTATAACATTTTTCCCGGTTGTACTTATAATATTTATAACAAGGATAGGCGGTCCTCTGGGAACCCAGCTTGCAACGGATTTCCTCGTTTTTACTGCAGTGGTATGGAATATATGGATGGGGGAATACCAGGCTTTTAAAACCGTTCCAAATGAAATGGTTGAGGTTACCCAGAATTCAAGATTTGGATTATTTTCAAAATTGAGATACCTGTATATACCCTTCTCCATTCCAAGGATAGCGGCAAATTTATTTCCCAGCGTCTCTGATGGATTTTTTTACATTACAGTAAGCGAGGTTTTCACTGTTGGCGTACATTCATACCAGACGTTCGGTGTAGGTTCTGTTCTGGATACCTTCGTTGCAGATGCAAATTTGCATGCAGTATATTTAACACTGCTAATTCTTGGAATAGTTATAGTATGTGTAATATTAATACTGAGGGAATTCAGCAGATATGCTGTAAGCAAATATACCCTGGATACTGATGCACCGATTTTAAAAAGGGGCCGTTTAAATATTAAAGAAACAACAAGAATATTCGCAGCTATATCGAAAAATCCATTAAGCAGATTATCAAGGTACTATAAATATAGAGAAAATGAAAGGCATGAAGAAAAATACGAGAAAAAGGAAAAAAAGAAAAAATATTACAGATATGGATATGGGGCTATAGCCATATTATTACTTATATTAATTCTGTATGAAAGTGTATCACTGGTATTATCTGTAAAAATAGATGAATGGTATACATTATTTAATGGGACTGGATATCTATTATACAGTTTAGGCTATGATTATTTAAGGGTTTTGACAATATTATTGATATCAATGGTTATAGCAATATTTTTAGGTTACTACCTGGCTGTGCACAAAAGGGCGGAATTTTTTGGAATACCCGTTATACAGGCATTGAGCTCCTATCCTGCTCCCATATATTTCCCGTTTTTATTCATATTAACTGAGCCATATATAATAGGTGTTTTTGGCGGTTTTACCAATGAATTATATGTACTATTTCTGGGTTTTGTAAGTACATTTTATTATGTTCTCTACGCGTTCTGGATGGGCGTTAAGGCAATGCCTGGTGAGTACTGGGAAATAACAAAAAATCTAAAACTTGGATTTTTCAAAAAAATGAGGAAGGTTATACTGCCATCAACATTTCCCTATCTGATAAGTGGCATATCATCAACAATTAACAGTGCGTGGGGAGGGTTAATGATAGGTGAATACTGGCCTGATATATATGGAACACATAGCCTTGAAATACATACCGGATTAATGAAAACAATAGATCTTGCAACCGCAAATGGCAATATTGCACTGGCAGCGTGGGGATCACTGATATTTGGCATAATAGTTGCAGTATATTCGGTGGTGTTTACAAGAAGGATGATGGATGTCGCACAGGAAAAATATGTTGCAGAGGAGGGTGTATACTCTTCATAATTTTTACTTAAAACTTATTATTTAGCATTAATATTAATAACCTAAAAGTTATTATCCAATTATGGATGTAATAGATCCAAACGCTAGAATAGCAGACCTTGTAGGTTTATTGTATGTTTTAAGTAATATATTTGATGGCAAAACTGATTTATACAGATTGGAGAAAGAAATGGAAGTAGATATAGATGATTTAATGCCAATAGTTTATACGGCTTCAAATCTGGGACTGGTAAATGCTGAATCCGGTGATATATCAATAGCCGAAAAGGGTATAGAATACATAAAATCAGGGATGTTTCAGAGAAAAAATATAATAAAAAGCTCATTAACAAAGATAGAGCCATTCAACACGGCGATATCCATGAATTCATTTTCCATAGATGATTTACTGGACAGGTTAAAGGAAAATGGTGTCCAGACATTCAACAATCCGGATGGAAGCCATGACCTTGAGGTAATTTTAATTGAATGGGGAATGTATTCAAAATTATTGAAAAAAACCGACGATGGCTTTGAGGTAATTTCATAACATTTCTGGAATCATCTTTGAAACCATTTTAACAAGGTTTTTTGCCGTTTCGGATATTTCAAAATCCGTTGCAAATGCATGTATCATTCCCAGTGCACGTATCCCAATGGCGTTTACATTATCATTACGCAGTTTTTTATAAAGTGATTCCACCGGGTCACGCAGCGGATCATACTCATTGGCAACAATTATAGTAGATGGCAAATTTTTAAAATTATCCGAAACTAAAGGTGAAAAATATGGATTAATTATATCTGAAAATTCATTTCTGTACTGTTCACCGAAAAACATAATATCCTTAGATGTTAATACATAGCCATCGGAGTATTCCAGAAATGATCTAGAAAAGTTATCCGGTGCCAGTGATGGGTACAGTAAAACCTGTAAATCCGGCAGGGGTAGATTCTCATCCCTTGATTTCAATGATAGAGTTATTGCGAGGTTAGCACCGGCGCTATCGCCGGCAACACATATTTTATCTTTAATTTTAAATTCATTTTTATTATTATGTATATAATGGAATGTATCGAACGCATCGTTTAATGCCGCAGGAAATTTATTTTCCGGTGCCAGGCGGTAATTTACTGAAATAACCTTCATTTTTGATTCCCTTGCGATGAACCTGCAGAGATTATCATGTGTTTCTATATTTCCAAAAACAAAACCACCACCGTGATAATAAATTATTGCTGAATCAGAATTATTATCATCGTATACCCGCGTAATAATATCCCTATCCTTCAGGTGTATTTTTACATCCTTCACATCATTAACCGGTATTCTTTTACTCTGCATGCTTATCGAGTTTTCATCCATAAACTTCCTTAAAATTTTCGGATCCATCTTAGTTATATCTGCTGATTCCTTAGATAGTTCTATTAAACTTCTAAAATCTGGGTCTACCATAACTTTTAATGCTGAATGATATTTTAAACTATCGGATTGAAACAATTAGTATGATATCCCGAAATGAGTTTTATATAATACAGCACACATGTTCTATAAAAGCTTTTATATATTATTTATATATATATATATACATATATGGAAAAGCATATAAATAAAAAAGTTATTATAGCAATATCATTTACTACAATAATGATAATGGCTGGCCTTGCTGATTTGGAGTATAATTATTATAATAACAATTATAATTATAGTAATAGTATTAATATTAATAATAACGGCAATGGAAATATACATTTATCATTAATAGGTAAAACTGTTTATATAAATTCATTTAATCATCTATCTCCATTAAAGATAAATGTCTACAGTATAAACAATGGTAAAATTACTAATTTAAATTTCAACATCACGAATATTGCAGTAAAGAAGAATTCATTCGATATATTTGAAAATAATAGTGAAATGAAGATGTCAATAATATTATCATTGAAAAACAATAAAATATACATGTATAATATATTTAAAAATAATATGAATAAAAATATAAGCTTTATTGATGTAATGAGCATAAAGACAATGAAATCCCAATACTCAATTTCAAACAATAATAACATAAAAACAATGAATAATAATACTGCAATACCATCAACATATTATAATATAAACACAAACAATCTAAATATAAACTGGTTACCTGACGCATCTATATTCCATTATGGATTAGTTTATAGAAATAATTACAATAATATAGAATTGCCCTTCGGTCCAATAAACCTGCATAAAAATTATACATATTCAATGCATCCTATTATAATATATAATAGTAATGCATCAAACGGCATACAATCAGATATTATACCCGGTGGAGGTGGCCCAGTCTTTGAATATGCACCGACAAACATGACCTGCTATGTATATAATAGCAATGGTAAGGAAATAGGCACATATACATTAACATCATATGATGGTACCAAGCAACCCGATACCACAGTATACAAGCCGGCTAACCCAATAGATTTAAACTTTGCAACAGGTGCTTCATATCCAAACGCTGATGGTGTTTGGAAAATAAAGCAAACACTTTCATATGGAGGTAATGAACTTGGTTGCAGTGGTGGTTACATGAAAATTATGCATGTACATATTGCAGATCAGAATAGTGCTGATAATACATTAACTAACATAGATGGATATTTAATTTCAGCAGTACTTTCTGCTGTTGGTTTTCACATACCAAATCCATTACACTTTATATCCAAAGCCTCTAATAGTCCGTGCACTGAAAACCCATATTCAAACACTATGACAGGCGAGATAGAACCGATAGGATTTTTTGTAAATGAATATTGCCCAATATGGCAGAGTACAAATATTGGTAGTAAGGAATATGGCAAAAAATCATATATGTTTGGCATTGGCTCTGACTTTAAATTTAGTTTAGGCAATTTAAATCCAAATACCGTGGATGCATACCTTGTAGATTACAGTGTGCAGGTTACATTTGAATCCGGATATGTAGGTTCACCCAGTTATTATACAAGTCCATGCTCAACACTGGTAACGGGCATAAATATGTGTTATACGTCAAATTAATAATGGTGAGATAATATGAATAGAAAAATAATAGTAATACTGGTAATATTTATAGTTCTTATAATTCTAATTCCGTCATTAATATATATAAGAACAAACGAACCCGGAAGAATATATGTAAATGATAATTTAATTCATGTAAGTAACGAATATCAAAATACATCCAAGGGTCCGATTATATACCAAACTTCTAATATTTCTGTTAATAATAAAAATCTGGAATTTGCAGTCGCCAATTTGATAAATGCAGGTCTAGAATGTGCTGGTCAGAATAATTCGCATAATATTAATTATAACTATACTTTTAACCTGAGTAAACCCACAAAATACCATATAGATTTTATACTTATGAATATGTTTTTGCTAAAAAGTAATATTAATAATTTGGGAATAAAAATGAATTCCGCTGAATTAGTAAATACAACACATAATGTATCATACAATGAAAGTTTAAGTTATGGCCTGGGTAACGGAAGTTTAAGTTATGGTTTTGTTAACAAAACCTGCAGCATTGTAGGTGGAAGTGGGCTATTTATGGCCATGACATACGGTCATACAAGCGATAGGAAACCTCTCTTTTCCATTAATCCACTTTTAACATATACTATAGTTATATCATTTACATTATACAAGGACTATTTCATAGGGTCATCCAACCTTGGAACTTACAGCATTTATTTAACACATTTCCCGGTAAAAATAATAGATTAATAAACATACAACAAATAATTTTATTTGCCTCACTTAATTTTGGATAGTTCTCACCAGGAATTTATACATATAGTTGGACGCTGTAAAAATAGATTACGTCTACTTTTTTCCATGTATACACAATGAAGATATGATAATTAGAAGATATCAGGGGTTTAAAAAAATCATGGTGGCTGTTCAGTATTTTCAGATACCTATTATGCAAAATAGCAGGGGTTAGAGATCAAAACATGATCTATTCCCACATTAAATTTTATTTTAAACCTTTTTATAATATGTATCCATTATTATATATGGTAGCCAAAAAAATAAAAGGTAATAAAAAAATATATGGTACATATAGCAACAGGGATTTTAATGAGCCAATACCAGAAAATAGATTTCCGGAAACAGGCATGAATGCAAGGGCGGCATATGAATTAATTCATGAGGAGTTAAATCTTGATGGTATCCCGGAGTTGAATTTAGCAACATTTGTAACCACGTGGATGGAACCTGAAGCCGATAAATTATATATGGAAAATGCACATAAAAATTTTATAGATAATTTTGAGTACCCGCAGATAAAAAAGGAGGAAGAAAGAATAGTAAATATTTTATCAAGGTTATACAATGCACCGGAAGAGAATGATTTTACCGGTACCTCCACAATAGGTTCCTCTGAAGCGATAATGCTGGCATTACTGGCACATAAATGGAACTGGAAAATTAAAATGCAGAAAATGAATAAGGATTACAGTAAGCCGAATATTGTTTTTGGAGCAGATACACATGTAGTATGGGATAAATTTGCAAAATATTTTGATGTTGAACCCAGAGTAATACCACTGGATAAAAACACCATGGTTGCCAATCCGGAAGAATTAATTAAAAATGTTGATGAGAATACTATTGCCGTCGGTGCTGTTTTGGGAACAACCTTTACCGGTGCGTTTGATAATGTCAAAAAAATCAACGATTTACTGGAAAAACTCAAAAATGAAAAAAATATAGATGTACCGCTCCATGTGGATGCTGCCAGTGCTGGTTTTATTACGCCGTTTATAGAACCCGATTTAAAATGTGATTTCCGTTTAAGCCATGTACAGTCCATCAATGTATCCGGCCATAAATTCGGTCTGGTATATCCAGGTATAGGCTGGCTACTATTTAAAAATAGAGGTGATCTACCTGAGGATCTAATATTCTACGTAAATTATTTGGGTGATGAAATGCCAACATATACATTGAATTTTTCAAAAAGTGGATCAAATATAGCTGCACAGTATTATAATATAATAAGGATGGGGAAATCCGGATATAAAAAAATTGCTGAGAATATGATGGGTAATGCAAGGTATTTATCAGAGAGGATAAAGAAAATAGACAATTTTGAAATTGTCAGCGATGCCAGGCATATACCTGTTGTAACATTTAAACAGAAAAATAAGGATAATTTCACCTTATTTGATCTGTCATCCAAACTGAGGTCATATGGTTGGATTGTCCCGGCATATTCCCTGCCAAAAAATGCGGATGATACTGTTTTAATGCGTGTTGTAATAAGGGAAAGCTTTAGCAATGATATGGTTGACCTGTTTATAGATAGCTTAAACACTGCAGTTGATAAATTAAAAGGAAATAATAAAGCAATAAAAAGTGTATCACCCAGAAAGGGCCATTTTGTTTCATAAATTTTATAAATATTTTAATATACTTTTAAGTAATATACTTTTAAGTATATGAAATTTATAGATCGGATAAATGAATTAGAAACGTTGAATCTTAGATATAACCGTAACAGGGCAGAATTTGTAGTAATTTATGGAAGGCGCAGGGTTGGTAAAACTGAATTAATAAAACAATTCATGAAAAATCACGAGGGCATAATATTTACAGGAAGGGAAGAGTCGGAAAAAATACAGCTTGAAAGGCTATCAAAAATACTGGGCAATTTTTTTAATGATAACTTTTTAAAGAGCAATTATTTAAATAGTTTTGACTCGTTTTTTGAGTATTTATATAATAAAACAATAGATAAAAGACTGGTAATAGTAATTGATGAATTTCCATATATTGTTAAAAATAATGGTTCATTATTATCTATTTTACAGGATTACTGGGATAGTAAATTAAAATATACGAAGATATTTTTTATTATTTCCGGATCAAACATGTCGATGATGGAGAATATTGTAATTTATAAATCGCCATTATATGGAAGAAGGACAGCACAGTTAATGATTAAACCTTTGGAATTTATGAGTTTAATAAATTATTTTGGGGACGTGGAGAAAACAATAAAATACTACAGTATTTATGGGGGAACACCGGCATATATAAATGAGGTAGATAAAACAAAGGACTTAATGGAAAACGTTAAAAATAATTTTTTAAGCATCGATTCATTTATAAATCAGGATATCATGTTTTTATTGAGAGAAGAGCTTGATGAGCCCAGATATTATTTTTCAATACTTGAAGCAATAGCAAATGGAAATTCAGCCCTCGGTGAAATAATTAATTACACGGGCCTTGAAAGGTCTCTTCTAAGTAAGTATATAAGTGTATTAATCGATATGGATTTTATAAAAAGGGAGATACCAGTAACGTTAAGCAACAAAAGTAAAAAAGGGATTTATAAGTTTAAGGATAATATGATTGCATTCTTTTTCAGATATATCTATAATAATTATGATTTTATTGAAATGAATAAGGTTAATGAATTATTGGATATAATCAAGGATGATTTAAATACATACATAGGCCATACGTTTGAGGATATATCAATAAATTTTCTGATAAAAAACAACGGTAAAATAATAAAGTTTGATAAAATAGGAAAATGGTGGTATAAGGATTCAGAAATAGATATAGTTGCACTGAATAATTTAAACAATGAGATAATATTTTTTGAATGTAAATGGAAAACATTGAGTGATTATGATGTAAATAATATATTATTAAAACTGAAGGATAAAGCTAAAAATGTTAAATGGAAAAATAGCAGGAAGGAAAAATTTGGTGTAATCGCAAAGGAAATTATAAATAAGGAGAGGATAGATAAAAATTATATTGTAATAGATTTAAGGGATTTTCACTGATTATTCCAGTTTTGTCCCCTTTGTTTCAGGTAATAGCAGTGTCAGTAATATTGCAATAACCATTACTACTGATAAAAATATATATGCATTGAAATAATTTTTCCCCCTTATAAGCAGCGCCATTGCAATAACGCCGATAACAGCACCGACCTTGCCCATCATGGACGCAAATCCGTACGATGACCCACGGAATCTTGTAACTGTAACTTCTGCAGGTATTATTCCTACTGTGGCTCCATCAAAGGCATTGAATAATTCAAGGAGTGCAACTATTATAATAATGCCGGTTAGAAAATAATAATGTGGCAGTATTATAAACAGTATGGCCATTAAAGCAAAACCAGTTATCTGTATAACCTTTCTCCCAAATTTATCAACAACCTTCATGACATATATACCCGATAATATGCCTATTACAAGGAAAAATGTGGTTAACAGGGCATTGTCAACATTATTGACGAAATGGCCAATCTTCAATATTGTCGGCAATGTTAGTGATAAACCATATGCAACAATATCATACAGAAACCAGATTATGGCAGCCAGGAGGACATCCTTATAGTACTTCCTTGAAAACATCTCGAAAAACTTTGTTTTTTCCTTTTTATTTTCCCACATTTTTGATTCAGGCAATGAAAATCTCATAAACTCTACAATTATTGCGGGTATTATGGAAAGTCCCAGCATCAATCTCCAGCCAAGGTTATCTAATGGAAATGTAAATATTGCGATTATTGCACTGCTGATAGACCCTACACTGAAAAAAACCGCTGCAAGTGCAAGATAAAAACCTCTCTTTTCATCCGGGGTTACTTCTGCTATGTAAGAATTTGCAACCGGATATTCCGCACCCAGAATTATGCCAAGTAAAATCCTTGAAACAAATAGCATTATAAAATTAAATGAGAATACCGATATTAAATCAAATATAATAAAAAATATTAATGTTGATAGATAAATTTTTCTTCTACCGAAAATATCACTGATATAACCTATCATTACCGTACCTATAATAGCACCCATAATCACGGATGCGATTATTAACCCGTATTCCAGCGATGTCAAGGCTATATAATTCTGTATTAATAATATTGCAAAGGCCATGACAGTTAACTGATAACCGTCAAGGTACATACCAAATGATGATAAAATAACGATTTTATTTACATCTGAATTTTCATTCATTTATGTGTAAGTTATAGTTAAATTTAAAGCTTATCTATATTGTCACCGTATTAATATATATTCTACATAGCAATAAAATAATATATAAAGGTATAATACTCATTGAATGGAAAAAATAGCTATAATAGGTGCGGGTATAACCGGTTTATTCTCCGCATTGAATCTATCATTAGATGGTTATGATGTTACATTATTTGAGAAAGATAGCCTATTATCCGGTACATCAGGAAGATTCCACGGTATGTTGCACAGTGGTTCAAGGTATTCCCTAAATGATGAAAGATCCGCAAGGGAATGTATTGGTGAAAATAAGTTATTAAGCAAAAATGCGGGTAATTTTATTAAGAATACATCAGGATATTTTGTCTCATTAGATGATGAGGATTCATCATACGGTGATGAATTATTTAAAAAGAATAAAAATATCGGAATAGAAACTGAAAATGTGGATATAGATGAAATGTTAAAGAAAGAACCATATTTAAATAAAAACATAAAAATGGCGTTGAAGGTTCCGGATAAAATAATATACGCACATTCATTTGCCTCTGCAGTAGCCATTGAATCAATCATGAATGGCACAAAAATTAGGTTCAATTCACCTGTAATTTCCGGTGAGATTAAAAATAATGATGTTACTTCGATAAAATACAAAAATAATAACAATATAATTTCAGAGACGTTTGATTACATAATAAATACAACAGGTCCATGGTCAGGTAAACTATTAAAAAATTTTAAAATAAGCGATTTTGATGTCATGCCAACCCTTGGTTATATGGCATCATACGACAGATTATTTGTAAATTCAATAATAAACAGAATGAGAGAACCATCGGATGGCGATATAATACTGCCATACGGCTCAAAATCCGTTGCCGGTACAATGGCAATTATTTCAGAGGATCCGGATAACAATGAAGTAGATAATGAGGATGTCGATACAATGATTTCTGAAATATCGGATATGGTCCCATCAGTAAAAAATTATAATTATGAAAAATTATACTATTCCATGAGGCCATTGATAAAGGAAGATGATTCAAGGAGTTCAAGGGACTTTAATATTTATAATAATTACAGTAACATGATTACAATTATAGGCGGCAAATTTACAACATCAAGGTTAATGGGAAAATCCATATCAGAACATATCTCAAAAATATTTGGTAGTAAAAGCAGCGATACCAGCAGGATAATACTTGATAATACCCTTAATAATTTTATAGATAAATATAGAAATAATATAGATAATACATTTCTTGATTATATAAATTCATACAGTAACAGTATGGATTATGAATATAAACTGCATATTGAAAGTGCGTTTCTCTTAAATGAGGCTATGAAGGTGAATAAATGGAATTCGATGGAAAATTCAGTGTAGATAAAAATCCGGAATACTTAAACAATTTTTTTTCGGACATAAATAATGTTGTGCCATGTCTGCCAGGTATATACGATATTGAAAATTCTGGTGATGAAATAAAATGCAGGATAAAGCTTGATGTAAAAGATATGAAAATATCTGCAATGAGTACAATAACCGGAAAAATGGTATTTAAATACAGTTTAGGTCAGAACTCGTTATCTGTAACCGGAACGGGAAGAATGGCTGGTTCAAAAATAAAATTTGGCATAGATATGAATTATAATGGTAATGGAGTCAGTTCTCAGGTAATCTGGAAAAGTTCATTTGATTTTGGTCTGATAATAAAAATAATGAACAAGGATAAAATAAATGAGATTTCAATGAAAAATATAGACCAGACCATGAAATGCATAACTGAAAAAATCAATAGTTAAATGTAATATTTTAATTATTAATGATAAATTTTATATTAAAAATAAAAATATTATATAATTTGTGTATATTTCATCAATATAATCAAAAAATATTTAATAATACTTAAAACTTGCAACCTTATGCTTTCATTTGTTTATGATATGATTAACTGGGAGGAAAAACAGTTAATAAAAAAATTCAGGGATACCGGTATACCTGTAAATTTAATAGATGCAAAAAATAATGAATTGAATTTAACCGGTAAAAATAATATAGATGACACTACATTTATAAGATGTTTAAGCCATAAAAGGTCACTTTATTATTCATATATACTTGAATCAAATAATGTTAATACAATAAATTCATTCAATACATTTAATATTGCCGGAAATAAATTATTCACAACATCATATTTACATAAAAATAAAATACCCACACCTGAAACACATGCATCATTTTCTAAGGATAATGCAATAGACACATCAAGCAAAATGGGGTATCCTCTGGTTTTTAAGCCGGTAAGTGGCAGCTGGGGTAGAATGGTCTCCCTTATTAAGGATGATAATTTTGCAGAAACCATATTTTCAATGAATGATATGGTAAATGATAATGTATATTATTTACAGAAATACACTGAACGGCCTCCAAGGGATATCAGGGCAATTATAATAAACCACGAACTTTCTGCGGTTACATATAGATTTTCATATGAAAGCTGGAAAACCAATTTATCTCTCGGCGGTAACGTGGAAAAGGCAGATCTTGATGAGGATGAAAAGGAACTGTTAATAAAGGTGGGTGAATTATTTGATCCAGGCGTAATTGGAATAGATGCTATGGAAACAAAGGATGGACTGGTAATCCACGAGGTTAACAGCAGGGTTGAATTTAAGGGTGCATCGAAGGTCTATGGTGATAAAATAATAAATGATATTGTAAAATTTTTTAAGGATCTATTAAGCAATTGAAAAATGTTATAAATAAAGTTAACATTTAATTTCATGGAAGAAGATAAAATGCCAGAATTTGAAAGATTTTCAGTCAGTAATATGGATTTATCTGCAGATATTATTAATGATTTCTATGAGTATGCAAATGGAACATGGTTAAAAAATAATCCGATACCGGAGGATAAACCATACTGGGGTACATTTATGAAATTATATGAAAGGAATATGTACCTTCTAAAGGATTTAGCTGAAAATGCCAGTGGAAATTCGGATAATTTAAACGAAAGAATTGTCGGCAAATTCTATAAATCGGGTATGAACGCGGATTTGATAGAAAAACTTTGTATTTCTCCAGTAGAAAATTTATTAAACTCTATAGATAATATAAAGTCAAAGGATGAAATACCGGAAACCATAAGGAAATTGCATTCCATGGGTTTACCTGCATTTTTTAATTCCGAATCGTTCAATGATGAAAAGAACAGTTCCATATATTCATTTTATATGGTGCAGGGTGGTTTATCCCTGCCTGATCGTGATTACTATATTGAAAAACATTTCTCCGGGGTACTGAATGATTTTCTCTCATATATTGAAAATATCCTGTCATTTTCAGGGTATAACGGGGAGGAATCAAAATTACACGCAGAAAAAATACTCGAAATAGAAAAGGAAATAGCTGGTTTTAGCAGAAGCCAGGAGGACCTAAGGGATAGCGAAAAGAATTATAATAAATTCAGTATAAACGGGTTAAATGAGAAATTCTCAATGATAAAAATGGAGGATTATATGGATTACCTTGGAATTTCCAAAGTAGATTATGTTATAATCGGCCAGCCGGAATTTTTTGAATCACTGGATAGAATTATAAATGAAAAACCGTTAAGCGAACTAAAAATTTATTTAAAGTATGGTATAATAAACTTTGCAGCACCATATTTAAGTAAAAACTTTGCTGATGAACATTTTAATTTTTTCAATAAAAAACTTATGGGACAGCAGAAACAGGAGGCAAAATGGAAAAATGTAATAAGAGTAATAAATATGTGTACAGGTGAAGCCCTGGGTGAATTATATGTGCATAAATATTTCACAGAGGAATCGAAGAAAAGGATGGAAATACTGGTAAATGATTTGAAGGCCACGTTTAGAAGCAGGCTGGAAAAAATTACATGGATGGGTAATGAAACCAGGGAAAAGGCACTGGAAAAATTTGATAAATTCAGGGCAAAAATTGGATATCCTGAAGTTTTCAGGGATTATTCCCCGATTTTGATAGACGAAAACGATTACCTTGGAAATATAATAAGGTCATTATCATTCGAGGTGAAGAGGCAGGCTAACCGTGTGGGAAAACCCATAGACAGAAAGGAGTGGCAGATGAATCCACAGACAATAAATGCATATTTTTCACCAACAGATAATGAAATAGTATTTCCAGCCGGAATCTTACAGCCACCATTTTTCGATGACACAGTGGATGATGCTGTCAATTATGGTGCCATAGGTGGTGTAATAGCACATGAAATTACACATGGTTACGATGACCAGGGAAGTAAATACGACGTCAACGGTAATCTAAATAACTGGTGGACAGAAGAGGATAAAAAGGAATTTGACGGGTTAACAAAAAGGGTTATAGATCTGTACAGTTCAATTGAGATCTTACCGGGAATTAAGGTACACGGGGAAAGAACTGTAGGGGAAAATATAGCAGAT
Organism: Thermoplasmata archaeon; assembly: GCA_021806235.1. Classification (GTDB taxonomy): domain Archaea; phylum Thermoplasmatota; class Thermoplasmata; order Thermoplasmatales; family Thermoplasmataceae; genus Ferroplasma. The sequence continues at coordinate 31,254 of JAJZXU010000027.1, forward strand.
TTTGGTGGTGTAAGCATAGCATACGAGGCGCTGGAAAGAAGATTGAAAATAACCGGTGACCGCAAAAAGATAGATAATTTTACCCCGGAACAGAGATTTTTCATATCATGGGCAAATGTATGGAAAGAAAATATCAGCGATGAACTGCTAAAAATGCTTGCTGTAAAGGATCCTCACGCACCTGCAAAATTAAGGGCAACACTGCCTGTTTTTAATCACCCTGAGTTTGAAAGGGTATTTAATAGGGAGCCAGATAAGGATAAAATATTAATCTGGTAATATTATAAATTTTCACTTATATACTCTTTTATAGCATCTATTGCAACATCATTTTCTTCCTTTTTTCCAACTGTAACTCTTGATCTATCATTTAATAACGGTAATTTTCTTATGTGTATATCACGTTTCTCCATATAGCCATATAAATCCCCCTTTAAAAGCAGGAAATTAGCCCTGCTGTCAAAGGCAATATCCTTAATGGCGCTGTAAAAACGTTTTCTCTCATTAATTATATATTTTACATGTTCCTGAACAGTTGAATAATGTTTCATCATGATTTCTGCAAGTTTTGCTGATAAAACATTTATGTAAAATGGGGCCTGTAATTTTTTGATATTTAATGCGACGTTTCTGTTTGCAATGCCATAGCCTACTCTTAAACCGGCCATGCTGAATGCCTTTGAAAATGTCCTTAAAATTATCAGATTATCATATTCATTTAATAAATCTGTGTAGTCCTCACCAGAAAACTCGTAATAGGCATTATCAATTATTGTGGGTATGTGCAGGTCAAGAATCTCTTCAATCTGATCTCTCCCTATTAAATTGCCAGTTGGGTTGTTTGGTGAGCATATAATTATGAGTTTCACATTATTTTTATTTGTAATATTTTCAGTATCCAGGGAAAAATCACTCTTTAATGGGACATTTATGGTATCATATCCATAATTATTCGCATAGAACTGGTACATTTCAAAAGTTGGTGTATTTACCAGTATATTACCCCTTGCCTGCTGAATAATAATATTTAATAATTCATCGCTGCCATTCCCAACAATTATATTATCACCATTAAAACCTGAAAAATCACCAATTTTTTCAAGCAGTGATGGTAATCCCTTTTCAGGATACCTGTTTAAATTTGTTTTCTTAATATATTCCATAAATTCATATTTTATATTTTCCGGTATATCAAATGCATTCTCATTTTTATCTAAATATATCGTCATATTCGTGTATTTTAATATCAATATTAAATTTAACTGTACAGATACCTTTCACTTCAAATACCGGTATATGCCCCTATAAGAACTACAGGGATTATAAAATAATGTAACCTTTACTGATAAATTATTTACATGTGTCATCATGCAAAGATATATCAACGTATTGTGATTATATTATAGGAATTAACCACATAATTCACGCATTATGTTTACACCGCGTTGCCGGCACGTACTGGACATTATGCTGGAATTATGATGCTGGAGGCGCATGGTGAAATGGTAATAAATTTATCACGGAAAATCAAAAAAGAAAGATACCAAATAAGATATTTATTCCTATATTCGTTGCAGATATTATTGTTATGAACATATACTATAGATTTTTAACACTTGATAAATATTATATTGACATAGTTTTAGGTATAACTGATATAATAATACTTGTGTATGCCATTGATAGATATTTAGACCATATCAGAAAGAAATGGCAGGAAAGCCATGAAGATCTCAAATAAATTTTATAATGCGTTATATATTATCTTGAAAAACAAGAAAATTATAAATGTTAATTATATTACCATCAATGAATCCTGTAGATAAAGTAGTTTTAATAATAAACGGGGATATTGGTTCGGGCAGCTATATTGCAGAAAACCTTGCAAAGAATAGATGTAAAATTGCATTGACGTATAATGATAAGAATATAGCTGAAGGTATAAAGAAAAAAATAGAAAAGGTTGAGGGCATAATAAACATATACAGTAATGATGATATCGATAAAATATTAAAAAATGTAAATAATGACCTCGGCAGTGTAGATATTCTGATAAATAATGTATATGTACACGATGATAAACCCTTTGAGGAATTTTCATTGAAGGATTTAAAGGATTATGATATTTACCACAATTATGTAAAGGCTTCTGGGAGATTTTTATCCGGAATAATGATAAATATAATATATTCTGGCCATGACGGTTCATGTTACAGGTCAATTAAGAACATATTTAATAATATAACAAAAAACATAAAAAATGATAAATACAGGGCAGTCTCAATAAATGTTGATAAAATTGATGTAAAATTTATTGATAAATCAAGGGTTCCAGATATAAGGGGCAAAATAACTTCTAATGATATTGCAAATGCAATAATTTTTTCTCTTGTGGAAGAAAATTTCTCGAATAAAATAATAGATTTGTCACTGTAGACATGTTTATAAATAAATTTATTAATAAATATACATTACAATTTATTATGGATGATGATACGTTAAATAGAATTTTAAAAATGAAAAACATGGTTTTTGAGAATTTGATGGAAAGTTATCTGCCATTTCCAATAGACAAAAAATATTATTCATCATGGACTGATAAGTTACCTAAAGATGGTGATACGGTAATATATACATCATACATGTACCAGATTTCAGGTATATTAAAGAGGTATGAAAAACTATTTCCTAAAATTTCAAATATAAATGTACCGAAAAGGCTGATGGGATTATCAAAATTTCTAATTAAACCCGGAGAAAGTGAGATAAAAAGGTCATTTTCCATTATGAATAATATAGTAAATATCCTGCAGAAGAATCATATAAACTTTGGATATTTATATGATGATGAGCCATATTCTGGAGCCATATTGCTGGAATCTGGATTTTTAAAGGAGTTCATGGAGTACGGGAATAAACTGAACGACTTTTTTAAAAGCAGGGGCATAAAGAGGATAATAACATTAGACCCGCACACAACAAATGCATTGAAGAGACTGAAAACAATGATAAATTTTGATATAGATGTAAAAAATTACATAGAACTGATAAATTTTAATGGCAGTGGTGAATATGTAATACATGACTCGTGCCTGTATTCCCGTGCCATGGATATGTACGGTTTAATAAGGGATAAAATAAACAAATCAGGAATAAAAATTAATGAGAATTATCTAACAACAAGCAAAGATATGGGAACATGCTGTGGTGGACCATTATCCCTGATTTCTGTAAATGATAGTGATGAAATAGCAAAATTGAGGTCAGAAAAATTACTAAAAATAAATAATAATGTTCTGGTTATGTGTCCCCTATGTTATCAGAATCTATCACCGCATGTTGAAAATATAAAGGATCTGGCTGAGGTGATATCATGAATTATGAATGGAATGTTTCGATAGATAAGGCAATATTAAATAATGCACCAAATGTGAATAAAATTTTGGAAGATAATCCATATATAAAGGAGACGGCAAAGGAATTAAGAAGTAAAAAACTTGATGTTCTGGGCAACATTGATTTTTATATAGATAAAACGGAAGAGAGTGTTAAAAGATCCGGTGGCAATTTTCATTTTGCAAAAGATTCCAGCGAGGCAATGGAAATAGTAAAGGGAATAATCAAAAATAATAAAAATATTGTTCTATCCAAATCAAATGTATTATACGAAATAAAATTAAGGGAAGAATTATCAAAACTGGGCAAGGATGTCTGGGAAACAGATTTAGGTGAATATCTGGTACAGATAAACAACGATATGCCATCGCATTTAATCGCACCGGCAATACACCTATCAAAAGAGAGGATATCAAAACTATTGAATGAAAATCTTGATAAATCAATCAATGAAAATACATCTGTTGAGGACATGGTTAAGGCGGTAAGAAAATTTTTAATGGAAAAATATTTAGCCTCTGAGGTAGGAATAACAGGTGCAAATGCAATATCTGCGGATACCGGTTCCGTTTTATTAATAGAAAATGAGGGAAATATAAGAATGGATACTGTATTGCCGGGAATACATATAGCCATTACTGGCATAGATAAAATAGTTCCAACATTAAAGGATGCATTCAATGAGGTTATAGTCCAGGCTTCCTATGCAGGTTTTTATCCACCAACATATATCAATGTTACATCTGGACCAAGTGCCACCGGGGATATAGAACTGCAGAAAGTTTCTCCGGCAACCGGACCCAGGGAATTCCATTTAATTGTTATAGATAACGGAAGAAAGGAGGCAATAAATTCTGATTTAAGGGAATCATTACTGTGCATAAGGTGTGGAAGATGCTATTTTTCATGCCCTGCATACAAATACTATGGAAAGGACTTTGGTGACTCGCCATATACAGGACCAACTGGAATTATGTGGTCTGCAGTAACAGCAAAGAAATACGATAAATCATTACTGTGTATGCATTCTGGCGGGTGTAAGGAGGTGTGTCCCATGGATATCAATATACCGGAAATGATAGAGAAGATAAAATTCAGGTACACAGATAAATAACCATATAATTCAAAAATCGTTCATCAATAGCGTATATGGCGTAATTTATTTAGTTTTTATAATAATTATATTACACTCAAATTGCAATTTCCCTGTGTTTAACTTTTATATGTCCCCACAAAACGGATCAGGATGAAAAAAATAATGTCCGTTCCAATAGCTTGTTCCAACATGAAAAAATTGTGAATTTATAGAAATAAGGTCATGGTAATGTGGTCCTCCGTTGAGTAAAGGGCCGGCTGTTATCCTGGGAATAACCGGTGCAAAGAATATAAATAATACAGCAACTATGACAAATGTTATGGCTGCAATGATTTTTCTATCCATATATATACCTACCAGTTTCTAATATATAAACATTATGCACTCACCCGGCGGGTGTAAGGAGGTGTGTCCCATGGATATCAATATACCGGAAATGATAGAGAAGATAAAATTCAGGGAAACCGGTTAAACTCTATAATATATTTTTAAATCGACTATAGATATGTTTATATCAACCTATAAATTTCTAATATGATAATAATGGATAACATAAATTTATTTGATAAAAACGTGAATAAAAAATATAAAGGGTTAAGAGAAGATATGCCTGCAGGCAGTATAGAAATTTTATCTCCGGATATAATAGATATTATAATACACAATATGGGAATAAAAAAATCAATGGATTATACGGAAAATGGCATAACATACAATGTAACATTCAGTTCATATACAAAACTTGATGATGATGGAATGGTCGGAACATATGTTGATCCTCCTGAAGATAATAATTTCAGGGACATTAAACTGATAGTTACCGGTTTCCATAAAAAATGGGACACAGAGGTAACATTATCCCATGAGTATATCTCTGTTATGCCGGACCGTGAACTAAAACATTTAATAAACTTCCAGAGGGTTATTTTAAAAACTGGCAAATTATAATTTTATAATATTTTTTATCTGTAATATCAAAGTTGATGATAAGTATTAAATATAATATTTATATAACTTTCCTATGGTAGAAATGGTGTATATAAAAAATATCGTCAGCAAAAGCGTTTCCATGATATTAGATATACATCATCATAGGGATATAACCACATCCAGATATAGTTCTGCCAGCGATAATTATTCTTTACTGAAACGTGGTTATATTGAAAGTTATAGATCCCCTATTAAGTGAAATATCCAGAACAATAAGGCGGGTATTCGACGATTATAATTACATTGAAGTATTTCCGCCGATAATTAACAGTGGAAAATTGAATGGTTTAAAACTTCTTTATAATAATAATATATACACAGTAGATCCGGATATAACACTGAGGCTTCTGGATATGAATAAAAAATATTTTATAAACAATCCAAGAATATATTATATTTCAGGTTCAGTGGATGAATATTTAAATGAAACATTAAAGGCTGGCCTGGAGCTGATAAACAGCGATGAGTTCAGTTCAAACATTGAAATAATAAAAACTGCAATGAAAACGCTTGAAAAATTATCAGTATCTGATTATAATATAGATATAAGCCTATCCTATCTTTATAAGAAATATATAAAAAATAAAAAATACAGTAAAATAATGGAATACATTAAAAAAATGGATTATAATGGTATAGAAAAGATGGATATCGATAATAAAAATGAAATTATTAATTTAATGAACACAAGAACAGATAAAAGCAACATAGAATTTCTGGATAAAATTGTAAAAACGATAAATGATAATAGAATTAACATAGACTTTGGAACTGTAAGGTATTTCAATTATTATGATGGCTTAATTTTTGAAATTTACAACAGTAATGGTTTTATAGCTGGTGGTGGCAATTATAAAATAAAAAATATGAATGCATGTGGTTTCTCATTCAATGTTAATAATATTTATAATACCGTAAAAGGAAATTTAACTGAAGGTGTGAAGAAATGAAATTTGCAGTACCGCGTGGTAGATTAATGAAAGATTCAATAACGCTATTGAATAAATCAGGAATAAAGATAGATATAAAAGACGACAGGAAACTATTTTTTTATTCCAGTGAAAATGAAATAATATTCCCAAAACCGATGGATATACCCACATATGTTGAATATAATGCAGATATAGGCATCTGTGGGTCAGATGTTTTAATTGAAAATAAAAATTATGTTTTTTCCCCATTAGAACTCGATTTTGGCAAATGCAGGTTAAGCCTTATATCAGATAAAAAATATAAGATCAGGGATTTATACGATTTAAAAATAGCAACAAGGCATCCTGAAATAACATACAATTACTTCAAAAATCTTGGAATAAATGTGAATATAATAAAACTGAATGGTTCACTGGAAATTGCACCGCTCACAGGCATTGCTGATGCAATAGTTGACGTTGTTGAAACTGGAGAGACCTTAAGGAAAAATAATTTAGTTGAAATTAAAAAAATAATGGATGTTTCCGCCGTTTTAATAGTAAACAGGGTATCCATGAAAACAAAATATGATGAAATAAATAATTTTATTGACAGTGTAAAGGGTGTTTTATATGAACTCTGAAGGTTATGTAAGGAATATATTAGATGATATAGGGGAAAGAAAGGAGGTGGCACTGAAAGAATACTCAAAAAAATTCGATAATTATGCCGGGGAGTTTGCCGTAACAGAAAACGAATTCAGGGAAGCAGAAGAATTAATAAATGAAACCGATAAAAATATTATAAAAAGAACATATGAGAGAATATATAATAACCATTTGATACAGAAAAATGAGAGTAAGTTCAGGTTCTACAACGGTTCAATCTATGGAATAATATATAAACCGATAGAAAGAATAGGAATGTATATACCCGGGAAAAAACCATTGCCGTCAACGGTAATGATGATAGGTGCCCCCGCAAAAATAGCCGGTGTAAACGATATAATAATAACCGTTGCGCCTGATAATAACGGTAAAATCAATCCATATGTTTTGTATATAGCCAGGTTTTTAGGAATAAAAGAGGTATATAAATTAGGGGGGATACAGGCAATAGCAGCAATGTCATATGGAATTTCAATGAAAAGGGTTGATAAAATCTTCGGCCCCGGAAATATATATGTAAATGAGGCAAAAAGGCAGGTTTATGGCATTACCGGCATAGATGGTTTATACGGCCCCTCTGAAATATGTGTAATTTCTGATGAAACATCAAATAATGATTATATAATTTCCGATTTAAACTCACAGCTGGAACATGGAGAAACCTCAAGGGCATGGCTGTTAACCACGGATAAAAATATAGAAAATAAAATAGAGAATAAAAGAGTAGAAATCTACGTATTTGATGATATAGATATCCTAATAAATAAGGTTAATGTACTGGCTCCTGAACATTTAGAAATTCAGTGTAAGGATCCCTTGAATTTATTGAACAGAATAAAAAATGCCGGTGCAGTTTATATGGGCGATTATACACCGGTACCTGCAGGAGATTATTTCTTAGGGGTTAACCATTTACTGCCTACAGGTGAAACATCCAGATTTTCATCGGTTTTAACTGTGGATGATTTTATGAAAAAAACATCATTTGCATACACATCAAAATCAGATTTTGCCTCAGATTCATACCTCGGTATGAGACTGGCGGAAATAGAAAATATGAATTTACATAAAAAATCTATGGAGGTAAGGAAATGATAAGGAATACAGACGAAACAAAAATAGAGGTTATAATAAATAACGATAAAAATTACATAAATACGGGAGATAAAATTTTAGATCATATGATGAAGACATTATTTTTCTATATGAATAAAAACGTTTATATTAAGGCTGAATACGATTTAAGGCATCATTTATGGGAAGATCTAGGCATAACAGTGGGCATGGAAATAAAAAACAATATAAAAAATATAAAAAGATTCGGGTCATCCATGATGCCAATGGACGATTCATTAATACTGTTATCCCTGGATATCTCAAGGCCATACATTAATTTCAAGGTTGATTACAGCAACGCTGAAGGTTTTGAATTAAATCTGTTATATGAGTTTTTGTGGGCACTGGCAAGAACTTTATCCATGACACTGCATGTTATAAAATTAAATGGCAGTGATCCACACCACATAACGGAAGATGTATTCAAAAATTTAGGCAATGCCCTAAAAATTGCCTTAGAGGAATCTGGCAGGATAGAGAGTACAAAGGGGGTATTATGATATCAATAATAGATATAAAGACGGGCAATGTAGCAAACATAAATAAAATATTAAATGGTAAGATTACACTGGATCCTGAAACAATAGAGAAATCAGACAAAATTGTTTTTCCCGGAGTAGGTTCTCTTGATTATGTAAATAATATAATAAAGCCAGTTAAAAATATACTATTAAAAAAAATAAATGATGGAACACCATATCTCGGTATATGCCTTGGCCTGGAAGTATTATATGAAAAAAGTGATGAGGGGAATACCGGAGGATTAAACATTTTTAATGGCAGAATAAAAAGATTTAGTGGAATAAAAACACCCCATATGGGATGGAATACCGTAACTATAAAAAGAGACTCACCCTTATTCAACGGTATAAAAGATAATTCATATTTCTATTTCATGCATTCGTATTACCGTGAAATAGATGGTAATACAGTGGCTGAAACAGAATATAATATAAATTTTTCATCTGCGGTAAATAGATCCAGTGTGTATGCGGTTCAATTTCATCCTGAGAAATCAGGAGAAAATGGGATAAAATTACTGAAAAACTTCAGGGATCTGCTATGATAGATATATATCCTGCAATAGATATTTATAATGGGAAGGCGGTTTCCCTAACAAATGGAGACATAAACAATAAAAATGTTTACGGTGACCCTGTAGAGTATGCTATGAAATTTACTGAAAAAATAAAAAGATTACACATAATAGATTTAAACGGTGCACTGACAGGCAATAAAAAAAATATAGGAATTATACAGGAAATAATAAGTAATGTAGATGCTTTTGTACAGGTTGGTGGTGGCTTCAGAACATTAAATGATATAAATTATGGCTATAAAATCGGTGCAGATAGCATTATACTTGGAACATCCGCCTTAAATGATGAAATAATTGAAGAATCCTCTATTTACAGTAATGTAACTGTAAGCATTGATGTATTTAATAACAGCATAAGGACTAATGGATGGAAAACCAACTCATATGTAAATTACAGTGACTTTTATAACAGTTTAAATAAAAAAATTAACAGGTTTATCTACACATCAATAAAGAATGATGGAACTAAAAAAATAGAAGATATACAGAAATTCTGGAACAGTGAATATTTTATGTATGCCGGTGGTGTAAATACAGTAAATGATATTATAAGCATACAAAATTCTGGATTTTCCGGTGTTATAATTGGTAAGGCATTATATGAAAACGGTATAAAAATGGAGGAATTAAAATGCTTGCAAAAAGAATAATTGCTGCTCTTGATGTAATAAATGACTCGGTTGTTAAGGGTATAAATTTTGAAAATATAAGAAATGTTGATAACCCCGTCGAGCTCGCAAAGAGATACGAAAAGGAAGGTATAGATGAAATTGTATTTTTAGATATTACTGCAACAAATGAAAAAAGGAATATACTGAAGGAACTTGCCAGAAAGGTGGCATCCGAGATTTATATACCGTTTACGGCTGGAGGTGGCATCACTTCAATAGAAGCTGCACTGGATATAATAAAAAATGGTGCAGATAAGATATTTATCAATACATATGGAATAGAAAATCCTGAAATAATTATAAAATTATCGGATGTACTTGGGTCTGCAAATACAGTAATAGCAATAGATGCAAAATATGAAAATAATAATTATTATGTGTACTCACACGGTGGAAAAGTAAATACACATAAAAATGTAATTGAGTGGGCGAAAACAGTAGAAGATTATGGTGCCGGGGAAATACTGGCAACATCAATAAACTATGATGGCACAATGGATGGTTACGATAACAATCTAATAAAATTATTATCAGATAAGGTAAATATACCGGTAATAGCTTCCGGCGGTGCTGGAAAACCTGAGGATTTTTTAAACGTTTTTAGATCAGGTGCGGATGGGGCACTGGCAGCATCAATATTCCATTATAAAAAATATGGTATAATGGAAATTAAAAACTATCTGAAGGAGAATGATATAAATGTCAGGCTATGATTTAAAATTTGATGAAAACGGTTTAATCCCCGTGATAGTACAGGATTATGAGAATAATGAAGTTTTAACCCTGGGATATATGAACAGTGAAGCCTTTAACAGAAGCCTTGAAACTGGGTATGTCCATTATTATTCAAGGTCTAAAAAAAGAATAAGAATGAAGGGTGAGGTAAGTGGAAATACACAGACCATAAAGGATATAATGATTGACTGCGACAGTGATACACTGTTAATTAAGGTCGATCAGAAAGGTAGTGCATGCCATCTGGGTAATAGAAGTTGCTTTAGAAATCTGGATGAAAAAGCAAATAAAAATTATATAGATTATTCCTTAGAGGTTTTATTAAATCTTGAAAATTTAATTTACAAAACAAAGGAGACACCGAGAGAAAATTCATACACAACATATTTATTTAACTCAGGAGAAGAAAACATAAGGAAAAAGGTTGGTGAAGAGGCCGTTGAAACAATTTTAGCAAAAACTAATGATAGAATAATCTACGAAACATCCGATTTATTATATCATCTACTCGTCTATTTATCATACAATAATATAAAAATATCGGATATAATGAATGAATTAAACAAAAGGAAAAAATAATTTATTAATTTTAGCAGAAGGGAAACAAATCCCTAAAAAGTCTATATATTATAGGCATTTCAATATTTTAATGTGCACCCGGTGGAAATATAATATTATCAAAATCCATATACGGTTTCTCATCAAATCTCAATAGATCTGGATTAACATTTTTCTCTACCGCAAGATAATATGCAAGATAATACAATGGTACAGTATTTATTACAGGCTCTAAATATTCATCAAGTTCCGGTAAACTAACGTTAAAATCACCGTTGCCATTTACTGTTAATGTTTTTGTTCCGATTATTTTACATGCATTTACTATATCCCTGTGCCTCAGGTCTACCGTTTTATTATTTAATATTATTAATAATGATTTATCATCTATTATTGATGTACACCCGTGATTGAACTCTTCCAGTTCTATGCCCTCTGCATGGATATGTGCAGCTTCCTTTATTTTCTGTGCAACCTCTCTTGCAACCGGTAATTCCGGTCCAGCACCGAGAACAAATATTTCATTTACATATGATAATTCTCTTGCAATTTGATGCATTTTATCATCCATTGTTTTTATTAAATCCTTTATTATACCTATTATTTTATTAATATCTATATCTAAATGCGAATAATTTTTAGCAATATACATTGAAGCTATTGCATTATCAAAGAACGATTTTGTATTGCATAGAGATTTATCCTCAGAGTTTATTATTATACTCTTGTCCGATATTTTATCCATGGGTGTATTTTTATAATGCGTTATTCCCACAATGTATGCATATTTTTTTAAATGCATCATTGAATCCACTGTAGATTTTGTTTTTCCACTATTTGATAGGCCTATTAATACCCCGTGCGATGGCAGTTCATAATTCAATAATTCATAGGATTGAATAAATTTATAATCAAGCCCAGTTTTTTTTAGAAAACCGGCGCCTATCTGTGCTGCATGATAGGCTGTTCCATTTCCTGTAAAAATTAATGTAGACTGTAAAAATGAATAATCAAGGTTCTCCATTACACTTCCTGTTACATCCAGGGATTCTGGTGTTTCCCTTAACATATCATACATAAGATAGGGGTGCTTATCTCTTTTTTCCGGTATTTCATCCGTCATGTTTACTGTATATGTGTATTATTAATATTTATTTCTAAAATAAATATTTATGAATTTAACCTATCTTTATATCAGAAAGGTTATTTATCAATTTACCGTTAGAATATTCTGCTATTAATTTATTATAGGATGGTAAATATTCATTTGTTTCCGTATTTACTATATACAGATTTGATACATTTTTTATTTTTTCCGATATATATTTTAAATCATTATACGGGTCACTGTTGAATATATTCCCCCTACCATCAGTTATCAGTATACTTATTGTTTTTATTTTCTCATATGCTGATAGTTTATATATATTATACAGTGCATCATACAGTGGTGTTTTCCCTGAACTTTTTATATTACCTATCTCATTTTCCAGTTCTGTAAAATTCCTTGAAAAATTTAAAACAAGTTTTGAACTGTAACCGGAAAAGGATAATAATGCAATCCTGCTCCTTATCAAATATATCTTTTTTAATAACAGATTTGATATATTCTTTGCAATGTTTATTCTTGAGTTAAAATTCATGGATTTACTTGAATCTATAGCTATTATAACTGGAATTGACCCCTTGGAATACACATTCTTCATCACAATTGCGTTATAATTTATTTTTTTATACCCTGATATTCCAGAATTCAGTACTGAAGACCTTATATCAATATTCCTGCCGTTTTTAGTGCCCATATTCCTGTAGCTATCAGAAATACCGGATTTACCGGATTTTTTTGTTTTAATCTTATTGTTTACACTCAGTTCTATGTTATTTATTTTATCTTCACTGTTTTTTTTATTACTCCTATCATTCCGGTTTTTATCATCCTGATTGCCCGTATTATTATGATTATTCTTTACACCGGTATTATTATTCAGATCATTATCAATATTATCATGTTTACCCTTATTTTCACTGTTTTTTTCATTATCCCTCCTATCATTTCTTTGATTACTGTTATTAAAATTATAATCCGGGCTACTCCTACCCTTCTCCCTTAATCTGTGGTTTAAAGCGAATTCCAGTGCCTTCTTTATATCTCCGGAATTTGCATTTTTCCTGTTATTATATGCTGCTATTGCCTTTGCAGCTTTTATTGTGCTTATCATTGTTCTATTGCTCAGTGAATTTTCTATAATGATATTTGCTATAAAATTTAAATATTCATCATCTATTTTTACCTCATTTAATATAGCCCTTGCATTTTTTATCCTATCCCTTATTTCATTATCCCTGTTCTTATATTGCTCAATGAATTTTTCTGGGTTTAAGTCAAATTCCTCGACCCTCCGTGATATTTCTATTAATTTTTCGGTGCTGGTAGGTAATTTTCCCTCTACGGATATGCCAAACCTATCCAGTAACTGTGGCCTCAATTCACCCTCTTCGGGATTCATTGTACCCACTAAAATAAATCCTGCGGGGTGTATATATGACACTCCCTCGCGTTCAACTATGTTTATTCCAGAAGCTGCGGAATCAAGTATGGAATCCACTATCGAATCATCCAGTAAATTTACCTCGTCTATGTATAGAATTCCCCTGTTGCCCTCACCTAATAACCCCTCTCTTAAAACTGCCCTGCCCCTTATCGCATTTTTAATATCCAGTGAACCAACAACCCTATCCAGAGTTGCACTGTTAGGCAAATTAATTATTTTTATTTTCATGTTTTCAATTTCTAAACTGTTATTTTTTTTCCTTTCAAGGCATTCATCACACAGGTTACCGTAAGGGTTGCAGTGAAATCTACAGTTTTTAACAGCCTTAATTTCAGGCAGTATTGAAGATAATGACCTTACCATTGTGGACTTTGCTATGCCCTTTGGCCCGGTTATTAAAATGCCACCAATTTTACTATCTATTGCATTTATGATCAGGCCCAGCTTCATATCATCGTCATCAACTATTGCGGAAAAAGGAAATTCATATGTTTTCATTCATTTTCACCCTCTATTTCCATATACTCATTTTCTAATTTATTTTTAATATCATCACTGGCATTCCATATATTTCTCCTATATGCTTCAATTAACCTTGACGTTATTTCTGATAATGCCCATGGATTCTCCTTTTTAAACCACTGTTTCATTTCATCGTTTAAAATAAATTTATCTGTTATATTGTTAAATATATTATCATTAACCATTTTTGTTGTTGCAGCCCAGCCATATAAATGCTCTATTTTTTTAAGCATTTCTGTAGCACCCCTATAACCGAAGTTTTTCTGTGCATTAATCCACGAATCATTTAGCAGTTTTCCTATAGCCGTTCTCTCTATTTCCTCTTTCATTGTTCTTACCTTAGGTTTGTTTGGGTTAAATGTATCCTCAAACATTAAGTTCGGTTTAGAACCCGATTTTTTAGCCATAAGATAAAATCCTCCGGCGTATGAATAATTACATGAATCATCATTTATATCTATCTCATCGATTTCACGTTTATGCACTATTGTTTCTATATTTTTTGATATTGATAGCAGTTCATTTCTGGCTCCTTTCCCGAAATTGTTATTACCGTAGGAGTACCCCATCCATTCTATAAAAACATCAGCCAGGTCATTCTCTGTTTTCCATTTTGATGATTCCACGGCATTGCTTACCCCGGAACCATATGACCCCGGTTTAGAGGAAAATATTCTATCAAGGTGATTATATTTTCTGTAATGCTTTATTATATAATTTGAATCCTCATCCTCATTTAGGGCAGCAACCTTTTTTATAGCCATATCTATTAACTCTATTATATTGAATAAATTGTCCCTTACTATGCCACTTGATTCAATAACGACATCTATTCTTGGCCTTTTCAGAATATCCAGTGGAATTACCCTAACATCCCTTATTTTTTTTGTACCTTCCTGCCATACCGGTTCCACACCAATTGTATATAAAATCTGTGAAATCAGTTCACCATCTGACCTATATGCATCGGTGGACCATAAAACAAAGCCTATTGTTTCCGGGAATTTATTATCCCTTTTATATTCATTTTCAATTAATTTATTTGCTAAAATAACACCGATCTGCCATGCTGAATAACTCGGTATCTTAAATGGGTCTACGGCATAGAAATTTCTTCCAGAGGGCAAAACATCATATCTACCCCTGGATAATGAACCCGATACACTGGCTTCAATATATTCGCCATTTAATGCCTTCAGCAGGTTAATTTTCTCATTTTCAGGCGAGTATTTCAGTTTTTTAATAATATCCCTTTCAGTTTCCGGTATACCCTCATTTTTCTTTAAGTGGTTATTTATAATCTCCCTGGTTTTTTCCTTGCCGTATTTCTTGTATAATGAATCGTCAAACCTTGTTGCAGTTATAACATAGTCCGATATATCATTATCATCTATGTTATTTGAATATATATACAGTCCCTTCGATATAACCGAATCCTTGAATAAATTCAATCTGTGCTCTATTTCATGCGTGGCCTTATGATAATCATCGAAATCTATGGTTAACCCTATTTTATCTGTTATATCCTTTATTTCCTTAATTATCATTTTTTCTCTGGCACCATTCTCTGCTTTTTCGGATTCCTCATAATCATCGATTAAATCCTCCAGTTTTTTTACATCATCAGGCACCTCATCATATTCGGTAGGCGGTGTTATATAATCCAGCAGGACAGCGTAACTCCTTCTCTTTGCAATTATACCCTCACCGGGAACACTGGTTGAATATAAGTATAAATTGGGTACCTCCCCTATTGAAATTTCAGGAAAATCTGATGGCGATAAGCCCAGACCCTTGCCAGGTGTAAATTCCAGTGTTCCATGTGTACCCACGTGTATTATTGCATCTGCTTTAAATATATTCTGGATATACTTATAAAATGACAGCCAGTAATGCGTTACAGGCGTCAGTGAATCATGTATTGTCCTTATGCTATTAACGTTATCAGAAAACGTTATCCTTTTTGGCTGTATTCCGATAAACACATTGTTAAATAACATACCTGCTATGTAAAAATTATTGTTTAAAACCATATAATCCCTTTCACCGTTTATATTGCCCCATTTATTTATGATCATTTTTTTTGAGTCTTCCGGTAATTCAGAAAATATTTGATTATATTCATTTAAAGCCATTTTATAAACATAACCATTTTTGTTAATTATTTCGTCTATGGTTGTCCATTTTCCTTCAGGTATTGCCTTTCTTTCCATTATAGTTTTTATTAATTCCTCTCCGTTTTCAGGTACATGATTAATATTATAACTGCTGTCCCTCAATATTTTCATTATATTTGTTACCGAATTTAATGTATCCAGCCCTGTTGCTGTTCCTATATTTGCCTCCAAATCCTTAAAGGATGACCCCGAATGCAGTATAATAGCTATTCTCTTATCGCTGTTATTTTTATATTTTAAATTTATCCAGGTATTTATCCGGTTTACCATATAATTTACCTGTTCTTCAACAGGAACCAATTCCCTGTATACCGTATTTTTTTCAGTTACCTTTTTGATTAAGCCGATTAATACCGGTTCTATTGTACCGTCCATTTCAGGTAACATTGCACTCATTATTGTGGAAACAACATCCAATCCGCTGGAATCGATCCATTCATTATATTCCTTATAATAATAGGTCAGGCCCTGGAATACGGGTACATTTAGATTTAATAACGTTGATTTGTCCTCCTTTTTAATCAATGAAAACGATAATAAATTTATGATTGCATCTACCCTTTTATTGTTATAATAGAAATATTCGTTTATGCATTCCTCTGCACTTTTTATGTTTCTGGCTTTATCCCCAAAACCATTGGTAAAAACCGGTATTGCCGATATATGTTTCTCATTTAATTTATCAATAATGTAATCTATAATTTTTGTATCATTATCAACCCATGCAGTTCTATAAAACAGTATACCAACCTTTCTATCAAAATTTGCGTTGCCATAGCTGTATATGCCAGAAAAAGGTAATTCCTCCGGTTCTTTATATTTATTTTTATCAAATATACTCTGAACGAACAGTACCATGTTTTTTATATTTTCATAGCCACCGTAGAAATAATAATCTGAAACCTTTTCCTCTATAAATTTATTTACGGTTGAATATTTGCTCAATATTGGGTCTATGGCTATAACATATTTCTTATTCTTTAATATATTTTCAATATTTTCCATTATATTATTATAAATATTCTCCCCTGAAAAATGGTGTATGAATACTGCATCAGAATTTTTCATAAAATCAATAAAATCATCATCTATTGGGTCTAATCTTGGATATTTTATCTTAATTTCATTACCCGTTTCTTCCCCGGCCTTTAAAAAAGATTTTATTACAGATCCATTCCAGCCTATGAGTACAGTAAACTTCATAAAATTAAAGTTAATTTTAGTATATAATTTTTTGTGTATAAAAATAATTTATTTTTATGCAATTTAATTTATATATCACCTTGGATGGATTACGACACCTGAAGGAGCCCCGGCACCCTTTGGTTTGAACAGTATTGATAGAGCACTGTTGTTTCTTCCGCCCATGTTCACTTCTTTTAAACCCCTGAAAAGAAAAGCCGATACAAATCTGCCTGAAAAAACTATTAGATATGATAATACTAAGGCAAACCTTATTGGTTCAAAGGATAAAAATAATGTCAGTATATATCCACCCGAAAGTGCACCGAAGAAATAGACAATGCCATTGAAACCATTCAGTATAGATATATACTCTGCCTTATTATTCCGGGGTACAATATCCAGGGTGTATGATGTTGTGATAGTATTCTGAATCGAGCCGATAAAGCCACTATAAATTTCAAGTATGATAAATAATGGCAAAACATTAAAAAATGCGTACATTAAAGGTATGCCACTGAGCATTATTCTATTTAAAAATATTAACGGCACCCTGTTAACCCTGTCTATAAATTTACCTATGATATACTGTGTTAGTAACATTGTTAGTGTTGATGATACCGTTAATAATGCCACAATATCCAGCGAAAAATGCATTATTGAAACTATTGTTATAGGGAACATTGGCCATGCCATTGACCAGAAAAATGATTGAATGTTTGTTGCCCTGAAATATTTATAAAATATACTGTTATTTTTCAAATTTTTTAATGTTTTATACAGATTTCCGGTCATAACGGTTTTACTTTTTGATTCCTTTAATTTGAATACGGTTATAGCAGAAACAATATATGAAGCCGAGGCTGCTGTAAATGGTATCATAACTTCATTTTTATTTTTATTCAGGATAAATACCATTGCTATTAAGGATATTACTGTTCCAGCAGATGCTATATTATTTATAACTGTTAAAAATTTGCCCCTTTCAGATATAATATTATCCGCTATAAAAGAAAACCAGTTAACAGTTATCATTGCAGAAAATATCGATATTAATGCATATAAAATTATTAAATTAACAGGCGTTTTTGAATAGGGGAGCATAAACCATAGAACTGCAAGTATAATGCTCCCGGTAACAAGAAACGGTGTTCTCTTACCTATTCTATCACTGATTCTACCCCAGAGGATCTGACCTAAATTGCTCAGGGAATTCGATGAGGACTGCAACCATCCCATTTCTGCCGCTGTCGCACCAATCATAACACCGAATACCCCAACAAATGATGCCGCTACAGTGGCACCCACTGCAATTACCAGGGATCTTAATGCTATAAGCTTTCTATTGTCCATTTATTTGTAGTTTAATGTATATAAATATTTTAACATATCCTTTAAAACAATTACAGATGTGGTTGAAATGTCATTGATATGCTTATGCCACCAGGGATTCCTATTGATATTGAAAAATACAGGACACCAATTTTCCCCGCTATTTTATCTATAACATTTTTCTCCTTTTCGAACCAGTCAGACAGCATTGAAATTAAATCAGGCCTTTTACTTAAAATTGAATTAATAAAATTATTAATCTTTAAAATACCGAAATATGCCTTATATGGGTGCAGATCTTTTATTATATCTATTTTCATTTCACCGTATAATTTTTCTATAAAGGATGGCAGATCCATAAAATCATATTTAAAATCATCATCATTTAAATTACTGGCTTCCCACTTTTTATATATGTCATCTATCATGTTAGATTATTATATTTACTATATTTAAATCATCGTTTTTCACCCATGGAATCCACTTTTCCAGGGCTGGAAATAAAAGCAGATAAAAATAAAACTTTACCCTATTATTCACTATAGACAACTATGGTTATTTCAACAATTCAGATAAGGGAAGAAACAAAAAAGACGCTGTAGTCCATGAAGCTTCATCCCAGAGAGACCCATGAAGAGGTAATCGAAAGAATGATCGAGGATCTTAGTGAGCTTAATGAAGAGACGAGAGCAGAAATTGAAGAAGCCCACAATGAAATTGAATCAGAAAAATTCATCACACATGAACAACTGAAAAAGGACCTTAGTCTCTGATGGAATACAGGATAATCTGGTCCATCAAGGCAGCAGGGCAGATGAATCGCCTTGATCGATCTGTTGCTAAAAGAATCTACAAAAAAGTAGACCAACCGTATCAAAATCCAGAAAGGTACGTTGAGAAACTTGTCTGGTATCCATATTACAGGTTCAGAGTTGGAGATTATCAAGTAATTTTTGATATTAAGCATGAATCTGTTAGAATAATGATCTTAAAAGTTGGGCATAGAAGTAATGTATATGAGCGTTAGTGTGAGATAATTAATACCCGTTTAAAACAGCAGTCGAATTCACTCAATCCATAATTCGATGTGCTCAGTTCTCCTGCGGGAGCCGAAATAAATAAAACTATTTAAGACTGAAACTATAAATATCTACTTCTAATAATATTATGGTTATATGAATAATCTTAATAGTATTATAGAAAATGCCTGGAAATACACGAACGATCCTGAAAAACTGATAAGGACATTTCAGGAGGTCTTTGATGATTACAGGGAGAATCCAATTTACCTCTTCGAATATGCAAATGCCTTAGATTTTCTGGGAAAGGAAGCCGAAGCAATACCTCTATATCAACAGGCTTTATCGTTAAGAATTTCAGGGAAAATTAAAGTTCAAACTGAAATTCAGTTAGGGAGTTCACTCAGCGTTACAGGCGACAATAAAAGTGCCATATCGATCCTGGCCAGAGTGCAAAAGGAAACAGAGGACCCTGCTGCTCTAATATTTCTCTGCATTGCATTATTCAGATCCGGAGAAACCAGAAAGTCCCTTAGAACAGCTCTAGGTTTCATCCTATCAGGAAATCAGGGGTTATTGCCTGAATATAACAGGGCTCTTATGCAATACCTTGAAGAAATACATTGATTTATTCTCAGTGTACGTTAAAATCCTGATGCCATTATTTACATTCCCTATGGCATGTAAGAAGATAGGATAATGCTCTTCAAGTGTGGTTTTTATTCTACAAGCTAGAATTCTACCGCATAGGTTCTAAGCGCCCATTGCGTGAATGTCAACGTTTCTATCCCTTTTTCCACTCTCATGGTTTTGTCTACAGCATTGAAGGTTATGAGTATGCTTCGTTTAGGCTTAAGGCGCTGTGTTGCACTCAGCAGAGGGTGCAGTTCTCTCTCCATATTATCATGGTTAAGTTCATAGGTAACCTGCAGCAACTCTGTTATGGATCCACCCTCTGATATTACGAAGTCTACTTCTCCATCCTTATCGCTTAGATAATTTATTTCGATGGAAGGATTTCGTTCTTTCATTCGAAGAAGTTCAACAAAGACAGAGTTTTCCAGTAATTTCCCGTACTCGACATTTGATATCAGCAGACCTATTATACCATTATCCACAATATACAGCTTCTTTCTGGATTGATTTGACCTCTTGAAGCCTTTGAAGAACTGCATGAGCTGGTAGAAGAGGAAAGTCTGTTCGCCGAACTTGATGAAATTGTTTATAGTCTGTCTGCTTATTTCAAGATTTTGGCTATTGAAATAATTATGGAGTTTTACTGTACTAAAACTACTGCTATATGTATTTATTGCATATCTGAAGACCATCTCCAGTTTATTTACATTTTCTATTCTATACCTGCTTACTATGTCCCTATATAGTATTGCGTCATAATAGGCACTTATGATTCTCCTACTTGTTTCCTTCTCTTTTTCAAAGGCAATCTCTGGAAATCCACCATTTATTATATATTCCCTTGCCAGGGCGTTAATTCTATGGCGTTCCTCGCCATAGAGTAAGCTCTTGCTCATTTTTACTCCTTTCGCTACCAGAAACTCTCTAAATGAAAATGGGTATAATATGTAGGTGATGTTTCTTCCAACCAATGATGTGGCAATCTCTCTACTCAGAAGTTTAGAACTGGATCCGGTTATGAATATCCTGTATTTCTTTGAATCATACATTCTTCTGATCCACAGTTCCCAATTCTTCACGTTTTGTATTTCATCCAGGAATAGAAAAATAATATTATCCTTCTCAGGAGCTGCAAGTTCCATGTAAACATCGAGCATATCATCAAGGTCGCCGCTTGCCAGGTTTACCAGCCTATCATCATCGAAATTTATGTAAAGAATATTCTTTCTGGGGATGTGTGTCCTGGTCAGTCTTTTTATTATATCGAAGAGCAGGTAGGTCTTGCCCGTACGCCTCACACCAGCTATAGCTATAATTTTATCGGCATTTAGGTTTACCTGTACATCTCTTTCTACTGTTTCTGGCAGATCTCTGGAAAGCCATTCGCTTATCACATACCGGAATTCTTCTTTCATAATGTCTTAGATAGAAGACATAAATATTTAAATATTGTCTTTTGTAGAAGACATTATACAGGGACAGAATTTTATTGCCCAGAATAAACTTACTTACGTCCTCAGTATTGGTCACCGTTTCTGGTGGACCTGTTATTTCTGATTTCCATGTTTTCAATAATAGCCAGAATTTATTTTATGATGACTACTATAATGTTCCAGGAGTAATATTAGAAAAGTCACAAAAATAGCTGGAGACTAAAGGATATATGGGAAGGACTGAATACAGAAAGGCCAGTGTAATAGAACCCAGAAGTGTTGAGGAGTTAATTTGTAAAATTTCTTCATCCGCAAAGAAACCGGGATATGAGTATGCATTTACTGGAATGGCATGTGTATCTCTGGTTTTCCTCAATACCTGCAAAGATAAAATTTGTATAATAATATACTCATTTAATATTAAAACTAGCAGATAATAATTAATTTCAATAAATATTTTAAATAATTAATAATATACCTCTCATGTTATTACCTAAAAAGATATTCTTCACCAGAGGAATTGGCAGGGGTGAAACACAACTGCAATCCTTTGAAAATGCATTGCGGGATGCTGATATAGCCCCCTATAACCTGGTGAGTGTGAGCTCTATAGTACCTCCATACGCGGAGATAGTTGATAAATCCGAGGGCATTAAATTACTATCATATGGTCAGATACTGTTTACAGTGCTGGCCAGGAATTCATCAAATGAGTTAAACAGGATGATTTCATCGGCGATAGGTGTCGCAGTGCCATCTGACAGGGGCAAATGGGGATATTTAAGTGAGCATCATTCATTCGGGCAGACAGAGAATGATTCAGGTTATTTTGCAGAGAAACTGGCAGCTGAAATGCTGGCAAGCACAATGGGCATGGATGATCGTTTGAAATGGGATGATAATAAAAAGGAATATGTTCTGGGCGATAAAATATTAACTACGAAGAATATGGCGGCAACAACGGTTGTTTTAAAACCGGATGAGTGGGCTACCGTTATAGCTGCTGCAGTATTAGTGGTGTAAAGTCAGCTACCCACGGATAAAGCCGTGAGCTTGTCCCGCGAGGGCAACGCAAGAGTTGCTCGGGGGGTCTTGAAAATATGAAAAACATATGCACGGTACAGGCTCATGTGCATGTACTGCAAACAGTATAACATACCGAAAAGATGGAATAAGGATATAGAAAAGCCCAGTCTCTCCATTATGGATACAAAGCCTCAAGCCCTACTGGGAAAACGCCATAATACCATGCCATGAAAGCAGTAGGTGAGCCGGATGCGGGAAAACCGCAAGTCCGGTTCGACGAGGGGGATGTGGGTAATGCCATAACTCCACTCTATTAATGGAAACACACAGTTATGGTAAAAGTGTAATTATTAAAAAAGGTGAAAAAAAAGATGAATATAAATGTCAGAAAGGTAAAGCTAAGAAGGTATGGCAAGAGGTTGGAATTTAATCTTCAATTCCTCTCACCCATAAAGAGGTGTAGAGCCCTGGAGGCGACCAGATGAGTGAGATAGAGGAAAAGTGGAGTAAATTATGGTATGAAAATCACGTATTTGAGCCGGAAGTAGATAAAAATAAAAAAAAATTCTTTGTGACGGTTCCATGGCCATATACCAATGGCTCACTACATGTAGGTCATGGCAGGACATATACCCTGGGAGATATCATAGCGAGATATAAGAGGTTAAGGGGTTATAATGTTTTATTCCCAATGGGTTTCCACGAAAGTGGTACGCCCATACTGGCATTTTCCGAGAGGTTGAGAAATAATGATGTCGATACTGTAAAATTATACAGGAGTTATTTATCGGAATATGAAAAATCCGAAAATATAGAGAAAATAATAGAGAACTTCAGGGAACCTGAAAATATAGCTAATTATTTTTCAAGGGTTATAATCAAGGATTTTAAAAATTTAGGTTATTCAATAGATTGGACAAGGAACTTTACATCTGCAGATAAATTTTACCAGGAGGTTGTTAAATGGCAGTTCAGAAAATTAGAATCACTCGGGCTCCTAAAAAAGGGTGAATACCCAATACTGTATAGCATAAATGATGAAAATGCGGTGGGGGAAGACGATATAAAGGATGGAGATACCGATAAGGTAACAGTTGAAGAATTTACAGGTGTAATATTCAGGGGCAGAAACTATGACCTAATAGCAGCATCATTGAGGCCCGAAACATTATTCGGTGTTACAAATTTATGGATAAATCCGGAATCAAGATATGTTTTAATTGATTATAAAAACAATAAATACGCAATGTCATATGATGGTTATGCCAAATTCTCATTACAGCATGAGAATGTGAAATTAATTTCAGATATAAATAATGATGATATATTACATGAACAGTTTAAGGTTCCTCTCTCTGATATTTATGTAAATGTAATAAAGGCATCATTTGTTGATCCCGATAACGGGACCGGTATAGTTTATTCAGTTCCAGGTCATTCAATATTCGATTATATATACTTTAAAAATAATAATATAAACGGTGAAATAAAAAAGGTTGTTAAAACCAATGACATAAGTGTTAAATCACTGGTAAAAAAATATGATTTATTCAATAACGATTCGAAATTAAAGGAAGCAACACAGGAATTATATAAGGAAGAATTTTATAATGGGACATTAACTAATTCAGAAAAATATTCAGATTTAAGTGTTCAAAATGCCAGGGAGTTAATAAAAACTGATTTACTGGAAAGTAATAATGCAGTAATATTTTATGAAACAACAAGGAAAGCGGTAACAAGGTCAGGTTCAAAGGTTATAGTTGCAATACTAAAGGATCAATGGTTTATTGACTATTCACAGAAATGGTTAAAGGAAAAATCACACGATTTAATAAATTCAATGAGATTCTACCCTGAATTATATAGAAAGGCAATGAATGATGCAATAGACTGGTTAAGGGAAAGACCTGCCGCAAGAAAAAGGGGCATAGGCACTAAACTACCATTTGATGAGAGATGGATTATAGAATCACTATCGGATTCAACAATATATATGGTTGTATACACAAATAGAAATGAGTTATATAATATATATAACCATTTAAACGGTATAGATGGTGATATTTTAGACCATATATTCCTGGATAAGGATTTAAGAAATAAATATGATAATTATACCATGGAAAATATAATAAAGGCAAAGAATGAATTCGAATACTGGTATGGCAATGATTTAAGAATAACAGCACCACCGCATATTTCAAATCATCTATCATTTTACATAATGAACCATGCAGCAATATTTTCCGGTAAGTATTTACCCGGTGGTTTAATGATTTCAGGCTTAGTGATATCAAATGGTGCGAAGATTTCAAAAAGTAAGGGAAATGTAATATCATTACTTGAAACAGTTAAAAAATACAGTGCGGATATTTACAGGTTATTTATTGCAGTTGGCGCTGACATATCCTCCTTACTGGACTGGAATGAGCGTGATTTAGCATCAATAATAAAAAAGCAATCATCATTTTTAAACACATTTGAAAATTATTCAGACAGTAATGAGGATATTAATAACTCGATTTATAAATGGTTTTATTCATCATTTTATAAGAATTTAAAAGATTATTTTAGATATATGGAATCCATGAATATAAGAGACGCCTATATATCAATATTTTACAATGTTTTAAATGATTTAAAATATGTTGAAAACAGGGGAGGAAATATAAACACCGCATTAAAAATCGTGATGCATGACTGGTTAATTGCATTATCTCCTGTTATGCCATATTCCTGTGAAGAATTATGGCATAAATATGTTAAAAATAGCTTTGTGAGCGCAGAACATTTAGATTTCAACATAGATGATAAAATAGATTATAACATACTGAGATCAGAGGAATACCTTGGTAGGGTTGTAAATGATATAAGGGAAATACTAAAAATCATAAAAAATAATGGTAATAATATTAATTTAACGGTTTACGGCGATAAACAGAAAATTTTCATTGAAAATTTCAATAATAAAACACTAAATAAACAATATAACATCATGATTAAGGATTATATAAAAAACAAAAATAAGATAGATAGTAATTTTCTCGATGAATATAATATATTAAATGCAAATAAAGAATTTATAGAAAAATCATTAAACATGAGGGTAAACATAACAAAATGCAGTGAGATATTACAGAAAAATCCATGGCCCGGAAGACCATTAATAAAAATAGAGTAATTAATACAAATGCCATAGTGGAGATAAACAGCCGGAAACGCTGCATTATTTTTCACAAGAAACCTGCTAAAATTCTGAACAGTGTACGGGGTATTTTATCACAGTGAGCGAGAAAACCCACACCATTTATGGGTGGGATGAGAGCGAACCAATAATATTATATACGGATAATATATCTATAATTATGCCAAAGGGTTACAGCAGTTCTAACATATCTGTTCATTTCATGAACTAGCATTTTGTCTGGTGCCCAAAATATAGAAGAAAGCTAATTACAGGGAATATTGAAATTAGATTAAATGAGATAATCATGGGTGTTGCACAGGAAAATAACTGGGAGATTATTGCACTGGAAACCATGCCAGACCATGTGCACCTGTTCATCAAAACAGACCCAACAATAGCACCAAATGGTGTGATTGCGAAAATAAAGGGCAGAACATCAAGATTACTCAGGTTAGAGTTCCCTGAACTGAAGAGTAGATTGCCTTCGTTATGGACAGGGATGAGAATGCTGCTATAAATATAAAAATAGGGGACTATTGCTATTCCTGTATGCATACATATATTTACAGAAACTCTTTAAGAAAGTGTGGAGGGGCACTCCCGAATTGTGCAGCCTGTGTCCTCATCAGACCAGTTGGAGGTATAGCCAACCTATGAAAGAACTTGAAATCATAGTAGCGAATCGGACGCATCAGTCGAGTAATCTCTGGTGTGAAAGCTCCGAGGATAAAGCACCTGCCTTCGAAAGAAGGGGCCATGCAGAGGTGCAAGCAAGCAACCGGGCCGTAGCATAATGCCAAGCCTTAGTATAGCATCGTTAGTGCCCCCACGGGAACATGGTTTAAGTGGACAAAATCTGAGCGGGACGAGTCATTGGTTCGGTGACGAAGTCGGAATTTCCGGACAAGTTTGGGTGAATGCATCCGGAAACCGCTCCGGTGTAATGGGAACAGCACGGTTGCAAGGTCTGATGGGCAAAGCAGGGAAAGACCTTGAACAAAGAGGGGCAGTGGAGGAATGCCTGGTGCCAACTTCACTGGTCGTTCAAGGCCTGGCGGATCAGGAAGTAGTAGTAATGACACCTCTGATAATAAGGAGGAAGAGCAAAGGTCCTGTGGACATGGTGGTCTTTGGGATAACGGATGGACAGGCCATTGCCCTTAAATGGGCTAGGAGCCCATATCTTTCCGATCTGAGTTACTGGAAACATATAGTTCCGGAGCCGTTAAATCAAAGACGAAGTACAGATCAAACCGAAGGGGAAGGGTCTGCATGATTGTAGGGACATCATGTTTGAAGCCGGATGGACGAAAAGCCCCAGTTCGGAATTTTAGAGAGGCGGCTGGAAACGGAACTCATGCAATCGTTTCAACGGGAGGTTGGAATATAATCAGATTGCACGAGAAACTGCGCTTGCTACCTACTCGACTACGCCTGAGGAGATTGGGGCTCTACCCGCAAGGGCAACCCCCCGTCATAGAAGCAGGAAGCCCACGGCTTTAGTCGCGGGAGGATGTCACGGAGTGTAAGTTTGCACACACATAATTACTATACAGACATGGATGATTGCTGTGCCAGAAATAAGAATTGCAGTTAAGGTTCAGTGGTATATTGCTGCCAGAGTATAAATGTAAAAAATTATATATCATCTTAAAATAGACCATTCAGGGCTCGTAGTCTAGTGGTATGATGTCTCCCTGACACGGAGAAGGTCACCGGTCCGAATCCGGTCGGGCCCACTTTAAGTATTAAACGAATACTTTATTAATGATTCTAGACTATATGCTATATGACTTATAAACCGAAGTATGACGACCTAATGGAAAACCCGAAAATAAGAAGATGGTTTGAGAATCTAAAGGCTAAATCAATACTTACAGCAACGGTTTACCGAAGAACTTTAGGTTATTATTGTGAATTGGAGAAAACTACACCTGAACAACTTCTAACCGATATGGAAAAGTTAGAGTTCAGAGATACTTTCTTGGATTTTGTTAGAAGATTAGAGAAAGAAGGGAAAGCAGGGTCATATATTGTAAGATTTAAAAAGGTCTTACGGTCTTGGGCTAAATTTAATGGAATCGATATAAAGTTAGATGTGAACATAGCAAATGAAAACGAAAGCCCAACGTTAGACAATGAAAGAGTGCCAAGCAAGGAAGAATTGAGCAGGATTTTAAGAAAAGCGACATCAAGGGGCAGAGTATCAATCTCTATTATGGCATTTTCAGGTTTTAGACCTGAAACATTGGGCAATTATGAAGGCATTGACGGATTACGATTAGGGGATATTAAAGAGCTTAAGATTTCAGATGAAATAGAGTTTACCAAGATTCCAGCCACAATAATGGTGAAGGGGAGGCTAAGCAAGGCAAGAAACCAATATTTTTCGTTTATTGGAGAGGAAGGTATAACGTATATCAAGGAATATTTGGAGGAGAGAAGGAAGAACGGAGAGGAGCTAACCTATGAATCCCCTTTATTGCAGTTCGATGTAAGAGGCACAAAGAAGAATGATTTTATGCGGACTATGTTGGTAACGAGAGACATCAGAGAAGCAATAACCACAGCAGGTCTAAAGATGAGACCTTACGTTTTAAGGGCTTATTTCAGCACAGCCTTAGACATAGCGGAGAGCAAGGGCTTAATATCGCACCCGTGGAGGCAGTTTATTATGGGTCATAAGGGCGATATAGAGGCAAGATACAGCACAAATAAGAGGCTACCGCCAGATATGATAGAGGAGATGAGGGAAAGTTATCGTAAGTGTTTAAAATTCCTTGAAACGAGAATATCCGATGTTTCAGAGGACAACGCAAAGCTATTCTTACAGCAACAGCTCTTATCGGCAGTGGGCTACAAGCAGGAGGAGATAGACAAGTTAGACCTTTCAAGCGTGAGCAATGAGGACTTTCAGCAGTTGTTAAGGGACAAGGTAGCAGGTGCGATGAGCGACAACGGAGCGAAGCAGAAGGTCATACCTGTAAACGAAATAGAGCAGTATATCAGCGATGGATACGACTTTGAAGCAGTATTGCCGAACGGAAAAGCGGTAATGAGGTTGAGGTTTTAGTCCTTTTTCATACACTTTTCATATAAGAATGCGTAATCAAACCATAAAGCATAGCTTTTTTTTCGTTTCTTGTGTTGAGCTTTTATAATTTCTGACAATAATTCAACATCGTTTTCATTTGAAAAATCTAATATGCCTTTCCGAGCAGGTTTCCCGTATGGTTCATAAGATGTTTCTAAAAATACTGATTTTATATCTTCCAAAAGCCGAAGAGCAGGACCACCATAATCAATTATAATCCCCACGTCAATTAAATCCTCAATATGTTTTATTGCGGTCTTTGAGTTCATTTTACTTTTTACAAGTTTAGTAATCTTATATTGACTCATTGTCTTATCAGCAGATAGCATAGTATTGATGATTTCCTCGCAGTAAGCACATGAATAGTATTCTACCCACGATAAATATATGCTCATAGGTATAGTAATGGTATTAACCATATATATTCTCTCATTGAATTACAAATAGATAAGTATGGTCGAACACGTTGATTTGATTTTGGTTAAAAAAACATCAATAAAACACCTTAAACATAGCTTTGCTAAGAAATTCCCAAATTCCCCCATCCTACCAATTCTCTTATCTCTGCCAGACGTGGTTTCAGGAGAGGAGCTTGTCGGTGCAACCGCTATTTTGATGGATTTGCTGGATAGAGAAACCCATAATAATATTGGAGGTGAAATATAATTATGATGGAAGCATTTAGCCGCCCCAGACGTAAACACGGACGTGTCGCAGTTGTGAGTGTGGCAGGCTTATTCGCTTTACTCGTGGCTATACTTCTAATACCCGTGTCTTTGGTAGGGGCAGTAATAACGAGTTGGATTATTTTTTGTATTGTTTTGAGTATTCTATGGAGAGCGCAGTTTGTGAGCCCGCAAAAAATACAGAATGAGATTTTAGCTATTGCAGATGTAAAACTAACGTGGCACGAGGACGAGAGCGGGAGGGGCTGGCAGAAGGACAGAGAAACAATATATGAAGGGAAAATGGACATAAACGAATATCTCGAAAGAAAGGGACATAATCGCATTATAGCAGTTATGGGGGCTTCCCGTTCAGGTAAAAGTCAATTGGTCTATAAATTAATCCAATCCTTATCAGAAGAAAAGAAAATAATTTTTATGTTTAAGGCAACAGATGATTACACAAGGTTAGGCTATCCTACACTCTATATCCACAAAGCAGTTCCTAATGTTTTTATAAGTCCAGAGGCAGTGGCAAGGGCGTTTATAACGGCATTTCCAATCAGCGCGAGTATGCAGGGCATAACCGCTTCAACAGTCAGAGGTCAGGTAAAGCAGATAGCGGAAAAGAGCAAAAATTGGCAAGATTTCAAAAAGATATTGGAGGATATGCTAAAATCCGAAAGTGAAAGCATTACCAAAGGAGCATTAAAGTTCATACAGAACAATTTGCCAATCATATATCGGGAAAATGTTTTGAATTATGAATTACCCAATACTTGTGTAGTTGATTTTGAGGGTTCAGAGAACACCGAGGTAGATATGCAATTTTTCAAATTCTATGCAGAGTTCTTGCTTAATCAACTCTCTAAAGAGGTATGGAACAAGAGGCAAAATACTTTATTCGTAATAGACGAGGCTCATTTATTGACAAAATCAGGGTTTTCTATAATACCAGAGATGTCCGCTCTCATTGGTGCAAAAGGTAGTATGATACTAGCTTCTCAAAGAATAGCGGATTTGCGAGGACAGGCATTAGATAACTGTAAAACACAATTCAGCTTCAAACAATCTGGCAAGGAGAATTTAGACGAGGTAAGTGCCATTAGTGATTTATTCCACCAAGTTGTAGCTCAAATGCTCTCTACTTACGAGTTTACGGACATCGGGCAGGATAGACCCGACCAATATGTGATAATATATAGATTGCAGAACCCAAAACCGAAGTTATATTCCGTGAAGGAGATTACAATAAACAATAATGACAGCAAAGGCAAAGGGAGTTCCGAGGAAGAGAGGAAGGAGGATATAGACTATCAAAAAGTTATCTTTGAATTTCTATCACAGGCAGGAAATATACAGGATTTGGGAAAGCGTTTTGCCGAGAGATATGGTGGGGAGGGAGAGAATTATCGTTTAACTTTATATCGTAAGACATTGCCGATGCTTTTAAAATTAGAGAAAATAGACGTGAAGGAAGTTAATAACGTAAAATTTGTAAATGATAAACCTGACATCAAAGACACAAAAATCTATTTCCGAAACGGAGAAAATCCATCTGGGCTTCATACTTATCTTGTGAATCGAACGGCGGACGTGATTTATCATAAGGGAATTAATCCGAAAATACAACCATCGGGTATTAGCACGGCAGATATTGAAAGCGATAAATATGTTTTTGAGATTGAAACAGGGCTTAAAAACGATATCTCGGACATCAAGGACAGGATAGCCTATTATCAGAAACAGGGCAAGGAAACAATTATCATCGTCCCAAACCAGAGTGAGAAAAAGAAGTATGTTGAGAAATACCCAGACGTAAAAGTGCTTACTTTGCCCGAATTACAGGAGGAAAAGCTATGAATATCGTGGGGAAGCAGAATTTTAACTATAAACATAGGCTTATCATTCTATCCTTATTGTTCATATTTTTTAACTTTCCTATCTTTTTCCAACAAGTTCCGTGGAACACATTACCACAATACACATTCGTTCCGAATTGGCTCTTTTACCCACTCATTTTTTCTTTTGCCATCGCTTTTATTGACATTATTATCTGGTTTGTAATTATGATTTTTTTGGAAGTTTTAGGTATTGTAGCGATGGTCTACGCTTTTTCTTTTACAGGGCTTTATTCTTTTTCGTGGGTATCTCTGGAAAACCCGATATTGCAAAGTTCTATGAGTATTAGTTTATTAATTATTGACGTGGTTTGGTATTTTGACTTATATCCACCAATCCACGCTTTGCTTACAAGAACATATTGGACTTCACCAGAGGATAGAGCGAGGAAAAAATACGAGAAAAAATTTAAATCAAAAGAAGAAGAGCCAGGCAACGAAACGGCAGAAAGAGAGCCTGTAATGATACACACTAAAGAGGAATTGGCACGATTACTGAATTTATGGCAACAGAAGTATGCTCAAGCAACAACAGAGGAGGGAAGGAAATTGGCTAATGAGAAAATTCGAGAATATCAGACTGAGTTAGAGAAGCTGAAAGCAAAGAGCGGGACGACCCCCGAAGAAAGAGCGAAGCTCACGCAAGGAGGTGATAATGAATGAGCATAAGAGATTGGTTCTTGAACCGTCAGATAAAGAAGATGCAGAAAGATAATAAGAAGAGGACAGACGCATTAGATGATTTTGTAAAGTGGACGGCAGGCTATAAGGAAGAAGACGAGGAGGAGGTTAAAAAATGAATTTAGATTACAAAACAAAGATAAAAATAAGAGAGATACTTTGCGAGGAGCGGGAAGCTAACCGCATTAATATGCTGGGAGAGCAAATAGACGACATAGTATATCGTGAAATTGAGAAAGCGGTAAATAAGCAGGGGAAAGAGACTCGGAAAGGAGGTGATAAAGAATGAGCGAGATAATGGAAATGGAAGCCGTTAATGTGAATGAATTACGAGAGCTAAAAAAGAGGGCAAGGAACGCAGAATACGGACACAATCCTGTATTATCGGTTATGGCAATGCAACAAAATATGTATCGTGAATTCAGACAGGAATTGGCACAAATCAAATATGAACACCCCAATAGTGCAGTAATAGGCAGGAAATCAGGAAGTAGGGTAGAGATAGAATATCGTCTATTTAGGAAACCGAAAATCCGTATTGACGAGGGAGGCGAGGAAATTGCCATCTTTTGAAATCAGAAAAAAAAGAGATTGCGTGGCTTAAGCTTATTATCTCTATTTTTGCAGTTTTCTTTACATATTTTCTGGCTTTCCTAATGATTATTGTTCGTGTATCCGTGCAGGACGCTACAACGAATAGCCCAGCGTCTATTACAGGAATGTGGATTGAATTAATTGGAATTACTTTTCTTTGGTCTTTCATTGCAATAGCTGTATGCTCATATTTCATCAGAATTATTGTAGTTCTTAAGACAGAGGAAATGGAGGTAAATCTATAAATATCTATCTTTTCAAATATAATAAGTGAGAGTATGAAAATACCCAATGCACCGAAGGGAAAACTGATTAGTTTTCTCATAACAATAGAATGGTTCGAGGAGGGAAGGAGAAAGCACGTAGTCTTGCACGTTAAGGAACACAAAAAAGGAAGGTATCACGCAAGGATTTCACACTTTATAGGTGAGAAAAATGGAAGCTGAAAGAAATGGGAAGGAGAGAAAAAACGACATAAAAACGATGAAATGGCGGACGGAAAATGAATTACACACTTTGTTATCTTTTGGAGCAGGGTCAGTGATTACGATTGAAAAGGAGCTTTTTACTCCTTCTGTATTTTCCGAGATACGCTATGGCGAGAGGGAGGGAATAGGCATATATTATCCTGTATATCGGGACGGCAGTTGTGCAGAGGCACAATACATTAAGTTCTCATACGCAAAATACGGAAAAGAGGACGTTGTCGTATTGGAAAGAGCCAGCAAAGAGGAAATGCAAGAATACGATAAGGAACGCTTAGGACATTTGTTAAGGCGATGAAATGAAGTGTAGAATATGCAAGGTCAGGATAGATGACGAGGAAGCAGGGATAACAGCGGTCAATAATTCAGGGCTATGCGTAGAATGTATGCACACCACCCTCTTTTTAAGCTCGTTGTTGCGAAAATAACGATTTCTTAGGGAGCGTGGCTTTGCCACCGCCACGTTTCCCCGATAAAGTTTATATCCTATTTTTCGTTATATTTATGGTGGCAAAATGCAAGAAATATACCCTCTAATACACATACACCAAAGAGGCCATCTATTCCTTATCGGCTCAAGGCTCAAGGAGTGTTACCCTATGTGTGAGGAGGAAGAACAGCAAAAAAAGCGTCTAAACGCTATATTGCGAACAGAGAAACCAGCACAGACGAACGGATAGAAACAACAACAAAAAATCTATTGTTTTCGTGGTGCTTTTATATTTTGCTCACCATTCCCTTTTAATTATTCCAAGTTATATAACCGAGAATATGCCCGTATATAATATATGAACATCAAGATATAAATATATATCCATATCTTACATTGTGCATTTCTTTTCAGCTATATTCCAAGTAATATGACTATCTTTTACTTTGCTTCAATATTCATTGCAGATACCTTATTATATCTTTTCTACCCAATATTATTGTGATTGAATGGCTGAACAAGAAAACACAGACGAACAAAAGCATACCGAAGGTATGCTACAAGTGGAAAAGGACGTTCTCATAGGAGAGGAGCTACAACTCTCAAGTGTAGAAAAAACGAAAATAGAAAGGGAAGGTCAGGAGGCAGAGCTATATATCTATTACGCAAAACGGACTTCTGACGGACAGATTGTATCTTTCTATGGCTCATCAGTATTGAACGAGCAATACGATTTAGGCTATCTAAAACCTGATACCTTTTTCGTATTGGATAAACTCATTAGCAGGAAATCAGGGAACAGCTACTACAAGGCAATCATATTGCACAAGGCAGAGGTGAGTAAGTGATGCACATAACTACATTTCATATAGAGCCAGAAAACGTGGAATTCGTGGAGGAACTCACAAAGCACAAGGAGTTATCACGTGTCCTGAATTTTCTCATATCGCAATATAAGGAGAATAAAGGATATGTAGACCCACACACGAAAATAGAGCAGTTAGAACGGCAGTTAAAGGCCAAGACAGAGCAATATGAAGCAATGCGGAAGGAGGCAATGAAATGAAGGAATACAGAATAAAGTGTATGTTTTGCGGAACGCCATTATGTCAGTTAGAGGAAACGGAGAATTGGTATTGTCCGAAGTGCAGGAAATGGCTCACACTATCAGCCAGCAGAGTATCCAACAGACATTACGTTAGTAAAAGACCAGCTAAACGACCACGTAAGCTTAGCACGTGAGAGCCACACGTGCCCCCGTGTGTCAATACACGGGGCGCTTAATGCCCTCCTTATTTCCTTTTACTTTTTATTTCAGACTTCTTGAAAGAAGTCTACAAGAACTATAATTACGGACTTCTCGTGAGAAGTCCACAAGAGCAATAAGCCCCCGCCTCGCTACGCACAAGTGCGAAGCACAGGGCACTCTGCGACACGCCAACCTCCTGAACGGAGGATTTGGCTTTCGCTACGGCAAAAATTCACCCCTCCTTTGTTCGCTTCGCTCACAAATTCCCCCCCTCTTTTTGCCTTCGCTCGTCTCGGAGGTCTAATCAGGTATAGGCACGTGTACGCCTTCGGCGTTCACTTGTTGCTTCGCAACAGCCTATTATCCTGATTTGTCCAGCCCTTCGGGCTGTCCACCGACCCCCCGTGCCCTGTGCTTCGCACCCACCCGTGCTATGCACGTGTGGGCTACGTGTCCCTTCGGGACACTTCGGGTCTTCACTTCGTTCAGACCTGCTACGCTCGGCGGAGGAGGGGGTTCGCAGGAAAGCCCTTAAAATTTCAGATTTAATAATACGGGCTTTCCTTTGCGACAAACTTCTTCAAAAGAAGTTTGAACAAGAATAAGGGTGGTTTGGTCCCTATTTTTATGAGAAAATAAAACCCCATTACTGACACAAGTATGATAGTCCGACTCGGAAAAATCATATCTTAAAAAATGTTTACTTACTCCATTTCTTGATTTTCAAAAAAATAAAAAAGTATAAAAAATAGTGATTATTGTTTCATTATCCCCCATTTTGCTTGGCGGCTGGCATGTCCAAACTTACTTCCTCAACCACAAAATCCGCATCAGTCATTTTTTCACCTCCAAATTTCAATTTGAATAATCTTATTTAAAGATTATTTAGTTTTTGTTACTACATAAGCTTATTACATTGTAATAGTAATTATAATTAATGAAGGTTAAATCAGTTTCCGAAATTCTAATATATCCACCAGATAGGATTGTTGGGGATCTATGGATTGTTAGGAATTGGGTCACTAAAAGAAATTATAAGGTAAGTTCTCCAACTTTGGCAATACTTTTATATTGCAAAATTCCACATACTGTGGGAGATATTCTAGATTTCTTTTATGAGAAATATGGAATCAAAAATGAGCTTATTCATCTTGGACTGAAAAAACTTATGGCAACTGACCTTTTACTGGAAGTTAAACAAGAAATGGATGGTTCTAATGAAGTGTTTGGTTTAGAGTTTGATAATTGGTATAAACATAATTGGTATATGGCGTTACTTTATCATCTAGTGTCTTATGATTATCCCTTTATCGAGGATTATGTTGCAAAACAACGGATGATTAATTATAGTAGTCAAGAAATTGATTCTAACAGATATAAGGAATATAATTCGCAGGTTTCGTATGACATCCCCAAAGCTACAGAGGTGAAAATACGAGAAACTAATACCTCTAAGCAAAAATGTGTCAATTTTGCCGATTTGCTTACGATGGCATCACTTGGTTATACAAGAGTTGGGAGCTTAAGAGTTTATTGGAATGGAGACCCACTAATATTGAGAACCAGTCCATCCGGGGGGTCCAGACATCCTACTGAGACATACATTGTAGCGATAAATGTGGAAGGTTTGGAGTCTGGGTGGTACCACATTTCTGTTAAAGATTCCAAACTTGAACAAATAAAAATTGGTGGAACAGACCCAGATGACCTAAGACTTCTTTTTCCTACAACATATGTGCGACCCGATTTTCATGTTGATTTAATCTTAATATTTACCAGTATATTTGAGAGAAATATGTATAGATATCGAGAACCTAGGACTTTCCGAACTATACATATGAACGTGGGACATTTAGCGGCGACAACTGAAATCATATGTGAAAAGTTAGGATATAAGTATTTAGTTCAATATTCAGCTAATGATGAAGGGATAGAAAAATTTCTAGGATTAAGCCCATTGAAAGAAGGCTATATGGCATCTATGGCTATAGGAAACTAGAGGAGATGAAGTTTTGAAAACACTTGAAAATATTAAATGGAAAGAATTGACAACTATTGATAATTTTACTGAACCATCTAGACTTATTATTTCAAATCCTTTACTTTATAAGAGAATAAAAATTAAATTAGACGCATTCATAGAATTTCTTTTATTTAATCAAATGGGAAATTCTGATTTAACCATTTTTTCATATTTAAGAGAAATAGGGTTTTTAATTAATACAAACGAGGAGCCAGAAACAGAGAACTTGGATAGCATCTTACATTGGTTTAAAAGAGGATGGTACGATTCATTAATTTATTATGTGTGGTCTAAAAAGGTGAAATTCATTGACGATGAAGATTATTCAGGAGACCTAAGAAGAGGTTTGATAAATGCATATTTAAGTGAAAATAGTTTGCCGGATAGGATTGTCGAATCCCTCGAATTTACAAAAATTAAAATGCCAATACCTAAAAATGTAGGTCTAGAAGAGGTAAACTTAAAAAATGTACTCTTAGGCAGAAGAACGACCAGAATTTTTCAAAATGAATCAATGAAACTAGAGGATTTTTCTAGTATTTTATGGAATGCTCTTTCAAGAGTTAGGCACGTTAGAAACCTCAGTTATGAAGACCCTTTAGATTATTTTGCAAGCCATGGAACAGAATTTGATTTTTACGTGATTGCCTATAATATTAATCACTTACAAAATGGAATATACCTTTATGACGTAAAGGACCATTTCCTTTCCGAATTAAAGTCTGGAGATTTTAGAGAGGAGATGATACATAATTTATGGTGGCATCAAGCACCAAAAACAGCTAATTTTACTATCCTTTTCGTTACTGATTTTGAACAATACCAATGGAGATATAGGCATGAAAGGGCACTTAGAAACATATTCATAGAAGCGGGAAGAATAGCTCAGAGATTGATATTTGAAGCGGAGCGAATGGGGTTTGGTTCGTTACCAACACCCGCAACTAGAGATTCTTCATTTGACAAGATGCTTAGTTTGAAAAGGAACAAACAATTTGTATTGTATACGATAACGGTCGGAAAAAAACCTTCACCTTCTTTACTTATGGACAACACCTCCAGCAACATATTAAACTTGCAATGGGTTAATGAGATTTAAAATTTAATGTAAATTATTTATGACTAATATGAACCGCGATATTAGAAACTATATGTTTACTGCTTCAAGTATTTCTCTATCTCGAATAGCTACTGCCATCTTTTATATTAGCATTCTGTGGGTCTCTTTTACGGTCACGCATTCCCCGGTCTATACTGGAATTGCCGACGGACTTGTTACGTTACCATTATTTTTGAGCTTTGCTGTGGGCTCTTTTGTGGATAATAGTATACATAAAAAATTTATAGCAATCCTGTTTTCTCTTATTCGGGCTTGTTCAGTGGTGCCTTTATTATTCACTTTTCTCTTTAACCAAAAAGCGTTCCTTATTATCTTTCTATTCTTGTTCGCATTTTCGGTTGGACTGACATCTGATTTTATTAACTCCGTTAGAGCAGTCTGGATAAAGAAATTCTTAAAAGAAGGAGAGAAAGTAAAAAGATACAGGGCTTTTTCAAATATTTTATACAACATTTCAGAAGGATTAGGTTACATTTTAGTAGGCTTTTTAATTTCAACAGGAGTAACGTTTACATTAATATTTGTATTACTTATTTACCTGACCTCAACAATCCCAATTTCTCTCATCAAAGTTTACGAAGAACCTAAAAGACACCAGCTAAAGGCTGGTGCTAGAAAGTTAAGTGACCCTTTGAACTTTATAAGAAAATCTCCAATAGTTTTAGTCCTTTTTACAGAGGGATTTCTGGTTAATTTTATATTCGGTATGTTTGGAGTTTTGACTACTGTAATGGTGGTTAGAATATTCCAACTACCAGCGTTGTACCTCTCTGTTATATATCTTATACTTACGTTAGGGATTTCCATAGGATCCTTTTTAGAAAGAAAGGAAGGATTTCCGAGATTGAACAGAGTCTTTTGGTCAATAGCTGTATTGGCGGTAATGCTTATAGCACTAAGTTACATTACTCAATTTATATACGTTCTTCTGCCTATGTTTATAATTGGGATATCTATTGGGGTTAGTGAAATTATAATTTTCTCCGGAATTCAAAATAATGTTCCTGAAGAGATAACGGGAACAATTCAAGGTTATTATAATAGCCTTGCTACTGGCTTAACATTTTTGTCTGCACCAATAACCGGAATTTTGGTGCAGTTTACTGGCTATCATAATACATTTTTCTTAATTTCAACCTTTTCACTAGCAATAATATTAATAATTATTTGGAGGCGAACAATTACCCATGTCCATAGAAATTAGGAAATTATCTATTGAGGATCTAGAAACTCTGATTGAAGTTGCTAGAGAATCATGGAAATGGACTTACGCAGGCATATACAGTGAGGAATATATCGAGAGTTGGATAAGGGAGAAATATTCTAAGGAAAAACTGCTAAATGAAATAGTAAGATCTCAATCTAACCTTGATATATTATTCCTCGGAGCTTTTGCAGATTCGACGTTAATTGGATTTATTGAATTGAAGATTATTGCTAATAAAGCTGAATTACTTCGCTTATATCTTAAACCGGAATACACGCACAAGAAGATTGGAAAAACATTACTGTTAGAGGCAGAGAAAATTATGAAGAAAAAAGGTATTCTGGAATGCAGACTATATGTTCACAGACAAAATTCTGTGGGATTTTCGTTCTATTATAAGAACGGATTCAAGGTTGAGGATACTGATGGAAGCGATTTTATAATGGAAAAAAAATACGAATCATAATTTATAGAAAATTCTTCTGGGCCAAATTCATATGTTCATTTAATGGACACCATGTTACTCATACAAAAGAAGACTTGCTTACAGTTGTAAATGGGACTCTACCTATCTCTAATATTACAGGATTTGCTTAAAAGTTTAAACGGGCTCGGTCGGGCCCACCTATACCTGTAAGCAAATTTTAACAATATCTGGCTTATTCTGCCAAAACCGATGCTCCTAATTGTGAATATACTATATCAAGAATTGAAAAAGCCTCATAGATATGCATTTTCTTACCATCAGATTACTTTCAGTTGCTTACAAGCCGATAACCATTTTTTGTCCAGGGTTGAAACTTTATCTCACTAAAAGCACCTTTCTTACTGAATGCAGATTTTAGGTAGCAGACAACATATCTGG
Organism: Thermoplasmata archaeon; assembly: GCA_021806235.1. Classification (GTDB taxonomy): domain Archaea; phylum Thermoplasmatota; class Thermoplasmata; order Thermoplasmatales; family Thermoplasmataceae; genus Ferroplasma. The sequence continues at coordinate 71,878 of JAJZXU010000027.1, forward strand.
CGATATTGCCGCATTCAGAATTATTCCATTCCTTGAAAGAAGTCCTGCTCCTATAGACGGATTCCACGCGATATGAACAGACTTCGGATCATTAGGGTCAGGTGAAGTTTGAAATCCGATAGGTGATATTGTCAGAAGCCCCATTCATGCCACCGATGATAGAAAGTTCAAAGGTTTCTGTTCCACCATTTGCATGATTAGAACATCATCTATTCCAAAAAGTTCTAGTGCTTTCTCGTGTGCATCCTGAAAATTGGAAAATGAACCATGAACAGCCTTATCTTTGATTAATATGAACATGTTTGAGTATTTCTTCATTAGTTCATTTTCATGTGCCTGATAATATTCAAGGTCTTCTTCAAAAGTCATGAATAATTAATACAATTTCGTTTAAAAGGTTTTTTATTTTCTTTCTATTTGTACTGTTCCATAAATATTTTCTCTATATACTATGTAGATAATAAGGGAATATCACGGAAGGATTTGAAAGACGTTAGAGAAAGAATAAAAGAGAATCAACTGAATCTTAGAACAAAATTTTGTAGTGCATATTCATTTGGCCCTCAAAAATACTCTCTTAATTTTCCTGTCATTCTTCAGCACAGTCTTTGTTATGGGTGGTATGTCTGCACCTATACATATTTTTCAGTCACTGAAAATAAATGTGTATGCTCTACGTCAGTACAGTTACCTGAAACGTATGGAACCAGATCCGGTTAAATATTACAGGGATATACAGGTAAAATAATTTTGTTTTTAGGCTACTGAATAGATAGTATTATATATTGCCATTGATTTATTATAATGGGATAATATGAGTGGTGAAAGATATTATTACTACTACAAACTAATAAGTAACTCACCTTCGGAATTTGTTATGGAGTATTTTTTAGACTTATCCCAGCAGCTTGAGAACGATGATGAACTGTATGACAATGAGAGAATAAATTTAGAAGCATTGATAAGCAAGTATATAAACGAAAACGGCAAAGCTTCTGTAAAAGTGATAAACTCTGTAACCGGTATGGAGGAGGAACCACCAAAGACTTCTGTAGATGATTTCGGTGGAAACGCAATTTTTATAGGTAGAGAGATAAGATATGGGATAGAATGGAATGTGTATGAGCCAAGAGCAAACAACAATCTGTTCTTCAAAAAATGGTATTATAATGAAAGAATTTCTTCAATACTGGATAAAGTTTTTATTAATATTGTCCCGGGTAAACTAAGTAACTACTTTGATGTACCCCCATGGATCTTCGGTAATTTTTCATACAGAGGCATAAGTTATAAACCCTTAAAGGAAATAATAGATAAGGCAATAGAAAAGGAAGTGATACCAAATAAATATTACCTTGCAACAAAAGGAGTACCGAAAGAGTTGCTTGATAATATAAAGGAAAGTGATATGTGGTTATAATAAATACTCATTTCCATTTTTTATAAAATTTATAATTCCTATTTATAAACAATACTGATTTAATCTATAACTATTATTCTATAATGGTAATAGATATATTTATATATTTTAGCATACTACTAATATTATGGAGGGTGCTATTACAAAAAAGGAGAGAGACTGTATAATCGCATTACATGATAATTTCAGTTTACCTGTAAGATTATTTAATATAGCTGAAATGCTTGATATTAAAGCTCCAACGGCCCATGAACTTGTAAACCGGTTAATTTCAAAGGGAATCCTGCAAAAAAATAATGGTGTAATATCCTTAACAGATTATGGAGGCAAGATATACGGTGATATTATAACAGCCCATAGAACAATGGAAATAATATTCACGGAGAGCGGTGTAAATTCGGATGAAGCATGCTCAGAAATAGAAAAAATCGATTATCTCATGGATAAAAAATCTATTGAAAAATTACTTGTGAATATTGGAAGCCCGGAAAAATGCCCCCACGGAAAGCCAGTTAAGCCGTAAAAATATTTTTTATTTTCTCGGTCAGAAGTAACGATCCTATAGATAAAATCTTTTTTTTACTGCTGTTTATAAGGCTCATTGATGCATATCTTATATCAATGCCAAAGCTTTCCTCCTCATTCAGATTTAAATAATATGATAATGCACATCTTATTGGAAAAGCATGGCTGACAACTATATAATTGCCATCGTATGAGTTTATCAGGTCAATCATTCTATTTTTCTGTGACTCAAATGATTCCATACCGAGTTCCTCTCTTTTTTTATCGGGTATCTCTTCTATTCTTTTGCCGTTATATTCACCGAAATCAGACTCTATAGCCCTACCATCTACTTTTATCTCTAAAATTAAGTACTGTGAAATTATATTTGCAGTTTGTACTGCACGTAAAACAGGGCTTGAAATAATTCCATCAAATTTTAAGCCCCTTAACTGTTCACCTGTAAATGTGACCTGATCTACTCCAGTGTCTGTTAATCTATATTTATTTAATTCGCTGGAAAGTATACCGGTTCTATTCGTATAACTTTCACCGTGCCTTATTAATAAAACATAATTCATTTAATGATATATCATTATTATGTTTATAATTTTATTGATACCAAAAGTATATTCATATTTCATAATAACCATATTTGCTTTTAAAAATACAATAATTTTGTATACAGAAATTTAATTATAAATAATGAATAAATTAAAAAGTGAAAAAAGTCCATATTTACTTGAACATTCGGATAACCCCGTAGATTGGTATCCCTGGGGGGATGAGGCGTTTAATAGGGCTAAAAATGAGGATAAACCGGTATTTTTGAGTATAGGCTATTCAACATGCCACTGGTGCCACGTTATGGAAAATGAAAGCTTTACAGATAATGAAGTTGCTGAAAAGCTTAATAATACATTTGTCTGCATTAAAGTTGATAGGGAAGAAAGGCCGGATATAGATAATATTTATATGACAATGAGCCAGATGATGACGGGCAGTGGAGGATGGCCATTAAATATTATATTAACACCTGATAAAAAACCCATATTTGCATTTACATATATACCGAGGAATTCAAGAAATAATATGATCGGCATGATAGATTTATGTAATAATATAAATGATCTGTGGAAAAATAAGAGAAATGAACTGGAAGAAAATGGCAATAAGGTTATAGCTGCACTGGAATCCCATGAAAATATAAAATACGAAAACAGGGAAATAAATTATGAGGATATAATACAGAAAACATTTAAATCAATGGAAAATAATTATGATAATGAATACGGTGGTTTTGGTTCATCTCCCAAATTCCCCTCATTCCAGCATTTAATATTTTTAATGAACTATTATAAAAAATATAATAGTAATAAAGCACTGGATATGGTAGAAAATACACTGAAAAAAATGTATATTGGTGGTATATATGACCATGTTGGCTATGGTTTCCATAGATATTCAACGGATTCTCTGTGGAGGATACCGCATTTTGAAAAGATGGGCTATGATCAGGCAATGGCTATAATAGCATATACCTATGCATATTCTATAACAAAAAATAAATTTTATAGGAATGTTGTTTACGAAGTATTCACTTTTTTAAAAAATGAAATGTTTAACAGGGCATTCTATACTGCCATAGATGCAGATTCAGAAAATGAAGAGGGTAAATATTATACATGGACATATGATGAGATAAAAAGAATTACGGATGATGAATTTATTGATTTATTTAATGTAACAAACAAAGGTAATTTCTTCGATAATAATTATAGGACTACAGGCAAAAACATACTGTATTTAAAGGAAAATCCAGATAGCGGGTACAATAAAAAAATAAACGAAGACCTAAAGAAACTATACAATGAAAGAAATAAAAGAATAAAACCATTGAAGGACGATAAAATATTATCTGATGTTAATGGTTTAATAATAAAATCATTATCAATAGCCTCAATGATCTTTAATGATAATGAAATGCTCGATTATGCCGAAAAAGCAGCGGATTTTATAATGAATAACATGTACAGAAATAATATATTATATCATAGGTACCGTGACGGTGATGTTTCCATAGAGGGATTTTTAGATGACTATGCATTTCTGTCCTCGGGATTGCTGGAGCTATACGAGGCAACTCTGAATGAAATATATCTAAAATATGCAGGTGATTTAAACCGTTATGTAAAAAATAACTTCTATGATAAATTAAATGGGGGGTTCTATGAAAGTAGCAATAACATAATAGTAAAATTAAAGGAAACTTATGATAACGCTATACCCTCAGGATTTTCAACGGAAATAGATAACCTTGTAATATTAAATTATATCAACGGAGGTTATTATGATGTTATAGACAGATCTTTAAAAAGCATATACAATGACCTGAACAGGGAGCCAATGTTCTTTTCCCATGCAGTTTCGGCATTTTTTAAAATCCTTAATTATTATAAAATAGATACGGGCAATGAAGAGATAATAAATTATTTAAAATCTAATTATCCCTATAACTATTATCTGATTAAATCCAGCAATGGTGAGATAAATGTATGTGACGAAAATAAGTGCTTTATAATAAAGGATATTACCGGGTTAAAAAAATTAATATCATAATAAAATCACCAGCACTCAATGGTTAAATATTTCATTGTAATGATTAAATGATGAAGTGTATAGTATGTGGTATAAACGATGCATATAAATTTGGTTTATGCAGGGATTGTTTATCCAGCAAGATCAGGTTAAAAACAGAAAAAGTGGAAATTACGGAATGCCCTAAATGTGGTTCAGTGAGATTAAATAAAAAATGGTATTATAACAGTATAGATGACAGTATAAAAAGAAATGCAATATCACATATAAAAGCAGAAAAAATTGATAGGATAAAATCAGTAAATACCTTTGAAATTTTGGATGATGAAATATTGATGAATTTAATTGTTGATGATAGAAATCTTGGTGAAGTTGAAAAAGATGTAAGGTTGGATTTAAAGACAACAAGGGAAAGTTGCCCGGTATGCAACAAATTTACAGGATCATATTATGAGGGTGTAATACAGTTAAGAACATTTACCACTGAATATGACGGTATACTGGATGATGCAAAAAAAGAAATTGTGGATTTTATAAAGCACATCAATAGGACTGATCCAAATTCCTTTGTTTCAAAGGTTGACAAACTCAAGGAAGGGCTTGATATTTATTTAGGCAAAAAGGAGGATGCAATAAAAATAGATAAAATTATGGAGCATGATTATTTTTCAACGGTAAAAATAACAAAATCTATTGCTGGAAGAAAGGATGGCAAGGATCTATTCAGATATACGCATTTAATAAGAATACTTGACCTGGTAAAAGGGTCTGTTATTTATGATAAATCATATTATATGGTAAAATCAATAACTCCCAACAATATTGAATTACTTGACATTAAAAATAATAATTTACTGAATTTGAATTCCAAGGATTTTTTCAGGAAATCATTTGATGTAATACACAGAATACCTGAAAAGGATAAATTTATAGTAATATCTGCTGACAGTAATGAAACCCAGATAATGAATTCAAAAAGTTATAAAATAATGACTGTAAAACAGTTATTTGATTCCCAGGAAATTTACTTATATAAGTATAATGAGCACTATTTTTCTTTATGAAAAAGATTTTAACATCAAAGTGATTACTTTATAATGAGAATAAAGGCTGAATGGGACAGATTAAACGAGGTTATAATGCACAGGCCAGGAACAGAGATAACTTATGCCATGTTTGCACCAAAGGCATTTCTGTTTGAGAGGCCATTTAATTATAATAAGGCATTGGAGGAACATAAAGAACTGGAAAATATTTTAAAGGAAAATGGAATAAAAACACATTTATTAGATGAGTTAATAGTGAAAACAGCCGATAATTCAAGTGATTTCCGGCGTAAACTAGAAAAGAAGGTTTTATCATTAATACATTTCTACGGTACAAAAGAATCCATGGAAATGGCAAACAATGATTTAATGAAAAATATAGATTATATAGATTCAGAGTCCTTATTCCAGGCACTTATACTGGAATTATCAATAGACCTGAAGGAATATGTTTCAGGCATAGAATATCCCACAGTTTATTCAAACATACCACTGGCCAATTTATATTTTATGAGGGACCAGCAGGCAATTTCAGACGGTGCACTGATAGGCAATATGAGAATGAACCAGCGTAAAAAGGAAACAGATATAACATCCTTTGTTTTCAGGGATATTTTCAAGGAGAATATTAAAAAAATAGATAAAGGATATTTTGAGGGCGGCGACTTTATGCCTGCAGGTGACTTTGCTTTAATAGGCGTGGGTAGTAGAACAAATGAGGAGGGTGCATTTTCTGCTATAGAATCAGGCGTTATTAATTTTGATGAAATAGCACTGGTATATAACCCTGTTTATGGTTTTATGAAGAACCGGGATTTAATGGTAAATATGCACCTGGATACGTATTTTAATATTCCTGCCAAAGGTATTGCAATAACATCAATTGAATTATCGAAAATTGCAAAGGTCAAGGTATATGCAAAAAATAGTGATAGTTATGGTTATCTGAATGAAACAACATTATATGACTATCTAAAAAGTAAGGATTATAATATAATAAATCTGGGTATAAGTGAACAGTTATCGTATTCATCAAATTTTTTAACACTATCAAACAATAAAATTATAGCTATAGATTCGGAGAAGGTTATAAAAAAGTTATTGAGGGAAAACATATTCAACGGTGAAACAAAAAGCAGAATTTTAAAGGATATAGATATAAAAAATAATAAACTATTTCCGGAAAATAAGGGAATAGGGGATTATGGTGTGGATTTTATAAAAATGGATTTAAGTGAATTAACCGGTGGATACGGCGGGGCACACTGCATGACATCAGCAATAAATAGATGAGTCGTAGACGTATCCTAATTGCCCTGCAGGGTTTATCAATTGTTCAACCTTTATTTTAACGTCGGGCTCTTCTTCCAGGGTATTAATCTCATCTAATTCCCCTCCTGGCCATCCGTTTATGTAAAATTAAGGGTTAACAGTATCACAGGATTTAGCATTAAAAAACTATAAGTATCTCACAACAATGTGCAAATTCGAAAATGTTATAAATTTATAAGTGATAATGTGCTTCACTAATATGTTAAATTTAATATATAAGAGGGATTGAATGGCAGATAAAAGAAAATCAAGCACTAAGGATAAATGGAAGGAGAAAGCGTGGTACACCATAGTTGCACCTTCGTATTTCGGTGAGAAAGAGATAGGGTTAAGTCCCGGTTCTAATCCAAAGTATATGGTAAACAGAACAATTGCGGTTCCTGTATCAGATTTTACGGGTAACTTTAAAAAATCAAGTTCAATGGTTATTTTTAAGGTTGATGATGTTATAGGCAAAAAGTGTTCAACGGTTTTTACTGGACATGAGATGAGTGGGGATACTGTAAGAAGAATGGTAAGAAGAAGAAAGGAAAGAATTGATATTATAACGAATATCAAAACAAAGGATTTATACAAAATTGCTGTAAAACTTGTTCTTGTTGCAGATGCAAAATTAACAGATACAAAAAGGATAGAGGTAAGAAATACTATTGTAGACTATATTGTACAGAAATCATCAACCATGGAACTTGGTGAATTCGCATTGTATGTTATAGGTGACGAAGTTTATAATGAACTTGTAAATTCATTAAAAAATGTATATCCTATAAGGAAGATAGAAATAAGAAAAACCGAGGTTCTCGGAAAAGAAGCACCAGAAATTGTTCAGCATGAAACCGAAGAACCGGTTTCTAACTGAGATAAGAGCCGGGGTGGCTCAGTTGGAAGAGCGTCGGACTCATAAGTTTATGCTGAGAAATCCGAAGGTCTCGGGTTCAATCCCCGACCCCGGCACATATTCAATATAATTATATATAAATGTTTTAAAATCTGGCATATTTAGCAATATTACTTTTATACAAAGTTTATCATTTATGATTATTTTTTATGCTATTGCTAAAGGGGATAAAGCAATAACCCATTCTTATAGTATATGCATTAAACTTTTATGGTAATGCGATTGCCGGGATTTGGACCCGGGTTAGTGGCTTGGGAAGCCACTGTGATACCAGGCTACACTACAATCGCTTAATCCTATATATAAAAAGGATATTTAAATTTATAAGATTTTTATCTGTCTTCTTCTTGCAAGGTCTAAAACAGCTTCACCCATAGGTGTCGGATCATAATCTTTATTCAGCAAACCCATTCTGTATAATTTTTCCCTGCCATCAGACTCTTCCTTCCTTAGCCTTTTCAATGCAAGTAGTTTTAAACAGTTGATAAAGATATATTTTATGTACTCCCGCTCATTGACATCCTTTAAAATATAATGACCCTTATTTGTTATCTTATAATATGTGTGATGTTTATGAACTTCATTTGTTTTTTTCAATTTTGCCTCAGTTCTTTTTACTGAAGACCCCTGATATTTTTCTATTAAACCCATATTATATTATGCTAAAAATAGATAACTATATTTAGTAGTGTATTATTAAAGTATTAACAATGAAAGCAAAAGAAGTTCTTAATCTTCTCCAAATAACAAGAAAGACACTCCACGTCTATGCACACAACGGGAAGATCCGGTATAGAGTATTGCCCAGTGGATATTATGATTACAATGATGGGGATGTTTACAAACTCCTAAACAGGGATGTGAAACGCAGGACTGTTATCTATGCACGGGTATCAACATCAAAGCAGAAAAATGATTTAGAAAACCAGATTGAGCAGTTGAAGCAGTGGTGTTTCATGAACGGTTACACAATCAATGCAATATACCCGGATATAGCATCTGGCATCTCATTCGAGAAGAGGAAAGGCTTCTTTGAGATGCTTGATGAAATCATTAATTACAGGGTTGAAAAGGTTGTAATAACATACAGAGACAGGTTAACCAGAACAGGTTTTGAACTGTTTAAATATTTATTTCAGAAGTTTGGCACTGAGATTATTATAATCTCAGAGATAGGCAATACCGAGCTCGATTCCAAAGAGGTGTTTGATGATATAGTTTCAATGCTTCATTCATATTCCATGAAGATGTATTCTAAAAGAAAGAATCATTCAATTGAGGTTGGCTATGAAGGTTAACAGAACAGATCTGGATTAATGGAGATGATAACCTCAGTAAATCTGCACATTTTTCAAAGAACCTTTATAATAAGGCAAACTATATAATCAGGCAGGAGTTCTTTGCAACCAGAAGATGGACAAGATATGGGGAACTTAATAATATACTGAAAGATTCTGAAGAATATAAATCATTGCCGGCACAGACCTCACAGGGCATTCTAAAATTACTGGACAAATCATGGAAGTCCTTCTTTAAAGCAATAAAGGAATGGAGGAAAGACCCTGATAAGTTTTTAGGAAGGTCAGGATTGCCGCATTACAAGGAAAAAGATGGTGAACATATACTTGTATTCACAAACCAGCAGTGCAGCATTAATGATGGAATATTAAAGTTCCCGAAGCTCATTAATATGGAGGTTAAAACAGGGTTAGAAAATATAGATTTGAGGGAAGTAAGAATAGTACCTGAAGGTACTGGATATGAAGTGGAAGTAGTATATAAAAAGGAGATAAATGATATCATAGCTCTAAGGCCTGATAGGATCCTTGGAATAGATATAGGTGTAAGGAATCTTGTAACCATTGGAAACAACATTTCAGAGGATGGAATTGCTGTAAGGGCAGGATTGCTGAAGTCTATAAACCAGTTCTATAATAAGGAGAATGGAAGACTAAGATCTATAAATGACCTGCAGGGAGATAAAAGAAAGATGACAGAAAGATTAAAACGCCTTATAACAAAAAGAAACAGGAGAATAAAAGAGATAATGCATGAGATCAGCAAATCCATAGTGGAATATGCAAAATCAATGAATATTGATACAATTGTAATAGGCCATAACGATGGGTGGAAGCAATCTACAGGTATGGGCAGAAGGAACAACCAGAACTTTGTGGAGCTTCCATTCAATGTACTGATAAACCAGATAAAATACAAAGCAGAGGAAAATGGAATTAATGTGATCATGCAGGAGGAATCACACACAAGCAAATGTTCTTTCCTTGATAATGAAACAATAGGACACCACGATAACTATACTGGTAAAAGAACAAGGCGAGGAATATTCAGATCAGGCAGTGGCACTCTAATACATGCAGATCTAAATGCATCCTACAATATAATAAAAAAAGCAGTCCCTGAAGCTTTTGCTAACGGGATAGAGGGTATAGGGTTGTACCCACGGAGTTTAAGCATCCCACAGTTCTGTGAGATGATAACTTCCAAAGATGGATGTTAACATTATTAACGGAAATCATAACCTAACCTATCTATGTATATATTTACATTCATTTGCGGTATGCTTGTATATATTTTTATATTTTTTGCATAATCGAGTTTTGCAAGGTTGAAATGGTTCAGCACCGTGAATAATTCGTTGTCTTCCACCAATGTTTTTTTATTTCACTGTCTTCCATAATTAACAATGTTATAATGTTTAGATATTATAAAAATTTATAGTGTATTAAATTTATATATTTAATACTGGATAAAAACATAACATTAGGTTTTAAGGCAAAATTTAAACTACTACTCACGGATATATGTGTGGTGACAAAATGGAAGATCTTGATCCTTTTGATATAGCTGTGGAGCAGCTGGAGAAGGCTGCTGGAGTTATGAATTTGAGTAAAGAGGCACTGGAGCAATTGAGTGCTCCTAAAGAAATTTTACAGGTGAGTATTCCTGTTAAAATGGATAGTGGAGAAACAAAAGTTTTTACTGGTTTCAGGGTGCATTATAACAATGCCAGGGGACCCATGAAAGGTGGTATAAGGTATTATATAAAGGAGAACCTTTCAGAGGTAAAAGCATTATCTGCATGGATGACCTGGAAAACCGCTCTTCTGGACCTGCCAATGGGTGGAGCCAAGGGTGGAATAATATGTGATCCAAAAAAATTAAGTATTGGAGAATTAGAAAGATTAAGTAGGGGATATATAGATGCAATTGCCAATTTTATAGGACCTGAAATAGATGTCCCCGCTCCTGATGTTTATACAACACCACAAATTATGGCATGGATGATGGACGAATACGAAAAAATAGCGCGGCATTCAGCTCCCGGTGTAATAACAGGCAAACCCATTGAGGTTGGGGGCTCACTTGGAAGAGGAGATGCGACAGCAAAAGGCGGCATGTATGTTTTAAGAGAGGGTGCAAAGGATAGGGGCATAGATCTATCAAAAGCCAAAGTTGCTGTTCAGGGTTTTGGGAATGCTGGTGAATTTGCGGTAAAATTTGCAACGGAAATGTTTGGATCAAAGGTTGTAGCAGTTTCAGATTCCACAGGCGGTATATACAAGGAAGATGGAATAGATTATGACAAATTACTGGAGCATAAGAAAAAAACAGGTTCGGTTCAAAAATTCCCTGGCTCAAAAGATATAAAGGACGAGGACGTGCTGGAAGTAGATGTTGATGTTTTAATACCGGCTGCAATAGAAGGGCAATTAACTGGAGAAAATGCAGAAAAGGTAAAAGCAAAGATTATACTGGAGCTTGCTAATGGGCCATCAACACCAGAGGCAGATGAGATATTCTTTAAAAACAACGTTTTGTTATTACCCGATTTCCTCTCAAATGCTGGTGGTGTAACAGTTTCATATTTCGAATGGGTTCAGAATGTAACCGGCGATTACTGGACAGAAGAGGATGTATATAAAAAACTTGATGCAAAAATGACAAAGGCAACGCACGATGTCCTTGAAATGCAGAAAAAATATAACACAGATCCGAGAACTGCAGCATATATGATTGCGGTTAAAAGGGTTTCTGATGCGATGAGATTAAGAGGCCTGATAAAATAATTTTATTTATTATTTCTATACCCCCTAAAAATATTTTTTAGTATCTGATAATTATTGTTGCATATACTGTAATTGAAAGACTTTTTTATTATAACAGTTATAATTATATTTTTTGAAATTTTGACAAACAAAAAGAATATTTATAACCTACATATTAATCATATGATAATATGATAAGAATGAACATTTCTGTAAAAAACCTTAAGGACATAGTAGATATGTTAGGCACAGTTGTTACCGAGGCAAAATTTAAGATGGATGTAAACGGAATGTCGGTTAATGCTGTTGATCCAGCACATGTAGCAATGGTATCTCTGGAAGTACCTAAAAGTGTGTTTTCCGAGTATGATGTTGATAGCGAAGAGGAAATATCTCTTGATTTAGAGAAGGTAAGGTCAATAATAAGATTATCATCATCAAATGATTCATTGACCATAACAAAGGATAAGGATAAATTAAAATTCGAGATAGGCACAATAATAAAAAGTATATCATTGCTGGACAATGATCAGATTACAACACCGAGAGTTCCACAGATAGTTTCTGATGACTACGTTGTTATACCCAAATCCGAATTTGAGAAGGGTTTAAAGGCTGCCGAAGATGTTTCCGATGCGATAAGATTAACATTAAATTCTGATAGTTTTTCAGCAAGATCCGCTTCCGATGCGGATGAAAGTGAAATGATACTGCCAAAGGATTTACTGAAAGAGCTTGTTTGCAAGGAGGTTATAAAATCATCATACCCGCTAGAATATTTATTAAAACTTGTAAAGTCAATATCGTCTAACGAAGATATAAAAATATCTTTTAAAAGCGATTATCCATTGAATATAGAATTCAGTTTGGGTTCAGGTGCATCAGAAAGAATAAAAGGAAGGTTCTTGCTGGCACCAAGAATGGAATCATAAGCGGGCACGAGGGGATTTGGACCCCTGATTTACAGCTTAGGAGGCTGTTGCCCTATCCATGCTAGGCCACGTGCCCTTTTAACCAGTATTGTATGAAAGGATTTAATTTTTTTTAATTTTCCACGGTAATTAAAAACATTATAAGAATGCGGTAGATTTATCCTGTAAATATTCTGAAATCATGGGTTAATGAATTGATTCTATATACTGTGGAATACCTGTAAAAACCGGGAAATTCATATACTTATAACGTTGATAACAAAAATACAGAACCTAATGCCGGATAGAATGAAAATGAGAAATAGCATTACACTGAATAATAACTACGGTATATCAAAAATTACAGTATTTAGTAATTTAGATATCCCCCTACCACATACATGTCCATGGAATACATATGATGAGACATCATGGAATTCTAACACGAACTTAAAAAATAGGCATTATAAAATATTTACCGATTTAAAATAGTGCCTTTTTGTTACTATCTGGTACTCATTTAATCGTTCATTTTTAAAAAATAAATATCCTTTTTTAATGTTAATGTTGTGTTTTTCAAGAAAATTATATGGATTATCTATAACCATTTTTAAAATATCCTCCGGAGCTATATAATCCAAAACCCTCTGATACCTGTATAAAAAGTCCATCTCTGAGAATATATCAGGTTCAGTTACAAATACATTGTCAGTTCCGAGCATTAAATTTATATTATGCCTTAAAAATTTCTTATAATTAGGTCTTTTTCCATAAAATATATTCGACCTTGGTGTGACTACAACATCTATATGTTTTTCATGTATTATGTCCAAATCCTCATCAGTAGCCACTATTCCATGAATCAGGAGATCCGGTTTTAAATCAATAATTTTATTTATATCTTCCCTCAAATTCTCACTGAAATGCAACGTAAAAATTTTATTCTTTTTATGTGAACTAATACTTATATTATATATATCATCATAGTTCATATCAGATATAGCGCTTACACTCATGCCATCAGAATTATTTATTATAGTGTTTATATCATCATTTTTATATGGACCTGCAAATGTTAAAGGCCTTATAAATCTCTTTTTAGATTTTTTTATTGCATTTATTCCACCAATACCGTTTTCACGAAAATCAAAATAGGATAATACACCGGAATTTTCCATAAATTTATTTGTACGTGATATATAATTTATTACTGTATGCGGATCAGCATTATCTAAAAACCTGTGTTTTAACCCACCGGGCCCCACTATATCAGGTAATGTACCTACCGGTTCCTCATTTATAAATGAATCACCAACATGTGTATGTGCATTTACTGGCATTGGTATTAATGTACCATAATTTTTATTGCCAATTTTATCGGTAAATTCTATATCCTCATCAATTTTTAGTGTACCTTTTCTTAATTTGCCCTTATAATATACGTTGCCTGAGAACTCCATTTTTACTAATTACTGGATATTATAAAAATTTAACTCATAAATAAGTAACATCTCAAAATTGTTATATTAGTTATACATAACCTATTATGTTGCCATATGTAATAATAAATGTAGCAATGTCACTAAACGGCAGAATCTCATCGATAAATGGAAGATATAACATTTCAAACAGTAAAGATATGGACAGGGTAATAACTCTACGTAGAAATGCTGATGCAATTCTGTTAGGGGCAAATACTGTAATTACGGATAATCCCGTATTAAATTTCTCAAAGGTTAGAATAATACTGGATGAAAAATTAAAACTGAATGATAGTTACAGTATATTTGATGGCAGGGTTAAAACCTATATCTTTTCCGGAAATAGAAATAAAAAAATAAAAAATGCAGAGATAATAACTTTAGAAGACCTGTCAATAAAAAATATACTTGAAAATATATACAATCTTGGAATAAAAAATCTTCTTGTCGAGGGTGGGGCAAATGTTATAAATCAGTTTATAAGCGAAAGAATATTTGATGAATTTTATGTATTTATAAATCCCGAACTGGTATTGAACGGTGTCCAGTTATTTAATAATGAGGAAATGACTCTTAAATACAAAATTATAAATGAGGATAACGGAATTCTTTTAAATATTGATAGTATACACACCAGATCATAATGGATAATAATGGTTTTTTAAGACTTAAATGGGCAAGAGACCATATGCCTGTTTCAGCCAAGATAAGGGAGAGGTTTTTGAGGGAAAAGCCGTTCAAAGGTATAAAAATTTCAATGGCACTGCACGTTGAGGCAAAAACAGGAATTTTTGCATTGCTATTAAGTGAGGGTGGTGCTGATGTTAGACTGGCATCATGCAACCCATTGAGCTCCGATGATAGCGTGGTTGAATCATTAAAAAATGACTATAATTATAAGGTGTATGCAAAAAAGGGAGAAACTCAGGAAGAATATTACAGTAATATAGAAAAAACAGTTGAGGTGCCTCCAGATATTATAATAGATGATGGCGGTGATTTAACTAACCTGGTCTCAGAAAGGCATGAACTGGTAAAAAACATTATAGGCGGTAATGAGGAAACGACAACCGGTGTTGTAAGGTTAAAGGCAATGGAAAAAGCAGGCGCGTTAAAATTCCCCATGTTTGATGTAAACGATGCACAGATGAAACATTTTTTTGATAACAGGTATGGATCAGGCCAGAGCGCACTGGATGGCTTTATGAATGCAACAAATATATTGCTGGCAGGAAAACATGTAATCGTTGCCGGTTACGGTTATGTTGGCAAGGGTGTTGCAATGAGATTAAAGGGTATGGGATCAAACGTAACCGTCACGGAAGTCGATCCGGTGAAGGCAATAGAGGCTGTTATGGATGGATTTAATGTTGATACTATGAATAATGCAATAAGGTATTCAGATATAATATTCACAGCAACAGGTATGAAAAATGTTGTAAGTTACGATGATATGCTGGTGGCAAAGAAGAGTATAATTTTAGGTAATGTAGGTCATTTTAACAACGAAATAGATTTTGATGGCCTGAGTAAAAGAAGTATAAATAAAACACAGGTAAGAAACATGGTAACAGAATATAAACTGGAAAACGGAAATACAATAAACCTTATTTCAGACGGCAGATTGTTAAATTTAGCAGCAGGTCAGGGGCACCCAGTGGAAATCATGGATTTAAGTTTTGCATTACAGGCACTTACAGCAGAATACATCGTAAAAAATAAGGGCAAACTGGAAAAAAAGGTTTATCCGGTTCCCGAAGAAATAGATATAGACGTTGCAAAAATTGAACTTGAGGCACTGAATATAAAAATAGATAATTATACAGAGGATCAGTTAAAATATTTGAATTCCTATACTGAGGGTACATAACAAAAATTATATATTATTTTAATATAATTTCCCATGAAAATTTCTGTAATAAGTATTAAAAATAAGAAGCATCTGGCATTATATAATAATGGAAAATTAGCCCTACTGGATGATTATGGCATAAATAAAACGGCACTGAAGGACCTAAATGAAAATGATTTCTCAAAAATTAGAAACATAGACGATTTTTCAGAATATGATTTTAAATACGAATCGCTGATAGATAAAACTTCAAATTTATTTTTGGTGGGATTAAACTATAGAAGCCATATAAACGAAACAAATGGAAATGTTCCTGAAGATCCGGTTATATTTTCAAAAACAAATAATACTTTCTGCGGAAATAACAGCACTATAGAAATAGATGAAAACATGAATATTGATTATGAAGGGGAATTATGCGTTATGATTGGTAAACAGGCAAGTAATGTGAATGAAAATGATGCTTTGAACTATGTTTATGGGTATTTCATAGGAAATGATATTTCATCAAGGTTAATGCAGTTTAAAACCCCCCAGTGGTTTATTGGAAAAAGTTTTGATAATTTTTATCCAACCGGACAGTATATTTCGGTAGAAGAAATAGTTAATCCACAAAATCTTGAATTGAAAACGTATTTAAATGATGAATTGAGACAGAACTCATCAACGGAAAACATGATTTATAGTGTAAAAAAACTTATAAGTTATATATCAAAATATATAACACTGGAAATTGGGGACTGTATTTCTACCGGAACTCCTTCTGGAGTTATACTCGGTATGCCTGAAGATAAAAGAAAATATATTAAGAGTGGAGATAAGGTAAGGGTTGAAATAAGTGGGTTAGGATTGTTAAACAATAATTTTATATAGTCAATTATCCCGAATTTCACGGATCTGGTTTTCTGCTTCAGCAATTGTTAGCAGGATCTCCAGAGATTTGATTCCCACCACACCATGAGTGCTCACCACATGCTACAATTTCAGGGATGAGGGCGTAGAGTTAATATGCATTTGCCATGTAAAAGGCCTTATATTTATTCTACTCAGATTATGGGCATTCTTGTCATATTTTGCAGGGTAATAAATCTCATAGAAGCAGTGTATAGTAATAATTCTGTAGCATAATGTGATAACATAAAATCGGAAAGCTTATTTATTAGGATTAGATTATCATAATGTGGACACAAATAATAATGATAGTGTAGAAGACTGGGTATCTAAACTCGAGATACAATCGACAAAAGATGTAGAAGTACCTAAACTTTTATTTAACCAGGTAATAGGGCAGGAGCATGCAGGTGAAGTGATAAAAAAAGCAGCTGCACAGAAAAGGCATGTTCTCTTAATAGGTGAGCCAGGTACAGGAAAATCGATGATAGCGCAGTCGATGGTAGATTTCTTACCAAAGGAAGATCTGGAAGACGTTTTATGTTTCCCAAATCCCGAGGATTCAAATAAACCCAAGGTTAAAACTTTCCCTGCAGGTAAAGGCAAGGAAATTCTGAGGCAGTATCAGATAAAGGCCGAAAGAGAAAAGAAAGACAGGTCAAAAAGTTTATTATTCATAGTTTTTTCAATAATATTACTGGGTATAATACTGGCAATTGTGCTTTATTCAAGTGGTAATGATGGACTTGCAGTAGAAATATTATTCTTTGCAATAATAGGAGCGGCATTTTTATACATAATAATGGCTATGAATCCAGCGGCGAGGATGGAAAAGGTTATGGTACCTAAGGTAATCGTATCGCATAATCCAAATGATAAGCCACCATTTATAGATTCAACCGGAGCACATTCGGGAGCATTATTAGGGGATGTCAGGCATGACCCATTCCAGTCTGGTGGACTGGAAACCCCTGCACACGAAAGGGTAGAAGCAGGTAATATACAGAAGGCAGATAAGGGTATACTATTCATAGATGAAATAAATACATTAAGGCCAGAAGATCAGCAGGCATTATTAACTGCAATGCAGGAAAAAAGATTCTCAATATCCGGTCAGAGTGAGAGAAGTGCAGGTGCAATGGTTCAGACCGAACCTGTACCCTGTGATTTTGTTCTTGTTGCTGCAGGAAACGTTGACGCAATAAGAAATATGCACCCAGCTTTAAGATCAAGGATAAGAGGTTACGGTTACGAGGTTTACATGAATGACACAATGGATGATAGCAATGACAACCGTAAAAAGGTCGTTCAGTTCGTGGCACAGGAAATAGCAAAGGATAAGAAAATACCTCCATTCGATACGGGTGCAATAACGGAAATTTTAAAGGAAGCACAGAAACGTAGCGGCAGAAAGGGGAGATTAACATTAAGATTAAGGGAGCTCGGTGGATTGGTAAGAGTTGCAGGAGATATAGCTGTAAGCAATAAGGCAACAATGGTAACATCAGAAGATGTCAATCAGGCAAGAGATTTAAGCAAACCCGTAGAACAGCAGATAGCAGACCGTGCAATAGAGATCAAAAAACTATATAAAATGTTTGTAGGCAAAGGCGAGGCTGTTGGTAAGGTTAATGGATTAGCAGTTATGGGGTCTACAGATATGTCGGACTTTACAGGGGTTGTAATGCCAATAGTTGCAGAAGTTACACCAGCACAGCATCCAAATAATGGTATGGTGTATGCAACAGGCAAACTTGGTGATATAGCAAAAGAGGCCGTACAGAACGTATCCGCAGTTATCAAAAAGATAAGTGGAAAAAATATCACGGATTCTGATATACACGTACAGTTTATAGGTACATATGAAGGAGTCGAAGGTGATTCTGCAAGTGTATCAATTGCAACGGCAGTTATATCTGCGATAGAGAACATACCAATAGATCAAACAGTTGCCATGACAGGTTCATTAAGCATAAGGGGAGATGTACTGCCCGTAGGTGGTGTGACAGCAAAGGTTGAGGCTGCAATAGATACCGGTCTTTCAAAAGTAATAGTTCCTGCATCAAACTTTAATGATATAATACTGGATGAAGCACATAAGGATAAAATTCAGATAATAGCAGCAAACACTATAGAAGATGTCCTTGACAATGCATTTATCAAAAGCCCAGAGAAGGAACAGTTTATACAGAAAGTTAAAAATATACTGAGGCCTACAAAAGAACTGAGCCAGACAAGAAGAACAGGTACAAATGCAGCATAAAATTAAATATTTTTTTTTAGATAAATTTAATTTAAACGACATTCTTGATTTCATTAGATCCAGAAAATATTTTTTCCAGTTAATAGACTCCAAAACTATTGCTTCAGAGGTTCAGGTAATAAATGCCATAAACAGAACGGCAAGGTATACCAGCAACAATAAAAGGTTTAAATATCCGGGAAATCTACTATTATTATATCTATCATATACAGATCAGATAGATACTGCTATAAATAAAATAGGTATAAAATATTCCACTGTTAACAGTATTGCTGTATATGATTCCGATGATGATTTTAAGGAATTCTCTGAATTAAAGGGGATAAAAATTATAGACAGAAACATACCATATGATTCTGATGATGATTTCAATGTTTTTTCAAAAATGAGTTATATAGATTTTTTATTATAGATTTTATTTTTAACTTCATTGAGTTTATCTAAAATTTTATCATAACTTATATTAAAATATATTATTTTATTTCTAATTGCATATGATGCTGTGATATTGCCAGTTATTATTGAGTCCTCGATACTATAATTATTAACTATGCCGGAATAAAAACCCGCCCTGAAGGAATCTCCAGCCCCTATTGTATCGTATATTTCTTCAGTATTAATCGATGAAAAATGCTTTTCCTGATTATGTGAATACAATACTGTACCATTGCTCCCCTGTGTTACTATTATATACTTCACCTTCTCCAGCAGTTCCTCCCTTGTTTTATTTGTCATCTTAAGCAAATAATTAAATTCATTATTATTCATCATAATCATATATGATTTATCTATTATTTTAAGTGCCTTTTCACCATTATAAATATACCATATTTCCTGTCCCGGATCAAATACCACCTTTGATTCAGTATTTTTATTAACAATTTTTATGTATTCATCCGCCGGTCCAGTTCCTATATGTATATACCTATAATTATCATATTCGAAGTATTTTGAGGGTTCCCATTTATAAAAAGGACCCTGATACATATAGGCTATCTGTTCATTGCCATCTGAGGGCAGATAGCATATTGGCCCCATCTCATTATCAAATATTTCTATATTATCAGTATTAATATTCCGCTCCCTCAAAACCTTTATGAATTTGGAATGCGTATTTTTTGATACCGCAGAATAAAGGTCAAATTTTAAGCCCAGTGACTTTGCAACAAATGCAAAATTACCTGCAGTACCCGCAAAGTTTTCGGATAAAGATTTTACATTTACAGATTCACCATATTTAGGTAGCCTTGGAACGGATATCTGGACATCTATGTTTAAATGGCCAAAAAAAGCAAGGAATTTCATTAATAAAATGTATTGTATTATTATATTTAATTCTATTTAAATTATATCACAAAATTATATAACACATATAGATAAAAAAACCTTTATTAAAGTATTTAGTATATATTTAATTACAATGAATTATAAAACGGTAGCTGCAATAGGTATAAGCATAATTGTAATAATACTTGTTTTTCCAGCAGCCAATATTATATACCCCTATAATGTTTCACACCAGAAGGTTCCCATAAATTTACACCATCAACATCTTGATGAGAAATTATTTAAAAACCAGAGTCTAGAAAAATTTAATTATAACAAAACCTATTTCAATCCAACGGGAAATGTAACCACAACAATAGAAGGTTATGCTACCAATTCATCCAGCGGTAAGAGTATTTCGAATAATAGTCTGTATGTCATAATGGGAAATTACTATACAAAAACTAATACCAACAGTACAGGCTTTTATAAAATCAAAACCCTATTATCCGGCAATGGAAATATGTATTTCAAGGTGCCAGATTACAAAGGCATCTATAAAAAAATATTATTAACTGGCAATACTGTTTATTATAACTTATCGTTAAGCCCTGAAAAGAGGTATAAACTTTCGGGCTATACATTATTAAATGGAACGAAAGCACCCGGCACCAATCTTATATTCTCAGGCATTTTTAATAGTTTACACATAACTTCAAATTCTAATGGATACTTTACCGCATATCTATACAATCAAACATATAATATATCCACATATAATTATAACTTAAAACCCAGTACAGAACCGGGGACAGTAACAATTAACGGTACAGGTTTAAATCAAAACATTACGGTTTATCAGACCACAAAGCCAGTTTATAAAATTTCAGGTTATGTATATAATAACAATGGAACACTATTAAAAAATGTAACTGTAAGTGATTTATATGGAACTGTATATACAAACAGTTCAGGTTACTATAGCATAAACGCTTCATACGGACAGAATACCGTTTATTTCTATAAAACAGGTTATAGTGGCATAGGTAAAACAATAAACGTAACACATAATACAACATTAAATGCGACATTACCCAATACCACTCCATTTTCCGGTTCAAATAACGGCTATGGTGGTGCAGGATCCGGTTATGGCAATGGTACATCACAGAAACATGTGAATAGTTCAAAAGTAAACTACTCAAATAAGACATCCCTAATAATAACGGGCAATATCAACACAACGTACAATACATTTGCTTCATACGACTATCTCCATTTTATAATAAATGTAAACAACACATACTTTTATGATAATGTAACAACAAATTATAACGGTACATATATAATACCATTGAATTATACCGGTGATTACCATATAATAGTATATTCACCATTATATCATACAAGATCAATAAATGTTTCTGCACTTAATAAAATAAATTATAAAAATTTCACATTAACGCCGTTTAATAAATTTATATATCATATAAATGGAGCAGTAAAAAATAGCTATAATGGGGTAGGCATAAACGGAACAATAATAATTGAAAACTCAAAGCCAGCAATATTAATGGAATATAAATATAACAATACATACAGTATAAGCCTGCCATCCGGTTATTATAGAGTAATTTATAAATCACCAGGATTCCATAACACAATACATAATATAACGGACTTAGCCGGTAATATAACCATGGATGAAAATCTTATACCTGTGAATTCTATAGGAAAAAGTATAAACGTATACACAAATATAAACAGTATAAGCAAAACAAATATAACCAAAGATGTACCGTATATAAGCAACCATAATATAAGCAATAATTTAACATTTAACCAGCTGAATGGAACAAAAACCATAAATGTAAAACTTGATTTTGGCAGCGCCCTTGCAAACCAGAAATTTATGCTCTTAATAAAGGAAAATGGTGTTATATATAATTATACGGGTATTACAGATAGTTTAGGCCACGCTACAATCGAACTTTACTATACAGGTAATTATGTAATTTCCGGTTATTTACTTAATCACACAATGGTACAGGGGAACTACGCAGTATATAAGGATACGTCTATATCTCCCGCCATGCATAAAAATGCGGAACATAATTATAATGTAACAGTTAAGTCGTATAAGCCAATAAACAGTAATTATTCGGTTCCATATAAAACTATTAAAGGTTATGGAGGAATATTCAGTATATACTATAATAACGCATCATCAAACAAGTCGGCTACATACTTTAATTATTTATTACCGGGCGGTATTTATAACATAAGTTATAATAATATACACTATGTGAATTCAAGCTTTAACATAAATGCATCCAACTCAAATAAATACATAGACCACGTATATGCATATATAATAAAAATACATGTAAAAACCAGTACATCATATAATTATACACTAACATATTATAATGGAAATTATACCGGGACAGCAAACAGTACATATTTAACCTCTTACGGTGTAAACAATATAAAAATTTATAAGAATGGTAATGAACTGTATAATTATAATATAAATCTCAATAAAACAGGCCCAGCATATTACGTCAATGTTACACTAAATAATAATTCAAATAAAACAACATATCATGCTTCATCTAACCTCAATGGCAACTACAATTACACATATAGTTTAAACACAAATAGCAATATTCATATTTATAGCATAAAAATACCTGCCAGCGTTGCAAAATACCTAAACATATACAATTTTACAGTATATGATAATGGAAAGGCAATTTATAGCGGAACTAGCTCAGGTCAGTATATAAATTTAACAAATTATATTTCCGGCAAAGGTAATATAACAGTGGATATTCATGGATATTTATCAGGTACCCTTAATAGTACTCCAGGTTATGCTGTAATTTATAATTACAATGTAAATATAAAAAGCGATGTATTAAAAGAGTGATAAAATGCTATTTAAAAAAAATCATGAAAAGGTTAAATTAAACGACGAAAGGGAAAAAACGGTATTGAAAATAAAAACAGTGGATGATATACCGGTAATAAAGGAAATGCGTAAATATATCGGCAATGATGATATAAAAAATGCAATAATATACGGGTATACAAGTGCAAAAAAGGATTATATTAGATTTTTCAATGCAAGTGGCAATTACGAGTCAAACAGGCTTTTTATAATAAATGAACTTAAAAAGGTAAATGTTGATATTAAAGTAGATGATGCATATACGGATAATATTACAATAAAAAATGCTATAGAAAAACAGAATGTAAAAATTGAGGAAAATAAAGATGGTAAGGGCGTAAAGAATAGTGACAAAGAAGAAGATATGGTTGTTGAGAGTGATAAAGATGATGATAGGAGATATTACGCAATTAAAAAAATAGCATTATATTATTTCAATTATTATGAAATTGCAAGATTTGGTTATGTGGCATATGACAGAGTAGATCCCGATGAAGTTCTTGAAAAAGTGAAAGATATATATAACTATATGGATATAATGAAATTATTTTACAATGGTCAATATGATAACGTTAACTGAAATTATTTCACTATTTACAGACTACAGGGTGGGAATAAAATTTTTTTACCCCGTACTTATATTATTCATACTAACACTCATCGTTTCAGTACATTCAAGGAAATTTAAAAATAAAAACAATGAAAATATAATAAAAAGGGTAAATCTGGAAATACCGGATAATGAATTTATTGGTGATTATAATATGTTAGAAAATGGAGAGTATGAAGGATATTTAAGGTCGATGGAGGATGATGTATATAATGTCAAATATATTTCTAAAAGTTTCAAAAAACTTATAAAAAATTATAGAAAATATGATATTAAGGCCAGAACCGGGATTAAATACTTCAGGAAACATGCTGTTGAACTCAGGGACAGGTATCTAAAAGAACTTATAGACAATTATGAGGAATTAAAAAATATAAAAATGAATATTATAGATGATGAGGTGTATAAAGAATGGAAACAGAAACAATCACACTAAGAAATACTGTGGAAAATATTGAAAACGCTATCGGTAGAAGGGTTATAGGATCAAAGAGAATGGTAAGATTTATGATGATATCATTGCTTACAAGCAATCATATATTACTGGAAGGTGTACCAGGATTGGCAAAAACAATGCTTGCCTCAGAGTTTTCAAAACATCTCGGTATAGATTTTAATAGGATACAGTTCACCCCGGATATGTTGCCATCTGATATAACCGGTAATATGGTTTTTAATATGGAAACAAAAAAGATGGAGTTTCGCCAGGGACCCATATTTGCTAATGTAATACTGGCAGATGAAATAAACAGGACGCCACCTAAGGTCCAGTCAGCATTGCTTGAGGCCATGGAGGAAAAACAGGTTTCTGTATACGGAACCACAACAAGGTTACCCAATCCATTTTTCGTTATTGCAACGCAGAATCCCATTGAACAGGAAGGTACTTTTCCACTTGCCGAAGCTCTGATGGATAGATTCCTCTTCAGATATTACCTGGGCTATCCCAGTATGGATGATGAACTGAGAATTTTATCATCGGTATATAAAAATGTAAAAACGGAATATGAAAAACTTGATGGGGAAAAAATAATATATTTCAGAAATACCATAAAAAATGTATATGTGTCCGATGATATAATAGAATATATAGTTAATATAATAAGGAAAACCAGGGAATATGACATGGTATACCTGGGCGCAAGCCCGAGAACATCGGTAAAATATCTAAATGCAGCAAGGGCAAATGCACTGATAAGCGGTAGAAATTATGTTATACCTGAGGATGTAATATTTATGTCAAGGGAACTATTAAATCACAGATTAATACTGAGACCTGAAGCACTTTTAGATAACGAATCCGATTATCAAAAAATTGTATACAGTATTATAGATAAAATAATTGCTACGGTAGAGGTACCGCAATGATAAAAAAATCCGGTTACTTGATTTTATCCATAATTTCATATGGCATACTTGAATCCATATTATTAGGTTATAAATATTATATAATATTTATGATATTACTGTTTTTTATCATATCTTTTGATGTTATTATATTCAATATTGCCGGATCAAATGCATTGAAAAAGATAGATATTTACCGTGAAATAGATGAAAAGGAATTTAAAAAAAATAGGGGCTTTAAGATAAGGATATATTTCAGGAATGATAATAAATATGAGGTTTCATTATCATTTTTTGATGAGGTTATAGATATACTGAACATATCAGGAGAATCTGAGGGTGTAATAACTATACCTGCAAATAAAACAGTATCCAGGGAATATAATGCTGTACCAAAATATATCGGGAAATATGTTCTTGGAAATATAAATGTTTCAATATCAGATTTATTCAGAATATCATATATGGAGAAAACATATTGTGATGAAAGGGAAATAAAAATATCACCATCATTGAACGAAATAAATGCAAACAGGAGTGAAATGTTAAGCAATTTTATATACACATACGGCGTTCACTATTCAAAGAAAGTGGGGCAGGGATATAACCTGTACGGTGTAAGGCAATATACTGAAACAGATGACCCGAGATACATAGCGTGGAACAGATATAATGAATCTAATAACTCATTATTTATCAAGCAGATGGAAGAAGAGAGGGAGATAACTGTAATATTCCTTATAGATTATAGCAGTTCAATGAATTATGGGTCATCGGACAAGGTATATGATAAATTAATAACAAATGTTATAAATGCATCCTATTACATATTAAAAAATCACGATAATATAGGTTTTTATCTATATTCAAGTGAAATTGATTACTTTATAAAACCCGATAAAAATGGTGAAAGTGTTAAATCACTGGAAAAAATAGTTGCCAATATACTGCCATCGGGTTATTTTCGCTTACACGACGCCATTGATAGCCTGAATAAAAAAATAAGGAAAAAATTTCTTGTATTTATTATTACGGCATCCGATATTACAATAAACAAACCAGTAAAAGGCTTTAACTCAACACTGTTTTTAATAAATGCTGAATCCTTTTACAGTTACATGCCAAAGAATGATTTTGATGAAGTTATGATAAGGAGTTTCAGAATAAAGGAGATAAGGAATATAAATAACAGGGTTAAATATTTAAGAAATTCGGGAATAAAGTGCAATTATATGAATAGCAATAATATGCTTTCAAAGATTATGCTTGAGTATAATTACAACAGAAGCATAAGCATAGGTGCATCGTGATGAATAAATATGTATTGTATTTTATAGGTATTATTATCTTTTTACCGGATTTCATCATTATTGACAGTATATATCCGGTAATCTCAAAAAATTTATATGTATACTTTATAATAATAATTGCAGTAATAATTATAGCATCAAAATTTATTAAAGATTATGGATCCTACTTTTTACCTGTTTTTGTGTTAATAATGTGCTTACTTGTATTAAAAACAATATTTAAAAATTCCAGAATGGTTGTGAAATATTTTTATTTTTTACCGGGTATACCATTAAATTACAGGTTTTTAATAACAGTAATATTTTCCATATCAATAATTGCCATAATATCAGGTATATTCTCGGATAAATTTACACATATTATTTCGGATTATATAGTATCAACAGGAATATTACTGGATCAGATTGCCGCTGTAACATTTATGAAAATGGCATCAATAAGTTATATCGACGCACTGGTTTATGTTAACTATGGGGATTATTACTCATTATACACATTATTCACAAAGGGTTATCAAACATTTTTACCATTAAATAAAATAATATTGCCTGTAAACTCATTACTTTTTTATGCTTTTATGGTATCGCTTATATTTTCATTGTTATGGTTATATATGGATGCATATTCAAATAAAAATAATACAATTGCATCATATTCCATAATAATAGGTATAATAGCCGGTTACCTGTTCTTTGAATTTATAGGTTATATGAATTTATTTTTCTTACAGTTTCTAGGAATAGCGGTTATGGCGCTGGCTGTATTTATTATAATAGCTATAACAGATAAAAAGAGTGTTGTAAATAATCAATGAGATTTTAAATTACATCTCTAACGAATTATCGAACATTTCCCATCCATAAACTCCATTGTAAAGGTTATAAATATCCTTTAAACCGTTCTCCTCAAGGAATTCCCCCGTATAATGGCTTCTATTCCCAGATGCGCATACAAGAACTATTTTTTTATTGCTATATTTTTTTATCAGATCCACATCATTAAAAATATCATACATGGGTATCAGAATAGAATTCTTTATATGACCTGAATCATATTCAAATTTTTCCCTTACATCTATGATTACACAATCCTCATTGCTAATCATTTCTATTAGATCATCAGGTATTATATTTATGACCATGAATACCCTATGCATAATTTATATTTAATTATAATTTAAATTGTATTACTAATTTATGGTATACTAATAAAAATAGTGCGGAGAGAGGGATTTGAACCCTCGAATCCCTGCGGAAATGAACCCTGAATCCATCGCCTTTGTCCTAGCTCGGCAATCTCCGCTTCCTCAATTTTACAGTCTCATTATGAGCCAGTTTTAATATTTCAGGATATTTACCATTACCTAATAACATTATCTTTTTTATACTTGTCCCTAAACTTATTTTGTTTCCGGGACTTACTATAGTATGTTTATTTATCATATAGCCAAGTTTTTCGTTATTGTAATATATATAATTATTATTTATATTTCCCAGGAGCAAGGATTTTGCTACACCTATTGTTGTTTTATCCATTATTATTCCAGCAAATGTTGCTAAACCACATTTCCTTGGATGTAACAATCCATTTGCATCTATTATGATAATCCCGTTGAAATCCTTTGATAATTCCTCTATAAATGGCAATTCCCTATAGGCTAAATATCCTGGTATGTATGGAAAATGTGTGCTGTTAATATATGTTTTTGTGCTGTATTCATTATTTGCAATATAAACCATTGCTGCATAACCTATTTCATTTTCATAGGAAACATCTATTACTGCTATATCATTGTTATAGTCATAATCATTTAAATCTATTTTTTCCGCTATTTTTAACTGTTCTTCCCTCAATTTTTTTAATGGATAATCTGTTTTAAAATCCTCAAAAAATTTATCATTAAAATTTGTCACCTTCCCATTTATTATTTCAATCCCATCATTTTTTAATCTTCTTATTTTTTCGTCTATGCCCAGTCTATATTTGCCGATGGTTTGATCTGTATGCACAACCTTATAACATGGAATAACATTCTGATGCCTGTTAATAGATAACATATAACCCACTGCCCTTGATGCTTTAATATCTCCTAAAGCATTGGCCAAAGCACCATAAGTCGTAATTTTATCATCCGGTATTTGTTTGACTAAATTATAAAAATAATCATATAAGTTAATTTTAGTATAATTCATCGATAGACAATTCAATATAAAATATAAATATATTTTTATTTAAAAAATTTTCTCCTTACTGAATATTTAGTCATAAATTTTATATTACACAATTTAATTAAGTAAAATAATGTTTGAGTCTTTCTTCCATAAGGTTGGCAAATATGTTGAAAAAAACAAAAAAAAGGTTATAGTATTCTGGATAGTACTGTTTTTGTTAATGGCATATCCTGCAACATTAATATTTACAGATACATCATATAATGTTTCAAATTCAATTGTTACAAAACATTCCATGGCCTCTGAGGCAAATAATTTACTGTCATCGCAGTTTGGTAATTCCACAGATCCGCAGATTATAATTGTTGCAAACAATACAAATATAGATAATAAGACCACAATGCAGCATTTAATGAGTTTTGACAGTTCAATTGCATCATATTTGAAATCAACAAATATAAAATACACAAACCAGACAAATATTTTTACTGTAGAAAATTCAACCCTAAAATCATATTCTAAGGGTATTTATAAGGAGGAAAACGGTACTTATAAATTAATATCAACAATAAATAATGAAGGTATTAAATTTAATACCAGTGCAAATTCATCACTGAAACTTGAATTTGGTTTACCGGCTGCATATATTAAAGCTTTTAATGGGTATAGTAGCATACACAATAAAACAGAGGCAAACAACGAAGCTTATAATGCAATTCGTTCAAGTGTAAACAACTTATCATTAACTTATCTCAATACATTTTCTTCGTACTGGAATTTAACACTAAAAAATGTAAACGCAACAAATATTTACAATGAGTCGCATTACATGAATAGTGCAATAAACAAGACAATGGTAAACCCGACCTTTATAACTGCGGCCGGTAGTAGGGGTTATCCGCTATTTTCATCTCTTGATACTAATTTTACATTAAACCAGTACATGTTTAATTCCAGAGAAATACCATACATGTTAAAAGATTACAGTATAAATTACATATCCGGCGAACTCAGTAGCAATAACACATCCTCATCGTTTATAAAAACTAAATTAAATATGAGTGTTAATAACTTTGTTAAAAATGCATATAATCTCGGTGAAAATCCCTCAGACATAAATATATCAAAATTAATGTTATCTGAGGTTTATAATGGAACAATAAATTCAATGAATGGCAATCCATTGTTAAAGATAAATAAACCATATTATAGCAATTATTTATCCAATCTATATGAAAATGGCTCCAGCGGTAAAAATATAACGGCTTTCTCATCAAAGATAGTTAACAGTACACCTTACAATAGATATCCTGTATTGCCATCTAAATACGTTTCGGCCTCATTGATATCCCCAAATAATTCAACAGTACTGTTTATATTCCATTACAATGGCAACCTGACAGCTAAAGAGCAATCAACAATAACCTCTATGGAGAATAACTATACAAAAACAATACCCGGAAGTTCATATTATTTAGCAGGTTCATCGGTTTCCAATCACCAGCTGTCAACCGAAGTGCTGAAGGGTATGGTAATAGCACTGATAATAGGCATAATTATCTCTATTATAATTGTAGGTCTATTCTTTAAATCACCCATAGCAGCATTTTTACCATTTTCAATGTTTTTGTTTTCTGCTGTCATAGCCGCAGGTATAAATGGCATATTATATAAATATGTATTTAAAACAACAATATCATTTATTACGCCCACATTTTTGTTGATAATTATTCTCGGCCTATCATCAGACTATTCTGTGTATATACTATCAAGGTATAGAAATGAGGCAAGGAATAAAAATCCTGATGCTGTACCTGAATCATCAAAATGGGCAGGACATGCTGTATTCACATCAGGCACAACAGTGGCCCTATCATACGTTGTATTATGGCTATCAAATATACCAATATTCAGTGATGCGGGTTTAACAAATGCAATAGCTGCAATTGTTACCATTATAGTTGCA
The DNA here is from genome assembly GCA_021806235.1 of Thermoplasmata archaeon. GTDB lineage: Archaea > Thermoplasmatota > Thermoplasmata > Thermoplasmatales > Thermoplasmataceae > Ferroplasma. Next base: position 102,765 of record JAJZXU010000027.1, read on the forward strand.
AATACATTTCTGATTGCAATAATTGCACAGTTAAAAAGCAAAGCATTCTGGCCATCAAAAATTAAAGAAAAACAGAAACTGCCATTCGAAAAATCAATGGAAAAGGTTGCACATACAGTATTGGATAATAAAAAGAAAATATTAGTAATATTCATAGTGATTACACTGGGAGCCATGTATCTATATGCAGTAACACCTACCAACATGGATTTTTTTGCCCTTCTACCACAGAGCAGTGGTATGCAATCATTATCTGCTGTTAATGATTCATTTCACTATGACCTGTTTGACCCTACATATATAATACTGAATTTTACGTCACCGTTTATGACAACCCATAATGGAACAGTACAGTATAATCAAACAGAGTATAATCAAACGCTGCAGATAGAAAATAGATTGATGAATTCTGGTAAGGTTAATAGGGTCATGGGCCCCGGATATCCATACGGCAACATGATTAATTATAGCTTCCTAGAATCGTCAAATAATAACTATAAAAATCAATATATAAACCAGACAAATACGTATCTGGGCCATAAAAAGAATTATGTTGAAATAGTGGTATATTTATCAAACGTTGCGTGGAGCAGTAAATCAACAAATTTTGTTAGCGGTATACCATCAATGGTAAACAGCCACAGCGATTATAAGGGATATGTTGGTGGTTTAACCGAATATTTAAACAATGCATATACATTTACATCATCGGCATTTAATAGGCTTGTTCCAGTACTTGCAGTAACGATATTTGCCATATTATTAATACAGCTGGCATCTGCGTTAACACCAATAAGATTAATAATAATGGTCATGGCAGCCGTTGTGGCATCATTAACGTTGACATATATAATATTCTATTACATGCTGCATATGCCATTACTGATATTTTTGCCGTTGTTTGTATTTATTACACTGCTTGCTGTTGGGCTGGATTATGATATATTCATGATAACCCGGGTTCAGGAAAATATAATGAAGGGCATGGATAATAATAATGCAATAAAAGATTCCATAAAGGAAACTGGTGGTGTTATTATAGTTCTGGGTTCACTATTATTTGCAACATTCGGTGCACTGTATTTCAGTGGTATAGGCATAATGGAAGAAATAGGCGTTGGCCTGGCCTTAGGTGTTTTAATAGATACATTTGTGAGCTGGATGTTCTTTGTTCCGGTCATAATGGCAATAATGAATAAATACAACTGGTGGCCTTCAAAAATGAAAAATACGGAAAAATAATTATACATTGCTATACTTATGTACTATGAAAACTTACCTTAAGGTGATATTCAACAGCGAGGGCACAAAGCCCAGTGAGATAATAGATAGATTAAGGTCATTGGGATTCTCCCTTACAAGGGGTGAGCATGACATGGTATACAACTGGCCAGATTCAGCATCTGCAGAAGATGCCATATGGTTTGCCGATAAAATACAGGCAACACTGCAGGGATTTAAAGTATATTTCGAGATGGAAACCATTGATTAATCCCTTACGGGCAATCTTCTTATATTCCCACAGTAGTTGCATTTTATATCTATAACCCCATTTTTTACTCTCATGTTAAAATTATTATATGGGGTTTTACATTTTTTACAGTATGATAATTTTATTCTTCTTTCCAGTGTTATATCCATCCTTTTCGCTATACTCTCCATCAATGTTATGTATCTCCTTGATAAATCCATATCACTGCATTTTAAAGCCTCATTATATAATTTATTGATGCGTTCATTTGATATTTTTATTAGAATACTATCTTTCATCCATTTATAAATATTTATTAATTTTATAAACATTACCATAGATGATAAAGTTCGTTGTTCTGGATGTTGATGGTACCCTAACTGATGGAAATAGATTGATATCAACCAGTGCGATAAAATATATAAGAAAAGGCATGGATAAAAATGTAACATTTTCACTGATCAGCGGGAATGTTGTACCGGTAATGTTTGCATTGCAGACATTTATAGGTATAAATGGTCCGGTATTTGCTGAAAATGGTGGAATAGTATTATATAAAAATCAGATTAAAAAATTCTTTGATAAAACCAGGGCTGAAAAATTTCTGGAATATATATCAAAAAAATCATCGGTTAAACCTATCTTTACAAACATGTGGAGAGAAACATCCATTGCATTTAATATGGACGATTCTGATGAAAATTATGTTTCTGGTGAGGCAGAAAAAAACGGTCTGTATATTGTTAACAGCAGGTTTACATGGCATTTAATGGATAAAAATCAGAATAAGGCATATGCTGTAAATTATATGAAAGACCAATTTGAACTGAATTATGATGAAATTCTGGTTGTTGGTGATTCAGATAATGATATACCCATGTTTAACCTGAACGTGAACAGGGCATGCCCCGCAAATGCAACAGCTACTATAAAAAGCAAAAGCGACTATGTATCAAAACATAGATATGGAAATGAAATGGCGGATGTTCTAAAGTATTACGGAATATTATAACTTGACTTCGCCAAACGAACTTGCCATACTGCTATTTGCCAGATGACTTTTTTTACATTATTACCACCTCAATTTCAGTGTTTTATCCTCATATCTCCTGATGAAATCACCAAATAGATCCCTTATCTGAGGTGTAATGTTACTTATTATGTGGAATCTGAAGTTATATCTCGGGTCTACAACCGTTTTTGCACATAGAATAAGACACTTTCTGAGCGGTTTTATATTTGCCATGCTCTTTTTCCTGTTTTCCTCAGGATACAGGTTAAAATGTAAAGTCTCACCAAGAAAGTGTATATAAGCGATCACTCGGTATTCAAGAATCTCATCCCAAGCCAGCATTATAGAAAATTTTATATATTATAT
>JAJZXU010000033.1 GCA_021806235.1 Thermoplasmata archaeon
TATAGATAAAAATATAAAAAATTAGGTAAAATTAAAAGTAATTACATCATTTTTTAACAAAAAAACCCTGTTAAAGAAATTTTATGCCTGGTTGGGTAAAAAAGGAAGGGTTATTAGGAAACGTCTATAGCAGATGATAATAGTAGAATACGAAAAAATTATATTATATATTTCTATTACTTTTATAATGAAATTTAAACTTAACTACTTCCGTTTATTGTTATTCTTTACATTTTTGTGGGTATCTATAAATTTGTGGTATATTGTTTACAGCGTTTATAATTTAAATAATGGTGGAATTATAGATACAACAACGTCCCTGCAATCATTATTATCGGTTTTTAACAGAAAAGTTTTTGTAAACACAATTCCTGGGGGTTCATATTTCAGTGTTCACGAATCATTTATATTGTATTTATTGCTGCCATTCATATCAGTTTACAGGAGTTTTATAACTTTATATATAATTCAGAGCGTAATTATATATTCTGCATCCATACCACTTTTTTTGATTGGTAGAAGGCATACTGGCAATGATAAAATTTCATTTATCATGGCCCTAGCATATTTATTTAATCCATATATCCATGATAACCCGTTTGAAACACTTACACTTTTCATGGGCTTTATTATTTATTCTTTCTATTTTTTTGATTCAAAGAATTATAAGGCATTTTTTATAGTTTTTATTATTTCACTGTCAACTATGGAATTTAATCCCCTGATAGGTGGATTTTTTGGATTGTATCTTATCTTATTATATACCTTTGATTTATACAGAAATAACATAAAGGAATTTATAAAAGAAAGGAAATCAAAATATATAATAGAGCCATTAAAATACATTGTTAGGCAGAGATATTTTTATCTTGCAATTTCAATATTATTAATTTCTATAACTTTTTTCGAAGTAGACAAATACTCTATATTATATTTTTCACATAATACACACCCAATAAGTTCAAATATTGCCGGTAGCAACCAGAGTTCTATTTTTTCACTACTTTATGGATTTAAATCGGGATTATCATCAAAAATTAAAAGCATAATGGAATTAAATATGCCATTTCTATTTTTATCATTTTTAGATCCTTTTGCTTTAATGGAATTGCCATGGTTCATGGCTTCAGGAATATCATCATTTGGCCCATACTGGTCTCCTTATGTTTACTATGATTCCTACATAATCCCATTTGCAGCAATAGCTGCCGTACTTGGCATATCAAGGATATATAAATTATTAGATGGACTAAATAAAAAAAATAAAATAATATCAATGCTATCATATTTAGTTTTATTTGTAACGATAATACTGTTAATATCAACAGCTATTATTCCTATGTTTGAAAATCCTGTAAAATCTGTAAGCAATGAAAATGCAGGTGTTGCACAGCTTGCCTCATTAATACCTAAAAACCAGAGCGTTTATACTGGCGTAAATGAACTACCAATAGTAAGCTCATATGTACCTGATACGTGGTTTTATGGTAGTCCTAAAAATTATACTTTATTCAATGTTAGCAATGGACCACCATACTCATTAAACGGATACCATTTTGTTGCTGGTTCGGGCAATTATGCACTTTACTCAAAAACATATAATGGCAATGTAAAATTTAATAATATATTAACGGATTACAACACAGGTAAGTTCAATCCGGGCTATTCTTTAAGGGATTCAAAAAACATTTTTTTGCCTTCTGGAAGTTATAATCTATCATTAAATTATAATTATTCACCGCTTAAGATTAATGAAACCGGGTTTAATAAAGGGAATACATCCATGGAATACTTAAATGATTCCTATGCAATGATATACCCGTTAAAATACAATATTAATACAACACTAAATAGAATAGCAATAAACAGCAAAATGCGGTCCGGATACTATACAATTCAATCTATGATATCATCTTCACTGAATGCATCAAGTAGTTTACAATCATATTCGTTTAATCACAATCAATATAATTATGTAAGCGAGGTTTTACATTATAATTTAACGCTTAAAGCCGGTAAAACATATTATCTCTGGTTATGGTCTTCTGGTGATCCAGGAGGCATGTATTATCCAGTGCATAATGGATCTAAGAATACATACATAGCAAAAATATATAACGGTACTGGAACTACTTCGTATGGCTATTACTTTAAAAATGTTTCTTCTATTAATAGTTCCAATTTAAATCCACAGATATTTGTTTATGGCTTCAATAAGAATGGTAAAAAGTTAGATTCAAATTTAACATTGCAGGTAATTAACGGCAACGAAGCGATTAACAAAACAGTGACAATAAAAGGCAATGGAAAATATACTTTTAATTTTAACCTTTCAAAATCCGGTGAGACCTCAATTTCATTGTCATCGAACATTGTTAATGGTTATTTTAATTCAAATAACGTATTATCATCAGTAGCATATAAAAATAATGATAATAATTTCTATTTAGAAAATCCATATATAGTTCTGTCATTAATATTTATTATAGCGCTTCCCCTACTCATGTTTTCATTAATAGCAGTTAATATTCCAAAACTATATAGCATAGAATCAATTTCAAGGTTAATATTAATAGCTTCCTTAATTTCATACTATTTGACTCTGACATTATATTTCTACCACTATGTTGATATTAGTTTATTGGCGTTTAAATACCTCGGATTAATTATATCCATTTCATTGCTATTATATTTATTAAATTATAAAAATTGGAAATAATTTATTTAGTCTCTTCAATAAAATCATTTAGGTTATTATAAAAATTTTCATAAGAAAATCTATTAACTGAATCTATAATTTCCTTACTTTTTGAATAGTCTATGCTTTTAACCAGCTCTGGAATGTCATCTAATGAATCAAAGCCATATCCATATTTTCCCTCCTCTATAATGTCTATCCATGGTCCTCCTGATTTCGGAATTATTGGAATTAATCCGTATGATATTGCCTCAATGACCGATATTCCATAATGCTCTTTCCTATTGAAATGCATATATACGGATGCTTTTTTTAATAAATCTATTTTTTCAGTATTACTGATATTAATTTTTATCTCAACGTTTTGTGTTTTTAAATTGACTAATTTTTCATAATATTTTTCATCCCCTTTGTTTAAGGCACCTGCTATAATAAAATGATATTCTGGCATTTTTTTTGCTACGTTTAATAAATCACAGTATCTTTTTCCTATGTTTATTCTACCAATGCTTATTATTAATTTTTTATTTTTCACTGACAAATCTAAATTAATATGATTTTCAACGGGAATATAAATAATTTTTTCCCTATTTGGTTTAATGTTTAACAATGGAAATAATTTCTTTGATAAATTATATGTATATTTGCTATTATAATAAAAATTGGCATTATTATATATTTTATACAGTTTTGTTTGCTTTATAAAATAAAAAAATTTTTTATTCTTTATGTTTCCGTATTCATCTATTATAGGATCAAGAAATGAAAACCCGTGCATTGCATTAATATTTGATTTGTACAAAAACATATTTGGATGATTATTAAAGATAAAATCAAAATTATTTTTTTTATTGTAATTACTAAGAAATTTTTCTGTTTTTTTAACATAATAGTATAGTTTTATAATATTCATATTTTCATAGAACTTATATGGTGTTTCTATGGTTTTATTTTTATTGTAATTTAAATAATTGTGGGAATAATCTACTTCTACATATGTGTTGTAATCATTTTTATTTAAGTAATCTATTAATATATTTGATAAAACCTGGCCACCACCCATTCTTGAAAATTCATCTATCACCACTGCTTCCATTTATTGGTAAATATAAATTGCTATATATATTTATTACTTGAGTTCCAAGATCTAAATAATAGAGAATTTCATGTATAACGACCTTCGACCAACGTTGCCAAATAATTCTCTTTTTATTTTGTTGGTATGGTATCTGAAGTTGTTATGAACTCAATTGGAATTAGACGGTTTGATACTGGAAGTTTTGAAACAAAATCATTTCGCTGATATCTCCTCACAATCCCCTATAAGTTCCGGGTTTGTATGCTTCAGGTAGCTGTACTGACTGGATTGTACATATTTATTTTCATTAAGTTAAATCTGCTGGTATACAGTAAACATTTATCGTATGCAGCCCAAATTAATAGAAATAGTTAAGGTTTATATATATTTCTTTACTATGCAGTTTAATGAAAGCAGCTATAATAGGTTCTGCTGCACTGGAATACAATGGTGGAGCTGAGAGAAGTGCAACTCAGATAGCGTATATATTAAAATCCTTAGGCTATGATGTGACGTTATTTTCCCCTGAACCCTTTGAAATAAAGGAGAATATTAAAGTTGATTTCAGTTATATTAATAATGTATTTAATGGTGATATTTTTGCAAATAAATTCATAAACAAAATTAGTAATGGCGTTTCTATTGGATTTGTCGGTTTATTTTCATTTAAAAATATATACGAAAAAATAAAAGGCTATGATCTGTATTATTTCATGAACCCGAATTTTCTTTTCTACAAATCCTTAAAATATTTCCATAAAAACAATGTTAAGCCTGAAATAATTCTGGGTAACCACGGTACATATTTTGAAATATTAAATAAGAAATTCTATAAAAAAATATTTTCTGGTATATTAACATCTATTATATTTAAATATATAAAATCAAATGCAATAAAAATTCAGGTTCAAAATGATTTCCAGGAGAAATTTTATGAGAGATTGGGCATTCCAGATGAACTAATATACGAAGTACCACAATGCAATATAGATTTCAATAATTATAAAATAGAGAATAATAATGATTTCAATGTATTATTTTTGAATAAACTGGAGCAAAATAAGGGGTTAAAGTGTCTAGAAAAACTGATTAAAAAATCCGATTTCAATATAAATATTGCAGGTTATTCAAATAAAATAGATAAATTACGCAATAAATACAGAGATTATAATAACGTTAAATTTTTGGGTTATATCAGCGAGGAAGAAAAATATAAAATTTTATCTAAATCCGATGTTGTGCTAAATTTATCTAAATATGAGTCATTAAGTGTATCATCCATTGAAGGGCTTGCTTCAGGATTATATCTAATAGGTCCGAATATCTCGGGATTAAATTACATTAAAAAAGACCTCCCAGATTCTGTATCTATCATTAAAAATCATAATATAAACAAATACATAAAAGAAATACACAGAATTAGAAGCATAAAAAATGATAATACTGAGGATTACCCAAAATTCAGGGAAAATATTAAATATGAGGCTTACAGATTTTTTGATAGGAACATAATAACCAATTCATTGAAGAAAATGATAACATGTAATAAAATAAAAAATAATAATATAAGCATAGTAACGGCTTCGCTAAATGAATATGATAATATCAGCACATGGTTAAAGCAAATACAGGATTTGATAATACAGAAGGATATTAAAAATATAGATGAAGTTGTAATAGTCGATGACGGCAGTAAAGACGGTACTATAGAAAAGGTTGAGGAATTTGAGAAAAATAATCCACCGTTTGATATTAAATTAATAAAAAGAAATAAAAAAATGGGGACTGTAAATGCACAGATTACAGGTGCAAGGAATGCAAAAAATGATTATTTGATAATTTTGGATTGCGATTTACAGCATCCGGTTAAATTCATATATAATTTTGTGCAGATGTTCAATAATGGTTTCGATATAATTATTGGTTCGAGGTATATCAATGGCGGGAGAAACAACTGGGATGCAGATCGTGGTGTTATAAGCCGTGTTGCAACCATGATAGCCCATACATTTTTTCCATTTACATATAATATTAAGGATCCATTGTCAGGGTATTTCCTGGTGAAAAAGGAACTAATTTCAAATCTCTATCCATATAATTTTATGTACAAACCATTATTGTATACACTTATATTTAATAACAAGAATAAAAAGTATATAGAAATACCAATTGAGATGATGAACAGGGTAAATGGCACTTCAAAGATAGTAACAGGATATTCCAGGACCATATTATTTTATTTCAGGGAAATCTTAATTTACTGGAGGGATAATTTAAAGCTAAAAATTAAATTTTAATTACCATATTACCCGTTATTATAGAAAACCATTATATTTAAAATACCCTTTTCATGAAATAATATAAAAATATATAAAGCCTTAAAATATTAACCAGTGATTTAATATGAGCTGGACTGAAGCTGAAGTAAGGGAATTAAAAGTTGGAAGATACATGTTAATTGATGATTCTCCATGTAAAATAGTTGATATAACAATGTCAAAACCAGGGAAACATGGGGAGGCTAAGGGAAGAATAGTGGCTATAGGCGTTTTTGATGGACAGAAACACAGTGTTGTTTACCCCGTGAAACATAAGGTAAAGGTACCTATGATAGTAAAGAAGAATGCACAGATTTTATCAATTGCAAATAACGAGGCACAGATGATGGATTCTGAAACATTTGAAACGTTTATACTGCCCATTGACCCGGGAGACCAGGATAAATTAAAGGCAGGAATGGAGGTGCCATATTGGGAAGCAATGGGAAAAAGGAAAATAATGCTGCAGAATTAAAGTCGCATTTTTCCTATTCAAAAATAGCGGATGCATTATCTGATTATGATGATGCAGAATATGTAATATTCGGGGTACCCTTTGACAACACATCGAGTTTTAGAAGAGGGTCAAGGTTATCACCCAATTCAATAAGGTATGCATACAACAATCTTGAATCCTATGAGGTGAATTATAATGTAAATTTGCTGGATTGTAATATATGCGACCTCGGTGATTTGCCTGTTTATGAGGATGTGGATTATGTACTCAGTGATGTTGAAACTGTAACAGATATGATATTCCGCGATAATAAGATTCCAATCATGCTCGGCGGAGAACATTCCATTACCGTGGGTGCCATCAGAAATTTAAAGGACGTATCCATGGTTATAATCGATGCACATTCGGATTTCAGGGATTCATACATGGATAATAAATATAACCATGCATGCGTTACAAGGAGGGCTCTTGAATTACTCGGCAAAAACAGGATAATTTCAATAGGAACGAGGTCAACATCATATGAGGAGGTCACCGCAGAGGAATATAAGGATGTGAGATTTATATCCGCTAATGAGGTAAGGCAATCCGGAATAGATAAAATAATAAATGAGGTTAAAAATAAAACCGGTGATAAAGTATATTTCTCCATTGATATGGATGGAATTGACCCTGCATATGCCCCGGGGGTGGGTACACCGGAACCCTATGGATTAACCGACGTTGATGTTAGAAGTATTTTAAATTCCGTATCTAAAAAGATTGTTGGATATGATATTGTTGAGATGACCCCACTGTACGATAATGGAAATACATCAATGTTAGCTGCAAAATTAATACAGGATTTCATAGCCAGCAGGGCTTCAACAGGACCATAATATTTTCCATTATGAAAATAAAAAATTATGGCAGATCAATTTATAATTTCGATAGTTTTATTCAATAAGATTTAAAAATTTTATATAAAATATAATATTTATATTCCAAGTCTTGATGTTATATCCTTGCCCTTTGTTACAACAACCTTGCATGGTGTTGGAAGTTTTATCGATGCCTTGTGCAGTGCATCCTTTAATATCTTTGCATTTGCACTATCTACCTTGCCAACCACAATGATTTCTCCCGGATGTACCCTTGCGGCTGTACCTACGGGTCTGCCGAATGCCATTCTCATACCGCTTGATATCCTATCTGCACCGGCACCGGTTGCCATTTTATGCTCCGTTATTACCTGATGTGGATATGGCCTTATATGGAGGAAATAACCGGCTGCACCGGCATGTTCCAGTAATTTTCTATTTATAGAAATCCTTGCTGCCTCCAGTGCGGTATGCCTGATCTGGCATCCCTCCTCGGCTATTAACTGCATTTCAATTTCAAAATCCTTTTTCTGATTTCCCTGCACAAACGTTGTTATTTTTGGATATGGAACACCTCCCATAAACTCCTTACGTGTATATGCAGGTCCTTTAGCATGTGAATACATTCTTGCTGGTTTAGTTACCATAATAATCTATACATAAATTCATAGCGATATAAAAACATTTATAATTCTCATAAAATTTATGCTCTTTTATTTCTATTATACACATAATTGTTGTTTATAGCTATATTGTACGGACCGTATGCATCCTTTGCTATAAGTTCCCCGCAGCGTGTACACTGTAATGAATAATCATCATTAACCTTGAATTCAATATTGCTGCAGTTCGGGCATGCACTCCTTATCCATAATTTATCCGGATTGGTCTTTTTTATCCTTGACAGGATTTCATTATTCTTCTCTTCCTTTAACTCCTCTTCAGTTTTCTCCTCAGTCTTATTTACATTTTTAGATTTTTCCGAATAATATATGATTACAGTGTAAAATCCAAGGAAAGCCCACAGGAACAGAAATAATGTTAGTACAGTGGATAATATATCTGATGAAAAGAAAACTAATGTTAGTTCTATTATCGATGAAACAAAGCTCATATTGATTGATCTTAAAAAGCCGAACCTGATATATACGTAACTCAGTATTAATGTATTTATATACAGCAGGATGCTTTCATAGATATTAAAATGGGTTATAAACACGGATATTGCTGCGGTTATTATAATGAACACAAACATAACATCCTTCACATATTTATATGGATGCAGTAATGATGATAATTTTAAATTTTTTGTAGATATCAGGTACACTATAGTTAATACTGTAACCGGCATAAATTCAAGTATAATAACCTGAAAAACAGAACCTGTGGCATATATAAAATTCTGAACCCCAAATTTATATGTTGAGACCACTGATACTGTTATTGAAGGATCTATTAACTCCATTATCATGGATGAAAATATTAATATGGCTATGTAAATGGAAAAGAATGAGTAATAATATTTATTATTCTCACCATCAAATCCTTCTGATATATTATTCTTAAACATTAGGGGCAGAAATGATAATATTATCAGTACAAGGCTTAGAGCAAGAATGAAATATGATAGTGTAAAATTCATTTTTACTGGAAAATACAGGTATGATGCTGATGGTATACTGTATAAGCCATGTATTTCCGTAAATGTAAATGGGAGTAAATAGGAGAACATTATAACGGCTATAACTATACCTGCGTATGAAATAAATTTGTTGGCCTTATTTATTAAATCCAGTCCATTCATAATTTATAACATTTATCAGTATATTTTATTTTAATGTTACTGTTAACCTTTTATCAACCTTACCCTTGACCATCGATGTTTTTATAACAATTTCACCGACCTCGTCTGTGTTTTTAACATAGAGACCGTAATCTGCCTGCAATGGTAGACCTGAAATATTAATCGCCCTGAGTGGCTCCTCTGATGGCAGTGTACCGGTTGAATAGCTTAACATCTGCTTCTCCCTTGGGAAAACTGTACTGTCTGCATATTCTGCATTTACATCAACACCGTGGGCAACGATTTTATTTGCCTCTGTGGTGATATTATCGACAATTTCCTGGGTTATATCATCTATGTACAGGTCTATCCATGCCTTATCATCATAGGTCTGTCCAATTCTTGATTTTGCATTATAAAATTTATATGCAAGTCCGGCAATTATAAACAATGCCGTTCTGAATCGCATGTGTATATGCCTCACATCCCAGTCAAGTTTCTGGTGTATAATCTTACCGGTTAAATCCTGCGGGTATGTATCCAGTGAAATTAAATGGATATAATCACCGTCGGTCCATACATCAACGATGCCGTAGGTTTTACCATCTATTGTAACCTCACCCTTGTCATTCTGCTGTCCGTATAATGTTGGGTAAAATATTGTTTTATCTACAGTCAGATCTGTAAATTCTACACTAACTGCACTGCTGTCGCATTCCTTTAAGTAGGAATCTTCCAGGGATAATTCTTTGGTTTTCATATTAATATGATAAGAACTAATTCATATTTAATTTTATTTTATTTTCCATGTCTTTTTAGTGGTATACTGAAAAATAAGTTAGTAATTATATTATGCATTATGACTGACATAGATAATGCCGTTTACTATTTTTCAAAAATTATTTTTAAAAAGATAAAATTTTATTTCCTGCCCTTAGATTTTCCTATAAATATATCATGACCTGTTTTTTTAATGTAATTATCGTCATCTCGAATTATGTTTATGCATTTATCTATATAGGTATCCTTTCTGAGCACGTTTTCTATTATTCTTGATTTTTTTACCCCGGTTCCCAGTGATGCCAATTTTAATGCCTCATAGGTCTCCATTGTCATTGATACTGTGAATTTTTTAGCTGCATTCAAATTTTCCGGTTCTGCTTTTTTTTCTTCTTTTGAGTTTATTCCCATTTTTATCAACATATTATATACATAATCCTGTATTAATTTTAGCATTGTTATGGTATTACGTACATATTCCTCCTATAATTTACCGATCATCCGTGAAAATATCATAAAATGCTGATCTTAATTTTATATTTTTTATCAGTGAATGCAGATATTTTTTTGAACCTTTATAATCAAAATTATTGAAGGTGATATTGTTATACGATATATCCATTAAAATAAGCGGCACTGGATCTGCCAGATATGGAAACTTTGCAGTTATGGAAAATGGGTCACCACCGGTATTTCTTAATGAATATTCAATTATGCTCCTGATCTGATGCCAGATAAAACTTTTTGCATGGAAGTTTATCATATAAAAACCAGGATATTCCCTGTAATCTATTCTTTTTATGGTTCTTACCGTATTTCTTTTATCAGCTCTACAGAAATTGATAAAATCATGGGTACCCTCAAATTTTTTTAATGTATTTATTATGGGATCCATATCATATTTCCCATATAATATATAGGAATACTGCTTGGTTTCATTATGCCGTGGGTTAAGGTAATCATCCAGAACGGAATATGAATAAAAAAACATATATTTTATCTGTGAGTTTAATATTTTCATTATTTTGCCGATCTCATCACCGGATTTTAAAAGTAAAACATTGCCCCTGGCGGATACGTATTTATCGGTTCTCGCTGCACTTTCAATGGTATCTGTAATATTATATTCCCTGAGTGTTTTTATGATGGTATTTTCAACACTGTTTATGCCATTATCACGCTGGAAACCATCGAACATTGAACCATCATATCCATACTTTATAAGGTAATACATTGTATTATATTTTTTAATGATATAAAATTATGGTGTTTGCTGATATAATAGACTTTGGGGCTCTACCTGCAAAGGCAACTCACGTCGTTGAAACAGGAAGCCCACGGCTTTAGTCGTGGAATGATGTCACAAAATCGGCATAGTATAAAAGTAAAAATTTATATCCATGTTCATAATAGAACTATTATGTCAAGGTCAGACAATATTAATAAGATAATAGAGAGAACCAGAAATAACAATCCTTTAAAGGATATTCCTACAATTCTTGTACCTGTATGGCAGATTAAAATTAGGGAAAGATTTGGTATTAATGTTGATAGGGAAATAGCAGAATACATAGTTCTGGCTGCACATGAGAACGGAACCTGGAAGAGGCAGAGGGCTATCAGAAAGATAGAGAGAATACTGATATATAGGGGCACAGAGATACTGGCTGCAAAGGTTATGGCAAAAAATATAGTGGAGATGGCAGTTGGAAATACGCAGGAATAATATAAATAAAAAGAAATTAGAAATTTTTTTACAGAATATAAATAAACCGGAAACATATAACATCGATTTAGAGCAGTATCCTACGGATGCCAATAGTGCATCCATACTTTTATTATATGCATATTTTGATGAAAATATATACGGTAAAAATGTGATAGACCTTGGTACCGGCAATGGCATTCTGGCAATGGGTTCAAAATACCTTGGTGCAGAAAAGGTTACCGGTATTGATATAGATAAAAATATGATAAATATTGCCGTGAATAATGCAGAATCCAGTAATATGGATATTGATTTTTATAATATGGATGTTTCACAGGTTTCCGGGCATTATGATACGGTTATTATGAATCCACCGTTCGGTTCAATTATAAAACATGATGATATGGTATTTATCGATAAGGCTCTTGAAATATCGGATAATATATACTCAATACATAATATGAAAAGCCATGATTTCATTATAGATTATTATTCAAAGATGGGTAAAATAAGAAGGGATCAGGAAATATCAATAGTTACACCGAGGATATACAGACACCATAAGAAGGATTTGTACGAGATTAAATCGTTTCTATTATATGTAACAAAGGATTAAGTATAATACAGTTTATTGATAAATTACTTACCAGTATTAATATAGAAATATATATTCATGTATTAATATTTTTATGGATAAAAAATTATTATAGCCTATGGCGGAAATAAATGGTTATTCATTTACTTTTGTATAACTCATTATATTTTTTATGTTTTCATCCCAAGATAGTGTATTATTTATGTTACCGGCAAGTATTATATCATCCTCCTGTCAACAGGCTTATAATAGCTGTTTTTGCCCCGCATATTTACCTTTTTTACAATTAATATCATGTATACTCTATGTATCACGGATTTATATTCGTTTATTGTTCCTGCAGAGTCACAATCAAACAATCTCGGACCTATTGTGTCAGTTCCCGCAAATATCAGGTATACTCTATGTATGGGATATGCATAAATCCCTCTTTCAGGTAGTAAATCACAGGGTCAGAAAGAAAATTATACGAAATTCCTATCAGCTTATTTCCACCATAGATTATAGTGAAATATTTATATGGCTTTGTGAATTATATTTTTATGGATTGTGATGAGGCGAAGGCTATTGCCACGTTGGATATGACGAGAAAAGGGGTGAAAAACTGCCGTAATTTGAAATGTTGTCTGATAGAAGAAGCTGGGATGTGGAACTTAGTATATGTGTGCAACGTACAACAAAACGTAAGTGGTAATTTTCGTGTTTATCTCATAGACAACGACACCGGACAAATTCGAGTCTCTGTGCCGTAAACTGCGGCAATTGGGTTTAGTCACTTAATTTGGCATAAAAATAACCATGTCAATGTTTTTGGGATAACCTAATAGGCAAAATTTGCATATTCGAAACTAATATTTTTCAACAGATCATTATCTGGAGGCATACCGAAATTCCTCGGATATTTTATTTCCTGAGTAATATTGAATATATTATAACTATAGTATTAGGCACTATGGCGATCATATCCTGATCCTTCACAAGGGTTATTAAATTACTTTTTTCATAGATTTCTATAAACTCCCACAATCACTATCCTCACAGAATGATGGGGAATGGCAATTTAACTAACTCTTGCAAGGGAAAGTTGATCCGGCCTTTCTATCAGTGTCACCGTATCAACTAAAAGTTGACAATGTCTATATAAGTTTAAAATCCATTACACTTTTCTGCTTTGAATTTGAATACGTATTCACAATTCTATGTCCATTGTAAGAATGGACATTATGAAAAACTTGTACACCGTTGAAGGTAGATAACCATCTATATTAGATTATAGATCATACGCATGGATATTATCATAACTTTTACTTTATTAACGGTAAAAATCATTTTACATCGCCTGAAATAAAAATATTGAATATAACTGCATAAATTTACAATTTTATTATTTAACCCCGGTGGATTATATTATCAATGGGAAAAAATTAAAAAAATAATTATATGTATTGGTAATTAAGTAAAAGTAATATGGCCGGGGTGGGGTAATGGACATCCTTGGGGACTGTGGATCCCCGGACCCGGGTTCGATTCCCGGTCCCGGCCCATCCTTTTATATTATTATAATGCTTTTAGTGCTTATTTATGAACTTACTGGGCACATATATCCATTGCCATAGAAGGGATTGCAGAAATTCCCTTGGTTTGCCCAGTTACTGGTGTAAACATTAGAAATTTATCTGATTTCAATTGTTTTTATTACCGGACTTATTACATATTTTTATAAGTTTATTATCGAATGTTGCTACAGGTATGCACCTTTTATTTACACAGTATACCATAATCCAAATGTTATATTCTGATAAAACAAATTGAAATGGAATTTATTACAGGTACATCCAATTTATCAATAAAATTTCTGGAGATATGATAAAAGGATGAGTTGTTAATGGTATAGTAAACTAAAATGTTTTATCAATTAATGCCTTCATTTTGTTTTTTTCATCCATTCTCAATTTCTTCGTTAGCATTGATATTTTTAATAATAGGAATAAATAAATTTTAATTTTTATTTATTTAATCCTTAACTCACAATTTTTTACATAGCAGGGTTTGGTCTATGTTTATATCAGCCACGAGTTCATTTGCTTTTTTGAAATATCATTTGTGATTTCCTGTTTTTCTATCCTATATTATATAACAAGCCGTAACTGGTCAGTGTTGTGCATGGAAAAAATCAACCTCTTCCTGTGGTATCATGTTTTACCAGTTTTCTGTGGTGTTTCTATATCCCAAATTGATAACCCTGATGTGATGATGTTTCTATCCGTGAAAACCCTAGCAATTCCTGAATTTGTAATGGTATAAGATCGTGCATACCTGCACATTCCAGTGACCAGTTACAAATTATCCAAACATTTATTTACTGGTAATGTATAAAATAAGTTATGGTAAGCCGCAGAAGAATTGTAAAGAGCCCTAAAAGGGTGGTGGCAGGAAAGAAGGCATGGCAAACAAGGATGAAAAGGGAAAGAAATGATTCACTTGCAAATATTCCCGCATCTTTTATACCGGGTTATGGTCCAGCAAGGGAAGCTTATCAAGCTTATAAAGCCGAAAAGAAGCTAAGGAAGAGCAAGAAAAAAAAATAGGTTTTCAATCCATCTTTCTCCACATCCATATTTTCAATTGAGGTAAATATCTCATAGCCAGATTTGAAAAAAGGATGTGAAGGTAGATAACAGAATCTATCCTACACTGAAGATATATGAATACGACTGTAAACATCGGTTGAAGATCATAAAGGCCTCCGATTAGTAAATAGTTGTAAAAACCGGGTGATTTGATTGGCATTAGACTTAAATATAATGCAGGAATCAATTAACAATGGCAATGACCCTGGTAGAACTTAAGAAGCAACTGGCATCTCAGGTCGTGGATCTACTTAAAGTAGAGGAGTTCAGAGTTAATTACGCTAGATTTGATGATGGAACCAAAAACTGGAGTGTTACAATTTCCTATATGGTTGAGTTGCAGCCAGACCCGAATGGAAGAAAATTCAAATTAGAGAGAAATGCGACACTTACCACAGATTCTGAAGGAAAGATCATGAGCATAAGTGCATGCTGAAACGGGATTGGAATAGCCCTGGGACTCATATATAAACCAGTAACACTTTTTGGCACAGAATCGGCAGTTAGAATTGAATATGCACTATTCGACACCGGATCATATCCGAACATCATTGGTAGCATGTTTCCTGATGGTACTGCTATATTGAAAATTGGCTTCCTGGAGGCAGTAACTGAAGCGGGAGAATACGAAGTTGTGGGAGGCTCACGCGTGAAGGGGGATATTGTAATTTTCCCTAAAATTGAAATAGACCAAAAAGTGGTCAGAAACATCCAGTTTACAGTTTTGCCTGGTTGGGATGAAGTTATAATTGGGTATCCTGTAATGCAACAGATAGGAATTAAGATAGATATGGGGACAGACAGAGCATTTGTCTAAGTGAGGACGGTTTCAGGTGCATGACTGCCCGTATCTGATTAAAACCTGACCCCGACAAATGAACTTGCCATACTGCTATCTGCCAGATGATTTTTTTTACATTATTACCACATAAATTTCAGTGTTTTATTCTCAGAGCTTTTGATGAAACCACCGGATAAATCTATTATCTGCGATGTACTGTTGCTTATCATGTGGAATCTGAAGTTAGATCCCTGGTATACAACGGTTTTTGCACATGGAGTCAGATCCTTTCTGAGCAGTTTTACATTTACTATGCCATTCTTCTCCTTCCTTCAACAGGCATAGTAATTCTGGTCTGATACCATGATTTCTATACTTTTTGCCCCGTATTTTCTAACCAGTCCGTGAGTTCAACTATATTACACAACGTACATAATATGCATAGAATATTTCCAGTATGATAGGAATGCCTGAAAACGTGCTTTAATTAGAAGTAATAATATAGAAATTACAACATCATATTACATAAAAAACTGGAAGTTGGGGTCTAATTAAACGTTTTAACCATATTTACTATCTTTTTCCAGGATGAATCAAAATGTTCACGACCCTCCGGATGGTACCCAAGGGATTCATAATAATCCTCAAGATCTTTGACAGCCTCTATCTCAATCCTTCCAATGTGCATTGGTCTTGCAATATTGTTTTCAACAACCCTTAACAGATCTGAACCAACGCCTGAGCTACCCCTACCCATACTGAAATTTCTTGCCAGCATTTCTATAACAATCTTTTCCGGGTTATTTATACCGGGCACAAATCTGAACATGATAACGCCATCGATCATCCTATCCGGGGATTCCCTGACAATTACTGTACTGTTACTTTCCATATTCCATTCATAAAAATATGATAGTTTATAATCACGCATGGTTTTATCTTCCGAGGTAAATTTTTTGTGTATATCATCCTTTCTGATAAGCCTGAATCCCGGTGGAAGCTGAACCGTTACTGAGTTTTCCAGTATTACCATTGGCATAAATGAACATCTCTATAATTTTAAATTTAATGCACGTTTTTAAATGTTTTGGATTGTAGACATTGTCACATTTTAGTTGATTTCTATAAACTCCCACAATCACTATCCTCGCAGAATGATGGAGAATGGCAATTTAACTAACTCTTGCAAGGGAAAGTTGATCCGGTCTTTCTATCAGTGTCATCGTATCAACTAAAAGTTGACAATGTCCTAATAACCTTTCTATTTCTTCTATGTATCTTTCTTCTATATCTGGATTTGTGTTATCTGCTAAGAATTTGCTTACATTACGAAGTGATTCCTCAATAGATTGAATGGTATTATCAATATCTTTATTTTGCCCAGGATCACTTTTTAAATTTTCTAGAACTTTCCTGCTAAAATTCAGTTTTTCTTTAATTATTTTTGCAGAGGCATCAGCTAATTTTCTATTCATGCGTATAATTCACTTTTTTCATTAATTGCATCGTATATATCAATAAAAAAATCTACTTCGAACTTTTCGTATTTTTTGTCTTTAATAGAATGCAGTGTTTTTTCCATCATTTTTGCTAATCCAGATGGTTTTAATCCTTTTATTTTTTCTAAATTTGTTACTATCCTATTTAAAAAAGGGTCGTAAACTTCTACGTTATCATTTAATTGTGAATTAACAGCCTGATTGAGAAGTTCTAATAATTCATTGCCCTTTAATAACTTATCTTTGATATCAGCACAATATTCTATGTTTTTACATTTTTTATTTACTAAGGAATCAATAGCATAAGCTGCATTTAAAGATGTTATTGATAAATCGAAATTATTGGATTTTTCTTTTTTTAGCAACCATGAATTTTTACTCATTATGAATAGATACCTAAAATATATTTAAACTTGGTGTTGCCAAGTTTAAGTTGATAATTTTCAACTTTTAGAAATTTATGGCTGAACATGAATATTGCTAAACCAGTAAAATTCTACATTTCACATGAAAATAATTAATTCCAGCATTTACATTCAAACGAGTTTATCAACTTAAATGTAACAATGTTTTAAACTTTAGCCATTTGAATTTTGATATTATTCCAAAGTTATTCTAAACATTTAATGAATTCTAATATATATTATAAACATTATTTATATTAATTAAAAGTTTTGTATTTGTATAGCTATCGTAATTGCACATGCTAATAGATTAGGGTCATACAGAATATTTTAGATCTTACAGCAATTCATGTACGCTATCATTTACCAGAAATGTTTCACATTTTTACAGCCAGTTCACTCCCATTTATCTGGTAATTCATCCCACCCTTAAATTCCACTCCACCATCAAACGGCTGTTCTGACAGATATGTATAACCATCAAGGTCCGTATATTTCACATTGCCAACGCTATTTGCAACAGCAAGGGATGCAGCAATTCCAAGTTTTGATTCCAGCATACAACCAACCATAACTTCCATTCCTGCTGCCTGTGCAATGAACAGTGCTTTAATTGCATTGTGGATTCTACCACTTTTTGACAGTTTAATGTTGACCATATCTGCTGCCCCGATACGAATGGCATTTATTACATCGGCTGGCGTAAAAAATTTTTTCGTGCAGCTGAAATAGTCTTCATAAGAAAGTTACTATCTAGCGGGTACTCCTCCTTGTTTATCGTTTTCCACTTTAGTGTATAAAAGTAAATCTTCCCCGGCAAAGCAGGTTCAGAATCCATACGACCGCCCATGAATTTGAAGCCTATCTATGTACGTAAACCTTACTTTTGTAACCATGACGAAAATAAACCGTTATTTTAATTACCATTATATAAATCGTGATATGTATGTAGTTTCCAGGGATATGCCACATACTTTCTCACAGATATGCCATTTGCCAACTTTCCATCCATCATATGGTAACCGGCATTTTCATTCTTTATTATTTATAAATTCTCTACTAATGTGTTAAATCACCGGGTTGACAGGAGAAAATTATGTGATATTTCTAGTGACAGATGATAGATATATTTTTTCACATCGATAGGTTTATATTCAATGCATTAATTATTATTTACGGGTAAGACCGGTTGGTCAAGGCTACCTTGAGGTGGACGTACAACAGTACCAACCGGCACTGGTTTTTATTTTCTTGATTTCCATAATTCAAGGAAGGTCTGGGGAAAATGTGAAAGATCTATCTTATCGACATAAATGGAATTTGTGTTATTGAATTTCTGATATACGGAGCCTGAAAGTATGTCGACTAACTGTATTCCACTGAAATTCTCAGAATGGCTGTGAAATATGTTTATTTTTCCTATGTTAGATCCTATTCTCAGCTTTTGTTCAAAGTATTGATTGAAATCGGTTCTAAGGATGTATTTTCCTTTTGACTTGTCAATTCTCACTTCCACATTGTCGGAGTCGAGTATAATCGCACTGGCCATAGAGCCTGCAACAAAATTATACATCTTATGCTTGTTTCCCCTCAGGTATTTGCTGTATAATTTACCCTTGTCCATAATGCAATGAATGCCCTGGCATACAGTGGTTTCATTCATTTTTTCAATGAGGTATTCCCTAAGCTCGAGGCTTGACTTGGTGAACTTAATTTCCTTAGCTTTTCTGAGTTCCCTGTTAAATTTGTATCTTCTTGCGTTCTTGATTATTCTGTCTAATTGTCCTGGGTTATCCGTAATGAGTGCTGATATGACAAGTACTTTAGAACTCTTTTCCGACAATCCTAAGTCTCCACTCTCATCGATGTAAATATATTGCGTCTTCAATTATGTATCAGCTCCCTTAACAGGTTATGCTATAAAGCCCTTAAAATTATGGGGGAAATCCATTACAACTTTACCGGCTGGTAGTGCCAAAAAGATCTCATATCCATTTCTGGCATATACAATAATTATAACACTTAAATGATCACCGTAGAGATTGCGGGGTATGTTTTCTATTACCATACTGGCATCTGGAAATATCTGATAATCTAATCTGTATTTTTATCATGGTATAATAAAACAATTTTTATATATTTTTGATATTATGGATTATGTCTGATGATATAAAGAGAGATGATTTATTAACTAATCCTGTAAAGGATACATACGTAAATAAAAATACAACGTTAAACGATTTAATGAAAATGTTCGGTTCTGGTGGTGGATTCACATCAAAAAAGCTCTATGAGGGGTATCAGATATTAAAGGAAGAATTCAATAGTGATGAGACAACGTTTTTATCTTTTCCTGCAGATATTATATCCACCGGTACAAGGGGTTTGATAAATCAGCTTGTAAAGAAGAAATTGGTTGATGTTATAATAACAACAAACGGCACACTGGACCATGATATAGCCAGAACATACAGGAATTATTATTCAGGAACATTTAATTTCAGCGATGTAAAATTAAGGGACTTAAATATCAACAGATTGGGCAATGTATTTGTTCCCGATGAAAGCTACGGTGTTATCATCGAGGATAAGGTAATGCCAATGCTTGAGGAGTTATATAAAATAAAAAAGGAATGGGCACCGAATGAACTGATCAGGGAGGTGGGATTGAAAATGAACAATGAAAACTCAATTCTTTACAATGCTGCCAAAAATAACATACCGGTCTTTGTTCCAGGAATGACCGATGGATCCTTCGGTTCCCAGCTATGGTCATTTTATGAAATGAACCATGATTTTAAGATTAATTTGCTTGAGGATGAGCATAAGTTATCGGATATAGTATTTGATGCCAAGAAAACAGGTGCCCTGATGATCGGCGGTGGCATATCTAAACACCATACAATATGGTGGAATCAGTTCAGGGATGGACTTAATGAGGCTGTATATGTAACGACTGCACAGGAATACGATGGGTCATTATCCGGTGCAAAACTTGAGGAGGCAATATCGTGGAAGAAGGTAAGGGAGGATGCAAAATTTGTAAATATATATGGTGATGCAACGGTAATATTGCCTGTTCTATTAGCACCATTTTTATAAATTTTTAAGTCAGCGATTTATTTTTTGTTTCCGGTGCATATTTTAATGTTAATATCAATCCGATTAATTCAAATGCTGCAAAATAAATTACTATTGTTTTTAAGCCGTATAATGCATCGACAATTGGAAATGAAAACACAGCAAGTATTGACCCTAACCGTGAAACTGATGTGGCAAATCCCATTGCTGTAGCCCTTATTCTTGTCGGAAATATCTCAACCGGATACGTATATGTTACCGGACTCGGGTCAACGTTATGAAATAGATGAACCATCCCGAAGGCGCTGAATGTCATCAGCAAACCTACGAACATATAGTTTAAATTTTTATTAATTATGTTAACTACTTATAACACTCTTCACCATTTAACGTTTCATCTAAATATTTTTATAATACAATGTAACAAAGAAATACGAGTTTTCCAGCATAACTGCATAAGTCCAGAGGACAGGGGTGCTGGAAAATAATGAACAGGAATGAAATCTCTTCTGCAAGAAGGGCTCGATGCGTATAGGGTTCCAGATCTGGGGTAAAACACAGGCAAAACAGGTCATGCTTTGAAATCGGCGGAAACGTGATTTTATATAATAAAGCAGTCTCTGAACCGGAAGGGGACGGGATAGATGCCTTGGGGTTAAGGCAACGAAGTTTAAGCTCTTCATGAAAGATGATAACTTCCAAAGATGGATATTAACATTGTTAACGGAAATCATAACCTGGAGGAACTCACAGGATAATCCGTACCGATGCCTATTCCTGCAATGAATTCCAGTACTGAGAAGTTTATATAATTCGTTGAAAATCCCGTTAAAAATATAAATATTGAGACTAAAAACAGGTCATATATGTATATGTAACGCCTGCCGTACCTGTCCGATACTATTCCTGCAATAAAGCTGCCAATAAGGACACCGCTGATGGATGAAACACCCATGATAGATATCTCATAACTTTTCAATGACATTACATTAATAAGATACAGAAGTGCATATGAGAATACCGTTAATGTATAGCCGTCCATCATAATTCCCATTGAGGATAAAATGGTTACCTTTCTCAAAAACGGTGTACCGGGTATATCATCCATCGTTTTATAGCGTATCATTGCTACTTAATTCAATTATTATATATAAAATATTAGTATCTACTCATAATTAAGTTATATATTATGCTATTACCTGTTATAAAATATTGATTATAATGATATTTTAATTTGAATTTTAGATATTCCTTATAGTTTTGCGTATGTAAATTTGTTATTGAATTTTAAAAACAAAAGGCAATGTAATTTAGATAGATGTATCCAATTAGCTATACGGCTTTTTAAACGTGATATTTTCTATACCATTTAAAAAATATTTTTTCAGTTCCATGTTCTGAATTGAGGGTTTGTTGGAGCTTATTTTCTTGAAATTTTTAACAAATGTTCCATCGCATGTATAAAAATTAATTCCATCGATTTTATTACCGTAGTTTATGATATCTATCAAACTGGTTAAAATCAGGGCATCATATGATTGACGGGGATTGAAATAATTATTTATAAACATATTATATAATTCATTAATATTGCCATCATTAATAATATCAGTATCTTCCGCATATGAATCAGGAAAAACAGTAGAGAATCTACTCTCTATTGATTCACACAGGTATTTAACCATTTTTGATGGTAGATTAAAGATAAAATCAATGAGATCTTCCTTACGAAAATAAATAAGATCGTCTTCTACTTTGTCTATGATGCCGTGGTAAAATGGAATATAATCAACCCCTCTTTTATTGTCCATATTTTTCAGAAAAATATCGATAATTTCGGATCTATCATGCTTATCCATTTTGTTCCAGAATTTACTATTACTGTCAAGGAAGTTTTTAAAATCCATCGAAAAATCCGAGGAATATTTATACAATACGTCAGAACATTCAGTATAGACATTTTTTTCTATGCTTAACTCATAATTTTTGAATTGCTTGTAAAACTCAATTGCTATTTTATGTCTGTATCTCCCTCCATAAACTATGTCAAAAACTATGTCAAAAACTATGTTTGTGTCTATTAACGGTAAGTTCATCGTATATCACTTAATCGTTATATGGGGGAGGTATGCCCATAATTTTATTTAATGCATCATCAACCCTATTTGATATCTTATTTTCATATGGCGTTACAAGCATGTTCAGTTCGCCAAGCCTTTTAAACAGGGTCTCCTCACTTAGGTTATTTTTAAAGTATTGAATTATTATTATGCTGTATATCATTGATATGAAATTCGATATCATTATATTTTTATTAATTTCCTTTTTATTTGATTTTTCTATATTAGCGGCCAGTACTTTATATAAATTTATACATGAATTAAAATATGTATAAAACAAGATATCAGTACTGGTTAAATTTTCCTTATTTTTGAGTTCGCTCGATAAAGCATTGCTCTGTTTCATTGAACTTTTGATAAGGTCTTCATAGAACTCAATATATAATTCCTTTTTTTCTTTATAGTTAAGGTTTTTAATTGCTTTAATAACCTCTTCGAAGCCCTTGTCCATAATTTTTATTTGGTTTTCAAACCCTTTTATATCTTCATCCGAAATGCTTGATGTTATTTTATTATCCATATTGCCGGTAATGCCAGAATTAAAATAATTATATAAAAAATCGAACAATTTATCAAAAATCTCCGGGTTACTGGTTATATAGTCATCAACTATATCATGTAAATTAATTTCCATACGTGATTTTTTCTTTAGTATTATGTTTAATTGCTTGAAAGGCATAAGTTGTATATTACTTAGATAAACGTTCATGCATTTATATTATAATATATTATATTAAATTTGTCATCCATGGTATGGCGGAAATAAGCTGCTAGGAATTTCGTATAATTTTTCTTTCTGACCCTGTGATTTATTACCTGAGAGAGGGATTTATGTGTATCCCATACATATGGGATACGTAACACTGATTGTAAAAAAGGTAAATACGCGGGGCAAAAACAGCTATTATAAGCCTGTTGACAGGAAGATGGTATAATACTTGCCGGTAACATAAATAATACGCTATATCGGGATAAAAACATGAAAAATATAATGAATTATATAAAAATAAATGAATAACCTTATTTCCGCCATAGGAAATTCCGATATATTTTTATATTGTTTCATATTAAAGATATTCAAAGGTGCAATAACATGATAAAAAATGAAAAACTTATCGATTTTCTATTGGAGGCAAAGAAGAAAGCAGAGGACACAAATCCTGCTATTAAGAAATTAGCGGAGCAAGACCCTACGCTTTATCAGCCCATATATGGATACATTATTACTTTCTCTTCTAACTGAGGCAACCACTTATGACAAATGATGATTTGTTTAGCCAAATACTGCAAGAATACAGGCCAGACCCTAACATTTTGGTAAAAAAAAGGCAGGAGTCCTTGAAGGAGCTGGAGAATAAACTTGGTGCTCCAGTTGTAGCATACATTGCAAATACAATGCACCCAATTTCTGCTATGATGCAGGCAGACGTTGATTCAGTTATGGACTTTGTTAAGGTGGCTTCTCGTAATTCCAAGGAAGTTTATCTCATTCTCGAGAGCTCGGGTGGTGATGGGAATGTGGCTGAAAAATTATTACATGCTTTTAGAGAAGTATTCACAGAGTCATTCAACGTAATTGTTCCAAATTATGCAAAAAGTGCAGCTACGATGTTGTCTATAGGTGCTGATAAGATAGTAATGGGAACGAACTCCGAGCTGGGGCCAATAGACCCGCAAATTGCAGTTACCCTCCCAACAGGTCAGTCGCAATATGTACCTGCGAAATCGATCACCGGAACTCTAACCAAAATTAAAGAAGATATTGAGAAGAATGAAAAACTTTCAACTATGTATTATCCAGTGTTGCAACAGATCAGACCAGAAACCATAAAATTCTGTGAGGATGCTATAGCGTTTTCCACCTCATTTGCCAAACGGTGGCTGGAGAAGGGAGCGATGAAAGGCAAGCCAAAGAAGGATTTGGAGAAAACTGCTAGGGAGCTTACAACAGGGGATCGCTTCAACATGCATGGAAGCGTAATTAACCACGAAGAAGCGAAGGAAGAACTGGGACTCAATGTGGAATTCTGGGACCAGAATGACGAAAGATGGCAGTTGCTCTGGAATTATTACCTTAGGGCGAAAGCGAGTTTTCAGATGAATCCAAATGCTGCTAAACTCTTTGAGACTACCGAGACCTCTGTAACTATGAACGTTCAGGTTATCCCAACGCAAGGTGTTCAACCTATCAAATAAAGTTGTCGCCTACTTTTAGAGAGAGTGTACTCATAAGTGCCGTGCAGTATTATACTCTCGAATAGTTAATAACCGTCATTGACGAGAACCTCTATTATTCATTTAATCTCGTACTGGGTATAGTGATATTATACGGTCAAAAATGTGTAAAAACTTTTTGGTGCATGCTATGGCGATTGCCTTCCGTTGTTTTTTTGAGCCAAAGGCATTCAGAAAATAGGTTAGGTTTATATGGAAAGATGCTGATTTGTATCTTATTGCAATACGATATGACTCCAGAAATGTATCTTCCATACTTATGCACCCGCAGGTTCTGACATTAAATTCAAATTTGTCCCGGTATTTTGATCGTTGATATTGCTGGGCTTATTAATACCCTTTTCATATGTGTATATATGGTGTCAAAATACTTTTATGATTCTTACTATGCCCGCAATAGCAGAGTTTCTACGGAAGTCCTGATTTAGGCTATTTTTTGTGTATATGGGGGAGTAATGTATATAATAATATGATCGTGGAATGTTCCACTACGCAATTATGATGTGAACCACAGAACTATGCCAACAGAGAACAGCGAGAATTACACGTTCCAGAGAAACTGAATTGCCAAAAATGTAGTGGAAAATCTAAAAGTATTTTGACACCATATATGTGTATACATGAGAGTCGGTATAATAATATAATCCTGTGTGTAATTCACTTAATTTATCTCATCAAGTTTTAATTCGTATTCCAGTTTTCCCATTACCAATGCTGGCTCTATATTTTTTAAGGCTATTGCACGTAAATCATTTTTATTTAATTTATATTTCTTAGGTTTACCGTTCAATTTTATTAATAACCCTTCATTTACATATTTCTCAAGAAGCAAATAAACAGCTCTTTTAGATATTCTGGTTTCTTCTATTATATCTGACGCTGTTAAATAATCGTCAGAATTTTCGGCAAACATTTCCAGTAATAATACCTTTGGAACTTTACCAAATATGTCACTAAATGCACCCATAACCCTTCCATTTAATATTAGTATAAAAAGTATACTACTATGGCGATTACTGGTCGTTGTGAAATCACTTATTTATACCCTGTTTTACCGGGCAAGTGAAAGAGCTATATTCCGGGCACAGTAAATGATTTCTCATAATATTTTTTTCCTTAATCCTGAAAGGGCTTGGAAAATGACCTTACAGCATTGAAAACCTCTTTACGCACCATTATGTGATTCTCTGGTGCACCACTGGATATCATTCTCCTTACATCCGTTCCACTGAATTCGACCTTATGCGTGGAATCATGGCCGCATGTTCCAGAAAAAGTTACAGCACTGCACATCTTACAGTAACTCACTGCATTGAACTTTAATATTTCAATACCGAGGTCATCAAATGATTCACAGTTTTTCTGGGCATCGAAGGGTCCATAGTAGTTTCCGACTCCTGCATGATCCCTCCCAATGATAAAATGTGTGGCTCCAAAATTTTTCCTCATAATTGCATGTTGCAGGGCTTCCCTTGGTCCCGCATACTGCATTTCGTAATTCAGTGGAGACACAAATACCCTGTTCTCTGGATAATACAGGCTGGTAAGCATATCATAAGATTTGATTATCACATCATCATTGAAATCTCCACACTTCTTTTTTCCTATTACGGGGTTTATAAATAAGCCGTCTGTTTCACTAAGTGCCCTCATATGCAAAAATTCATGTCCCCTATGGGGTATATTTCTTGTCTGGAAAGCAGCCACAGTTTTCCATCCTATCTTTTTGAAACGAGCCCTTGTATCAGCAGGGAACGCTGTCCTCTCATTAAAGGGAAGGCTATATGGAAGTACCCCTGTAATCTCTCCAGAAACGTAATGATTTCCATTTCTCAGAAATTTTTCAAATCCCGGATGTGAAATATCGTCTGTCTGAAATATTTTACGCCCTACAGAGATAGAATCTATTGTGAACTTATGATTTACCTTAAGTACTGCAAATGGTCCGGAGGCATCCCTTAGAACAATCTCATCATTATCCCTCAGGGAGGCATAGTCCTTATCACTCACTGGAAGAAGTGCCGGCAGTGACCATATAGTTCCATCAGGAAGTCTCTGTTCCTTAAGTATTGTTTCTATTTCCTGATCTGAATTAAATCCCTTCAATGGGCTGTAAACCCCACTTGAGATGAGTCTTGAAATGATCCTGATATTCTCCGGAACGTCTATAAACTGTGAACTGGAAAACTCTGAAATTATGCTGTGGGATATCTCAGGTATTGAAACAAGGTGTCCACCATGTGGATCTGGAATGGTAATTATTTCACCCCCGTTCTATTATACCTTAATTCACCAGTAATACCGCCATGTATTCCGCATTCTTTTTTGCCTGTTTCCCACCACCATCTCCCTGACCTGGAATCCTCACCGGGTAAAACGGCTCTTGTGCATGGCAGGCATCCTATGCTTGGAAAACCCCTATCATGCAGTGAATTGTAGGGAATTTTATTCTCCCTTATATAATCCCATACATCCTCCGATGTCCAGTCAGCAAGTGGATTAATCTTGGTCATCCAATTCCTGTCAGGGTCTTCCATAATTTCTTCTATTACGGATCTGTCTGTGGATTGATCCCTTCTAAGGCCTGTGATCCATGCCTTCCTTTTTTTTAATTCAGCGTTCAGTGGGATAACCTTTCTTATTTCGCAGCACCTTTTTCTCAATTCAACCGACCTGTAGAAAAGATTTGGCCCATATTCCCCGGTTATTGTGTTTAGTTGTGCCGGATCTGGATATAAAAATTTAATGGTTAATTTATATTCCTGGATTGCCTTATCCATTAATTCATATGTTTCTTCGAATAGCCTCCCTGTATCAAGTGTAATAATATCAGGAATCTCTAACTTCATTTCCCTTAAACCAGAAAGCATGTGGAGTATGACCATATCCTCCGCACCAAAACTGCATGAAAAAACCAAATCCTTTCCAAATGTATCCACTGCATGCCTGAGTGTTTCATTTGCTGTATCTACCCTGCTGTGAGGCTGAAAAATATCGCTATCTGCCATAGTTACCAATCTTAAATGGATATTTAACGTAAATCATATACATAAGTAGTGAAAGAAATATGAAGATTTTGCATATATTCATAAACTATATATGGGGAAAAATTCATATATGAATTGAATATGCATGCATATGGCACTTTTCCTGAATGATATAATAGATGCATCGAGACCAAAACCACATAATGATGGACAGACTATGGTTCTGGATAGAATTTCAGGCAATCCCCAGACATTTGCCAGTTCCATTTCCCAGTATATAGATGTGGCAAAGATAGGGTGGGGAATACCGTTTATACTGACTCCAGAATTTCTGGATAAATGGGTGAATACATGGAATAACCTTGGTGTAAGTGTATCTAACGGGGGAACCCTTCTGGAATACTGCATAACAAAACGGAAGCAGGAAAAATGCCTGATGACCCTTCACCAGCATGGATTCAGTACCTTAGAGATCAGTGAGGGAATAATTGAAATACCATGGAAGGAGAAGAAATCCATGGCAGAACTTGCCAGATCACTGGGTATGAGGCTTCATATGGAGGTGGGGAAAAAGGATTTAAGGAATCAGTTAACACTGAACGCCACCCTGGAAAAAATAAGGATTGCAATGGATCTTGATCCTGATATGGTGATAGTTGAGGGAAGGGAACTTGGCAGAGGAGTGGAAATTTACGATGAATCTGGAAAAATAAAATGGGACTGGGTGGATGCCATAGTCTCTGAATTCGGAATAAAAAAGATAATGTTTGAAGCCCCACAGGAGGTACAGCAGACAGAATTAATAATAAGGCTTGGCAAGGAAATAAATTTAGGAAACGTATCCCTTTCCAGTGTTGCTGCCCTTGAAACACAGAGGCAGGGCATCAGGGGAGATACATTCGGGGTTCATCCCAGGCAGCTGGATATAAAGGGTGGGCCATCACCGAGATTTGTATTTTTCATAATCAGTGCATATGGTGCAATAGACCAGGAGAGGATAATGAACCTTACAGGACTTAACAGGAGAACAACACAGAATTCCCTTTCTACCCTAATAACCCAGGGATTTATCAGGGAAACAAGGGATATAACAGACATGAGAAAGAAGCTTTATTCACTGAATACATAAATTTAGGACACAGATGCACCTGTTGACCGTGAAGGGGTGTGGTTAAATAAGACCTTCTGAGTGAAATATAATAATAAAGCAGTAAAATGGCCAATTTAGCAGTTTTAACCTCAGGAACTCGTGTTAAAATAAGTTAAGTTAAAAATCCACATATATCATTAAATCCATCACAATCTAATTCTTATCCTCACCGTTTCTATCAGGGTACAGTGTAATAATTACAAAATTTTTTGATGTTTTGGAAAAAATAATTTTAAAGTATAAATTTTTATCATCGATTTCAATTTTTATCACAGTATTGTATCTATAAATTTCATTGAAGTCTATATCTGGATTCTCTTTACTGCATCTATCGATAAGGGTCTTCAGGTTAAACCAGTGCAGAAGAAAATTAAATTTATTGTTGTTCATGATATTTAATGCCTTTATTTCAGTATTTTTATCAAATTCCTTTATTTTGATATATTTTATTATATCAATAATATGCAATTTCGCATGAGTTGTAAATTCAATTTTAGGCAAACTTAACACCGGATATAGTTGCCAGATTAAAATGTGGCACACCAAAACTATTCACATATTTATCGGAAAACTTTACATATATAGGATCAGCATAAACTTCTATTTTTTTATTCTCGTTAAAATGTTAACAATGTTTTATATTTATAGATCTGTATTAATAGTAAATAGCCACTGGAATGTGCGGGCATACACAGCATTAGTTTATTATAAATTCAGAGATTAACAGGATTCTTATGGATGGAAGCAGCAAAATGGATCGACTGGCTCCTGCATAATTGATGCCTGACAGATTTGGATGGACCAGGTTCTTTTCCTGCTGAACAGGTTACGGGCAAAAGGAAGGCAATAAAGTTGTGAGAGAACCCATCCTGAAAGGTTCAGATATCAAAATCTCCCAGAAGAATACGTCTCAGGCCATCTGACGCTTCTAACCAGTTCCTGTTTATTTCATCGTCCGTGGCAAGCACCTTTAGGGTGTCGTCTTTTCTACTAACCAGAAAGTTAAGATAGATATCCATGTCACAATCCCACTCCTCTTCATCCCTTATTCCTGTTGCCTCTGCATCGCTACTATGTATTGTGCCGCATCTCGGACATTTTATGCTTGCAAGGTAAAAGAAATTCATAACTGACTCCCTGACATTCCCGGAAGGTGGGATGACAATGTTCCTACCGTCTGGAACGTTCCTGCTGGAAATGTGCTCCACCAACTCAGGTTCATCCTGTGTGTCTGTAAAGGAATTGACAAGTTCGATGAGAAAATCAGGGATAAATTCATCAAGTACTGGATCACCCACAACAACATTCATGGAGAGTTTGTGCGAAAGAAATCCGCTCATAGAGGTGAGGACTTCCTGATCAATACCGTCCAGGTATTCACGGGCGTTCAGAACTAATCTTCTCTTTCCAAAGATTGAGAAGGGAATGCCCATAGAATAAACGTGTACCACATTTTTCCCGGTTAAATCCGAACCGATTTCGCTTTTCTGGTATAGGGGCTGGGTTATGTCATATATCCTGCCATGGCTTGAGTACAGCAGGAACTGGCTGACATCCAGCAAGGCACTGGCATTCACGGTGTCAATAATTGCCTGGACTTCACCGTACAGGATGTTTCCAAGTTCCCTTGTTTCATAGTCTTCCAGGCCATAAAGCTGGCATATAGTCCACATCCTGGCTTTCCCGTTTAAACCATTGAGGATTCTGGAAAATTCCTTCTCTTCATCGGTAGAGGTAACGAATGGTTTATGAAGATTTTCATCTGCCTCCCCGTTTTCGAGTGTAATGATGCATGGGAAGACCCCGGATATGAAGCTTTCTTCCTCATCAAGAAGCCACTGTTTTACTGTGTCAATCTCTTTGTGGGAGAGCGTCACACTGTTGATGATAATCTTCATTATGTCCTTAACTTCAAGTTCCTGCATAAGTTCCATGCCAACCTCCCATATCTGCCTCATGAATTTTTTTTCAAGTAATATTTGCTGCCTGTACATCTTATTCCTCAATTCCACATTCGTGCCAAGGGAGGTCTTAATCCTGGAATCTATCTCAGACAACTGATCCCTGACATTCTTTAAAGCCTTATTACTGTGATCCATAATACTACTTTAATGGGAAACAGGGTAAAAACATTATTGCTTTCAGAATGCCCGGATAGAAACGTTGTTCTGCCGATAAGAAACAGCACAGAGGCAAAGCCTTCTACGTTTTGACAGTGATCCAGGTTTGCCCGGGAGTTATATTCCAACGGTATCATAGGATGATTTACACTGAAGAAACTTTTAATGCATGGGTTGTTATTTTCTCATACCCCGGATAAATTCAGGGAACTATATATTACAGGAGGCCACTCATAGAAGATCCCCCAATATCCTTAACCCTTTTCTGGAATTCAATAACCGGAGACTTCATGATCCTTTCTCCCTTTTCTGTTATCTGTTAGTACTGATTCAGCCTGCTTTGAATAGGGCATCATAAAGGGCACACTTAAATCTCCCCTCAAGGTAACTAATGAAGAGAGATAAAAATGGTTCATTTAATCTTTTAAGCGCAAATTCAGGGTTTGCTTAATCTTTTAATCGAATGCTGAGAATTAACCGGGTAAATCTCCTACTCCAGCCATGAATATGCATCTGATCCCGTTGCAATCCTCACTACCTTTATCGTGTTTTCATCCAGAAAATAAATAATTCGGTAATTTCCTACTCTTAACCTGTAATAAATGCGGTCGG
>JAJZXU010000021.1 GCA_021806235.1 Thermoplasmata archaeon
TCACTACGTCGCGAGACAGTAGGGTTGCTTCTCTGTGGGAGTGTTCAATGTCTGAAGGGAAGGAGCCTTTAGTACGAGAGGAACGGGGGTTCGTGACCTCTAGTTTATCGGTTGTCCGACAGGGCATTTGCCGAGTAGCCACGTCATACGCGAATAAAAGCTGAAAGCATCTAAGCTTGAAGTCGCCCCTGAAAATAGACATTGTTGAAGACCACTCTTAAAAGAAGAGATTGATAGAGTCGGGATATAAGTATCAAGCTTTTGCGAGGTATTAAGTCCACGACCACTAATAGGTCGAAAGCACGATCTATGCTAATTAATTATCTGGTATCGCCATTTCATTGGTATTTTTTATTTTATATTTTATTTACATTATCTGTATTTTACCGTTAAAAGATTTACTGAAACCAGAATTTTTAATAAGAAATTAAAATTTTATAAAATTGATTAAATTATTTTTTCAGGCTTTGTATTAAATTATCTGCAACGCCATTAAAAAATTTCTTTACATAATCATTTTTTGCAACTGCGGGTACACCCAGATCAGCATTGTCAACTATTTCTGGTATTATTGGGATGTTACCAAGATAATTTATATTATATTCATTTGCTATTTTTTCCGCTCCACCCTTTTTAAATATATCAGTTTCATAACCACAGTGTGGGCATACAAAACCGCTCATGTTCTCTATAACTCCGAGAACAGGTACATTTACCTTTTTTGCAAAATTTATTGCCTTTCTGGCATCAAGCAATGCAACATCCTGGGGTGTAATGACTATTACTATTCCATCCGCATCCGGTATTAATTGTGTTATACCAAGCGGTTCATCGCCTGTACCTGGAGGTAAATCTACAATCAGCATATCCCGGTCATCCCATGATGTATCTTCAAGGAATTGCTTAATAGCATTGTGCCTTATCGGCCCTCTCCATATCACGGGTGTATCATTTGACGGCAAAGCCATTTCCATTGATATTACCCCAACATTATACTTTGTTTCAACCGGCAGTATTTTTCCCTCCCCGTTGCCGTATATTTTTTCATTCTCTATGCCGAGCATTTTTGGGTCGTCCGGCCCATTTATATCCGCATCCAGCAATCCAACCTTAAAGTTTTTCATTGCCAGAGTTACAGCAAGATTTGTTGCTACTGTTGATTTTCCAACTCCACCTTTCCCGCTCATTACTAATATTGTGTGTTTAACATTATACTTTAGAGATTTACCTGGTGGGCCCATGCTTGGCCTTGGAGGTGGTTCATTCATTTTTATTGTTCCTGTCATGCGGTTGTATTTTATAATAATATATAATGTTAATTGGAGTAAATTTATATAATCTTAAGTTTTATTCAATTTTATAGGTATGGTATATCATATGCAGGGGTAGCCATTTTAGATAATTTTTTATTATGTTATGGGATGCATTAGTTCTGTATGTATTAGAAGTTCCTTATATGCTATTCTCACTTCATATCCTGTACCTTCCGGCACTATTCTTACCTCCCTTAAATCTACATTTTCTAACCATGTTTTAACCTCCATATTAATAATCTTCGGAAAACTCAGTATTCCATCATTAATACTGCACTGCCGGTTTGTGAATACAGGTATGTGTGTTCAATTCGCATTTTATCCATAATTTTCCGGAGAAACTTAAATTTTAAGATAATATGGTTTTACTGGTAAACTTTATATAAAATTCAATCATATTTTTTTATGCCATTTGAAAATGAGAATACTTTTATAAAATTAAGGGGCGCAGGAAAAGAAAGTGAGTTTGACAGGCTTTATGAGGCTGCATTAAAGGAAGCGGAATTATATCTTCATAAAGAATACCCTAACCTTGCAAACGGTGAGGTAAAAGAGGGCAAAAAAATAAAGGATATTTCGCCAATTAATGAGGAGGAAATTGCAACGTTTCAGATGTCCTCCCCGGAAACAATAGACAAAACTCTGGAAGTTTTGCAGTCATCATACAGGAGTTGGTATGATCGGGGATATGTTGAAAGATCAAGAATTCTGCTGAAAGCCGCCGATATAATGAGTGAGAGGAAGTTTTTGATTGCCGCTGTCCTTGCATACGAGAATGGAAAAAATAGATATGAAGCCATGGGAGATGTTGACGAGGCAATAGACTTTATGAGGTATTATTCCCTGAACCTTCTTGAGAATCAGGGCTTTACAAGATTCACCGGCAAGGGTTACAGGAACGAGGAAAGTATGAGCATCATGAAACCATACGGTGTATTTACTGTAATACCTCCATTCAACTTCTACTCCATAACAATAGGGATGACATCGGGGCCACTGGTAGTCGGGAATGCAGTGGTGCTTAAACCATCCAGTGATATTCCACTGGCATCATACCTTGGAATCAAAATACTCCACGAAGCAGGTGTTCCAGAGAATGTTCTTGCCTTTCTTGCAGGTTCGGGCAGCGTGGTTGGTAAAAAATTAAGCGAAAGTGATCAGGTATCAGGATTCGTATTTACAGGATCACGGGATGTTGGTATGTCTCTTTACAGAAAGGCAACGGAAAAGCACCCCAGGGTCGTGGTTACTGAAATGGGGGGAAAAGATGCAATTATAGTATCCTCTAAGGCAGATATACCCAGAGCGGTAGAGGGGGTTGCGAGGGCTGCCTATGGTTATTCCGGGCAGAAATGCAGTGCATGCTCGGTGGCATATGTTATGGACTCTGTATATGATAGGTTCGTGCCAATGCTTATTGATCGGGTCTCTAAAATGAAGGTTGGAGATCCCAGAAAAAAGGATGTATTTGTTAACCCTGTAGTGAATGCCAGTGCATTTGAGAAATATAAAGAATTCATTCAGAGAATAGAAAAAGAGGGAAAAATAGCCTTTGGAGGCAAAGCAAGAAATGAAAAAGGTTACTATGTAGAACCTACAATAGTCACAGATTTACCGGAAGATTCATTTGCTGTGAAGGACGAACTATTCCTTCCAATTCTTTCCATTGTAAAGGTTGGGTCGCTGGACGAGGCAATAGCCAGGATAAATACCTCGGAGTATGGCCTTACAGGTGGAATTTTCACAGAGGATGAGCAGGAGATTGAACACTATTTTGCTACCGCTGACGTTGGGGTTATATATGCTAACAGAGCCAGTGGTGGTTCTACTGGAGCCATGGTTGGTTCCCAGCCATTTGTGGGATGGAAGATGAGTGGAATAAGTGGGAAGGGTACAGGTTCATTCTACTATCTACAGCAGTTCCTCAGAGAGCAGTCACAGACAATAGCCCACTGAGTTCTCAGTGGATCCTGTTTAATTTCTGGTATTTTTATAAAATGTAAATTCGTTTTTAAATATTTTCTCGGGTACGAACCTGTTTTTGTGTACGGATACCTGAATTGCCGCAATAAATATTATTTATTAATTTCTACCGATAGCATTCAGAACATCGTTAATATAGGGGAATGATGGAAAAGCACCGTAACTTAAAGTTGAAAGTGCAGCAGCTGTGTTTGCAAATTCCATGCTTTTATCAATATCTCCAGTTTCAATATATTTTGCTGCAAAGGTTCCATTGAAGCAGTCACCGGCACCCGTTGTGTCCACTGCATTAATTTTATGGGGTTTATAGTGCACTATTTCACCGTTATAATTTATTAATGAACCCCCTGATCCCAGTTTAATAATAACATTATTCTTATATTTTTCATGTATTATTTTAGATGCTTTTTTTGCATCCTCTATGGAATTTATATTAACGTTTGATAATAATTCAGCCTCTTTTTCATTCGGGGTTAAAAAATCACTATTTTTCAGGATAAACTCGTTTTTAATAAACGGGCTTGGATCTGTTATTATAATATTATTGTTATTTATGGTATTTTTTATGGTGTCCTCTATTGTTTTTAAAGGTATCTCCTGCTGGAACATTATAATAGAATTTTCCATTTTGATGTAATTAAAATCATTATAATCCAGCTCATTATTCGATCCGGGATAAACTGTAATCATATTCTTTCCATGGTTATCAACGTTTATAAATGCCATTCCTGTCTGTTTTCCATACTTTAATGATAAATCTATATTTTCCTTTTTTAGGTAACTGTTTATTATATCTCCGAAATAATCCCTGCCTATTTTTCCTACCAGTTCTGTTTTTGCCCCACATCTTCCGGCAGAAATAGCCTGATTCGCCCCCTTACCACCGGGATATATGTAAAATTTATCGGCCTTTACGGTTTCACCCCTTTCAGGCAATCTTTTACCCGATACGGTAATATCAATATTTATACTTCCTATAACAAATATTTTATTCATTTATTTATTATATTAATTAAGTATTTAACAATTAAAATAAAAATATTTTTTATGTTTAATATAATATAGATTAAATGTATGATCAAACCTGTATATTCTGTAGAGAAATAATCAAAAATGACAACGCAGCATATGTTTATAAGGACAATGACGTTATAGCATTTATGGATAATGCCCCCATTGAAAAAGGCCATGTACTGGTTATACCGAGAGAACATTTTGCCAATGTATTTGATATAGATAAAGAAATATATACAAAAACACAATTAATGGTTAAAAAAATAGCTATGGCTGTTAAATTAGCATTAGAAACAGATGGCATTAACATAGGCCAGA
This sequence comes from Thermoplasmata archaeon, assembly GCA_021806235.1. Classification (GTDB taxonomy): domain Archaea; phylum Thermoplasmatota; class Thermoplasmata; order Thermoplasmatales; family Thermoplasmataceae; genus Ferroplasma. Next base: position 4,629 of record JAJZXU010000021.1, read on the forward strand.
ACAATGGGAGGGCTGCAAACCAGGTTGTAATGCATTACCATGTTCATATAATACCCAGATATTACAGAAGAAACATAAACTGGGAACGTGAAATAGTGGATATGGAAAGTTTAAAAACAACAGCAGATAAAATAATTAAAGAATTAATGGATGTGAAAACATGAAAAGTCTTGAGGAGTTATATAATAGGGCTCTTGAGTTAAAAAATAAGGGTATGGCAGATAAGGAAATATCAACAGAATTACATTTATCAGTAAATACTGTAACATGGCTTTTGAGCAAGGATTTAAGGGAAAACAAAATTCAGGATGCAAAAATAGGCTGGCGCAGTATAGGAGTTTACAGTAACAGAATAGAAAAGATTGCTGAAATAATGGCCGATATAATAGGTGAGGAACTAAATATGGATGAATTAACATCAATACTGGGCATAGCCATAAATGGAATACCTTTTGCAACGATGGTTTCGGATATACTGGATAAAGAAATGATGGTTTACAGGCCACATCCATCAGGTAAAGAAGGTCTATTCAGCAGTAATTTTTCGGGCGTAAAGGGTAAAAATATAGTTGTAATAGATGATGTTATCAGCACCGGAGAAACAATGAAAAGAACCATCTCTGATATTAAAAAACAGGGGGGCAATGTATCATTATGCATTGTACTGGTATCAAAATTAAGCGTTGATGAAATTAATGGGGTAAGGATAAGATCTCTGATCAGAACCACACTGGTGGGATAATGTACTGGGCGGATGCAGTTGTTGAAAATTTAAATGGAAAACAATTGGTATCAACCGGTATCTCTCCATCAGGCCCTATACATGTCGGAAACATGCGTGAGATATTAACAGGTGATATTCTATATAAAGCATGCCTTGATAAAAAACTTGATTCAAGGTTTATATATCTGTGCGATGATATGGATCCATTAAGAAAGGTATATCCTTTTTTGGGCAGTGAATATGCAAAATATGTGGGTGTTCCATTGAGTTATATACCATCACCTGATGGCAATGGCAAATATTCTGATTATTTTCTGCGCCCCTTTGTCAACACATTAGGCAAAATAAACGTTGACGTTGAGGTTATAAGCACAACCGGTTTATATCATAATGGCGTATTATCCAACGCAATAAATATCGCAATAAGTAAAAGAAAAGAAATAGCAAAAATAATGCATGATGTTGCCGGTTATGATTTAGGCGATGACTGGTATCCATATGAGCCTAGATGTTCAAAATGCAATAAAATAACCTACTCAAAGGTTATTAAATACGAAGAGCCATATGTTTATTATAAATGCAATAACTGCGACAATGAGGGCAGAGCTGATATAAGGACCGATGATGGTAAAATGCCATGGCGTGTTGAATGGCCAGCTAAATGGTTTTCCATGGGTGTAACAGTAGAACCATTCGGTAAAGACCACGCTGCTGCAGGCAGTTCATATGATACAGGCAAGGCAATTGCAGAGAAAATATATAACATAGAACCTCCTGCACCGTTGATGTATGAAAGGATCATGTTAAAAGGGCTTGGGGTAATGCATTCATCAACAGGAATATCAATATCCGCTGAAGAGGTAACAAAATTTGCACCACCTGAGATACTGAGATTTTTAATAGCAAAAAATGACCCATCAAGGCATATAGATTTTGATCCCGGTTTGGGATTATTGCATCTGATAGATGATTATGAAAAAATTGAAAACGCATATTTCGGTCTGGATAAGCCAAATAATGACAATTATAAGAGAATATATGAAATGTCAAGGATAAAAACACTAAATGCACCTGAAAAAATAAATTTCAGGCATATTGTTACCTTAGTTCAGATTTATCACGATAGAAAAAGTCTTCTGGGAGCACTCAAAAGAAGTGGTTATGATAAAAATGAAATAGATGATTATCTAGACAATGAGATAAACATTGCGGAATACTGGCTTGAGAAATACGCACCGGATGACATTAAGTTTTCATTAACAGATAAAAAAATCCTGTTAAATGATAATGAAAAATCTATACTGTCTGAATTTTTAGAAAAAATAGGGAACACAAACTGGGATTCCGGAGATATACATAATACAGTATATAATATAATCGGCGAAAAGAAGATATCTCCAAAAGATGGATTTTCTGTATTTTATAAGATATTAATAGATAAAACGAAGGGACCGAGATTGGGTTATTTTCTATCCAGCATGGATAAAAACTATGTAATAAGCAGAATAAAAAATTTAATATAATATATTTATAATGTTATATTTCTGCTAATCGTATTAACCTCACCGGCTCAAAATAAATTACGCCTTACCTATAGATGAGATATTCATATCAGTTTACTATTAAAATTCTATAGAAAATCTTATATATAATTTATTATTATTATTATTATTATTATTA
>JAJZXU010000011.1 GCA_021806235.1 Thermoplasmata archaeon
AATGCTGAAATATATCGAGGATGTGAACAACGAACCTGTTGTATTCACATGGAAATGGAAGATGGATGAAATACCAGGGAAAATGGATATGTAATATTGCTATGTTAATATGGAAACGCTATACTAGTTAATTTTACGTTATATTTGTATATCTCGACTTCGCCACTTTCATAGTAAATATATTGATTGAAATCTCTGAAGTAATGCTTTGAACTGAGATCGTTATGACGCTGGAATGGAAATTTTATAAAAGGAATTTTCCTCACGGATTTTATGATAAATTTGACACAACATTTCAGGTCAGATAATCACCGGAATAATGCACGGAAATCAGAGAAAAAAGAGGATCAAAAAAATATATTCCCTGGAAAAATGATGATAAATTTGACACCAATTTTGAGGAAAACCGGAAAAGGGCATGGTAAATATAAAACCATTCAGAAAGTACCTTATTCCACGTGCAAAAATGGTTGTATACCCGAGATTTGGCTTCAAATTCCACATAATAAGTAACATTGTACCTCAGATAATAGATCTATCTGGTGATTTCATCATTAAGTCCGAGGATAAAACACTGAAATTGAGGTGGTAATAATGTAAAAAACTCATCTGGCAAATAGCAGTATGGCAAGTTCGTTTGGTGAAGTCAAGATATATTACTTCCGCATCTATTCTTTATGAGAGAATTGAACTTCAACTGGATTCTGCAACAGAGTCAGAATTGAAATCTATTGTAAGGAAAGGGAAAAAAACTGTAAGGGAGGTGACAAGGGCACAGTTGCTCTTGCTTGCACATGATGGAAAGGAAAATGATGAGATTGCGGAAATACTTCACATAAACAGGGACACCGTACTGAGAGTGAAGAAGCGTTTCATTGAGTGGGGATTGAGCAGGGCAATACATGACGCACCCAGGCCAGGTCAACCATCGAAGTACAGTGAGAAAGCCAGGGTAGAAGTCATAGCACTTGCCTGTTCATCACCACCTGAAGGAAGGAAAAGATGGACAGTACGCCTTATTGCAGAAAAACTCAGCAAGAAGCCTGGTTTTGAGGGAATAAACAGGGAGGTTGTACGGGTGATTCTAAAAAAACAACACAAAGCCATGGAAGAGAAGGCTGTGATGCATCTAGGCAATAGACGAGAAACCAAAACACATCATCTCTGAAAAGAGAAAATCCACACTCATGAAAAAAGGTTCTCCTGAAAGATTATAAATAAAAAAATAAATTAATCTTCTCCCGTTTTGTGCAAATAAAATTCGCCTATCATTGATTTTACTTCAATATCAGGCAAGGTAAACCTTCTTATTTCTATACTGCTTTCAAGCAACATTAGTTTGGCCAAATCATCGGGATAGCCCTCAGCAAATATTATCTCGGTGACCTGTGCATTCATTATCATTTTAGAGCATGCGGAACATGGATGTGTTGTAACATATATTTTTGAACCCTTTATACCAGAACCGTTTACAGCAGCCTGTATAATTGCATTCTGCTCTGCATGCAGACCCCTGCAAAGTTCCTGCCTCTCTCCCGACATTACATGCATTTCATCACGTATACACCCTATTACGTTACAGTTTACTGTATGTGCCGGTGGACCATTGTATCCGGTGGCCAGAACATTGTTATCCCTTACTATAACAGCACCAACCTTCCTGCGTGTACAGTTTGATCGTGATGCAGCGAGATAAGCCATCCTCATGAAATATTGATCCCATGAGGGTCTCCTTATTTCTTCCATATTAATGATATATATGCAATAAATATAAATATTGTTTAATCTATGTTATAACATCTCATATTTATAATTGGTAAAAAAGATAATTATATTTATTCAAAAGTATTATAGTTATAATGGAAAATACGGCTTTTGATATAGATTTCTTCAGAGATTTAAATTTTATAAGAAAGCAGTGCACTGTATGTAAATCATATTTCTGGACGTCTGATAGAAATAAAAACACATGTGGTGATCCAGCCTGTGAAAGTTATTCATTTATTAATAATTCACCTATTTATAAAAAATATACACTGGATGAAATGAGGGATGAATTTATCAGTTTCTTTAAAAACGATGAATTGGAGCATAAATTCCTGGAACCATATCCGGTTGTTCCAAGATGGAGAAATGATGTACTGTTGGTAAATGCATCCATATATGATTTTCAGCCACAGGTTACTTCAGGCATGGTACCACCACCAGGAAATCCCATTGTAATGTCCCAGCCAAGTATAAGAATGCTCGATCTTGATTTAGTAGGTAAAACCGGAAGGCATTTAACAACGTTTGAAATGTTATGCCACGATTCATTCAATTATGAAAATAGATATGTTTACTGGAAGGACGAAACAATAAGATATTCTTTCAGGTTTTTAACAGAAAAATTAAAGGTCAGGCCGGAATTAATAACATATAAGGAGAAACCATGGTTCGGCGGTGGCAATGCCGGTAATGCAGTCGAGGTTTTTGTCATGGGTTTAGAAGTAGCCACACTGGTTTTTATGGATTTAAGGGAGGATGATTACGGATCCATAATTATAGAAAATACAAAATATTCTAAGATGCCATTAGAAATAGTTGATACCGGCTATGGGCTGGAAAGATTAACATGGTTATCGCAGGCTACGCCAACAATTTATGAATCAATATTCAGTGATGCAATAAGTTTTATTTTAAAAAATTCCAGGGCACAGAAAATTGATGATAAATTATTACAGAAAATTTCAGAATATGCTGCAGTTATCGATCCATACAGTGAGGCTCAACTGATGAAGGAATTAAAAAAATTTATGGATAAAAATAATTACAGTATGGGTAATGAATTTTTAAATAACCTTAAAAGCATAAGAAATGTTTATTCATTGGCAGACCATACAAAAACATTATTATTAATGTTCTCCGATTATGTAATACCATCGAATGTTAAGGTAGGGTATCTTGCAAGGACATTAATAAGAAGATGTTTTAAATTTATAGATGAAATCAAATTCAAATATGATCTGCAATACCTGCTGGAATATCAGTATAAAAATTTTAATCGGGTTATAAAAAATTTTGATGTAAACTTCATAAATAATATTATTTCAATAGAAAAGGAAAAATATGATACAGTAAATAAAAATGCGTATAATAAGGTAAAAAAATATATAAAAAATAATGAATTAAAAATAGATGATATGATAAAACTGTATGAATCTGATGGATTAAATGAGGATCTAATATCAGATATATATAATGATATAACAGGTAAGGAATTAGAAATACCCGATAATTTCCAGGAATTATTAATATCAAAGCATGAAAAAATTATTAAAAAGAATAAAAAGGAAATTAATTATCCCGATATAAAAACAAGGCCATTATATTATGATAATACAAAAATAAAAGAATTTACTGCAATAGTTCTATATTCTGAGGATAAAAAAATCATTATCAATCAAACCGCATTTTATCCCGAAGGTGGCGGCCAGCCCTGTGATCTTGGGTATTTTATTTACAATGGAAAAAGGATAAATGTTTTAAACGTTCAGAAATATAATAATGTTATAATCCATTTTCTGGATAATGACATACCGGAAAGTGCAAGAATAAGGGGATTTATAGATTATGATAGAAGGTATCAGTTGATGACCCATCATTCTGCAACACATTTATTATTAGGGGTTCTAAGGAAATATTTCGGTGAACACATCTGGCAGAATGGTGTTAAAAAGGATGTAAACGAATCAAGGCTGGATATAACGCACTATAATAAAATAGATTTAAACGATATAAAAAATATTGAAAGATTATGTTTTGAGGCAATACAGCAGAATAAAAAAATAGATGTAACATCAATAAAATGGAACGACGCAATAAATAATTACGGTTTCAGATTATTTGAAGGCGGTGTGCCGTTATCCGATAGAATAAGGGTTGTTACAGTAGAGGATATTGATTCAGAGGGTTGCGGTGGTACACATTTAGATAGCACAATACACATGGGTTTTATAAAGATAATAAAAACAGAAACATTACAGGAAGGTATTCAGAGAATAACATTTTCTGCGGGCCCTGCGGCTGTGAGATATGTCCAGTCATTGTATGATATAATATCAAAGGAAGAGGAATTCATGAAGGTGGAAGAGGATAAATTATACGAATATTCCCATAATTTACTGAAGGACAATATAGAAATTAAAAAGGAATTTAACAGGATTTTAAAGGAGAAAATAGAAAATATTATAAATAATGGTAGGGAATATAATAATATAAATTTATATTATGTAAACCTCAATGAAAAGGAATTAAATCTGCTTATCCAGGGTATTTATAAAACAGATAAAACCTCACTGATTGTAAACAGTAATGAAATATTAATGGTAGGAGATAAAAACATTTTAAGCAATACAGTTAAAGAACTGAATAAAAATATAAAATTAAATGAAAAAATAAACAACAATAGGATTTATTCAGCCGTTGCCGAAAATAAAATAAGTGAAAACTTAATAAAGGAGATTTTAGTAAATGTAAAGGTATGATAAATTCAGGTGAAATAGAAAATATAGTAAAGAAATACTATAATTTCACAGATGAGGAAAAAAGTGCGTATTCAATTACATTCCATGTTAATGATTTAAGCAATGAGAGGGCTTTCTCGGCACTGGTAGACAATTTAAATTTAATCGGTGCAACGGTGTTTACAAATGATTATCCGGATAATCAGATAATAGTACTAAACAATTATAATATATCAAAGGAAAAAATTGGGGTTAAACTGTTTTTATTTGCCCTTACCGTTATAACAATGGTTTATACAGGATATACATATTATTCCTTTTATTATTATTCATCTAATTTTTTTAAAAATTTATTTTATGGTATGGTTTTATTTTTCATTCCACTTGCATTTATAATATTTTTAAGGGAATGTGGTAAATATATAGCATTAAAAAGAAACCATATGAAATATTATTTTCCAATTTTTATACCAACCCTGGGTTTGGGTACATTAGGGGTAATAAATTCAAACAGGAATCAGTTTAAGACACAGAACTCAATGATAATGACAGGAAGTTACTCATTAATACTTGGTTTTTTATCATCCCTTGTTTTTATAATTGTAGGTGCTTACATAACACCATTAAATTTAATATACAATCCCGACATATATTCGCCATTAACAACATTGAATTTTCCGTTTTTATATATTGTATTTATAAACCATATATTCCCGGCAACATTACTGCCTGACCCACTGGAACTTGCCGGTTACGCAGGCCTTATTATAACATCCATCAATGCCCTGCCCCTGGGATTTCTGGACGGTGGTCTTGTTTTCTCAGGTATATTAAAAAATAAGTTCAAGTATTTTTCATACATTTCCATTTTTATACTTTTAATAATGAGTTTTGTATATGTCTATTTTGTAATTATCGTAATAATAATACTACTAATAGGATTAACCGGGCCATTACCATTGAATAATGTTATAAAATCAAAAAAGAGCGTAAAATATCTTGGGGTAGTTGTTTTTGTGATTATTATATTTGGTTTTGTGCCATTGCCGGTTCATATGGTTAACAGTAATGAAAGTATTTCATTGAACAACAACTGTTACATTGTAAACACCGCAGAACCGCACAATATAACATTTAATGTTACAGTTCACGGCAGTAACAGTGTTGAACCCATATTTTCGATGAACCCGGGAAAATTAAAAATAAATTCAGAACACAGATTTAAGAATGAATCCGTATACAGCATGGAAATACCTGTAAGTAATAATCATTCTGGCAAAATAAGTTATAACCTTGCCATAAATACCGGAAGCCAAAAATTTAATGAGTTTATAAATATTTATTATGTAAAGGCAATGGGCTCAATAACATTTAACAACCGCAATCCATATAAGATGAATGAACCTGTAAATAAAACCTTTACACTATCGGTTTCCAATGAAAACAGTACATCCCTGACAATGAAAATAATTTCAATAGCAAATAATATGGATACATACATTTACACAAATTCAGGTTATTTAAATATAACCGGTGAGCACTATATTTTCGGTGCACCGATAACTATCAACTCCGGAGGAACAATTAATTTAAGTCTGTTATCAAAAACCAGTGGAACGTGGGAAATAATGCTTTATAGCAATGGTAATGCCGGAATAGTTACAATACATATAACTTAAAATGTTTTGATTCCGTATGCCATATCCTTACTGGCATAAATAGAATATTCATCCCTGGTTACGGCTATTACACCTACGGGCACACTGATATCAAATTCGGATATTTTATTTTTCACTATCTGTTCAAGAGGCATTTTTCCTATTTCATTATATATCCTGTAGCATAACTGTTTTTTTATTATCTCCTCACCTATGCCAGTTGTAACCACGGCTCCATTTTCACCGCAGTATATTCCAGATCCCGGTAACGGGGAATCCCCAACACGCCCCCTTAACATTAACGGTGTTCCGCCGGTCGATACTGCAGCGGCAAATTCATCGTCAATCCTTGCAACGGCGCCTACTGTATCACCTATCAGATCATTTATGTCAAAGTTCTTTTTCATTTCATCAAATTCCTTTATCTCACCATTTTTTATCTTAGCTATTATTTCATTATATTTTTTTTCGGCCTTCTCAGTTTTTACATTGTAGTCATCATATCCCAGCAACCTTGCAAATTTAACTGCACCATCACCGGATAATATATTATGTGGTGATTTTACCATAACGTCATATGCCACCCTTACCGGGTTTTTTACATTTTCTATATTTATTACTGATCCAAAATTGCCCGGTATCATAACTGCAGCATCCATCTGTACTGATCTGTCTATTCTCATATATGACCCTTTTCCGGCATTAAAAGTTTCATCATCTTCCATTAAAACAACTGAATCTATTACGGATCCTATAGCATTTTTTTTAACAGCCTTTTCTGCATATTTATTTAGCACCGGTGATAGTGTTCCAGGTGATCCAACGCCACCATGTAAAACCAGTATATTCATAGACAGTAATACTGCCGGTTAATTAATTTTTACTGTTTTTCATTCCTTTTTCATTCTTTTTATTATTTCATCCGCAAACTGTGAGCATTTTACAGGCACCGTTTTTTCATTTCCTACATAATCCCCAGGTATTTTATTATCTATGAAGGTCTGTTTTATGGCATTTTCTATTATTTTAGATGCCTCATTCCAGCCTATATACCTTAGCATCAGGGAACCGGACAGGATAAATGATAGTGGATCTGCTATATCATAACCTTCCTCATCCGGAGATGAGCTCTGGACAGCCTCAAAAAATGCACACTGGTCTCCAATACTGCATCCATATTCAACATTTACTATATTTATAATATAATTTATCACCGTTCTGTTTATTATATTATCCAGAAATACAAGGTCAAAATCTTCAGGATTATTTATAAGTTTTTTAATAAAATCATTAAAATTCAAATATTCATACGGTACATCATGTGATTTTTTTAATTCTTCCCTGCACCAGTCCAGGAATTCCGGATTTAAATCACTGTAAACTACCGTAATTTTTCTGTTTTTATTAATTCTATAAAAATCTATAATTTTTTTAATGATTTTTTTTGTCCTGAATTTACTCTGTGTTATCATTGCTATTGAAGAGTCTTCATTAATATTTATATCATAATTTTCCGATATGTATTTTATTAAATCCTTTGTGTTCTCTAAAGAATGGTAAAATGAGTAACTTCCATTTACTGAATCCCTTATTATTGTTATATTTATTTTATTAAAACTTTCAATGTTTACATTTATTCCCGGCAAATATTTTACTATCCTTATATTTGTATACAGACCGAGTTTCTTCCTTAATAATGTGTTAATATCATCCTTATCCGGCAGTAAGTTTAATGTGGATTTCATGGTTATTACATACTTTTTAATTTCCTCTATTGATTCGTCGGGTATATATTTATTATATTTTTCATATGCATCTTTTCCAATAAGGATTTTCATCCATTCTATGAATTTATCACCAGAATATGCAAGTTCTATTGATGAATTTATTACTTTTATCATTGCCGATGTTATTTCAGGTCCTATGCCCTCGCCCTCTATATACCCGATACTGAGGTTATTAGGTATCTTCATACCATCATCATTAAATTCTATATTCATAATTACAGCATGCATTATAGAATATAACATTTTTTAATGTGTTAATTAGAATATTTTTATACCCTTTAATAATCATAATATATGAGAATAGAAAGAGATGTTATAGGGGAAGTGGAAATAGACGATAATATATATTATGGCATAAATACATACAGGGCAAAAGATAATTTTAATATATCCGGTATAAAATCCAATGACCCGGATCATATAAGGGCAATGGCAATAATAAAAAAATCCGCAGCGTATGCAAATTTTAAGGCAAAAAAATTATCAGAGGAACTGTATAATAGTATTTCTAGGGCGTGTGATAAACTAATAAAAGGCGATTTTAATGACCAGTTTGTTGTTGATGTTTTTCAGGCCGGGGCAGGCACATCCTTTAATATGAATACTAACGAAATTATAGCAAATATAGTTCTGGAATCCTTAAACCATAAAAAAGGAGAATACAAATATGCACACCCGAATGATGTAATAAATATGAGCCAGTCAACGAATGATATATATCCCACAATGATAAGGGTAAGCATCATGTTAAAATCAACGGGCCTGATAAATAATATAGATGATTTAATAAACACACTGGATCAAAAATATAATGAGTTTAAGGATATATACAAAAGTGGAAGAACACATCTGCAGGACGCTATAAGGGTTACCCTGGGAGACGAATTTAATGCATATAAATACGCAATTGAAAGAGATTTAAAAGAATTGAAGCAGTCCCTGGATTATATACTGGAATTAAATATAGGTGGAACTGCCGTGGGCAATGGTGCAAACACACCGGAAAACTATAAGGAAAATGCAGTAAAGAAAATATGCGAGGAAACCAATTTTAATTTCAGGGTAAGTGGCAATACAGCGGGTTTAATGCAGTTTATGACGGATTTCCCAAGGGTAATGAATGCACTTGCAAACCTGTCCCTGGATCTCAGTAAAATATCGGACGATTTAAGATTACTGTACTCCGGTCCCGGATCAGGGCTGCATGAGATAGTATTGCCTGCAGTCCAGCAGGGGTCATCTATAATGCCCGGCAAAATTAATCCATCAATAGCAGAGGCAATGAATATGATATGCAATTCCATCCTCGGATCGCAGACAGCAGTTAATCTATCAGATAAGGCAGGCCAGCTGGAGTTGAATGTAATGATGCCACATATGGACTATGAAATATCAAAATCCATAACAAGATTATCAAATGGAATAAAAATGTTAAATGAAAAGGCTATAGCTGGAATAAAACCCGATTTAAATAAAATAAGGGAAAACATTGAAAAGAGCTTCGGGTCAGCAGCATTACTGAACCCATATCTCGGCTATGATACAATGGCAAAAATTGTTGAAGAAGCCCTGGAAACAGGAAAAAGTATAAAAGAACTTGTTCTGGCAACTGGAAAAATAGATGAAAAAAAGTATAATGAAATATTTAGTTTCTTAAAATAATTTTTTATATTCCAACCCATGGGTCTTTTTTGTATGCCTTTGATACAACCATGGTATCATATTTAATTATTCCACCTCTTCGGGCTAAATCATCCTCGAACTCCTGTATAGCCTCAAGGTTCAAAAACAATCCCTGCAATAATAACTGATTCTGGCTTCTTCTCCTGTACAGTGATAATATATTGGAATTTTCTGATAACGTTTTTGCTATATTATCAAGTTTATCACCCTCCACATCTATTCTTATGCATACCTTTATGCTATTTTCTATTGTATGCAGATCTACAAGTGCAGAGAAACCCGTAATAATTTTTTTCTTTACCAGTTCATTTATTCTCCTTCTTACAGTTGCCTCACTGGTATTCAGCATCTTTGCTATTTCAGCATTTGACATTCTTGCATTATACCTTAAAAAGCACATAATTTCCTTATCAAGGTCGTCAAATGGCAGAATAGAAGAATCGATATGGCTCCACCTTACCGATAAATCACATTCATAATTTTTGCTATCATCTTTCTTAACACTATTTTCTTCAGTCATGAAATTGTATTTTAAAGCAATATATAACTTTTTTTATTTTTTTATGTTTGATTATAATTTAAATTTAACGAATTTGTGACTATAGATGTTATAAGCTTAAATTTGTTTTAATATACATTCATAAATATAATATATAAAAATGGTTATAAACATTATTGCAATTTAAAGGCATGAAAATATATTTCGAATCATACGGATGTACAGTGGAAAAATCTGAATCATCATTATATCTAAATAAATTATTAATGGATAAAAACAATAAACTGGTGGATAAACCCGAGGACGCAGATTTAAGTGTAATAGGTACATGTGTTGTAATCAAGCACACAGAGGATAAAATGGTAAGGAGGATTTCAGATCTCTCTAAAAAATCTGAGAAGGTAAAGGTTCTTGGCTGCTTAAGCACAGTAAACGGCAATACATTGGAATCAGAGAATATTGAGGTATTAAAACCGGATGAATTCAGGGATTTTTACAGGGGATATTTTGATGATGTAACAATAAATTCTGATATATATGATGGTATACCGATAAATCAGGGATGCACAGGCCACTGTAATTTCTGTATATCACACATAGCCAGGGGCAAATTACTGTCGAGGAATATAGATAAAATTGTAAACCAGGTTAAAATGGAACTGGACCGGAATATAAAAGAAATAAGGATTTCATCGCTTGATACTGCTGCATATGGAAAGGATATAAATACCGATCTGGCAGAGTTAATAAATAACATTACAGAAATAAATAATAACTTTAAACTCAGGGTGGGAATGATGGAGCCCAGAAATACATACGATATATTAAATAAATTAATAAATTCATATAAAAATGAGAAGGTGTTCAAATTTTTGCATTTGCCTGTCCAGAATGCAGATAACAGAATTTTAAATGCTATGAACAGGGAATATACAGTGGAGGAATCCGTGGAGATAATAAAACAGTTCAGGAACAGCTTTAAGGATATAAATATAGCAACAGATATTATTTTAGGGTACTATAATGATGATGATACAAGCTTTGAAAGAACCCTTAAATTTATAGAAAGCTCTGAACCTGATATACTTAATGTAACAAGATTTTCTCCAAGGCCATATACCCCGGATTATAACAAAAAACCATTAAATTCAAATAAATTAAAGGAGTGGTCAAGGGAATTAATAGAATTACATGATATAATCATGAATAAAAAACTGGATAAATTTCTGGGGAAGGAAGAAAGGGCAATTGTAACGGAGGAGGGCAAAAATAATACAATGGTCGCCAGAGATGATAATTACAGGCCTGTCATTCTAAGCAGTAAATACAGAAAATATGATACAGTGTACTGCAAGATAATCTCACATGGAAATAATTATTTAATAGGGGAATAATCAACAGATACTATTTCATCCATAACATATTTATTATTATTTTTAAATTTAAACAGCTGTTCAAATTCTATTGGGGTTAATACTGGCATTTTGAATTTATCCCCATCATCTATAGATACCCTCGGGCAGCCGGTAAATACTACTGCATCACACATTATGTTCTCAAAATCTGATGGACTTACATTATCGGTTGTGATTATAATAGCATCCCTGCCAAGTGATTTTATCTTATTGTAGATATCATATGCCAATTTCTTTCTATACTGGCCTATTTTTGTATCTATTACAACACAGAATTTTTTTGCATCAATTGCCCTCTCTATTTTTCCATAGCGTTTCCTTAAGAATTTATCAACATTATCCTTAATATTTTTTATTTTTTTATCGTTTAAATCCAGAATATAAACCGGTTTATCAGAAGACAGCTGGGCACCTATACCATGGAATAATCCCGTGCTCACCAGTAAATAAGCATCCACATATAATGATATTGAATGTGCAGAACTGAAATTACATCCAAGAACCTGGCCGGGATATTTCAATCTCTCATCATTCTTGCCTATTATAACATTATACCCAAGGTTTTTCAATTTCTCTTCCACATAAAACATCTGATTATAATACTGGACGGATGATAATAGACCTATATTTTTTATATTGCTTTCCCTTAATTTATTAAATATGTTATCATCCAGTTCAATTTTATCATACATATACTCTATAAATATTACCGGTTTTGGATAATTTATATTCGGTATCTCACTGTGACCAAACTGGACTATGCAGTCTACATTATTATAAACTTCCATATTGCCTATGTCACATGCCCCATAAAATGCCCCTGAGCTTATTACAACGTTGAAATGCTCTGAAAATTTATTGAATAGATCAAACGATTCTGGCTTTAAGCCATCAGGCAACTGCAATAATATTTTTTTAGCATTCATATCCTTTAATTTATCGATGGCATTATCAATTTTCACATTATATAATTGCATAGTCCAATTTAAATATTAAGATTTGAGCTGTGGCCACCGAATATTGATGCATTGGGAGTTAGGAACTTTTTAATATAATTTATTGCATTATAGGCATCTCCACCGTCAACGGCTATCAGTGGATGTATAGATTCGCCCTCTATCGTGGCTATATCGCCGACAGCATAAATCCCCTTTATATTTGTTTCATATCCCTGGCTTACCATTATATTTCTTCCTGTTGCATTTGTCTCAAGTTTCACGGATTTAAACACATTCGCCTTGCCTATATGCCCTATTGCTATTATCACCTCATCAATATCCATGTTTTTTTCTGTTTTATCTATTTCATTATGTAATGTTATGCTTTTTATATAATTATCACCGGACATTTTAGTTACAGATGTATTCATTACAACCTCTATTTTACTGTTGGATAATGCATCCTTTAATGTCTTTTCTGCAGCCTTAAATTTCTCACTATGGTGTATTACATATATTTTCTTTGCATAACTGGACAGCTCGTTTGCATAATCCAGTGCAGCATCTCCTCCCCCTATCACCGCAACAGTTTTATTTGAAAATCTTTTTATATCCTTTACTGTATAATCAACACCTTTGTGGTAAAATTGACTCTCTCCAGTGCATCCAAGTTTTCTTGGTTCAAAATCCCCTATACCTGTACATATTAAAATAGCTTTGGATGTATATTTCTTTTCTCCGTTTATCTCTATGGTAAATCTATCATCTGACTGTATTATATCGGTTACCTTACTGTTTAAAGCTATTTCATTATTAAATGTTTTTGCCTGTTCGTACATTCTGTCACGCAATTCCATGGCATTTATCCTTGGTATGCCCTGTACATCATACACTGTTTTTTCCGGGTATAACTCCGGTATCTGGCCTCCAGTATAATCCAAAGCTTCTAAAGTTATTGATTTTATATCTCTTAAGCCCGCAAGGAATGTTGCAAATAAACCGGTAGGTCCTCCACCTATTATAACCAATTCATAGTCATCCATGTATCTAAATAAGTAATTAATACTAAAAGTTTAGTGTTGTCTAATTAAATAGTATTTAAATATTTAGTCCTAGAATTTATAATATGTACTTCCATAATACTGCGATGCACACTCTATTGATTTGTATTTTTTATCTCTATTTCTCAAATAGGTTTTTACGGTATCCAGTGCTGTATCAGGATTGTTGTTATTCTCACTCAGGTGTGTTAATATTATGTTTGTATTATCATTTAATACCTCGTATATGGCTTCCGCACTCTGTTCGTTTGATAAATGCCCGTGATCGCTTCTTATTCTATTTTTTAAGTTCCATGGATATTTACCATTCAGAAGCATATCTAAATCATAATTCGCCTCTATTGCCATAATATTAGAACCCTTCATTTCATCTATTAAATCATCATTAACCTTACCAAGGTCAGATACAACAGATATTTTTATTCCTCTATTCTTAATTATGTACACTACAGGATCAACGGCATCGTGATTTACATTTACCGGTGTAATATTAAAATTGCCTATGGCGTTTTCATCATTTATATTATAGCCGTCTATTTTTAGCCGTTCAAGCGTTTTTCCCCTTGAATATATATCTGCATTTATATTTTTTGATACAGGCTTAACACCCTTTGAGTGGTCCGAATGTTCATGGCTTATAAATATAGATTTTTCAATACCATCCAGATTAAATTCCTTTGTTTTTTCTGTAAATTTTTTTATGGTAATGCCACAATCAATTATTATTAAATCATCCTCATCCCAGATTATTGTTGAATTGCCCTTGCTACCAGATGAGATCATGTAGAAATTAAGCATAATGGTTTATTATAATCTTATATATTTTTTTATCCATAGTAATAAAGGTTTTCAGATTTTGTATTGGATTCCTATTAAACAGGTTTGAAACGAAAACGTTTGCAGTTGTTTATAATAATTTATTATTTGTGGGGGGTTCAGGTTCTGGAGTTGTACCATATTGATCTGAATTAGCATCTTTGCCTGTTTCTCCATGATCCCATAACATTGTATAACTTCGTTGCGGTATTCATGAAAAACCGTATTAGACACGGTCAGAGAGGATGTATTAATTTTTTTCACTTTCAATAATTTTAAATTGGGAATCCCGGGCATACCGGAGAAAGAAGACCCCTCATGGTGAGGGAATAGAACATGAAATATGATACTGAAGTAACAAAAAATGCTGATTAAATTAGACCTGATAGAGCCCAAACCATAATAGCAATACATATACCAAGACCCGTATAACCAAATGCCAACGCATAAGGATTAGGTTTTTTCTCATATCTCGATATGATAATTCATCCCTTACATATAATTAAATTTTTCTTTTTGTCTTCATGTCCAGTTGTGAAGCATCCAGATCCACAATATGTAATAAAAATGGTATTTATAGCAGTTGATATAACTATATGGAAAACTATTTCTATTCAGACAATACTTCATGGTCCGACAAGATACTGGATATTAGCAGGAATTTTGCACCATTTTTCTACACATGTGAGGGGCAGACATTATGCGAACATTTATATACAGTCATATGTTTATATCGGTATGGATAAAAAGGTAATAACAGGTGTAGTAATGGTATCAATTTTTATGGCAACTGCATTTGTTCCCATGGCTGATAATTTAAATAATACGGATAATTCATTATATATTCCGGCTATAAGCAGTAAACCAACCCATAAAACATCCATATTTAACATAAAGCCCTCAGGCAAGGCATATAATTCTAATAATAACGGTGTAATATTTTCAGGCAGTGACCCATATATAAAATTAAACAACCAGTATTACCCATCACAGTGGTCGGTACTGAATAAGAATTTTAACAGGGAGAAATTAAGGGCTATAGGTAATAGAAGCATAAATAACAGGGTACAGAATTCTGCTGTTGAGACACTCAAAAATAATAACATAAGTGTGGCATACATATATTCATTTTATGGCAACGGTGTACATGCAAGTGCTGCAATAAAGAATTTAAACAATTCAACAGTAAATTATACAGTGCAGTTGAATGTAATATTACCATCCAGCAATATCATGGAGGTATCAAACAACCATAGCATAAATAAACATTTTAACTATGTCAATGGAATGAATGTTATGGGCATCAGAAGGACATATAACCCATTAATATTTGGCAATGTCATGGCAAATCCATTGAATTCAATACCAGCATCAACAATGGTAGTAAAGGATAGCAACTATGCAGTTTTAAACATGCAGTACCGTATAACCCTGACAGCTAACGAAACGTATACGATAGACCCTGCAATAACAGGTGCTTCAGATTCATCCGGTGCATCAAACTGTGCTACACATGGCAATATTACAACCGGTTTAAGTACAGGTGGGTGCATATTTAATTCAAACGGTGCAGAGGTTGGTGTTATAACGGAAACTGCACAGACCCCATCTCTTGTAGAAGTAGCTGGACCACATTTTTCCATTCATATTGATTCAACGTTCAGTCCCACATCATCGTCATATAATGTTAACTGTATAGAACAGAAAATAGTAGATAATAATGGCGGGAACAATGGCAATTTTGAAGAATGCAATTATAAGAGTTTTCTTCAAGATCATCAGGAGCGATGTTCTAAAACTATGCAGGGAGATATAAACGCAGCATTCTATTTCCTTAATGTAATATTGGCAGTTGCCGGTGTATCAGTACCGAATCCATCATCATTATTCTCCACGAGCAGTGATGTATCTGCTGGAGCAGTTACCTGCGGCTTTGAAATAACAGCAAATGCGGGAAAAGACGTAACATCAAAGGGTGTTTACTGGCCATCTATAACACTTGGATACTGGGGTACAAACTACGGTTTTCCATGGCATTATACATATAATGTTCATGAATTTGGCGATTGTATAAATGTACATTTTCAGTGTGGTTACGGTACACAGAGTCATCCCTACTGGAATTACATAACATATACAAGTACATTTAAGATTGTTAATAATTACCAGAAACCTGTTGAAAATGAAAATAGTCAGTATGAAACCCAGATAAGTGAGACATTTAAATTAGGGCAGTATTCGGCGGAGTAATTACTATGAAAAAATCAATAATTAAATATTTAGTAATATTCGTTATAGTTATCATTATAATATCATTTACAGGTTATAATTTAGATACAGAACCACATAGTATCAATACAATAAACCAGGGTCACTTAAAAAGTGCCATAAGGTATCAGGAAGTTACAGTATTAAAGTATGTTAATTTGACACATGGTAATTCAAAAGCCGAATACATTGTAGATTTTCATTATATTGCACAAGTATATAACGCAGGTACAATATATACTATAGCAGCCATAAACGTATATAAATTAAGCCAGAAACTAAATTTCCCATTAACAGGAATATCAGTTGAAATAAAAAATATTAAACTTGAAAATGCTTCTTTAGTTTATCGCTCTCCCCATACAACTGTATATAACAATACTATAGAAAAGGATATATCTGGTTATTTTACGTCATCTGGCAATAAGTCAATATCCGTTTCATTTAGTATAGTGCCGGTATATAATATGTACATATACCACTTCAATGGAAAAGAGCAATATTTCCATCATAATAATACCTTAAAGGTGGTCAGCCGGAATTAATTCAATTTCCCTAAAATAAGCAATAATATGTTAAATAAGTGATCAATATGAAAAAATCAATAATTAAATATTTAGTAATATTCGTTATAGTTATCATTATAATATCATTTACAGGTTATAATCTGGATACAGAACCACACAATATCAATACAATAAACCAGGTCCAGTTAAAAAATTCTATAAAGAACATGAGTGAATATCCTGGAGTTTCTGTATTAAAATATGTTAATTTAACCCATGGCAATTCCAAGGTCGAATATGTTGTAGATTATAATTATATTAATCAGACATATCATGCAGGTACAGTATATGGTATAGGACATATAAATGTATATAAACTAAGCCAGAAGCTAAATTTCCCATTAACAGGAATATCAGTTGAAATAAAAAATATTAAATTCGATAATCATTCTTTCACTCATCCTCTTAAAACCTATATATATAACAATACTATAGAAACGTTTATACCATGGAGTTTTTCTACGGCTGGCAATAAGTCAATATCCGTTTCATTCAGTATAGTACCGGTATATAATATGTATATATACCACTTCAATGGAAAAGAGCAATACCTTCATTATAATTATACCTTAAAGGTGGTCAGGCAAACTTAATTCAATTCATATAAAATAGGTAATAGTACCTTGGATAAGTGATCAATATGAAAAAATCAATAATTAAATATTTAGTAATATTCGTTATAGTTATCATTATAATATCATTTACAGGTTATAATCTGGATACAGAACCACATAATATCAACACAATAAGCCAGAGTCAGTTGAAAAATTGCACAGATCATATGGGATTTTACGTATTAAAATACATTAATTTAACATATGGCAATTCCAAAGCCGAATATCTTATAAATTTCCATTATCCCGCGCAGGCATATCACACACATACGGAATTTATTGTGGGAGCCATAAACGTATATAAATTAAGCATAGAACAAAAATTTCCATTAACAGGAATCTCACTTGAAATAAAAAATATTAAATTTGAAAACACTTCTTTGATTTACAGGTCCACTCACACGAATGTATGCAACAACACTATAGAAAAGAATACATGTGGTCGTTTTACAACAGCCGGCAATAAGTCAATATCTGTTTCATTCAATATAGTACCTGTATATAATATGTACATATACCACTTCAATGGAAAAGAGCAATATTTTCATTATAATTATACCTTAAAGGTAATAAGGTGATTATTGTAAATTAGTTTAATTTCCTTGAAATAGACGGTGATATGTTAAACAAGTGATTATAATCTCACATAGGTATAAAATCCAGGTTCAATGACCAATTTCTTCTTTAATATGCCGCATGAGTGATATATTTTTTAGGTGCAATAATATACAGCACATGGAAATAATAGCTATCAAAGTCCAGACATTACGGGAAAATCTGTAAATAAAAACCTTAATTGAAGTGTTAGTTATACTGTTTATACCCTGAGTTTCGCAGGTAATTTTTAATTTGAATCTATAATTTACTTGATATCCTGTTAATTATTTGACGTGCACCGTAGGTCAAATAGTCAGTGAGCATGGTTTACTGCAGTGAATAGAAAGAAACCTTATATTTGCTTAACCGGATGAAGATAAATATACCCGTTCGGGTCCTCACTGGTGCACTACCGAAAGAACATTGAAAATATTCAGAATGTTCCTCAATTCACGGGTTTAACTGACGGTTTTGTCTCAATTTCTTTGCGAAACTCAAGTTATACAATACACAGTTATAATGAAAATAATTCCCACATGGATAAAATGTATATTTTTCTGTAACGGTTAAAAAGCAACAGTAAACAATTAATATGGTGTAAGCATCACCAATATTTATATATATGTTTTAGATAACCACCCAGTGATTATAATGGATGAACTATCACCTAATGCACAGAAAGTTTACGATGCAATGAAAGTATTAGGTGCAATATCGGAAAATAAATTAAAAACAGCAGATGATATCATGAAAAAGGCTACTGTTGGTAAAGCAATTGTGAATGCAGGTTTAAAGGAATTAATGGATAAAAAGTTAGTTAAAAGAATTGCGAGACAGAAAAGTGCAGGTTATTTTATTTATAAATAAATTGCAGGATTTTATAAATATTTTATTTATTACTTTTTATCAATAAAAATTTAAATACTCTTATTGATTATTAGAAATGTAGATAATGTTAACGCTTATATTAAATGTGGACAGGGATAACGATTATGGCATAAAAGCTGGAATAGATGGACCGGTTATAGGATACGGCGAGTGCTATAATGCGGCGTTAAAACTTATCTCTGTTGACCCCGAAGATTCAGATTCCAATGCATTATTCGGTGCAATAAAACATTATGAGGATTTAAAAAAGAAAAATGAAAATGTAGAAATAGCAGTGATAACCGGAGACGACGATGTGGGCGAAAAATCAGATGAAATTTTAAGTGGACAGTTAGATGATGTCCTGAGCATGGAACACTATGATAATTTAATTTTAATATCTGATGGTGCGGAAGATGATTACATTATACCTATAATATCATCGAGAATAAAAATAAGGTATGTCAAGCACATAATAGTAAGGCATAATGAAAATATAGAATCCTTATACTATTACATAGTAAGGGGAATGAAGGATAAAAAAATATCAAGGAAATTTACAATACCTATAGGTTTATTGTTGCTGAGTTATGGCGTTTCATTATTAGGTTTTACAATATATTCAATGTATATATCAAGATACTTTGTAATAGTACCATCAACCGGTGCAATAATGCTTGTTGCAATGGTTCTTGGTTCCTACTTTTTAGTAAAAGCGGTAGATATAAAGGGCGTAACCATAGCAATTTCGACAAAATTCAAGGAATATTCACAGGAAACAAAAATATCTATGTTATCGTATCTTGTATCATTTTTTATTGTTGTAATAGGAATAACATATGCTTATGAATACACATTAAAGGTTATACCATTAATAAATAAGGTGCTCATATTTATTACATTACTGGCATGGTGGGTTTATGGCTCATATGTTTCCATGGAACTATTTACTGCATTTGAATTATCTATTAATAAGATAAAGGGCATCTCAAAGATCTGGTATGGCATTTCCTTTTCACTTGCCATATTATTCATATTCTATGGCATGATGAACTACGTCAGATATGTAATAGGGTTTGTAAAGTTCTCATCTGTAATACTATATGTTGCATATATGGTTGCAGGCATAGTTGTGGCATTATCATCATCTCTGGTTCATAAATATTATTCCTCCTTAAAAAACAGGGATAAAAATATAATGGAGATAAAATGAATTATTATGAATGGTTACCTGTATATATTAAAATAACAGATAGTTTAGGTATAAACCGGGATTATGATTATATATCTTCAGTACACCTATCAAAACATATAAATAATGATATAAAAATTTTAAATAAATATAAAAATAGAAGATTTTTTATCATAGGCAATGGAAAAAATTTGAAGGATAATATAAATACAATATCCAACGGGATAACAATTGTTGCGGATTCAGCATTAGATACATATGTAAATTTTTTAGAAGAACCGAATATCATTGTTACGGATCTGGATGGTGATATAAATCTGATTAAAAGATCGTATGATAATGGTACAGATGTTATCCTGCATTCACACGGTGATAATATAAATAAAATAGATTTATATTCAAATTATTTTAATAACGGTATTGCAACAACGCAGAATATACCATTTGACAGAATCTATAATTTTGGGGGGTTTTCCGATGGTGATAGGTCAGCATATATTTCGGATTACCTGGATGCATCCGAGATAATTTTACTTGGATTTGATTTCAATAATATAAGTATGAAAAATTATTATACAGACAATGATATTATACTTAAAAAAAGGAAGTTACAGTGGGCGAGATATTTATTGAAATTACTTGCACAGAAAAGAGGATCAGAATTTAAGGAAAGCAATATAATTGAGATGTAATTTACTTCTCAGTAATTATTTTCCCATCATTATATATAATGGGATAATCATACACATCAATATTTAATGATGATTCTATATCCCGGAATGCACCCAGTATTTTCAATCTTTTTGCACCGTGGCTGTTCCTTATTCTATTTTTGTACTCATCAATGTTTATATCACGGCCATTAAGCTTGTTTTCAAGCATCTCAGCATATATATAATCCTCGTCTGATTTGCCATCTGGCCTGTTGGATACTATTAACGATACTTTATCACAATCCTTTATTGCATTGTATGTTGCATTGAAATTTATAAACGACGATATGTATATCTTTCCAGGATAATCTATTATTTTATAAAGAACTTTTATACC
Source organism: Thermoplasmata archaeon (assembly GCA_021806235.1). GTDB lineage: Archaea > Thermoplasmatota > Thermoplasmata > Thermoplasmatales > Thermoplasmataceae > Ferroplasma. The sequence goes on from JAJZXU010000011.1 coordinate 21,517, forward strand.
GTTTGTTGATGTAAACAATACTATTTTATCGCTCAAATCTGAATTTAGTATGGCATACGGGGAATTGTCATAGTTAAAACCCGGAATTCTTATTCCGTATCGCTCACCACTTGTAACATATCCGGGATTTTTTTCCTTTAATTTTCTTGTCTCAGTTATTGTCCTCACGGGTACTACATATTTTGCTTTTTTGTATAGCATTAATGGAATAGTTGTTGTGGACCTGAACACGTCTATTAAAACCTTTACGGAATCATCAAATTCTTTTTCCTTTCTACCATCAATAACATTAACTAACATTCATCTATAATAGTGTATTTATATAAGTTATTTTTTATTTTTAGCATAAATAAATTTTTATAGTTTCCTAAGAAAGGAAATCAGAATTTCATGGTTGAAGTTTATACATATTCCGTATCATAAGTTTAATTATGAAGCATAATAAAAATACAGTGGTACATATAATTCTACACATACAGTTTTTATGATTCACTCATGGTGTTATATACATCACATGTTATCACAGAGAATTTGGCAGTGGCTGTAAATGGAATATTTTATTTTTGATATTTTAAATCTTATTTATGAAAATATTATATAATTTATTTCTCATATTAAATTATCATTAAATTCTAAATAATAATTCAGTAATAAAATATTTCTTAATATAATTAAATCGATATATATATAAATAATAATGTATTAATATTTATATGAGTAAGAAAACTATTATAGCAATATCCATTGTTACTGTTATGATAATGATGGCATTTGGTGGTATGGTAACAGCACAGAATAGCAATATGAAATATTCTCCCTCCAGTATTAGCAGCAAAGGCACGAATAATCCTGCTGTGAATGTAACAATATCATATGTATCACAGCTTATGGGATATTTAAATGCAAATCCTAATTATTCAAGGATAGAATTAAATAATGCACATTTTTTTAATGCAAGTGCAAATAAGGAATTAATATCCCATGGCAATATTATATTAAATAATCTAACATATAAATATACATTTCATCTAACAGAATACAATAATACTGGAAATATCAGTTCCACGGAACATTTAATATTATGCAGGCATGCAACCTCAAGGGAATCCGGACATGCTGAAAACCACATATATTCAAACAGAACAGCATTAAGCGTTTTATACACATATGGTGGCAGATCATTAAATAAAAATACAGATGCTGCTGGCAGTTCTATATATGTTAATAACACAACAAGGGTACATTATATGGTTATTCCAGGTCCGCATGTAATAGTTAATAGAGTTGAATTGCCTGTATTGCCATTGCCATCACCGGGTGTAACCTATAATATCAAATCATCAAAACATTTCACGGCATATGAAACGGTGGTGAATTCTAAAAATTCTACAAACACAACGTTTTCATTCTCATCCCCGAAAATATCGGCAAATGGCAATTCAAGCACAACAAGAATAAACAACAATACAGATAGATATGAAAATATGACAGGAATAATAAATAATAAAAACAACAATACAAAATTTATGATAAATATAGTAAACGGCAATGGTACATTATCTACAGGCACAGACCCGGTAAACTTTACATTTGACCCCCAGAGTGAGGGTAGAAGCATTAATGGTGGGTATGAATATATGTGGATGGACACAGCAACACTGAGTTATTTCGAAGGTGTGGGCTTGGAAAGTATAGTATCGATAATTGCAGGTGCAGCATCTCTGGCTGTTCCAGTAACAGGAGTGGTTGCCGGTCCTTTATCTCTAATTACAGTGGTAATGGCTTACTACGATGCTACATTCATAACAAGCTATAATACAGATATATTATATGTAGAAGCTGGATGGTGGCATCCATACGCATGGTGGTTAAGCTGGCTATATGAACCATACATGGAGATAGGGTACCATACAGATGAAGTACATAACATGTTATTCGGAGGTACTACGCACATAACGTGGACATATATTCCACTATTTGCTTCAACTGGATATCTGGCACCCACTGAGAAAATTTCAAATGTCGCCGTTCAAAATACGCATATGTCATTCTTTCCAACATGGAATCCATCAGTATAAGGTGATATATAATGAATAGAGAAATAGCCACAAAACAAAAGAAATTTATCATTCAACTCATTTTCATTTTTTCTATAGCTATAGTTTCGGCGTCCGTATTTTTATATTACTATATTAATTTTTTTTGGCATGTAATCCCTGCTATATTAGATATATTCATCATTATTTTAATATATATTAGTTATAAATATGCCATATATAGAATTGAGGATAATAAGGATAATAAAACATATAAATTTCAAGAAGACTCATTATTACCGAGTTTCTCTTCTTTGGCCGTTTTTCTGATTATAATGTCAATAATTATATGGTTTGCATTAAACAATAGGTCATTACCTAACCCCATAAACGAACCATTAAAATTTCTACTTATTTTCCCGTTAATAATCTATGCCATGATATCTATATACATTGCATTGTCGTTGGGTAAAAGATATAACAAATCATAATATATACAGAATCCACCAGTATAGGTAATTTAAATGAATAAATATAAGATTGTATATAATATATTAGTAGGATTGCTAATTATAATTGGTATTACTATAACTATTTTGCTTATAGTTTTTATTAAAATAATACCTATTAGAACCCTCGGATTAATGTTTAAAGTTATGACGGTATGACGGCCGAGCTTGATATAGGGGTTCCAATAATGTTATATATAGCGTACATTATGGATAAAATAAGACCAAAAATAGGGCAATACGGTAATGATTTTAAACAACGACTGAAAGTATTAACAATATACATTTCTTTACTTTCAGTTGTTCTATGGTTTAGTATGAACAATTTTAGGTATGTAAATCCTCTGGATAAACCGGTTGAATTATTAATTTTATTGCCCCTTTTATTATGTTTGCCACTTTCATGGATTTTATATTATAGATTAGTGCATATATCTATGAATTATAAAATATAACTGGTGATATACTTGCATCTATATAGCTGTTATCAAATAATGGGATATTATTATAACATGTTAATTGACCCCTCAGGTTTTGCTGGTAGTTCCCTTGCTGATTTACGCTGTATTATATGTATACACTATATTATTGCCGGGGGCGTCAATGGTATAAACAGATGACTTAATGCATTATGTAAAATACCTAAATTTATTTAGAACTTATAATCACAGCAACGTCAGGGTTATGAACTTTCAGTACAGCATTATGGATGATAATAACTCGACTTTACCATCAGTATCAATATGTTACTGAAAAGAATCTAAAAAAGAAAAATATTAAAAATAAGTTTGAAATATGGTATAATTAAAGGTGTAAATAAATGGTTGCAGTTAAAACAATGGTAGAAGGCGGCAAAGCCACAACTGGTCCTCCACTTGGTCCTGCTCTCGGTCCGTTAGGATTGAATCTGGGTCAGGTTGTAAAGGATATAAACGAAAAAACAAAGTCTTTCGCAGGAATGCAGGTTCCTGTTACAGTTAATGTCATAGACCCGGCAACAAAAAAATATGAAATATTAATAGGGGTACCTCCAACATCGGCATTGCTGAAGAAGGAGATAGGCATAGAAAAAGGATCAAAAGCCAAGGGTGCTGTGGCTGGCAATGCAACTTTAGACCAGATAAAAAAAATAGCAGAACAGAAAAAACCATCTTTACTTTCATACAATATGAAAGGAGCAGTTCTTGAAGTTCTCGGGACCGCATTATCACTTGGAATAACAGTTGATAATAAAAATCCAAGGGAAATTCAAAATAAAATAAAGAACGGCGAAATAGAAATGGGTGAATAGGAATGGATAATAGCATTATAAAAAATATAGAAGAATTAAAAAATTCTAAGAAAAGAAATTTTATAGAAAGTTTTGAACTTGGAATAAATTTAAAGGACGTGGATATGGTAGACCCAAAGAATAGAATTGCGGAAGAAATTATATTGCCAAATGGAAGGGGCAAAGATATAAAGGTTGCCATAATAGCAAGTGAAGAAATGAGGTTAAAGGCAAAGAATGCTGATTTTTCTTACAGTTTGGATGATTTAAATAATTTTTCAGATGATAAAAAGGCCTTCAAAAAAATAGTTAAAAATATAGATTTCTTTGTTGCAGAATCATCAATGATGGCATCAATAGGTAAAAATCTTGGTATAATACTGGGCCCAAGGGGTAAAATGCCCAAACCTGTACCACCAGGGCAGGATCCAAGTGCCATAATAGATAACCTTAAAAAGAGCATAAGGATAAGAAGCAAGGATAAAAAGACATTTCATGCCCCATTCGGTACATTGAATATGGGCAATGATGAATTATATTTAAACATAAATACTGTACTGAAAAGAGTCATATCAAGACTTGATAAGGGTAAAGGGAATATATCCTCAGCCTATATTAAAACAACAATGGGTAAGGCAGTAAAAATAGATCTGGGTGATATAGAATGATGGAAACAAAAAAAGCACCGGCAAAGTGGAAAGTAGATCTTGTAAACACTATTGCAGATGAAATAAAAAATAGTCCGGTAATAGCAATTGTCAATATCAGAGGGTTAAGGAATAAGGAATTCCAGAAAATAAGAAATGATATAAGAAAAGAGGCAAAAATAAGGGTAGTAAGAACACTTTTTCTTAAAAGGGCACTTGGAAAGTCAGATAGGGAAAATATTGGGAAGCTAATAGATTTATCAGAGGGTCAGCTAGCATTAATAACAACAGCAGAAACACCAAAAAGCATTTATGATGTATTAATATCAAAGAGAACAAAAGCAGCGGCACGTGGTGGTGAAATAGCAGAGGATGACATAGTAATAGAGCCAAAGGAAACATCATTCCCACCCGGGCCAATGATATCTGTATTTCAAAAAGTTGGAATTCCAGCGGGAATAGAAAAGGGAAAAATAGTGATAAAAAGCGAAGTAACACTCGTCGGGAAGGGTGAGGTTATACCAAAGGATAAGGCCCATGTACTAGAAAAGCTTGAAATATTGCCTGTGACAGTAGGATTGAATATGATAGCAGCATATAGCGATGGCCTTGTCTACAGCGCTGAAGCATTATCAATAACGGTGGAACAGATAAAGAACGATATGGCAAATGCATTCCTTAAGGCAAAAGGTCTTGCATTGAATATATCATACATGGTACCTGAAATATTGCCTGAACTACTATCAAAGGCACATATGCATGCTCAGGCACTGGCATTCAGTACGAACTTTGTTGATGAAAAGCATATAGATATTTTTATAAGGAAGGCTGTAATAAATGCCGCAACTATAAATTCATTAATAAATAAAGATTTAAATAATGAAAACATAGGGGATAAAAAGGAAAGTAAAGAAGAAAAGAAAGAGGAGAAAAGTAATGAAGATGATGCATCTTCAGGACTCGGGTCCTTATTTGGATGAGGTGAAATAAAATGGAATATATATATGGAGCATTATTACTCCACTCAGCGGGAAAAGAAATAGATGAAGAGAATTTGAAAAAGGTATTAACCGATGCCGGTGTAACTGCAGATGATGCAAGATTAAAATCTTTGCTAGAGAGTATGAAGGGCGTAAATATAGAAGAAGTCCTTAAAAATGCTTCGGCAGCACCTGTAGCAGCAGCACCTGCAAAGGAAGAGAAGAAAGAAGAAAAGAAAAAGGAAGAGAAAAAGGAAGAAAAGAAAGAAGAAAGTGACTCAGACGCAATGGCTGGCCTCGGATCTCTTTTCGGATAAATATTTTTATATTTTTGATGGATATGGATTTTTATCAATATTTCTGGTCAGTTATTAAATTCGTTTTACCATTAGCATTTCTTGTAATATCTCTAGTGATTTTTAATACACTGCTTTTGCTTATATCAATTATCTGGCTTATTGCTTCATTAACACTAACACTAATAGCCGCAGATACAAAAAGTAATCTGGTAAATTCAGGAAAATTTTAAGATCATTAAAATTTAATTTAAAGTTTTAATTCAAGTATTTTATCGTATACCTCTTTTGCATGTTCCTTTGGACTTACCTTAGGATATACATATACTATCTTTCCATTATTTATTATATACGTAACCCTTTTAGCAGTTGCAAGTCCCAGGACTCCATATTTCTTTGTAATATCTTTTGGTTTATCACTCACCAGTGTGAAGTTAAGGTCAAATTTAGTTTCAAATTTTTTATGTGATTCTTCAGAATCAACACTAACACCAAGTACCTGTATGTTTTTTTCCCTGAATAAATCTATGTTATCCCTGAAATTCTTTGCCTCTATGGTGCATCCCGGTGTATTATCTCTAGGGTAAAAATATAAAACAACCACACCATCTCTGTAATCACTCAGTTTAACCTTTTTTCCGTTCTGATCAACAGCCTCAAAATCAGGTGCATTATCACCTATATTTAATAGTTCCATAATTATACATATTAATTATATAAATAACGGTTTTGTTTAAAATTTTGTTAATAATTTTTAAAAGCAACTGCCATTTATTATAATTCCATAATTTTATCCTTGAAATAATGTATTATCTTTACTGCCTCTCCCTTCTTTGATTCAATTATTTTATCATAATCATCACTTGCATTTCCTATTGCAATGAATAGATTATCCTTATTTTTTATGAATACCATCTCATCTTTTTTTATTGTTTTATCCATATCTATTATTCCGGGAGCAAATAAATTAGATCCATTCTCTATATGTGGTACAGCGCCATCATCAACCGTAACCGTTTTATTACCTACCTTTAAATAATTTATTAAATATAATGTTGGTATACCGTTATAGAAAATTGGTTTTCCAGAGAAATAATATATCTCATTTTTTTTGCTGTTATCTATTTCTATATTCTCTAAATTTGATATATCTATATTATACCCCGATATCCTCTCTTTTAAATTTTTATAATCCTTCTTTGATATTACATGCCTTGACATTTTTATCACAACATAGATTTAATTTTCTCCAGCTGTTCATTGATATTATTATTATTTATCATATTCTTTATATACGGTTTAAATCTTTTACCGAGCAGTTTTTCATTATCTGTGAATAGCCATGTTTCCTTTTCTTCTAGAGAATCCAGGAATGCATAATAAATAGATTTCTGGATATCGTTCTTCATATTTTTTCTTCCATTGATTACTGCATCGTTTTTTCCATAGTTAAAATAATCTGTTATTAAATTTATTAAATATTCGGAATTCTCAGACCATGGTTTTGTAATACCAGATGTTATAATTTCCTTATTTTTTGTTAATTTTGCATTTTCCATTATCTCCAGTGGATTCCCATGCAATTTCTTTATTTCACTATCATCCAGACCATACATTATCTTTATTATCTCATTCTTATATTTAGGGAACAAATATTCCAGAATTTTCCTCTGGCTTATGCTTTCAAGGTAAAAACCCTGAGTTCTTTCCATCAATTTTTCCTTTATGAATGGTTTTATCTTCTCATCAAAGTTGAGTGTATTTATAAAATCATCTATGTCATAGTTCTCATTATTTATTATGTAATACCTGTTTTTTATGGCATAGTTTATTTTATAACTCCTGGTTTTACTTATAAACTGCTTTGTATTCAACTTATTAGTTATATAATCATTTATCAGTGACCTATCATCAGGTATATATTCCATAAAATCAGTACTTATATCAAATTTCATATCAGGTATAAGCATATGCCTCAGCAGTAAAAATATTATATTGTGGTCAAAATCCTCATAGACATCTATTTCCTGGTCATACAGCTTCAGTGTTAATTTATTGCCATTATCACCGAATATAATGTGTTTATCATATTTAAATGAAATATTTTCCTCGTTAAATAAATCCTTTAAGAAATCCATGGATATTTCATTCTTGCATGTTGCTGTAAAATAATTCTTTGTGGAAAAAACGCTTATTTTTTTCAATTTTACAGTATTTGTAAATGCCAGTAATCTGTACATCTCGTTATTATAATTCTGAACACCGGATATTATTGTTTCATCTGTGTTTCCTCTTTTACAGTAACTTACGCTACCATAGTTTGTTTTTATTAATCCCATCATTGGGGCCGTTTCATCTTCAAGTATTTTATGTGTTTCCGATATGCTGCTTAAAAACTGATCTGCTGAATTATGATATTTACTGTATTTGCCACTTTCTTTCATTTTATCTATCTTCTTTTTATATCCCTTTATTGGGCACAGAAAGCAGTTACCGGTGCATTCCGGTAAAATTATATACGGATTTTCAAAAAATTTTCTAATATTTTCTATAAACGCTTTTTCATTTTCTCTTGAATTCGTCTTTATTTTCATGTTTTATCAAGATTTCTTATGGCCTCTGCCTTAACAGTTACTGGGATAGGTACCATGGATTCTATTAACTGAACAGTTACCTCTTCCCTGGCGGCATCTATTGATGTAATCTTTGCCCTTTCCCCCTTAAATGGCCCCTCAATTATCTCCACAAGGGTACCCATTTCAAGGCCTGTTACTGCAGGTTTAGGTGTTAAATACTTCTCTATTTCGGATATATCTATATCACCTTTTACAAGGCCCTTAAATCCCCTTATATCCTTTGATAATACCTCTATTCTATCGACATGCATGGTTTCTATAAAGAAATATCCCTTTATCTCATGGGGGGACATAATTGCCATTACCTCATTCTCAGCATACTCATTTTTTCCTTTTCTCTCCTCCTTATCCTTTTCACTATGATTTGATAAATCCATTGCTATATCCAGCTCTTTCCCTATTGTACATTTTGCTATTGTTATGACAGGCGATAATTTTACTGTAAATTTTTTTTCAAAACTGTTTATATTATCCTCAGAATCAATTTTAAGGGTGGCAATTAATTCATCGTTTATATAACCACCTCTTGGTGTATCTATTTCAAGATCCAGTTCCTTTGATTTATTGCCATCAATATCTATCTCTTCACCTATTTCCTTATTATCCTTTGGTGAAATGGTATAATCATTTTTTAAAATAATTTTCCACTCTATCTGCGGGTCTTTCTGATTAAACTCAAATTTTAAATTTACATTAAATTTTCTTTTTGTGTTTTGGATATTCTTGATAACCACATTTATAGGCATCACATCAGAATTTATATCCTTCTCATTTATCTTCTTAATTTTTTTATTGCAACCGGCATCTATTACATCCCTTATGTCGCATTTCAACCAATCATATTCCATCATCTTTAATTCACCTTAAAACATTATCTGCATTACATAATATATGGCAAAACCTATTAATCCAAGCAATATTATGCCGAAACCGGCTATCAATATAACCTTTGTATATTCATCGCCATTCGGTTTTTTTGCCATTTTTAATATTCTCGAGTATTTACCCTTACCAATTCCTTGAAACTTTCTTTCGATTTTGTCCTGTTGTTCAACTAATTTATCCTGAACGCTTTTATCCATTATATAGATAAGATAAACATAAAATAAAATCTTTTCTAAATTTTTAAAAAAATATAAAATATTTATTAATTTATACAATGCAGTTATAATAATTGAAAACCAGCAGATAAAAACAAATCTAAAAAATAGGAACCGTGTATTATTTTCTGTAAATTATACATAATTTTGCTTAAAAATATGATATTATAAACATGGTGCTAGTAAAATAAATATAAAAATAAAAAAATGTAAGGCAAAGCTGCCTTTCATGGAGGTGATCCATCCGCAGGTTCCCCTACGGATACCTTGTTACGACTTAACCCTCCTCACCGACATCAGATTTGATTTAGCCCTCTAGAACTAAACCTCATCCAACACCAACTCGGATGGTTTGACGGGCGGTGTGTGCAAGGAGCAGGGGCATGTTCACCGCGGGTTGTTGACCCGCGATTACTACGGAATCCAGATTCATGAGGGCGAGTTACAG